>NZ_JBFAYA010000010.1:0-259071 GCF_040681095.1 Streptomyces sp. NPDC051909 | reverse complement strand
CTCGTACTGGACGTACTTGGATGACTCCGACAACGCAGCGCGTGTGCGTGCCGGGCGTCGCGCGCCAGGCGGGATTTGTCAGACACGGCCTAGGCGCGCGGCGGGAGTCTCCGGCGGGGGTCCGGGAGCCGGGCCGGGCCCGGTTCGGGGCGGTCCGCGGGGGCCCTCCGGCGGGGCTTCGCGGTGTGCGGGCGCGAAGCGCTTGCGGCGCGGGGCCCTGGGCGGCGGGGCGGTGTCGCTAGACTTTGCCCTGGTCTCGCCCATCCGTACGAGCCGGAGGAGTCTAGTGGCAGCCAAGGACAACGAGGCACTGATGCGTGCGTCGCTCAGCGCCGTCGCCCCCGGCACCGCCCTCCGCGACGGGCTCGAACGCATCCTCCGCGGCAACACCGGCGGTCTGATCGTGCTCGGCATGGACAAGACCGTCGAGTCGATGTGCACCGGCGGTTTCGTCATCGACGTCGACTTCACGGCGACCCGGCTGCGCGAGCTGTGCAAGCTCGACGGGGCCATCGTCCTCGACAAGGACATCTCGAAGATCCTGCGGGCCGGTGTGCAGCTGGTCCCGGACGCGTCGATCCCCACCGAGGAGACCGGCACCCGGCACCGCACCGCCGACCGGGTGTCCAAGCAGTGCGGCTTCCCCGTCGTCTCCGTCTCCCAGTCGATGCGCCTGATCGCCCTGTACGTGAACGGGGAGCGCCGGGTCCTGGAGGAGTCGGGCGCGATCCTGTCCCGCGCCAACCAGGCGCTCGCGACCCTGGAGCGCTACAAGCTGCGCCTGGACGAGGTGGCCGGCACGCTCTCCGCCCTGGAGATCGAGGACCTGGTGACCGTCCGGGACGTGACCGCGGTCGCGCAGCGCCTGGAGATGGTGCGCCGGATCGCCACCGAGATCGCCGAGTACGTGGTGGAGCTCGGCACCGACGGCCGGCTGCTGTCGCTCCAGCTGGACGAGCTGATCGCGGGCGTGGAGCCGGAGCGCGAGCTGGTCATCCGCGACTACGTGCCGGAGCCCACCGCCAAGCGCTCCCGCACCGTCCCGGAGGCGTTGACCGAGCTGGACGCGCTGACCCACGCCGAGCTGCTCGAACTTCCGATAGTGGCGCGCGCCCTCGGCTACAGCGGCTCCATGGAGACCCTGGACTCGGCGGTCTCGCCGCGCGGCTACCGGCTGCTCGCCAAGGTGCCGCGGCTGCCCGGCGCGATCATCGAGCGGCTGGTGGAGCACTTCGGCGGGCTGCAGAAGCTGCTCGCGGCGAGCGTGGACGACCTGCAGACCGTGGACGGCGTCGGCGAGGCCCGGGCGCGCAGCGTCCGCGAGGGCCTGTCGCGGCTCGCGGAGTCCTCGATCCTGGAGCGCTACGTCTGATCCGCTCCCTCACGGTGTGACGCCGGAGAGGCCCCGGGATCGCTCCCGGGGCCTCTCCATGTCTGTCCGTGTACCGGCGCTCAGTCCTTGTCGAGCCGGAACGCCACCGGCGACACCTTCAGGCCCGGCACCGCCGCCTCCGCCAGGTAGTTGCCCGGGGCGGCCTCGCCGGCCGGGGCGCTCGCGCACTGCGGGGCGCTGCGCCCGCGGTCCCACTCCACGGTGTGGGTGATCGTGGCCCTGGCGGGGACCTTGAGGAACAGCGGGGCCGCGGCGGCCGGGCAGTCCTTGGAGGACCACAGCACGCCCTTGGTGTCACGGACCGTCAACACCGCGCTCTTCGGGCCGAGATCGGTCTTGCAGTCGGCGGCCGAGGTGTTCTTGACGGTCAGCAGGAAGCGCGGCTTCTCGCCCGGCCCGTAGGCCAGTCTGGCGCTGCGGAAGCTCAACTGCAGCGCCCCGGCGGTGCAGTTCGGCAGCGGGGAATCGGCCGGAACCTGCTGTCCGGCGCCGCTGCCCGCGCCGCCGTCGCCGCCCGCGCCGTCCGTGTCGCCGTTCTTGCCGCCGCCCGAGACCCCGGCGTCCGCGCCGCCCGCGCCCGCGTCCGTACCGCCGTCACCGGCACCGGAGCCGTCGCCGGAGCCGTCGCCGCCCGCGCCGTCCGCGTCGCCGGAGTCCCCCGACTCGTCGCGGCCGCCGGGCTGTTGGCTGATCGCCGGTCCGGTGCCGGAGGGGCCGGGAGTGATGGAAGGGGCGGGCGAGGAGCCGTTGGCGGCGTCATTGGTCTTCTTGCCCCCGCCGCCGCCACCGGAGGTGACGGCCCACACCGCGATCAGTGCGAGCAGGGCAACCAGGCACAGCGCCACGGCCCTCCGACGCCAGTAGATGGAGGAGGGAAGCGGCCCGACCGGATTGCGCAGTGATCCCACGCCACGAACCTTACGAGAGATCGGGGCCAACTCCCGCCCCCCATGCCGCTCCAGGCGCCAAGTTTTGCCGATGATCACATCCGCATTCCCTTCCGCGTGCGGTTCCGCGTGCGCTTCCGCGGGCGCTTCCGCAGGTACTTCCGGGGCCGGATACCGTCGTCGACCATGGACAACCTCCCCCAGCTCTCCGACGGCCTGTATCTCGACATCAGCGAGTTCGCCCACACCACCCCGCACTGGTTCCAGAAGATCGCGGAGGTGTGGACCGAACTCGGGCTGCTGCTCTTCGGGGTGCTGTTCGTGGCCGGCTGGTGGCGTTCGCGCCGGGGTTCCTCCGACGCCATGGCGCTCGCGCTGCTCGCCCCGCTCGCGACCGCCTTCGGCTATGTGGTGAGCGAGGGCCTCAAGTCCCTGGTGGACGAGGAGCGTCCGTGCCGGGCGGTGGCCGGGGCGCCCGTCTCGCTCGTCGCGTGCCCGCCGCACGGCGACTGGTCCTTCCCCAGCAACCACTCGGCGATCGCCGGAGCCGCGGCCGTCGCGCTCGCGCTGTCCTGGCGCGGAATGGTGTGGCTGACCGCGCCGATGGCGCTCCTCATGGCCTTCTCCCGGGTCTTCGTCGGCGTGCACTACCCGCACGACGTCACGGTCGGCCTGCTCGTCGGCGGCGCGGTGGCGTTCGTGGCCGTGAAGGCGGGCCGGCGCCCGGTCCTCGCCCTGGTGGAGACCGCCAGGGCGAGCCGTAACGGCGCGGTGGTGTGGTGCGTGGGACGCGGGGTGCTCTCGCACGCCTCCGCGCGCCCCGTGGGTGCGCGCCACGGCGCGCGCTGATCCTCCGGCGGACGTGCCAGGATCGGAGTGCCATGACTTCCATCGACGCCTCCTCCTCCCGCGCCGCCGCGCCCGCCGCCGCGCCTGCCGCTCCGCACGACGCCCCGCCCGCCGCCGCCGTGTACGAGGGATCGCCCGCCGCGCTGCACGGGCCCGTCCTCGCCTGGTTCGACCGGCACGCCCGCGATCTGCCGTGGCGCCGCCCCGAGGCCGGCCCGTGGGGCGTGATGGTCAGCGAGTTCATGCTCCAGCAGACCCCGGTGGTGCGGGTGCTTCCGGTGTACGAGCAGTGGCTGGCGCGCTGGCCGCGCCCCGCCGACCTGGCCGCCGAGGCGCCGGGCGAGGCGGTGCGCGCCTGGGGCCGGCTCGGCTATCCGCGCCGGGCGCTGCGGCTGCACGCGGCGGCGGTGGCGATAAAGGAACGGCACGGCGGCGACGTACCGAGTGATCACGCGCAGCTGCTCGCGCTGCCGGGGATCGGCGAGTACACGGCCGCGGCGGTGGCGTCCTTCGCGTACGGGCAGCGGCACGCGGTGCTCGACACGAACGTGCGGCGGGTGTTCGCGCGGGCGGCGGGCGGGGTGCAGTACCCGCCGAACGCGACCACGGCCGCCGAGCGCCGGCTGGCCAGGGAGCTGCTGCCCGAGGACGAGGCGACGGCCGCCCGGTGGGCGGCGGCCTCCATGGAGCTGGGCGCCCTGGTGTGCACGGCGAAGAACGAGGACTGCGGGCGCTGTCCGGTGTCCGGGGTATGCGCCTGGCTGCTCGCGGGCAAGCCCGCCCATGACGGTCCGCCGCGCCGCGGTCAGACGTACGCGGGCACGGACCGGCAGGTGCGGGGCCGGCTGCTCGCCGTGCTGCGGGAGGCCGTGGACCCGGTGCCGCAGGCCGCGCTCGACGCGGTGTGGGACGAGCCGGTGCAGCGGGCCCGGGCGCTCGACGGGCTGGTCGCCGACGGTCTGGTCGAGCCGCTGGAGGGCGGCCGCTACCGGCTCCCGCTGGGCTGACGGCGGGAGCGCCCGGCCCCGGACCGATCCGTACATCCGGATCCCAGGCCCGGCCCGTACCTTCGATCCGAAGGAACCGTAGAACCGGAACCTTTCCATCCGCTGTTACACAACCGATGGGTAGCCGTGCGTCTGCCGACGGCTGCCCCGCACAGCCCCGTGACAACCGCTCCGTAGCGTCGTCGGCGTAAGAGATCGGAACAGGGACCCGGACAGGGACCTGGACAGCGATCAGGGCTGGTCACGGGGATCGGAGGCGGTTCGGGATGGCGCACGGCGAGGTGCTCGATTTCGAGGAGTACGTACGCACTCGGCAGGACGCGCTGCTGCGCAGCGCCCGTCGGCTCGTGCCCGACCCGGTGGACGCCCAGGACCTGCTGCAGACCGCGCTGGTCCGCACGTACGGCCGCTGGGACGGCATCGCCGACAAGTCCCTGGCCGACGCCTACCTCCGCCGGGTCATGATCAACACCCGGACCGAGTGGTGGCGGGCCCGCAAGCTCGAAGAGGTGCCCACCGAGCAGCTGCCCGACGCGCGCGTCGAGGACGCCACCGAGCAGCACGCCGACCGGGCCCTGCTCATGGACATCCTCAAGGTGCTCGCGCCCAAGCAGCGCAGCGTGGTCGTGCTGCGCCACTGGGAGCAGATGAGCACCGAGGAGACGGCCGCCGCGCTCGGCATGTCGACCGGTACGGTGAAGAGCACGCTCCACCGCGCCCTGGCCCGACTGCGCCAGGAGCTGGAGAGCAGGGCCGCCGAGGGCGACGCCCGGGCCCTGGGCGCCGGCGTCCTGGAGCGGAGCACGACCGTACGAGGCGACGAGCGGAAGCAGGAGCGGTGCGCGGCCTGAGACTGAGTGGCCCGAGGCCGGCTGGCAGTGCCAGGGAGCGGGCGGCGAGCGGAACGGCGGTGGCCGGGCTCGCCGCCTTCGGCGTGCTCGTGGCCGGCTGCTCCACCGGGGGCACCGGTTCACGCGACGAGGGCGCGGCCCGGTCCGACGAGGTCGCCTCCACGGCCCCGGCCACCCCGAAGCCCTCCGCCTCGTCCGGCGACGAGGCGGGCCTGAAGGCCAAGCGGGTGGACCCGATCGCGCTGATCAAGAACGACCCGAAGATCGGCGAGCGGCTGAAGGCCGACCTCAAGCCGTGCACGGCGGACGTCTACCCGGTGGACACCTCGTACGGGAACCTCACCAACTCCTCCGCCCCCGACGTCGTCGTCAACGTGATGACCTGCGGCGACGCCGTCGGCATCGGCACGTACGTGTACCGCGAGGAGAACAACGCGTACCGCAACGTGTTCATGGCCGAGGACGCGGCGGTGTACGGGACGATCGACCGCGGGGACCTGATCGTCACCAAGCAGGTGTACGCGAAGGGCGACCCGGTCGCCTTCCCCTCGGGCGAGGACGTGATCACGTACCGCTGGGCCGGGAACAGGTTCACCCAGCACGACTGGGTGCACAACGACTACAGCAAGGCGGTCGGGGACGGCGGCATCGACAGCACCGAGCCGGCGCCGGTCCCGTCCGGCTAGACACGGCCCGGTGCCGGGCGTCGGGAGCCCGGCAAGATCCGAAAGACACGCCCTCGTTCCCCACGACCATCAAGCGCGTACGCGGAAGGCACCACCACCCATGGCCGAGACCCATGTCCTGTTCGTCGAGGACGACGACGTCATCCGTGAGGCCACCCAGCTCGCCCTGGAGCGGGACGGCTTCGCGGTGACCGCCATGCCCGACGGCCTGTCCGGCCTGGAGGCCTTCCGCGCGAACCGGCCCGACATCGCGCTCCTGGACGTGATGCTGCCCGGCATGGACGGCGTGAGCCTGTGCCGGCGCATCCGCGACGAGTCGACCGTGCCGGTGATCATGCTGTCGGCGCGGGCCGACTCCATCGACGTCGTCCTCGGCCTGGAGGCCGGCGCCGACGACTACGTCACCAAGCCCTTCGACGGCTCCGTCCTGATGGCCCGGATCCGCGCCGTGCTGCGCCGCTTCGGCCACGCGGGCGGCAACGGCGGCGACGCCGACGCGGCGGGCGCGGACTGCGGGGTCCTGGTCTTCGGCGACCTGGAGGTCGACACCGAGGGCATGGAGGTGCGCCGGGCGGGCGTACCGGTCGCCCTCACGCCCACCGAGATGCGGCTGCTCCTCGAGTTCTCCTCGGCGCCCGGCACCGTGCTGTCGCGCGACAAGCTCCTGGAGCGGGTCTGGGACTACGGCTGGGGCGGCGACACCCGGGTCGTCGACGTCCATGTGCAGCGACTGCGCACCAAGATCGGCCAGGACCGGATCGAGACGGTCCGCGGCTTCGGCTACAAGCTCAAGGGATGAAGCGGTACGGGAAGCGGATCGGACGGAGGAGACCCCTCCGGACCGGGGTCCGCTGGAAGATCGCGGTCGCCATCGCGGCGGTCGGCGCGCTCGTCGCGGTGACCCTCAGCCTGGTCGTCCACAACGCGGCCCGGGTCTCCATGCTCGACAACGCCCGCGACGTGCAGATGTGGCGGCTGGTCTTCGCCCAGCGGGTCTACGAGACCTCCAAGCCGAAGGAGCCGCGCTTCGGCACCAAGATCAACGACCCGGCGCTGCCGCCCCAGCTCGACCAGCTGATGCGCGACGGACGGCGCGGCACGTACGTACAGGAGCACGACAGCGGCCCGCCAGACGTGTGGGCGGCCGTGCCGCTCGCCAACGGCGACGTGCTCTCCCTGCACGTGCCCTTCGCCGACCGCAGCGCCACGATCATGAACGACCTCGACCGGGCGCTGATCATCGGCTCGGTGTCCGTCGTCTTCGGCGGCTGCGCGCTCGGCGTGCTCATCGGCGGACAGCTGTCGCGGCGGCTGCGCAAGGCCGCCGCCGCGGCCGGCCGGGTCGCCCAGGGCAACACCGAGGTACGGGTACGGGACGCGATCGGCGGCGTCGTGCGCGACGAGACCGACGAGCTGGCCCGCGCCGTCGACGCCCTCACCGACGCCCTCAACGAGCGGATCGAGGCCGAGCGGCGGGTCACCGCGGACATCGCGCACGAGCTGCGCACCCCGGTGACCGGGCTGCTCACGGCCGCCGAGCTGCTGCCGCCGGGGCGTCCGACCGAGCTCGTACGGGACCGGGCGCAGGCCATGCGGACCCTGGTCGAGGACGTCCTGGAGGTGGCCCGGCTCGACAGCGCGTCGGAGCGGGCCGAGCTGCAGGAGATCGCGCTCGGCGAGTTCGTGGAACGCCGGGTGCGGGCGCTCGACCCGGGGGCGGTGGTCCATGTCGTCCACGAGTCCTGGGTCAACACCGATCCGCGCCGTCTGGAGCGCATCCTCGGCAACCTCCTGGCCAACGCCGCCAAGCACGGCAAGGGCAGTCCGGGCGGCCCGGGCGGCCCGGTGGAGGTCACCGTCGAGGGCCGGGTGGTCCGGGTCAGGGACCACGGCCCCGGCTTCCCCGAGGCGCTCCTGAAGGAGGGCCCGAGCCGCTTCCGTACGGGCAGCAGCGACCGCGCCGGCCAGGGCCACGGCCTCGGCCTGACGATCGCCACCGGCCAGGCCCGGGTCCTCGGCGCCCGGCTCACCTTCCGCAACGCCGCGCCCGAGGGCAGCCCGGACGGCGCGGGCGGTGCCATCGCGGTGCTGTGGCTCCCGGAGCACGCGCCGACGACCACGGGGAGCTTTCCGATACTGCGGTTGGCCGACTGAGCGCCCCTCCGTCACGGCGACGGCCCCCGGTGTCCACAGGGACACCGGGGGCCGTTCGGCTGCCGGACGCGGCTCGCGCGGGTTCGCGCGGGTTCGGGCCGCTAGGGCGTGTGTCGGAAGTAGCGTCGTCCGCCCGCAGGGCGGGCCGGGAGGCGTCCGGTGCGTGCGATCGCAAGGCGGAGGGTGGGGGCACCTCCCGGGCCGCCAGGCCCAGGGGGAGAGAGCGCAGCGTGCTGCGCCGACGACTGACAACGCGGCGAGCGTGCGTGCAGGGCGCCTCCCGGCAGACGGGACTTCCGACACACGCCCTAGGCGGTGGCCTTCGCGGGCTCGGCGTCGTCCGCCCCGGTCTCGTCCGCCTTCGGGAGGCCGGTGCCGCGCAGCGCCACCTCCTTCACGAAGAAGGCGAGGACGAAGCCGACGACGGCCACGACCGAGCCGACCAGGAAGGCCGA
Organism: Streptomyces sp. NPDC051909; assembly: GCF_040681095.1. NCBI lineage: Bacteria > Bacillati > Actinomycetota > Actinomycetes > Kitasatosporales > Streptomycetaceae > Streptomyces > Streptomyces sp. NPDC051909. The sequence continues at coordinate 250,789 of NZ_JBFAYA010000010.1, read as the reverse complement.
GTGGGTGCCGGCCGAGACCGCGTGCTGGTAGGCCTCGCGGACCGCCTCCGGCAGCTTGGCCAGGCTCGCGGCGTCGAGCTGCGCCGATCGCGCGGTCGCGGCGCCGCCGCCGCGGGCGGCCATCTCGTTCTGGACCTGGTGGTTGAAGAGCGCACCCATGATCGCGACGCCGAAGGAGGAGCCGAGGGTCCGGAAGAGGGTGGTCGAGGACGAGGCGACGCCCATGTCCCTCATCTCGACGCTGTTCTGCGCGACGAGCATGGTGATCTGCATCAGGAAGCCCATGCCGGCGCCGAGCACGGCCATGTACACGCCCGAGACGAACCGCGTGGTGTCGGTGTCCATGGTGGACAGCAGGTACAGGCCGACGACCATGAACGCGCCGCCGACGATCGGGAAGATCTTGTACTTGCCGCTGGTCGTGGTGACGCGGCCGGCGATCATCGAGACGACCATCATCGACAGCAGCATCGGCAGGAGCAGCAGACCGGAGTTGGTCGCGGAGGCGCCCTGCACCGACTGCTGGAACAGCGGCAGGAAGAGCACCGCGCCGAACATGACGAAGCCGGTGAGGAAGCCGATCACGGACATCAGGGTGAAGTTGCGGCTGCGGAAGATGTGCAGCGGCATGATCGGGTCGCTCGCGCGGGTCTCGACGAGGAGGAAGGCTCCGAGGGCCACGACGCCACCGACGGCGAGGCCGACGATGGTGGCCGAGCCCCAGGCGTACTCGGTGCCGCCCCAGGTGGTGACCAGGACGATGGCGGTGATGCCGATCGTCAGCAGCGCGGCGCCCAGGAAGTCGATCCGGGTGCCGGCCGCGCGCTCCTTCTTCGGCAGGTGGAGCACGGTGGCGAGCATCGCGAGGGCGACGGCGCCGAGCGGCAGGTTGATGTAGAAGGACCAGCGCCAGCCCCAGTGGTCGGTGATGGTGCCGCCGACCAGCGGTCCGCCGATCATGGCGAGCGCCATGATGCCGGCCATCATGCCCTGGTACTTGCCGCGGTCCCGGGGCGGGATCAGGTCGCCGATGATCGCCATGACGCCGACCATCAGACCGCCGGCGCCCAGGCCCTGGACGACGCGGAAGCCGATGAGCTGGCCCATGTCCTGGGCCATGCCGCTGAGCGCGGAGCCGACCAGGAAGATCACGATCGAGGTCAGGAAGACGCCCTTTCGGCCGAACATGTCGCCGAGCTTGCCCCAGATCGGGGTCGACGCGGCGGTGGCCAGCGTGTAGGCGGTGACGACCCAGGAGAGGTGCTCCAGGCCGCCCAGCTCGCCGACGATCGTCGGCATCGCGGTGCCGATGATCATGTTGTCCAGCATCGCGAGCAACATCGCGATCATGAGGGCGAGGAGGACGACGCGGACGCTGCGCGCGGGTGCGGCCTCCCCCTCGGCTGCCTCGGGTGTCAGTGTCGTTGCCATGTCGTCCCCTCGCGTCCCTTACTTGCCGCCCGGCTAGTTACTACACTGGGGAAAGTAGACCCGTAACTAGCCGGTCGTCAAGTAAGTTTCTGTGTCAGCGAGGGAATCGAGAGACATGGCCCAGGCCCGAGGCAACACCCGCCAGCGCATCCAGGACGTGGCCCTCGAACTCTTCGCCGAGCAGGGCTACGAGAAGACCTCGCTGCGCGAGATCGCCGAACGCCTGGACGTCACGAAGGCGGCGCTCTACTACCACTTCAAGACCAAGGAAGACATCATCATCGGGATCTTCCAGGACCTGGCGCGCCCGATCGACGAGCTGGTCGCCTGGGCGGGCGAGCAGCCGCGCACCCTGGAGACCAAGAAGGAGATCCTGCGCCGGTACCACAGCGCCCTGACGGACGCGGCCCCGCTGTTCCGCTTCATGCACGAGAACCAGGCGACCGTGCGCGACCTGAGCATCGGGCTCACCTTCAAGGAGCGCTTCATCGCGCTCAACGAGTTCATCCAGGAGCCCGACGCCCCGATGAAGGACAAGGTCCGCGCCGTGAGCGCGATCTTCGCGCTGCACGCCGGGACGTTCTTCATGCAGAACGTCGAGGGCGACCCCGAGGAGAAGCAGGAAGCCGTCCTCGGGGTCGCCCTCGATCTGATCGAACAGGCCGAGCAGGCCTCGTAACGCCAGCGTCGGCGTCGCGTCAGCGTCAGATGGAGACGCCGTGGGACCGCAGGAAGGCGGCCGGGTTCACGGCGGAGCCGTAGTTCGGGGTGGTGCGGATCTCGAAGTGAAGGTGCGGGCCGGAGGAGTTGCCGGTGTTGCCCGAGAGGGCTATCTGCTGGCCGGCGGCGACCTTCTGGCCGATGTGGACCTTGATCTTCGACAGGTGGGCGTACTGGGAGTACGTGCCGTTGGCGTGCTTCACGACGATCGCGTTGCCGTACGCGGGGCCGTCACCGCCGCCGTTCGGGCCGGCCTTCACGACGGTGCCGGCGCCGGCGGCCTTGACCGAGGTGCCGACCGGAACGGCGAAGTCCTGGCCGGAGTGCTTGTGCGCCCACATGGCGCCGCCCTGGTTGTAGCTGGCGGTCAGGGTGTAGCCGCCGACCGGCTTGACCCAGGACGCGGCCTTCTTGGCGGCGACGGGCTTCACGGTCTTCGCGGCCTTCGCCTTGGCGACGGCGGCCTTGACCTGCGCGGCCTTCGCCTGCGCGGCGACCTTGGCCTGGGTGGCGGCCTGCTGGGCGACGGCGGCGGACGCGGCGACGTTCGTGGTGGACGCGACGGCGGCCTTGCCCTCGGCGGCGAACGCGGAGCCGGCTCCGGCCACCAGCGACGCTCCCAGACCCGCGGCGGCGAGGGCGACGGCGGTGGTACGGATGCTGGGCTTCATGACGCGCTTCGACATACGGGGGAGAACCTCCGGACAGAACGGGACCCGGCGTGAGAGCGGCTCAGCACCGGGCTTGCTCATCCTTGGTAACCCGGACCCCCGGCCCGGGTAAAACACCCCATCTACGACATCGCGTCGTAGCGATCTCGCCGGGAATCGATCCCGGACCCCTCCGGAAACAGCGACGCGAAATCGGACAAATGCGACCCGCGTAGACCTGTTTAACCGCACGTCGAGACCGCCCCGAAGCGCACGAAACGCCAGCCATCGCCCGCTTCCGCCCCATCCGGGACCTACGTCCCGCCGGTTCGCCCGGAAAGACCCGGATCGCGGGGAAACACCACCACTATTCCGCCTAGTACCGTCCGAAACGCCTGTGCGCCTTGTCACCACGCCCGCCCCGCCATTGCGACCTGGGTCACGCGACCGAACCCCCCGAACCCCCTCCACGGCGCCTCCGGTCGCACTAGCTTCCGAGTCATGACCGACACCACGCCCAAGATCGAACTGGCCGACGCCATCGCCTCCGTACGCGACGAACTCCTGACCGCCGCCCGCCGCGCCACCGGCCACCCCGTCTCCTTCGAGGTCGGCGACATCGAGATGGAGTTCACCGTCGAACTCCGCAAGGAGACGAAGGCCGGGGGCAAGGTCAAAGCCTGGGTCGTCGAGGCCGGCGCCGACGCGAGCCGCGCGCGCGGCGAGACCCACCGGGTCGGCTTCACCCTCAAGCCGCGGAACGCGGCGACCGGCGGGGCCTGGCTGGTGGGGAACGAGGAGGAGGCCGACGTCTCCGGCTTCGGCGCCGCCGTCGACGGAACCGAGGGCCGGTGACCGTCCGCTCCGCCCTCGCGGTCCTCGGCAGACAGCAGGGCAGCGGTGTCCTCGTGGCCCCGGACCTGGTCCTGACCAGCGCCCATGTCGTCGGCGACGCCTTCAGCGCCCGGGCCGTCGCACCGGACCGGCCCCTCGTGGAGTTACGGGTGGTCTGGGTGGACCACGGCCTCGACGCCGCCCTCCTGCACTCCGCCGAGCCCCTCGGCCCCGCACCCAGGCTCAGCGGGCTCGCCACCGACCGCCCGATCCGCGGCTGCGAGATCCTCGGCTACCCCCGGATCCAGCGGTACGAGGGCCGGAAACTGGACCTCGACCAGTTCACCGGCACCGTGCTGCCCCTGGCCGGTCGCATGCAGCGGGTCCTCACCGTCGAACTGGACCATCCGCCCGTGACCGCCGAGGATCCGGACGGCGCCTCGCCCCTGGCGGGCCTCTCCGGCGCCCCCGTCTTCGCCGCCGACGGGCTCATCGGCATCGTCCGCTCTGTCCCCCGGGGCCGCGGCCACCGCCGCCTGGAGTGCGTTCCGCTCTCCACCGTCACGGCCCAGGAATCCGTACGGCAGTGGCTTCCCGACACCCTTCTGTCCCCGGTCGACGAGCATCCGGAGGACCGGCGCCACGAGGCGGAGTACGCCGAGGCCCTCGGCGCCGCCTACCGCCGCACCCGCATCTTCGGCCTGGACGAGCTCGGCAAGCGCGCCTCCGAATGGGACCTCGACACCGCGTACATCTCCCTGGAGGCCACCGCCAGGACCCGGGAGACCGTCCCCGTCCCGCGCCGGATCGACGACCTGCTCGGCTCCCGGCCCCGGGTCCTGCTGCGCGGCGACGCCGGCGCCGGGAAGACCACCCTGGTGTGGTGGCTGGCCGCGCACGCCGCCGCCGGCACCCTCGGGCCCGGGCTCGCCGCGCTCAACGGGCTCGTGCCCTTCGTCGTACCCCTGCGGTCGCTGCGGGCCCGGGACGAGGGCTTCCCCTCCCCCGGTGAGCTGTCCCGCGTCGCCGGGCTCATGATCGACGCCCCGCCGAACGGCTGGGCGAGCCGGGTCCTTGCCGCCGGGCGCGGACTGCTGCTCGTCGACGGCCTGGACGAGGTCACCCAGGACGACCGCGACGACGCCCACACCTGGCTCAGCGGCCTCCTCGCCCGCTACCCGGGCACCCGCTGCGTGGCGACCGTGCGCCCGCACGCCGTCGCCCCCGACTGGCTGGGCGGCGAGCGCTTCGAGGAGCTGACCCTGCTGCCGCTGCGCGGCGAGGACATCGACGCCTTCGTCACCGCCTGGCACGACGCGGCCCGCCTCGACGCCGACGCGTACGACCGGGCCGCCCTCGACGAGCTCGAACGCGACCTCGCCCAGCAGTTCCGCCACAACCCCAACCTCGCCGAGCTGGCCCGCACCCCGCTGCTCTGCGCGGTGATCTGCGCCCTGCACCGGCTACGGGAGGGCTTCCTGCCCGAGACCCGCTGGGAGCTGTACGACTCCGCCCTCACCATGCTGCTCGGCACCCGCGACGAACGCCGCCGGGTCGGCTCCCCCGACGGCATCCGCATGTCGGTCGAGGAGCACCGCCAGCTCCTCCAGCGCCTCGCGGTCCGCCTGGTCCGCGGCGGCCAGACCGAGTTCACCCGCGAGCAGGCCCTCCAGCGCCTCGAACGCGACCTCCCCGGCATGCCACGGGTCCAGGCCCAGGGCACCCCGGAGGAGATCCTCACCCATCTGATCAACCGCAGCGGCCTCCTCCAGGAGCGCACGGACGACGTCTTCCAGTTCACCCACCGCACCTTCCAGGACTTCCTGGCGGCGAAGGAGTTCGTCGAGGACGGCAGCCTCGACGAACCGCTGGGCCGCGCATACGACCAGCAGTGGCACGACGTCCTGCTCCTGGCCGCCGGCCACTGCAAGCGACGGGAGCTCCCGACCCTGGTGGAGGGCCTGCTGAAGGCCGGTTCCGAGACCCGGAAGCGGGATCTGAAGACGACGCTCTACGTGATGGCGACGCAGTGCGCCCAGCACGCGGCGTGGCTGGACGAGAGCCTGCACCGGCGGGTGCGCAAGGCGGTGACGTCGGTGATCCCGCCGCGGAGCTCCGAGGATGCCCTCCGGCTGGCGAAGCTGGGCGGCTACGTGCTGCCGCTGCTGCCCGGACCGGAGGAGCTGAGGGCGAGGAAGGAGGCCGACGCCCTGGGCAGGATCACCCAGCTGATCTGCCGGATCGGCGGCGCCGAGGCGGTCCCCTACGCCGCGCGGTTCGCCGAGGCCGGCGAGGCGCACCGGTTCGCGACCGCGTGGAACGTCTTCCCCACGCAGGCCTTCGCCCGGGAGGTGCTGCCGCACTGGGACCCCGACGAGGTCCTGCTCGTCAGCACACGGGAGCAGCTGCGGACCCTGCACGACTGGCCTCAGGTCCGCGGGGTCCATGTGGCGGGGAGACACGCCGCGCACGACCTCGCCCACGGGCTCGCCGGCCGTCCCCTCACCTATCTGACGCTCCAGGGAGAGCGCATCGGGAACGATCTCGACGTGCTGCGGTCGCTGGACTGCTCCCGGCTCAGACACCTCCTGGTGAGCGGCTTCGGCGCTTCCCGCCCGGGGCTCGGCGCCCTCGCCGGGCTGCCTGCTCTCCGGACTCTCAGCCTCTTCCTCGACCGGGGGAGCGCACTGGACCTCACTCCGCTCCATGCCCTGCCCGTGCTGGAGGAGGTCGCCGTACACGGAGTCCTCCGCGAGGACCTTCGCGGCGCCGCCGCCCTCGGTGACCGGCTCACCGTCACCTAGGCAGCACGAAGGGGCGGCCCCAGGACCGATTCCGGTCCCGGGGCCGCCCCTCTACGCGCTACGGGCTCGGCGCGGCGTCACGCTTCCTTGGACAGGTTCGGACCCGCCCCGCCCGCCGCCTCGATCGGCGGCACGTCCGGCAGGGCCGACTTCTCCTCGCCGCGGAAGGTGAACTTCTGCTCCTCACCCTCGCCCTCGGTGTCCACGACCACGATGTGACCGGGGCGCAGCTCGCCGAAGAGGATCTTCTCCGAGAGGCTGTCCTCGACCTCGCGCTGGATCGTCCGGCGCAGCGGCCGGGCGCCCATGACCGGGTCGTAGCCCTTCTTCGCGAGGAGCTCCTTCGCGGACTGGGAGAGCTCGATGCCCATGTCCCGGTCCTTCAGGCGCTCGTCGACGCGGCTGATCATCAGGTCGACGATCTGGAGGATGTCGTCCTGGGTCAGCTGCGGGAAGACGATGATGTCGTCCACACGGTTGAGGAACTCCGGGCGGAAGTGCTGCTTCAGCTCGTCGCTGACCTTCGCCTTCATCCGCTCGTAGTTGGACTTCGTGTCGCCCTGGGCCGCGAAGCCGAGGTTGAAGCCCTTCGAGATGTCCCTGGTCCCGAGGTTGGTCGTCATGATGATGACCGTGTTCTTGAAGTCCACGACCCGGCCCTGGGAGTCGGTCAGACGACCGTCCTCCAGGATCTGGAGAAGGGAATTGAAGATATCGGGGTGGGCCTTCTCGACCTCGTCGAAGAGAACCACGGAGAACGGCTTGCGGCGCACCTTCTCGGTGAGCTGGCCGCCCTCTTCGTAGCCCACGTATCCGGGCGGGGAGCCGAAGAGACGCGAGACGGTGTGCTTCTCGCTGAACTCCGACATGTCGAGGGAGATCATCGCGTCCTCGTCGCCGAAGAGGAATTCGGCGAGCGCCTTGGACAGCTCGGTCTTACCGACACCGGACGGGCCGGCGAAGATGAACGAGCCGCCGGGACGCTTCGGGTCCTTCAGACCGGCTCGCGTACGCCGGATGGCGCGCGAGAGGCCGATGACGGCGTCCTTCTGGCCGATGACGCGCTTGTGGAGCTCGTCCTCCATGCGGAGCAGACGCGAGGACTCCTCCTCGGTCAGCTTGAAGACCGGGATGCCGGTGGCGGTCGCGAGGACCTCGGCGATCAGCTCGCCGTCGACCTCGGCGACGACGTCCATGTCGCCGGCCTTCCACTCCTTCTCCCGCTTGGTCTTCGCGGCGAGGAGCTGCTTCTCCTTGTCGCGCAGGGAGGCGGCCTTCTCGAAGTCCTGCGAGTCGATCGCGGACTCCTTGTCCCGGCGGACGGAGGCGATCTTCTCGTCGAACTCGCGGAGGTCCGGCGGCGCGGTCATCCGGCGGATGCGCATCCGGGAGCCGGCCTCGTCGATCAGGTCGATCGCCTTGTCCGGCAGGAAGCGGTCCGAGATGTAGCGGTCGGCCAGGGTGGCGGCCTGGACCAGGGCCTCGTCCGTGATGGAGACCCGGTGGTGGGCCTCGTAACGGTCGCGCAGGCCCTTGAGGATCTCGATCGTGTGCGGCAGCGACGGCTCGGCGACCTGGATGGGCTGGAAGCGGCGCTCGAGGGCCGCGTCCTTCTCCAGGTACTTCCGGTACTCGTCGAGCGTGGTGGCACCGATGGTCTGGAGCTCGCCGCGGGCCAGCATCGGCTTGAGGATGCTGGCGGCGTCGATCGCGCCCTCGGCGGCGCCCGCACCCACCAGGGTGTGGAGCTCGTCGATGAACAGGATGATGTCGCCGCGGGTGCGGATCTCCTTGAGGACCTTCTTCAGGCGCTCCTCGAAGTCACCGCGGTAGCGGGAGCCGGCGACCAGCGCGCCGAGGTCCAGGGTGTAGAGGTGCTTGTCCTTGAGGGTCTCGGGCACCTCGCCCTTGACGATGGCCTGCGCCAGGCCCTCGACGACCGCCGTCTTGCCGACGCCGGGCTCGCCGATGAGGACCGGGTTGTTCTTCGTACGGCGGGACAGCACCTGCATGACCCGCTCGATCTCCTTCTCGCGCCCGATGACCGGGTCGAGCTTGGACTCGCGGGCCGCCTGGGTGAGGTTGCGGCCGAACTGGTCGAGGACCAGGGACGTCGAGGGGGTGCCCTCGGCAGGACCGCCGGCGGTGGCGGCTTCCTTGCCCTGGTAGCCGGAGAGCAGCTGGATGACCTGCTGCCGGACCCGGTTGAGATCGGCTCCCAGCTTCACGAGGACCTGGGCGGCGACGCCCTCGCCCTCGCGGATCAGGCCGAGCAGGATGTGCTCGGTGCCGATGTAGTTGTGGCCGAGCTGGAGGGCCTCCCGGAGCGACAGCTCCAGGACCTTCTTGGCACGAGGGGTGAAGGGGATGTGCCCGGACGGGGCCTGCTGGCCCTGGCCGATGATCTCCTCCACCTGCTGGCGGACCGCCTCGAGCGAAATCCCGAGGCTCTCCAGGGCCTTAGCGGCGACACCCTCACCCTCGTGGATAAGGCCCAGGAGGATGTGCTCGGTGCCGATGTAGTTGTGGTTGAGCATCCGGGCTTCTTCCTGAGCCAGGACGACAACCCGCCGCGCGCGGTCGGTGAACCTCTCGAACATCGTTAATCGCTCCTCAGAGCGGTCAGTCAGTTAGGGGTCGATCCCCTCCCTGTCCTTCCGCAGCTTAGTCCCGCAAGCGGGGACCGCTCATTCCAACTGCCGACATCCGTCCGGATCACCCCCTTACTTCTTGGGGAGACCTGCTGCCGAACAGCCGACAAATGCTCCAACTCGATGGTGCGAGACGATGTTCCCGCAGGCCAAGCAGTTACCCGCGCCTCCAGTACGCCGATGGCGAACGTGAGACGCTTCGGCCCGACTTCTGCCCGCGAGACGCCCCTCCTCACATGGAATGTCTTACCCGTCAGGACTGACACTCCATGCGGCACACCCCGGGTCCCTCCGCTACGGGCGAACAACCTTGCGCGCTCGAATGCACCCGTACGCCCCCATCATGGACACTCCACGCACTGGATCAAGGACCCTGCGTGACCAAAGTCGCGCGCGGACGTTCCCGGGGTATGACCGTCACCGTCCCGCTCCCCCGCTCGCCGCTCGACGGCGGCGAGGCGTTGGCGCGGTGGTACGAGCACGAGCTCGGCTGGGCGACGGCGGCCGGGCCTCCGGTGCAGCTGGTCACGGGGCTGCGCTTCGACGTCCTGGAGCTGCCGGCGACGGCCGGTCGCGCCGTACTGCGCCGGCTGGGCGCGGCGACCGGTCCGGTGGCCCTGAGGGGACGGCGGATGCGGCTGCTGGTCGCGGCGGGAAGCGCCGAGGAGCTGCCCGGGCTGCTCGACTGGCTGGAGTGGGGCGGGATCTCACTGGATCTGGCGATGCTCGGCACCGACGGCCGGATGACCGCCCCCGCACCCCCTGTGCTCCCCGTGTCCCCCGGAGCTCGGCAGGACGGCCGGTTTCCCCCCGGGCCCTCCGTATGGCTGAGGGCCCCGGAGCCGGGGCGCGAGGTGGAGTCCTCGCTACCGGCCCTGCGGCCCTCCCTGCGCGGGCGCACGGCCGAGGGAGTCGCCCCCTGCCTGGCCAGGCTGGTGGCCGTGGCCGCCGCCGAGTGTCATCGCGCCCGGCTGCTGACCGCTGCCCGGACCCACCGGCCGGAGCCGGCGGCGGGGACGGGCGCTCAGCAGCGGCCGACGCCTCAGCGGTTCGCGTCCTCGTAAGCGGCCTTGATGTCGGCCGGCACGCGGCCGCGGTCGTTCACGTTGAGACCCTGCTCCTTGGCCCACGCGCGGATCTTCGCGGTGTCCTGGCTGCCGCCGGAGGTGGCGACACGGGCCTTGCCACGGGCGCCGGCGGTGCGGCCACCGGTGCGACGGCCACCCTTGGTGTACGGCTCGAGCAGGCCACGGAGCTTGTCCGCGTTGGCGGTGGTGAGGTCGATCTCGTAGGACTTGCCGTCCAGCGCGAACGTCACGGTCTCGTCCGCCTCGCCGCCGTCGAGGTCGTCGACAAGAAGGACCTGAACCTTCTGTGCCACCGGATTTCCTTTCATCGAAAATGCAGTACGCGGAAAGGAAACCGCTTTTCCCGGAAAAACACAAACCCCTGGGAGAGGTTCAGAACCTCGGCATCGCGGGAAACGTGCGCGATTCGGACATAGGCACTCCGAAGCACTCCGCCCCGGTCCCGTCTCACAGGTGCAGAAGCATCCGGCTGTTGCCCAAGGTGTTCGGCTTCACTCGTTCGAGACCGAGGAACTCCGCGACACCCTCGTCATAGGAACGCAGGAGCTCGCTGTAGACATCTCCGTCGACCGGAGTCTCGCCGATCTCGACGAAGCCGTGCTTCGCGAAGAAGTCCACTTCGAAGGTGAGGCAGAAAACCCGCCGCACACCGAGCCAGCGCGCGGTGTGCAGCAACTTGTCGAGCACCTGGTGCCCCACTCCGGCGCCCTTGAAGTCGGGGTCGACGGCGAGAGTGCGGACTTCGGCGAGGTCTTCCCACATCACGTGCAGGGCGCCGCAGCCGACGACGGTGGCGTCGTCGTCGCGTTCGGCGACCCAGAACTCCTGGATGGACTCGTAAAGCGTCACGGTCGCCTTGTCGAGGAGGATGCCGCGGCGCACGAAGGGATCGACGAGTCGGCGCACCGCGGCGACGTCGGAGGTACGGGCGCGGCGCACGGTGACGGCTTTGGCGTAAGGCGCGGGGGACGCCGGCGAGGCGGATGACGCGGATGACATGGGGGGACGTTATCGCCCGGGGCCTTCGGTCCCCTCGCCGCCCTCGGTGTCGGCGGGGGCCGGGTCGGGGTTGTCGCGCTGGACGATACGGATGGCGTCGTTCAGCGCCTCGCGCTGTTCCGGCGACATCATGCCGAAGAAGGCGACGAGGGCGGCGGCGGGGTTGTCGCTCTGCGCCCAGGCCTCGTTCATGAGCGCGGCCGAGTAGGCGGCGCGGGTGGAGACCGCCGTATATCGATAGGCGCGGCCTTCGACTTCCCGGCGCACCCAGCCCTTCTGATGGAGATTGTCCAATACGGTCATGACCGTGGTGTAGGCGATGGACCGTTCCTGCTGGAGATCCTCCAGGACTTCCCGGACGGTCACCGCGCGGTTCCATTGCCAGACGCGGGTCATGACGGCGTCTTCCAGCTCTCCCAATTGACGGGGCACGGCGCCACCTTAGTGCGAGATCACCGAATATGCGTCCACATATGGACGAAACCCCCCAGGAGACAGCAAAAAGGACGTACGGCCGGGCGCTGCCGGTCGTACGTCCTCGGGCGCCGGGGCCGGGCCCGCGCCGCGCCTACGGGGCGGGGGTGCCGTCCTGCCGGGCGGCCTCGGCTCGGGCGAGGGCGGCGTCCACGGCGGCGTCCTCCTTGGCCTTGTTCGGCCCGCCCTGGCTCTTCACGATCACGACGATCAGGGCGGTGAAGAAGATCGCCATCACCACGGGGGGAACGAGCGCGGATACGTAGTCCATGGCGTCCAGCGTAGCTATCCGGCGACGCGTTCCTCGGGCGGGGGCGGGGGTACGGGGCGGCGGCGCGGCGGGAACACCTCGGAGGGCTTGGGCACCGGCCGCTCGCTCGGCGCGGGCGGCTTCGGGCCCGGCCTGGCCGGCCCGGAGGGCGCGGGCGGCTTGGGCCGCTCGTCGGCGGCCCGCCCGCCGGGCAGCGCGAGGAGCCGGGCGCGGGGCCGCGCCGTCGCCTGGGTGACCCGGGCGAGCCGGGCCCGGACGGATCGTTCCGCCAGCAGTCGGCAGCGGGCGAGCAGCCCGGCGGCCGTCGGGTTGCCCCGGAGCGCGCGGAGCGCGGCGAGGTCGTCGGCCCCGGGGTCGTACCCCGCGGCCAGGGCGTCCTGGAGCAGCTCCAGATAGCCGCCGAGAGAACCGGGCAGGGCCTGGCGGTACCGGGCCAGATCGTCGAGGAGGAACGCACGCAGGCGCCCGGCCTCGCGCACGGCCTCGTCCACGGAATCGGCCAGACGCAGGCAGTCCTGCACGTCGTCGTCCTGAAGGGGGGCAGGGTTCAGCGCGGTGGCGAGCGCGCGTCGGAGCACCCGCAGCTCGTCCGCGCTGAACGCCATGCCGCCGCGGGATCCGTAGGGCGTGGGCATGGACCGACGATACGCGCTAATCGGACAAATCCGCCTCTTTTCGATCTTCGCGGCGGCGGATTGAAGCCGTACGGCGCAATGAGGGGGCGGGCCCCGGCCCTGGATGCCGGGGCCCCGCACCTACATCCGCGGCGCGTTGCGCTCGTACACCAGGCGCAGGCCGATCAGGGTCAGCCAGGGCTCGTGGGCGTCTATCTCCTGCGAGTCGGCGAGGACCATGGGGGCCAGGCCGCCGGTGGCGATGACCGTGACGTCGGACGGGTCGCCGGCCGGGCCGACGAGTTCGCGCTTCATGCGGGCGACGACACCGTCGACCTGGCCCGCGTAGCCGAAGACGATGCCGGACTGCATCGCCTCGACCGTGTTCTTGCCGATCACACTGCGCGGACGCGCCAGCTCGATCTTGCGGAGCATCGCGCCCTTCACGCCGAGCGCCTCGACCGAGATCTCGATGCCCGGGGCGATCGCGCCGCCCGCGTACTCGCCGCGCGTCGTGATCGCGTCGTACGTCGTCGCCGTGCCGAAGTCGACCACGATCGCCGGGCCCCCGTACATGTCGACCGCCGCCACCGCGTTGATGACGCGGTCGGCGCCGACCTCCTTCGGGTTGTCCGTGAGGACCGGGACGCCCGTCTTGACGCCCGGCTCCACCAGGACCGCCGACACGTCCCCGTAGTAGCGCCGGGTGACCTCGCGCAGCTCGTGCAGCACCGAGGGGACCGTCGCGCAGATCGCGATGCCGCCGATGCCGTCGCTCAGCTCGACGCCGAGCAGCGGGTGCATGCCCATCAGGCCCTGCAGCAGGACCGCCCACTCGTCGGCGGTCCGGCGCGGGTCCGTGGAGATGCGCCAGTGCTCCACGATCTCCTCGCCGTCGAAGAGACCGAGGACCGTCTGCGTGTTGCCGACGTCGATCGTGAGCAGCATCAGGCGCCGACCTCACGCAGGTCCAGGCCGATGTCGAGGATCGGGGACGAGTGGGTGAGGCCGCCCACCGCCAGGTAGTCGACGCCGGTCGCCGCGTACGCCGCCGCGTTCTCCAGGGTGAGCCGGCCGGAGGACTCCAGGACCGCGCGGCCGGCGACCAGGGCGACCGCCTCCTCCGTCTCGATCGGCGTGAAGTTGTCGAGCAGGATCAGGTCGGCGCCCGCGTCCAGGACCTCGCGGACCTGGTGCATCGTGTCGACCTCGACCTCGATCGGGACGTCCGGGAACTCGTCCCGTACGGCCTTGAACGCCTGCGCCACGCCACCGGCCGCCACCACGTGGTTGTCCTTCACGAGGGCGGCGTCCGCCAGGGACATGCGGTGGTTCACGCCGCCGCCGCAGCGCACCGCGTACTTCTCCAGGGCACGCAGGCCCGGGGTCGTCTTGCGGGTGTCGCGGACCTTGGCCTTCGTGCCCTCCAGGGCGTCCGCCCACGCGCGCGTGGCGGTCGCGATGCCGGACAGGCGGCACAGGATGTTCAGCGCGCTGCGCTCGCCGGTGAGCAGGTCACGGGTGCGGGCGGTGACGCTGAGCAGCTTCTCCCCCGCCGCGACCCGCGCGCCGTCCTCGACGTGCCGCTCGACCTCGAACTCGTCGGTGCAGACGATCGACAGGACCGCCTCGGCGACCCGCAGGCCCGCCACCACACCGGCCTCGCGGGCGGTGAAGTCGGCGGTCGCGACGGCGTCCTCGGGGACGGTCGCCACGGTCGTCACGTCGACCCCGCCGTCGAGGTCCTCGGCGATCGCCAGATGCGCGATGTCCTCGACCTGCACCGGGTCGAGCCCGGCGTCGGCGAGCAGCCCGGCGAGCGCCGGGTCGAGGCCGCACTCGAACTCGTCGGCCTCGCCGCAGCCGCAGCCGTCGCCGCAGCCGCCCGCGGCCTCGGACTCGGCCGGGACGGCGCTGATCTGGATGAGGGGGACGTCCACGGGCTCCGGACGTGCTTCTTCGGGCGTGGTCACGACTGTGGCTCCCAGGGTGCGTCGACGGTTACGGCGTCGGGGGTTACGGGCGGAAAGTCCGCGCCGGCGGTGCGGTGCACCGCCAGCCGGCGGTCGGGCGTCAGACGTACGACGAGATGGCGGCGCCAGGCCGCGTCGTCCCGGTCGGGGAAGTCCTCGCGCCAGTGGCAGCCGCGGGTCTCCGCGCGCTCACGGGCGGCGGCCACCAGGACCCGGGCCACGCACAGCAGATTGGTGGTCTCCCAGGAGTCCACGCCCGGCTCGGCGGCCTTGCGCTCCTCCTCGGCGCCGCGGCGCAGCAGCTCCAGGGCCCCGGCGGCCTCGGCCAGGCTCTCGGCGGAGCGCAGCACGCCCGCGCCGGCGGTCATGGTGCGCTGCACCTCGCGCCGGGCCTCGGGGTCCAGCAGGGGAAGCACCAGGGAGGTGTCGGCCACCGCCGGGCGGCCCTCGCGGTGCGGGCCGTGCGCCGTGATGTCGGCGGCGATCCGCTCGGCGAAGACCAGGCCCTCCAGGAGCGAGTTCGATGCCAGCCGGTTCGCGCCGTGCACACCGGTGCAGGCGACCTCGCCGCACGCGTACAGGCCGGGCACGGTGGTCCGGCCGTGCAGGTCGGTGCGGACGCCGCCGGAGGCGTAGTGGGCGGCCGGGGCGACCGGGATCGGCTCGGCGACCGGGTCCATGCCGTGGGCACGGCAGGCGGCCAGGATGGTCGGGAAGCGCTGCTCCCACATCTCGGCACCGAAGTGGCGGGCGTCGAGGTACATGTGCTCGGCGTCCTGCTCCAGCATCCGGCGCGTGATCGCCTTGGCGACGATGTCGCGGGGCGCGAGCTCGGCCAGCTCGTGCTGCCCGAGCATGAAGCGGACCCCGTCGGCGTCGACGAGATGGGCGCCCTCGCCCCGTACCGCCTCGGAGACCAGCGGCTGCTGGCCCTCGGAGTCGGCGCCGAGGAAGAGCACCGTCGGGTGGAACTGGACGAATTCGAGGTCGGAGACCTCGGCCCCGGCGCGCAGCGCGAGCGCGACGCCGTCGCCGGTGGAGACGGACGGGTTGGTGGTGGCGGAGAAGACCTGGCCCATGCCGCCGGTGGCGAGGACCACGGCGGGGGCGTGGACGGCGCCGACGCCGTCGTGCTGGCCCTCGCCCATCACGTGCAGGGTGACGCCGGCGGTGCGGCCCTCCTCGTCCTTGAGGAGGTCGAGCACGAGCGCGTGCTCGATGAAGCGCACGCCCCGGTCCCGGATCGCCTCGACCAGGGCACGGGAGACCTCGGCGCCGGTCGCGTCGCCGCCGGCGTGCGCGATACGGCGGCGGTGGTGGCCGCCCTCGCGGGTCAGCGCGATCGTGCCGTCGTCGGCCCGGTCGAAGTGGGCGCCGGTGGCGATCAGGCGCCGCACCGCGTCCGGGCCCTCGGTGACGAGGGCGCGCACGGCCGGCTCGTCGCACAGCCCGGCGCCCGCGACGAGGGTGTCGTCCAGGTGCTGCTCGGGGGTGTCGCCCTCGCCGAGCGCGGCGGCGATGCCGCCCTGCGCCCAGCGGGTGGAGCCGGCGTCGAGCCGGGCCTTGGTGACGACGACCGTGCGCAGCCCCGCGGAGGTGCAGCGCAGGGCCGCGGTCAGGCCCGCGACGCCGGAGCCGACCACGACGACGTCGGCCTCGATCGACCAGCCCGGGGCGGGCGCGTCCAGCCGTATTCCGGTCACTTCACGACTCCGAACGTGAGGGGGATGTTGTCGATGAGCCGCGTGGTCCCCACCCGCGCGGCGACGGCGAGGATCGCCTCTCCGTCATGGCCGTCCTCGACCTCGGTGAAATCGGCCGGGTCGACCAGGGCCAGATAGTCCAGCGCGAGCGGCGGCTCGGCATGGGACGCGTCGTCCAGTACGGCACGGGCGGCGGCCCGTACGGCCTCGGCGCCCCCGCCCTCGGCGGCCTGGGCGACCGCGTGGGCGTCGGCGGCGGCACGGGCCTCGCCGAGCCGGGACAGCGCCTCGGCGCGGTTCTCGGCACGGCCCGGGTCGCCGAGCAGCGCGTCGGCGCGGGCGCGCAGTGCCGCCTGGGCGGCGAGCCGGTCGCGGGCGGCGAACAGCGCCCGGGACAGCGCGAGGGCCGTGTGGCGCTCCTCGGGCGACAGATAGCGGTTGCGGCTGGACAGGGCGAGGCCGTCGTCCTCGCGGACGGTCGGCACGCCGACGATCTCGACCGGGAAGTTCAGGTCGCGGGCCATACGGCGGATCAGGGCCAGCTGCTGGGCGTCCTTCTGGCCGAAGAAGGCCAGGTCGGGGCCGGTGAGGTGGAGGAGTTTGGCGACGACGGTGAGCATGCCGTCGAAGTGGCCGGGGCGCGAGGCGCCTTCGAGGCGCTCGCCCATCGGTCCGGCGGTGATCCGCACCTGCGGCTCGCCGCCGGGGTAGACCTCGTCGGCGGAGGGGGCGAACACGACGCTCGCGCCGGCCGCGAAGGCCAGCTCCAGGTCGGCGTCGAGGGTACGGGGGTAACGGTCGAGGTCCTCGCCGGCGCCGAACTGCAGCGGGTTGACGAACACGGTGACCACGACGAAACCGTCGGCGCCGACCCGCGCGCGGGCGGCCCTGATCAGCGTGGCGTGCCCCTCGTGGAGGGCGCCCATCGTCATGACGACGGCGTTGCGGCCGGGCGCCCCGAACCGCGACCGGGCGTCCGCCAGGTCCGCGACGGTGGGGACCAGCTCGCCGGGCTGGTGGCGCCCGGCGCTCTTCTCGGCGATCAGGCTCATCGGTCGTCTCCTTGCGGCCCGTCGGCGGGTCCGGTCGTGCCGCTGCTTCCGGTCGGGCCCGGCGGGGTCTCGGCGGCGAGCACGCCGAGCAGGTCCTCGGCCAGCTCGGGCTTGAGCAGACCGTGCGCGAGGGCGCGGTCGGCGGTCGCGCGGGCCATCGCGAGATAGCCGGCGACGGTGCCGGGGGCGTGCTTGTGCAGCTCCGCCACATGGGCGGCCACGGTGCCGGCGTCACCGCGGGCGACGGGGCCGGTCAGGGCGGCGTCGCCGGACCGCAGCGCGTTGTCCAGGGCCGCGCCGAGCAGCGGGCCGAGCATCCGGTCGGGCGCGGACACGCCGGCCGCGCGGAGCAGCTCCATGGCCTGGGCCACCAGGGTGACCAGGTGGTTCGCGCCGAGGGCGAGGGCCGCGTGGTAGAGCGGCCGGTTCGCCTCGTCGATCCACTCGGGCTCGCCGCCCATCTCGATGACCAGCGCCTCGGCGGCGAGCCGCAGCTCCTCGGGCGCCGTGACGCCGAAGGAGCAGCCCGCGAGCCGCTGCACGTCCACCGACGTGCCGGTGAAGGTCATGGCGGGGTGCAGCGCGAGCGGCAGCGCACCGGCCCGCCGGGCCGGGTCGAGCACCCGCACCCCGTACCGCCCGGAGGTGTGCACGAGCAGCTGGCCCGGGCGCACCGCACCGGTTTCGGCCAGGCCCTCGACGAGGCCGGGCAGGGCGTCGTCGGGGACGGTGAGCAGGACCAGGTCGGCGAGGGCGAGCACCTGGGCGGGCTCGACCACGGGGACGTCCGGCAGCAGGGCCGCGGCGCGCCTGCGGGAGGCGTCGGAGACCGCGGAGACGGCGACGGGCCGGTGTCCGGCGAGCTGGAGTGCGGCGGCGAGGGCGGGGCCCACGCGTCCGGCACCGACGACTCCGACGGTGAGCCGGGCGGGGCGGTCCTCGGCGCGGTCCGCCTGCGGGTGCCGGGGTTCTGGTGGTGCGTTCACGGTTTCGGGTCGGCCTTCCGTTCCAGTCCTCGGTGGGTACCGGACGATTTCTGGTCATGCTACGCCAGCGTTTCGCGCTCGCCCGTGGCTGTCCACAGGGTGTGGGCGGCGGTGTGATGATCTGCTCATGGAGGATCAGAGCGAGACCGAGAAGACCACCGCGGGCGAGGAGTCGGGCCCGGCGTACCGGGCCCGGGTGTGGGGCGGCGCCCCGCGCAAGCTGTGGAACGCGCCGATGGACGGCACCGTGGGCACGCGGCTGCGCGAGCTCGCGGACTGGGCGGACGACTCCGGCCGCGCCGGCCTGCCCCTCGACATGTACGGCAACGGGGTCGTCGAGGAGCTGGAGGAGCGGGTCGCCGAGGAGCTGGGCATGCCCGCCGCGGCCTTCTTCCCCACCGGGACCATGGCCCAGCAGGTCGCCCTGCGCTGCTGGGCCGCCCGCACCGGCGACCCGGTCGTCGCGCTGCACCCGCTGGCCCACCCCGAGGTGCACGAGAACAACGCCTTCGCCGCCGTCAGCGGCCTGCGCACGGTCCACCCGACCGGCGAGCCCCGGCTGCCCACCGCCGACGAGGTGCGCGACCACCCGGAGCCCTTCGGCACCCTGATGCTGGAGCTGCCGCTGCGGGACGCGGGCTTCGTCCTGCCCACCTGGGAGGAGCTGGTGGACGTCGTCGACGCGGCCCGCGAGCGCGACGCGGTCGTCCACTTCGACGGCGCGCGGCTGTGGGACTGCACGACGCACTTCGGGCGCCCGCTCCCGGAGATCGCCGGGCTCGCGGACAGCGTGTACGTCTCCTTCTACAAGTCCCTCGGCGGCATGTCCGGCGCCGCCCTGGCCGGCCCCGACGAGCTGATCGAGGAGGCGCGGATCTGGCGGCACCGGTACGGGGGCCAGGTCTTCCAGCAGTACCCGGCGGCCCTCGCCGCGCTGCGGGGCCTGTCGGAGGAGCTGCCGCGCCTGCCCTCGTACGTCGCCCACGCGCGCGTGGTGGCGGCCGCGGTCCAGGGCGCCCTCGCGGAGCCGGGCGGCCCCGGCTGGTTCCGGGTCCACCCGGAGGCCCCGCACACCCACCAGTTCCAGGTCTGGCTCCCGTACGACCCCGAGGCCCTGACCGCGGCCGCGCTCGCCCAGGCGGAAGCCACCGGCACGACCCTCTTCCGCCGCTGGTTCCCCGCGCCGGCGGGCGGCCCGCCGGGGGTGGCGATGACGGAGCTGACGGTGGGCGGACCGGGCCTGGAGTGGACGCCGGCCGATGTGCGCGCGGCGGTACGGGACTTCCTGGCGCGGCTGTAGCGGCACCGCTTGCGGGGGCGGCCGCCCGTGCCCACACGGGGAGAGGCGGCGGCCCCTCACGCCACCACCGCACCACCGCGCCGCGCGCCGATTGACGCGGGTCGTCAAACGGCGCGACAGCACCCGCCACGGACCCCGCACCATAGGGGGGTGAGCGTGACCATCGACATCACCGGACTGCCGCCCGAGCGGATCACCTTCTGCCCGTCGCCGCTGGCCGAGCTCGCCAACGCGCTGCACGCGCTGGCCGAGCCGGCGCACCACGCCCGCCTGCACGCGTGGACGACGGCGACCTCCGCCGCGCTGAAGCCGGCGCTGGCGGACCGGCTCCTGGAGGCCGACTTCATGTGGCGGTCGACGCGCTCCGACTTCCTGATGCCGGCACAGCCCCGGGAGACCCTGACGGAGGAGCTGGACGACCTCGACCGGATGGACGACGAGACCTTCGTGGGCGCGGCCCTGGAGATCTCGTGCAGCACCAACCACTACCCGAAAG
Organism: Streptomyces sp. NPDC051909; assembly: GCF_040681095.1. Taxonomy (NCBI): domain Bacteria; kingdom Bacillati; phylum Actinomycetota; class Actinomycetes; order Kitasatosporales; family Streptomycetaceae; genus Streptomyces; species Streptomyces sp. NPDC051909. The sequence goes on along the minus strand of NZ_JBFAYA010000010.1, from coordinate 230,743 downwards.
GCCTGCCGTCGCCCCTCACCGACGCGTGGTCGCGACGCCGGGCGCTGGATCTCGCGGCGGCACGCGGCCCGCGCCAGGCCGCGTTCGTGGAGCGGATGCTCGCGGATCCGACCGCCACACGCGCGTGGATCCGGCGCCTGATGGAGGACTGCGAGGACGCGTTCTTCGGCGACACGTGGCGCCGGGTCCGCGTCCAGCTCGCCGCCGACGCCCGGCACAAGACGGAGCTGCTCCGCCGCAAGGGCCTGGCGGAGGCGCTGACGGCGGCGTCGCCGGCGCTGAGCGTGGAGGAGGACGAGCACGGCGGCCGCCGGATCGTCGTGGACAAGCTCGTACACGGCCGCACCGAGGCCCACGGCAGCGCGGTGACACTGCTGCCGAGCGTCTTCGGCTGGCCGCACCTGTTCGCGCTGTACGCGCCCGGCTGGCAGCCGGTGATCCAGTACCCGGTGGCCGCCCACGAGATCGGCGGCACCGAGTCCGTGGAGACGGTGCGGCTGCGCCTGGAGGCGCTGGCGCACCCGATGCGGATGAGCCTGTGCCGGAACCTCTCGCGCAGCGCGTACTCGACGAGCGAGCTGGCGGACGCGTACGGCATCACGGCCCCGGAGGTGTCCCGGCACCTCTCCCTGCTGAAGAAGGCGGGACTGCTGACCACGCAGCGGCGCGGCCGGTACGTGCTGCACCAGCTGGACTTCTCGGCGGTCGCCCGCCTGGGCAGCGACTTCCTGGAATCGGTCCTGCGCTGACCGAAGCCGGTCGAGCCGGTCGAGCCGACCGAGCCGGTCGAGCCGGCCGAGCTGATCGAGCTGGTCGAAGCGGATGTGTCGGTGAGCCGCCGCGGCACCGTTTCCCGGGTCCGTCCGAAAGGCCGCCTCAGCGGCCCCCCGCACCGCCCGCCCGCACCAGCCCCGTCTCGTACGCGAGGACCACGACCTGCACCCGGTCGCGCAGGCCCAGCTTGGTGAGGATGCGGCCGACGTGGGTCTTCACGGTGGCCTCGGAGAGCACGAGGCGGGCGGCGATCTCGCCGTTCGACAGGCCCTGCGCGACGAGCAGCATGACCTCGCGCTCGCGGTCGGTGAGCTTGTCGAGGTCCTTGTGGCCGGTGTCCTTGCCGCTCGACGGCAGCATCGGCGAGAAGCGGTCGAGGAGCCGGCGGGTGGTGGACGGGGCGACGACGGCGTCGCCGCTGTGCACGGAGCGGATCGCGCCGAGCAGTTCGGCCGGCGGCACGTCCTTCAGCATGAAGCCGCTGGCGCCCGCCTTGAGCCCGGAGAAGGCGTACTCGTCGAGGTCGAAGGTGGTGAGGATCAGCACCTTGGGGGCCCCGGGCTCGGAGCAGATCCGGCGGGTGGTCTCCACGCCGTCCAGCTTGGGCATGCGCACGTCCATCAGGACGACGTCGACCTCGGTGCTCCGCAGCGCCTCCAGGGCCTCGACGCCGTCACCGGCCTCGGCCACGACCTCCATGTCCGGCTGGGCGGCGAGCACCATGCGGAAACCGGTGCGCAGCAGCACCTGGTCGTCGACAAGCATGACTCTTACGGAACTTACCGGAGAAGGCGCATCAGAGGCAGTCATACGGCCAGGGTACGCAGACAGGAGCCTCCACCCGGCTGTGTTGCTCGCCGTCGCCGAGCGGATCAGCATGGGGGCACTACGCACGCTTCACCGAGTCGAGGAACTATGGCAGCGGGCACTACCCCGGGGCCTCGAAACCGGAACATGAACGACCTAGCCACCACTATCCGGTGTCTGAGGTAGCGAGCGCTGCCCAAAACGGGCTCTGCGGGCCTCCGCCTCGGTGACCAGAGATCTCCTTCACTCGCCGCCGCACCACCGACGACGACGAGCATCACGCGGGTGACTCCTCCCCACCTGAACGTAGGGGCTTCTCGCTAGACCGTTGCGGCGTCGCGACGGACCAGCCCGGCCCGCAGAACATTCAGGGCGCCCACGGCGTCAGCGTGCGCCTGGTGGCCGCATGAGACGCAGTGGAACTTCTCCTGTGTGGGCCGGTTGTCTGCCGAGACGTGCCCGCATTCGGGGCAGGTCCGGGAAGTGTTGCGGGGGTCCACGGCGATCACTTCCCGTCCGGCACTCTCAGCCTTGGCGTTCAGGATCGCGAGGAACACCCCCCATCCGGCATCAGTGATCGAACGGTTCAGCCCAGTCTTCGCGGCGGCCCCGTTGGCCAGGAATACGCCCGGCTTCTCAGGGTCAGGCCTCGGCGCACGGCTGGCCCTCATGTTGCGGATCTTGAGGTCTTCGTGCGCGATGAAGTCGTGCTCTCTGACCAGGTCGAGAGCGACCTTGTGCGCGTGGTCCAGGCGCTGACGCCGGACCTTGCGGTGCAGGGCAGCGACCTTGGTGACGGCCTTGCGACGACGCTTCGACCCACGATTGCAGCGGCTGAGTGCCTGCTGTGCGACTTCGAGCTCCGCGGCAGCCCTGCGGCCATGGCGGGGGTTGGCGACGTGCTCACCGCTTGAGGTGGTGAGAAAGTTGGCGATACCCATGTCAATGCCGACGACGGCTCCGGTCGCGGGAAGCGGTTCGAGCTCTATCTGTTCAGCGGTCAGCACTACGAACCAGCGCTTGCCTTCACGTTTGACACTGACGGTCTTGACCCTGCCGACCACGGCACGATGCTGGTGCACCCTGACGTGTCCCACGCCCTGAAAACGGACACGGGTAACCGGGTCGTGCGGGAGGGAGTCCCACCGGCAGCCGTCGCCGTCCTTGGGGAAGTCCACCGTGTCGAACCGACCCGCCCCACGAAAACGCGGATAACCCGGTTTCTCGCCAGCCTTGATCCGGCGGAAGAACGCAGCGAACGCCCTTTCGAGGCGCCGCAACGTCGCCTGCTGCGAGGAGAACGACCACCGACCGTGCCGCTCGGCGTCGAACGCCCGGATCTCCCTGAGCTGGGCGGACTGCTGCCCGTACCGGACCGTCGTCCTCGACGTGTGGCGGTAGGCATCTCGGCGCTCCTGCAACGCGCCGTTGTAGAGGGAGCAGTGATCACGGAGCATCTCGCCGAGCGCGATCACCTGACCCGCGGTGGGCCGCATGAGGAACTTGTACGCACGGATCACCCGGTCCACCCCCTTCGGTTACTGCGATCAACGGAGCGAGGCCACCGACAGGGCAGTCCCATCCACCTCGTAATCCGATTAACGACACCCGAGAGGAAAGGTCACACATTCGATCCACACACTCACGCGCGACATCGGGATGGAGTCGGCCCTTCTCCTCCCGCTCGTACTTCAGTGAGCGGTCTTCAGGCGGGCTTCAAGGGAAGCAGGGCGCTGATACGGAAGCCTCCACCGGGGCGCGGGCCCGCGTCGAGGGTGCCGCCGACCATGCCGACGCGCTCGCGCATGCCGATCAGGCCGTGGCCGCGGCCGTCGGCGCCGCCGTCCTCGTACATCTCCTGCGGCGCCCCGCGCCCGTCGTCCTCGACGAGCAGGCCGAGGCCGTCGTCGAAGTAGACGAGCCGGACGCTGGCGCCGACGTCGGGGCCGCCGTGCTTGCGGCTGTTGGTGAGGGCTTCCTGGACGATCCGGTACGCGGTGAGCTCGACGCCGCTGGGCAGCGGGCGCGGGGTGCCCTCGACCTTGAAGTCGACGGCGAGGCCGGCGCCGCGAACCTGCTCGACGAGGTCCTCGATCTGCTGGACGTCGGGCTGCGGCACGTACTCCCCGGCCTCCTGGTGCTCGCCGGTGCGCAGGATGCCGAGCAGCCGGCGCATCTCGGCGAGGGCCTGCCGGCCGGTGGAGGAGATGGTCTCCAGGGCCTGCTTGGCGGTCTCGGGCGAGGAGTCCATGACGTAGGCGGCGCCGTCGGCCTGCACCACCATCACGGACACGTTGTGGGCGACGACGTCGTGCAGCTCGCGGGCGATCCGGGCGCGCTCGGCGGCGACGGCGACCTTGGCCTGCGCCTCACGCTCCTTCTCCAGACGGGAGGCACGTTCCTCCAGTTGCGCGAAGTAGGCGCGGCGGGTGCGCAGGGAGTCGCCGAGGACCCAGGCGAGGGCGAAGGGCACGGTCATGATGACCGTGAAGAAGACCTTGGCGGCGGAGGAATCCGCGCCGTCCTGCACCGGCCAGCGCAGCTGGGAGAGGGTCGCGGCGCTCAGTCCGCCGGCGAGGGCGAGCCGGGAGGCCCAGCGCGGGCCGTCGTGCGCGGCGACGGTGTAGATGATCACGAGCATGGCGAAGTCGGCCATGAACGGGATGACGCCGAAGGCGAGCTGCGCGAGGCCGAGCAGCACCGCGAGCACCAGCATCTTCTCCGGCATGCGCCGGCGCAGCGCCACGACCAGCGAGAACAGCGCCGCGACGACGGCGTACGCCGCGGGTGTCCCCTCGGCCCCCGTGGGCTTCGAGGCCACCCACAGCAGGGAGAACCCGAACAGGACGACGGCCCAGAAGGTGTCGACGCCCGTCGGGTGTCTGCGGAGGAAGTCGTAGAGGCGCTGCACGTGACCCAGCGTAGGGAAAGCGGATAGGTGCAGGGGTCAACCGTGGGGGCGATCCTTCCGCTCGGGCGGCTACTCCCCAAGGTGGAGACTGGGGCACGTGACGGACGAGACGGCGGAGAAGCAGGGATGGCTCGGCTGGCGGGAGGCCATGGAACGGGCCCTGTACGGCCCCGGGGGCTTCTTCCTGCGGCCCGAGGGGCCGGCCGGGCACTTCCGGACCTCGGTGCACGCCTCCCCGCTGTTCGCGGGCGCGGTGGCCCGGCTCCTCGTCCGGGTGGCGGAGGAGCTGGACACCGACGAGCCCGCCTTCGTGGACATGGGCGCGGGCCGCGGCGAGCTGCTGACCGGGGTCCTGGCCGCGGTGCCGGCCGGTCTGCGGATCCGGGCGTACGGGGTGGAGCGCGCCGCCCGCCCGGCCGGCCTGGACCTGCGGATCACCTGGACCGGGCGGGTCCCGGAGGGCGAGCGGGGACTTCTCTTCGCGAACGAGTGGCTGGACAACGTGCCGGTGGACGTGGCGCAGGCCGACGAGGACGGCACGGTGCGGTACGTGGAGGTCGACGCGGGCGGTACGGAGCGGCTGGGCCCGGTCGTGACCGGCCCGGACGCGCGGTGGCTGGAGCGCTGGTGGCCGCTGCGGGAGCCGGGCGAGCGGGCGGAGATCGGCCGGACCCGCGACGAGGCCTGGGCGGCGGCGGTCGGCGCGCTGGCGGCGGGCAGCACGGCGGTCGCCGTCGACTACGCGCACCTGGCCCCCGCCCGGCCGCCCTTCGGCACCCTCACCGGCTTCCGGGACGGGCGCGAGGTCCCGCCGGTGCCGGACGGCGGCCGCGACCTGACCGCGCACGTCGCCCTGGACGCGTGCGCGGCGGCGGTGCCGTTCACCGAAGCCGCCGCCACCCGGCTGCTCACCCAGCGCGAGGCGCTGCACGAGCTCGGCGTGACGGGGACCCGCCCGCCGCTGTCCCTGGCCACCACCGACCCCGCCGGCTACGTCCGCGCCCTCGCCGCGGCGGGCGAGGCCGCCGAGCTGACGGCGGCCGGCGGCCTCGGCGGCTTCCGGTGGCTGGTCCAGCGGGTGCCTGACCGGGAAGGGTGACCGCGCGAGATACTGACCGCATGACGGAGACCACGGTCGGCATCGGCGGCGCGGCGGAGAGCACCGACATGGTGCTGAACATCGGGCCGCAGCATCCCTCCACGCACGGCGTGCTCCGGCTGCGCCTGGTCCTCGACGGCGAGGTGATCCGGGAGGCCGAGCCGGTCGTCGGGTACATGCACCGCGGCGCGGAGAAGCTGTTCGAGGCCCGGGACTACCGGCAGATCGTCATGCTGGCCAACCGGCACGACTGGCTGTCGGCGTTCTCCAACGAGCTCGGGGTCGTCATGGCCGTCGAGCGGATGCTCGGCATGGAGGTGCCGGAGCGGGCGGTGTGGACGCGGACGCTGCTCGCCGAGCTGAACCGGGTGCTCAACCACCTGATGTTCCTCGGCTCGTACCCGCTCGAACTGGGCGGCATCACACCCGTCTTCCACGCCTTCCGCGAGCGCGAGGAGCTCCAGACCGTCATGGAGGAGGTCTCCGGCGGCCGGATGCACTACATGTTCAACCGGGTCGGCGGCCTGAAGGAGGACCTGCCGGCGGGCTGGCTGGGGCGGGCGCGGCAGGCCGTCGCGGACGTGCGCTCCCGGATGGACGTGTACGACAAGCTGGTCCTCGGCAACGAGATCTTCCGCGGCCGGACCCGCGGGGTCGGCGTGCTGCGCCCGGAGACGGTGCACGCGTACGGGGTGTCCGGGCCGATCGCCCGCGCCTCGGGCGTCGACTTCGACCTGCGCCGGGACGAGCCGTACCTCGCGTACGGGGAACTCCAGGACGTGCTGCGCGTGGTGACCCGGACCGAGGGCGACTGCCTGGCCCGCTTCGAGTGCCTGCTCGACCAGACCCACAACGCCCTCGAACTCGCCGACGCCTGTCTGGACCGGCTCGACGAGCTGCCGCAGGGGCCGATCAACCAGCGGCTGCCGAAGGTCCTGAAGGCGCCGGAGGGCCACACCTACGCCTGGACCGAGAACCCGCTCGGCATCAACGGCTACTACCTCGTCTCCAAGGGCGAGAAGACCCCGTACCGGCTGAAGCTGCGCTCGGCCTCGTACAACAACATCCAGGCGCTGGTGGAGCTGCTGCCGGGGACGCTGGTCGCGGACATGGTGGCGATCCTCGGCTCGCTGTTCTTCGTGGTCGGCGACATCGACAAGTAGCCGTCGGACCCGTGAAGCAGTCGTCGGACCCATGGGAAAGGCGCCGGTGGAATCGTCCACCGGCGCCTTTCGCATGGGTCTCGCCGTTACGAGCTGACCGCGCCGCGCAGCTCCGCCACGTCCAGCTGCTCGGTCTCGTCGTGCGCGGTGAGGTCGATGACCTGGCCGACCGCGCGCTGCTCCGGGGGCCGCGGCGCGGCGGCCGCGAGGACCTCCTCGCCGACGACGTCGGCGAGGTCGGTGTCCTGCACGGCCTCGATCGCGGCGGCGGCCTTCTTGGCGCCGATCGCGGGCTGCGTGCTCTGGGTGCCGAAGTAGTCGAAGTTGCCGGTGGGGCGGGCCACACGGCGGGCGGTGTACGGGACGATCGCGGCCGCGGCGGGCACGTGGCGCATCGCGGGGGCCCTGGTGTGGACGGCGGCGTCCTGAGCGGGAACGGAAGCGGGAGCGGGCGCGGGCGCGGCTTCCGCCCGCGTCTCCGGCACCGGCGCCGGGGCCGGGGCCGGCACCGGCACCGGCTCAAGCCCGGTCTCCGGCTCGGGGTCCGCCTTCGCCTCCGCCTCCTCGTCCGTCCCGCCCGCGAGCTTCCGCAGCGCCTCGGCCGCCCTGCGGTAGGCCTCGGGCGTCGGCGTGGATCCGGCGGCCGGGAGCTCCTTGACGGCGGCGGCGGTCGCGGCGGAGGACTCCAGGGCGAGCATGCGGCGCCCCTCCAGGGCGCTGGCGCGCTCGGTCTCGGCCGTGGCGTAGCGGCGGAGCAGATCGGCGTGCTCGGTGCGCAGGCCGGCCAGCTCGACGCGCTTGGCACGCAGCTTGGCGTCCAGGCGGGTGCGCAGCTCGCGCGACTCCTCCAGGTCGGACTCCAGCTCGGCGACCCGCTCTTCGTGCTTCCACTCGTCGGCGGCGCGGGCCCGGTCGAGCTCGGCGACCTGGCGGCCGGCCTCGCGGTCCCAACCGCGCATGAGGACGGCGCCGGTGACGGCGGCGGCCGCCGCGGCCGCGACGAGCAGTCGCAGCACCACGGGATCACCGAGCAGCCAGGCGCCCGCGGCACAGACGACCGAAGCCCCGGCGACCGCGGAGGGCGGCAGGAGCTTGTGCAGGGGTGGGGAATGGCGGTGGCGTCCACGTGGCATGGCCTGAAATTTACCGTGCGTAGGCGCTGTATGGGGGGTCGCCCTGGCAATCTCTTGGCGAGTTCTCGCCGTCGCCGCCCCGGCCCGTCGCCTTTACCGGACGGGCCGGTCCGACTCCGCTTCTCCCGGGTCTACTTCTTGAGCAGCCCCTTCGACTCCAGATAGGCCTTCGCGACGTCCTCGGGCTTCGCCCGCTCGGCGTCGACCTTGCGGTTGAGTTCGGCGAGATCCGCCGTGGTGAGCACCTTGGTGATCTTGTCCAGGGCGGCGGCTATCTCGGGCGATCCGGCGTCCTCGGCATTGACGACGGGCAGCACGTTGTCCGCGTTCTGCAGCTTCTTGTCGTCCTGGAGGAAGACGAGTCCGAAGGACTCCACGGTGGCGTCCGTGGTGGTGGTGAGGACGAGCTGGTCCACCCCGTCCTTGACGGCCTGCTTGGCCTGCGGGGTGCCGACTCCCTTGGGGTCGACGCCGGTGACGTCGATGCCGTAGGTCTTCTTCAGTCCGGGCGCGCAGAAGGGGCGGATCTCGCATTCGTCGCCGGCGGCGATCTTCACCTTCAGCTTGGCGCTGCCGAGATCGGAAAGCGTGGTCAGCTTGTTCTTCTCCGCGAATTCCCTGCTCACGGCGAAGGCGTTCTGGTCGACGGCCGCGCCGAACGCGAGCACCTTCAGTCCGCGCGGCTCGGCGAGCTTCTTCAGGGCCTCCGTGGTGGCGGCGGGGTCTCCCGAGGCGACCGGCCGCTCCTCGGGGGCCTTCGGCCCGTTCGCCTTCGCGTTGAGGAATTCGGCGAGCGTGGCCGCGTATTCCGGTACGACGTCGATCTCGCCCTTCTCCAGGGACGGTTCGTACAGCTCGCGATTCTTCACGGTGGTGACGCTCGCGGAGTATCCGGCGTCGTCGAGCACCTGGGCGTACAGCTCGGCGAGCACCTTGGCCTCGGTGAAGGCGGCTGCGCCGACCACGAGCGAGCCCTTCTTGCCACCGCCGCCGCTCCCGCTCTCCCCGCCCCCGACCCGGGACTGCTCCAGGCTGTCGCCGCCCCCGCACGCGGCGAGCGAGAGGGCCATCGCCATCGCGCCCAGTGCCGCCCCCGTGCTGCGCAAGGTCCTGCTCACAGAGATCATCCCTTCGGTCGTGCGGCGCGGCCGAGCAAACGGTCCGCTGCCACGAGCAGCCCCTCCACGAGAAGGGCGAGCAGGGCCACGAGCACGGCGCCCGCGACCACCTGCGGTGTGTCGTACGTGTTGAATCCGGCGGTGATGACCCGGCCGAGGCCGCCCTGGCCGACCATGGCGGCGATGGTCGCGGTGGCGACCACCTGGACCGCGGCGGAGCGCAGGCCGGTCATCAGCATGGGCCGGGCGAGGGGCAGTTCGACCCCGCGGAACAGCTGCCCGCCGGACATGCCCATGCCGCGCGCGGCCTCGACGACGGCCCGGTCCACCTCCCGTACGCCCACATAGGCGTGGGTGAGCAGCGGGGGTGTCGCGAAGAGGACGAGCGCGACGACGGTCGGCACGTATCCCGCGTTGCGCAGCGGCGAGACCATGAAGAGGGCGAGGACCGCGAAGACGGGGACCGCCCGGCCCGCGTTGGAGATGTTGACCGCGAGCGCGCCGCCCCGGCCGAGGTGTCCGAGCCAGAGGCCGAGCGGCAGGGCGAGGGCGCAGGCGAGGAGCAGCGCCGTCCCGCTCACGTACAGGTGCTCGGCGAGCCGGTGCCACACGCCGCTCTCGCCGGTCCAGTGGGCGCCGGTGGTGAGCCAGGTCCAGGCGTCCGCGAGGACGGCCATCTCATCCACCCCCCGCCACGGCCCGGGCGCGGGTCCAGGGCGTCAGGAGCCGCTGGAGGCCGAGCAGCAGCAGGTCGGCGACGACCGCGAGGAGCACGCACAGCACGGAGGCGGCGAGCACCTGCGCCTTGAAGAAGGTGGGCAGGGCGTCCTCGATGAGGTTGCCGAGGCCGCCACGGCCGACGACGGAGCCGACGGTGGTGAGCGCGATCGTGGAGACCGTCGCCATCCGTATGCCGGCCATCAGCGCCGGGAGCGCGAGGGGCAGCTCGACCTCCCAGAGCAGCCGGCCCGACCCGTACCCCATGCCTCTCGCCGCCTCCCGGGTCTCGGCGGGCACGGCCGCGAGGCCGGCCAGGACGCCGCGGACCAGGATGGTCAGCGAGTACAGCACGAGCCCGGTCACGACGAGTGCGGAGGACAGCCCGAGGAAGGGCAGCAGCAGGGAGAACATCGCGAGCGAGGGGACCGTGTAGAGCAGGGTGGTGAGGCCGAGGACCGGGCCGGCCCAGCGGGGCCGGGCGCGCACCAGCAGGGCGAGCGGGAAGGCGACGGCGAGCCCGAGCAGCACCGACACCGTGGTGATTCCCACATGCTGGACGGTGGCGTCGGTCAACTCCTGGGCGCGGGTGCGCAGATACTCCCCGCAGATCCAGTCGTTCGCCACCAGGCAGTTCGCCGCGGCCATGCGCGCCCCCTCCCCCGCTCGCCTTCGGACATCCGTCTGGCGACCCTAACCCCCGGCACCGACAATCACCGGGGATGACGGCCGAAGCGCCACGATGTGGAAATACTTCCTTCACACGACCCGGGCCGCGAGGGGTCAGAATGGGGAACCATGATCCGGTTCGAGCAGGTGACCAAGCGGTACGCGGACGGCACGACGGCCGTCGACGACCTGACCTTCGAGGTCGCCGAGGGCGAACTGGTCACGCTCGTCGGCCCGTCCGGCTGCGGCAAGACCACCACCATGAAGATGGTGAACCGGCTCGTCGAACCGAGCTCCGGCCGGATCCTGCTCGGCGGCGAGGACGTCGCCGCCGTCGACCCGGTCCGGCTGCGCCGCACCATCGGCTACGTCATCCAGCAGGTCGGCCTCTTCCCGCACCGCACCGTCCTCGACAACACCGCCACCGTCCCGGCCCTGCTCGGCTGGAAGAAGGCGAAGGCGCGCGAACGGGCCGCCGAACTCCTCGACCTGGTGGGCCTGGACCCCGGCACCTACGGCCATCGCTACCCCGAGCAGCTGTCCGGCGGACAGCGCCAGCGGGTCGGGGTGGCCCGGGCGCTCGCCGCCGATCCGCCGGTGCTGCTCATGGACGAGCCCTTCGGCGCGGTCGACCCGGTGGTGCGCGAGCACCTGCAGAGCGAGTTCCTGCGGCTCCAGGCCACCGTCCGCAAAACGGTGCTCTTCGTCACCCACGACCTGGACGAGGCGGTCCGGCTCGGCGACCGGATCGCCGTCTACGGGCAGGGCCGCATCGAGCAGTTCGACACCCCGGCCACCGTGCTCGGCGCGCCCGCCACCCCGTACGTGGCCGACTTCGTCGGCGCGGACCGGGGCCTGAAGCGGCTCGCCGTCACCCCGGTCACCGAGACGGACCTGGAGCCTCCCCTCGACGGAAAGGCCCCCGGCGTCCCCCTCGGCGCCTCCCTGAAGGACGCCCTCGCCGTACTGCTCCAGCAGGACGCCGGCCGGGTCGCGGTGCACGCGCCCGGCGCGCCCGACCGGGTGCTCGGCTCCCTCACCACGGCCGGGGTCCACCGCGCTCTGCGCCGTACGACCGCCGTGGACGCGGAACAGGTCAGCTCGCGCTGAGCCGGCCGGCCATCCACACCAGGCCCGGCGGGATCTCCCGGTTCCAGGTGTTGAAGTTGTGGCCGCCGCTGTCGAGCATGATCGACGAGACCCGGGCCGGGGCCTTCGCCCTGCGGATGAACTCCTTCGTCGCCTTCAGGTTGTCCTCGCCCCGCCGTGAGGAGGTCACCAGGAACGAGGTGTTCCGCGGCGGCGTGTGGTCCAGGCTCCACAGCAGGTCGGCCCGGTTCTTCGCCGCCTGGTCCCCGTGGAACAGGTCACCGGTCGTCACGTCGTCCGCCGCCTTGTAGTACGCGGAGAGGCCGGCGCCCGCCGCGAACCGGTCCGGGTGGTGCAGCACGATCTTCAGCGCGCAGTAGCCGCCCGTCGAGTTGCCCATGAAGCCCCAGTTCCGGGCGTGCGTCCCGACCCGGTAGGTCTGCGAGATCGCCCTCGGCAGGTCCTCGGCGAAGAAGGTCTCGGTCTGCGGGCCGCCCGGCACGTCGACGCACTCGGTGTCCCGGGGCGGTGCCACGGTCGGCCGCAGCATCACCAGGATCATCGGCTGCATCTTCTTCTCCCGGGCCTGCTGATACGCCGTCCGCGGGTACTTCAGGCCCTTGAGCAGGTTCTCCGCCGTACCCGGGTAGCCGGTCAGCACCACCGAGGCCGGGAACGTCGACTTCGCGTACCGCTCCTGGAAGTACTCCGGCGGCAGGTACACGTACGCCGGGGAGCCGATCCCCGACTTCTCGCCCGCTATGACGACCTTCTGTATCTGCCCGCCGACCGAGGGACGCCCACCGCCCGGCACGTCCAGCGCCTGGGTGCCGACGACCTGCACGTCCCGGGAGCCGGCCGAGTGGTCCACGACCACGCCGAGTTCCTGCTCCTGGCCGAACAGGTCCGCCCAGGAGCCGTAGAAGAGGAAGGACTTGTTCGCGGCGAGCCCGAGCGAGGCGAACAGGGCCAGCTGGGTGGCGAGCAGCATGCCGATCCGCCCCACGACGGCCTTCCAGCCGCCGCGCGCGAGCCGTGGCCACAGCCAGACCGTGGCGGCGAAGAACACCACGGCCAGCACGACCGCCAGCGCGAGGACTTTGTTGCTGGTGAGACCCATGTGACGTCTGAGCTTTCTTCCTGAATTTTCCCTGAGATTTCCCGTAGAGCGAGTGAACCCGCCCCATCGCTGCTCCGTCCTAGAAGGCGCAAAACCTCCGGCACGGCCCGCCCAAGCGCCGCGGCCTGCCGGATCAACGATCTCTCGCGGAACCACGGGAAGCACGGGAAGCGATGTCTGTCACGGTAGATGGGGACAAATCAGGATCGGTTCCGAATCGGGTGCGCCGGATCGTACGCGGCCCCCGACCGGAGAAGGTCCCGGCAATCGTCGGCACGGCCTGCACACTCATCGGCCTGATCGACATCGCCGCGGGCGTCCTCCCGCGGTTCCGCGCCAGCAGGATGCACGCCGCCGCCGAGGTCCTCCCCGGCACCCTCGGGCCGCTCTCCGCCGCCCTCTCCCTCAGCGCCGGCGTCCTGCTGCTGCTCCTCGCCCACGGCCTCAAGCGCAACAAGCGCCGCGCCTGGCGCGCCGCCGTCGTCCTGCTGCCGCTCGGCGCCGCCGCCCAGCTGGCCTGGCGCCACTCCGTCACCGGCGCCGTCCTCTCCCTCGCCCTCGTCACCCTGCTCGGCGTGCACCGCGACCAGTTCGCCGCCCTGCCCGACCCGCGCAGCCGCTGGCGCGCCCTCGCCAACTTCGTCCTCATGGGCGCCGGCTCCCTCGCCCTCGGCCTGGCCATCGTCAGCGCCCACCCCCGCCGCGTCATCGGCAGCCCCAGCCTCACCGACCGCCTCGAACACGTCCTCTACGGCCTGTTCGGCATCGAGGGCCCCGTCGACTACGCCGGCAACACCGGCTGGACCGTCGGCTACTCCCTCGGCGCCCTCGGCATGCTCACCGCCCTCACCACCATCTACCTCGCCTTCCGCCCCGAACACCCGGCCGCCCGGCTCACCGAGGACGACGAGACCCGACTGCGCGCCCTCCTCGACAAGCACGGCGCCCGCGACTCCCTCGGCCACTTCGCCCTCCGCCGCGACAAGGGCGTCGTCTTCTCCCCCAGCGGCAAGGCCGCCGTCTGCTACCGCGTCGTCTCCGGCGTCATGCTCGCCAGCGGCGACCCCATCGGCGACGTCGAGGCCTGGCCCGGCGCCATCGAACGCTTCATGGACGAGGCCAAGGCCCACTCCTGGACCCCCGCCGTCATGGGCTGCTCCGAGACCGGCGGCCAGGTCTGGACCCGCGAGACCGGACTCGACGCCCTCGAACTCGGCGACGAGGCCGTCGTCGACGTCGCCGACTTCTCCCTCTCCGGCCGCGCCATGCGCAACGTCCGCCAGATGGTCAAGCGCATCGAACGCAACGGCTACACCACCAAGGTGCGCCGCGTCGCCGACCTGAGCGAGGCCGAACTCGCCCGCGTCCGCCGCGCCGCCGAGGACTGGCGCGGCACCGACACCGAACGCGGCTTCTCCATGGCCCTCGGCCGCATCGGCGGCCCCGGCGACGGAGAGGCGGTCATAGCCACCGCCCACAAAGAGGACGACGACACCGCCGGCAGCTCCCCCTACGGCGACCTGAAGGCGATCATCCACTTCGTCCCGTGGGGCGCCGACGGCATGTCCCTCGAACTCATGCGCCGCGACCGCAGCGCCGACCCCGGCATGAACGAACTCCTCATCGTCGCCGCCCTCCAGCAGTCCCCCCGCCTCGGCATCACCCGCGTCTCCCTCAACTTCGCCATGTTCCGGGCCGCCCTCGCCCGCGGCGAGAAGATCGGCGCCGGCCCCGTCCTGCGCGTCTGGCGCGGCCTCCTCGTCTTCCTCTCCCGCTGGTTCCAGATCGAGTCCCTCTACAAGTTCAACGCCAAGTTCCAGCCCCGCTGGGAACCCCGCTTCGTCGTCTACCGCAAGAGCGGCGACCTGCCCCGCATCGGCTTCGCCGCCATGCAGGCCGAAGGCTTCGTGAACCTCTCCCTGCCCCGCCCCTTCACCCGCCGCAGACCCGCCCCGGCCCCCCGCCCCTGCGCCCACATCGTCCCCTCCCAGCCCGAGCACGAGGTCCGCGCCGCCTGACCGGAGGCCGGGCCCCGGGGCCTGGCCCTACGCTGGAGACATGAGTACGACGACGTCGACGATCGACCGGGGCACAGCGCTCGGCCTGCCGGAGTGGGACCGCTGCGCGGTCATGGGCGTGGTCAACGTGACCCCCGACTCCTTCTCCGACGGCGGCCGCTGGTTCGACACCACGGCCGCCGTCAAACGCGGCCTCGACCTCGTCGCCGAAGGCGCCGACCTCGTCGACGTCGGCGGCGAGTCCACCCGCCCCGGCGCCACCCGCGTCGACGAGGACGAAGAACTCCGCCGCGTCGTCCCCGTCGTCCGCGGCCTCGCCGCCGAAGGCGTCACCGTCTCCGTCGACACCATGCGCGCCTCCGTCGCCGCCGCGGCCGTCGACGCGGGCGCCGCCCTCGTCAACGACGTCAGCGGCGGCCTCGCCGACCCCGCCATGGTCCCCACCGTCGCCGCCGCCCACGTCCCCTTCGTCGTCATGCACTGGCGCGGGTTCAGCGTCGACATGAACAGCCTCGCCGTGTACGACGACGTCGTCACCGAGGTCGTCACCGAACTCCGCACCCGCATGGAGGCCGTCGTCGACGGCGGCATCGCCCCCGAACGCATCGTCCTCGACCCCGGCCTCGGCTTCGCCAAACTCGCCCCCCACGACCTCGCCCTCGTCGCCCACCTCCCCGAGCTCCGCGCCCTCGGCCGCCCCCTCCTCGTCGCCGCCTCCCGCAAACGCTTCCTCGGCCACGTCCTCACCCGCGAACCCGGCGCCGCCCCGCCGCCCGCCCGCGAACGCGACGCCGCCACCGCCGCCGTCTCCGCCATAGCCGCCCACGAGGGCGCCTGGGCCGTCCGCGTCCACGAGGTCCGTGCCACCGCCGACGCCGTACGCGTCGCCAGAGCCGTCGAAGGAGCCCGGTGACCCACGCCCGCGACCGCGGACACGCCCGCGAAGCCGACCGGGCCGCCGTAGAAGCCGCCAACACCGCCTTCTACGAAGCGATGGAACAGGGCGACTTCGACACCGTCACCGACCTCTGGCTCGACGACGGCGCCACCGCCATCTCCTGCGTCCACCCCGGCTGGCCCGTCCTCACCGGCCGCGGCGAGGTCCTCCGCTCGTACGCCCTGATCATGGCGAACACCGACTACATCCAGTTCTTCCTCACCGACGTCGAGGTCTCCCTCGCCGGCGACGTGGCCATCGTCACGTGCACCGAGAACATCCTCAGCGGCGGACCCGCCGAGGACGGCGCCGAACTCGGACCCCTCGTCGGACAGCTCGTCGTCGCCACCAACGTCTTCCGCCGCACGTCGGAGGGGTGGAAGGTGTGGTCCCACCACGGCTCCCCGGTCATCCCCGAGACCGACCCCGCCGACCCCGACGACACCACCGACTGAACAACCGACTGAGCCGCCGGTCAGGAGCCCCCGGTCCGGCTGTCGGTGCCCGCGGGTAGATTCGATGATGGACACCCGGCCGTCCGCACCCGGCTGCGTGGCCATCCGAACTACGACAGCAGGAGTGATTCGCGTGGATCGTGTCGCGCTGCGCGGCCTCAAGGCCCGAGGGCACCACGGCGTCTTCCCCAAGGAACGCGAGGAGGGCCAGACGTTCATCGTCGACCTCACCCTCGGCATCGACACCCGCGCCGCGGCCGCCGACGACGACCTGACGAAGACCGTCCACTACGGCGTCGTCGCCGAAGAGGTCGTGGACGTCGTCCAGGGCGAGCCCGTGGACCTCATCGAAACGCTCGCCGAACGCATCGCCCAGCAGTGCCTCAAGCACGCCGGCGTCCAGGAGGTCGAGGTCGTCGTCCACAAGCCGGACGCGCCGATCACCGTCCCCTTCGACGACGTGACCGTCACCATCACCCGGAGCCGCGCATGAAGCCCCAGCACAGCGACCCCACCGTGCAGCCCGTCCCCGCCGCCGTCACCGCCGCCGTGGACGCCGCCGACGTCACCCTCTCCAACCCCAAATGGGCCGTCCTCGCCCTCGGCGCCAACCTCGGCAACCGCCTGGAGACCCTCCAGGGCGCCGTCGACGCCCTCGAAGACACCCCCGGCCTCCGCGTCAAGGCCGTCTCCCACGTCTACGAGACCGAGCCCTGGGGCGTCGAGCCCGGCACCCAGCCCTCGTACTTCAACGCCGTCGTCCTCGTCCGCACCACCCTCCCGCCCTCCTCCCTCCTCGAACGCGCCCACGCCGTCGAGGAGGCCTTCCACCGGGTCCGCGAGGAGCGCTGGGGCGCCCGCACCATCGACGTCGACATCATCACGTACGCCGACGTCGTCTCCGACGACCCCGTCCTCACCCTCCCGCACCCCCGCGCCCACCAGCGCGCCTTCGTCCTCGCCCCCTGGCACGACGTCGACCCCGAGGCCCAGCTCCCCGGACACGGCCCCGTCGCCGCCCTCCTCGCCGCCCTCGGCACCGAAGGCGTCGTGCCGCGCACCGACCTGGAACTCCGACTCCCCGAGTAGTCGTTACGCTCCACGAAGACACCACGGACAGGCACACGACGGACGACACGAAGGACACCCGGTGAAACAACTGCGGCTCAAGGTGCTCGCCGGACTGTTCCTCGCCGCCGGCATCCTGTCCTGGGGCGCCGCCCGCCTGTGGGACGCGCTCGGCACACTCCCCAGCGTGCCGCTCGCGGCCCCCATCGTCCTCGCCGCCATCGCCGTCGTCCTCACCGCCACGGCCCTCTCGCTGCGCGCCCGCCTCAAGGCCCAGCGCGAGCGCCGCCCCGGCGCCAAGGGCGTCGAACCCCTGATGGCCGCCCGCGCCGTCGTCTTCGGCCAGGCCAGCGCCCTGGTCGCCGCCCTGGTCGCCGGCATGTACGGCGGCACGGGCGTCTTCCTCCTCGGCTCCCTCGACATCCCGGCCCGCCGCGACCAGGCCATCTACGCCGCCGCCTCGGTCCTCACCGGCTTCGCCGTCATCGCCGCCGCCCTCTTCCTGGAACGCGTCTGCAAGCTCCCGGAGGACGAGGACCACAACGGCCAGGGCCACGCCCCGGTGAACTAGGCGAGTCATTCCGAAGTGATCAGTGGTCGTAGGCGATCAGGGACCGTGTGATTGGCTGTCCGGTCTTGTGGTTGTGCCAGATCGCTGCGGCCAGCGCGAGGACGCGTTGGGCGATGCGGACAGCGACGCCCTCAATTCCTTGGAGCCGAAGCCCTTGTCCGTGATCACCAGCAGGCCGGGGCGGTCGGTGACTGTGTCCGGCTCACGATCCAACATCGCCGTCAGCACCTCGCGCTCGTCCAACTTCGGGTTCGCAAGGGACCACAAGATCGGCATACCGGTTGGGGTGCACACCAGGTACAGCCGCAGACCCCAGAAGAATCGGGAATGACTGGTGCAGTATCCATATCCGGCCCAGCCGGCCAGGTCCGACCGCTTCACCCTGGGGCGTGACCGGCCGCACTCGACCGAGGTGGAGTCGATGATCCAGTGGTTGTCGAACCAGAAGCGGGTCGCAAGGAGCCGTACAGCCCGCTTGACCAGCGGCAGCGCAGCCCGCAGCCGCTTGTTCCAGCCCGGCTGCTTCGGCACGAAGGGGAACACCTCGCCGAGGCGGGAGCCGACGAACCTCAGCCACCTGGACTCCGAAGTGAAGCCCAGCATCGCCTGGGCGACGGCGAGGCAGACAAGCTCGGAATCGGTCAGCCGGGGAGGGCGCCCCAGCCACCGGGTGTCCGTGATCTCGTCGTCGATCTTCACATACAGTGCGGTGAGCAGGGCGTCCAGGCCATTCGTCACAGAACGATCTTGGACGCCCTGTCTACATCTCCGGCCGCCGGCAGGGGCTGCCCAATTGCTCGGCTTCACGCTTGAGTAGGCCGACAAGCTGCGGGAGACCGGGCACCACCTCCACGGCCGCCCAGTACCGGACCTCCCGGTCCGCGCTGTGGCCAAGAGCACCAGGAAAACGCGAAGATCTCAGATCTTCCGCCGTCTGCTGCCCGCCGCTGTCGAAGGCGGCGACGACCTTGCCGTCCGCGTGTCCCTGTCCGGCCCGGAATTGCCCGAACCCCGGCCCCATGTCCATGCCATCGATGTCATAGTCTGACGTTGTGTGGACAACGCTTGCGCCACTCATCGGCGTCCTGCTCGGCGGGCTCATGTCGATACTGACCCAGCGCTCGGCAGGACACGCCTTGGAACGCGGCGAGGCGCGCCGCAGTGCTCGTGAACTTGCCGAGGCGCGCCGTAACGAGCGTCTCACTCACCTCATCGAATTTCTGTCTGCGGTGCAGGAAGCAGAACGAGTCGCGGTGGATCGGCATCACCACAACCTGGCTGACGAGCAGTGGCAGGCCCGGGCACGGCAGGTCCTTGACAGGGTGTGGGTGACGCAGAAGACGATCCACGTACTGTGCGCGCCCGAGGTCAGCGAAGCGGCACGCAGCCTCGCCTGGGCAGTACAGGAGGTGATCAGAAAGGGCCCCGACGACCCGGAAGATCCGCAGGACGAGAAGGTCTGGGCGCACATACATCCGAGCCGACAGGCATTCCTTGATCTCGTGCGCGACCAGCTGAGTTGAACCCGGGCGGGATTCAGCAGCTGTCGTGAGCGGCCCGGGACAAGCAGCACCAGCTCCGGCCTCCATTGTGCGGCGAGCGTCATCTACTTCGCCGGCTTCTCGAGGGACGCAAGGCCGGCCTTGGGCAGTAGGCGTGCATGTCCACGGACCAGCAGGACGCGCCATCGAATAGCCCCTTGGCCCATCGACAAGCTGATCACGATCACTTCGGAATGACTCGTCTAGTACTCCGCGGGGCTGTGCGCGATCCCCAGATCACCCGGATCACCGTGCGGCCGCCTCGCCCCGTCGGCGCGTCCGCTGTCGCCGCCTGGGAGCGCGAGGAACTGGGCGAGGTCGGCGAGGAGACCCGCGAGGAGTACGAGCTCCGCGACGACGCCGCCGAGCCGGCCCGCATCGGCCTGGCGATCACCTCACGCGGCGTGTGGGACGCCGAGGAAGTCGTCGTCGACCTGGAGGTCCCTCAGATCGCGGCGGCGCTGCGGGCCGCGCCGTAGCCCGCACCTCTACCGATCCCCCCCGATCAGCGATCGACTCCACCGATCGGGGATGGTATGGAGCAAAGCGGGAAGATCGCCCCTAACGGGCCAATATCAGGGACATGGCCTCGGCTCGCGTAGTGGCGTCACGAAGTTGACCACGCACCGCCGAGGTCGTCGTCTTCGCGCCCGGCTTACGGATGCCGCGAAGCGACATGCACATGTGCTCGGCCTCGATCACGACGATCGCTCCGCGCGCGTCGAGGATCTTCATCAGCGAATCGGCGATCTGAGTCGTCAGGCGCTCCTGCACCTGCGGGCGCCGGGCGAAGACGTCGACGAGGCGGGCCAGCTTGGACAGCCCCGTGATCTTGCCGCTCTCGGCCGGAATGTAGCCCACATGAGCCACGCCATGGAACGGGAGCAAATGATGTTCACAGAAGCTAACGAGTTCAATATCCTTAACGAGGACCATTTCGTCGTGACCGAGGTCAAAAGTCGTGGTCAGAACATCCTCGGGCTCCTGCCACATCCCCGAGAGCAATTCCCTGTATGCACGCGCAACGCGTGCAGGGGTTTGCTGCAAACCCTCGCGGTCCGGGTCCTCGCCGACCGCGATCAGCAGCTCCCGTACGGCGCTCTCGGCGCGCTTCTCGTCGAACTCGCCGATCAGGCCCTCGCCGTCCAGCGTCACCGGGTCGGTCATCTGTGCCTCGTTCCGTCTGCCTTCTGACATGGCGCGAAATAGGCCGCGCCCCCCACAGGCTAACCGTTTCGCCTTGCATGCGAGGCTGCGCTGCGCAGTTGCATCCTGGAGACCGGCTGCTTCGATCCTCGCGGCCGCCACCGAGCGCTGCAGCCCCTGGGTGTGCCATGGGGACATCTCCGTCGCTCACGAGTTCGCGGACCGAATGCGTGACCCTTTCACGGTGGTGTCGTTGGTCGGATGACGGCACCAAGGGCGAGGGGAGGGCGTCGGTGGGACGGAAGCTGCCGCTGGGTGCGGGCGAGGTCGCCCGTATCGCCTGCACCCGCGTACTACTGCGTACCGGCGTGGACGAGGGGACAGGCGAAGTCCTCACCTCTGCCGTTCTGGCGGAGCGGGTGGGCTGGTGCGCCAATCTGGTGGCCGGGATGGCCAGGGCGTTGCTGGCCAGGCACTGGAACACCGCCGATGTGGACACACTGGCCTCCGGGCTGGACGCAGGAGGCCGGGGGCTGCCTTCGAACGCGTGGATGGCGTTGCGTCGCCTGGGCTGGACCGTCGCCCCGACCGACGGCGTGAGGGTGAACGACCGGATCGTACGCATGGCCCAGGAACAGGCCGGCCGTGCACTGCGGTCGGTGAAGTGGCGCGCGGATCTGGTGGCCGGAGTCCTGGCCGCGTGGCCCGCCGCCCCGGACAGACGCGCACCCGAGGAGTGGGACGCGGTGCGGGCCGCGATTCCCGGCGGAGAGCACCTGCCGTCCAGCGTCATCCGTTCGCGCACCCGCCAGATCGTCTCCTTCACGCGTGGACACGGGCGTCGCCCAGTGGACGTGTTCGAGCTGGAGCCCGAGCCACGTACGGCACGCATGCTGCTGCTCGCCGCATGCGACGGCCAGCAGGCGACCGTCGAACGCTCCGACGACGGGCACCGGATGCTGCTGCGGCTGCAATTGCCCACCCGGCCCGATCCCGCTTCGTACCAGGACTGGACCTGGGTGGCCTGCCCGATCACGCTCCCGTCGACGGTCCCGGCGAACGCCGTACTCCACCTGCCCACCCTGACCCCCTCGGGCGGCAGAGTCCGCGCCGACCTCGCCTTCACCCATCCCGTGCCGAAGGCGAAGCGCAGCGGCCACACGGTGGCGCTGGGGGTGGACTGGGGCCTGAACACCCTTCTCAGCGCGGGCGCGGCCCGGCCGCACGCCGACGGGCGCATCACCGCCCTCGGGGCGGGCGCGCAGTTCCGGCCCGCCGGTGTACTGGCCAAGCAGTACCGGCTTCGCCGTGTCAGCGAGCGTCTGCATGCCAGGACCGACCACTACACACGGCTTGCCGACCCAGCCTTGGAGTGCAAGCACTCGGTGCTCGCGGAGGAGATCCGGCGGGTGTCGGAGCGCCGCTCGAACCTGAACGACGCGCTGGCGTGGTCCGTTGCCCGCTGGGTTGTGGACCAGGCTATCGCCGCAGGCGCAACCGTGATCTATCTGGAAGACCTACGGTCGCTGGAAGCGGGTGGCATGGGCCGCACCCACAACACCCGCCTTTCCCAGACGGTGCGCGGGCAGGTTGCCGACCGCCTGCGGCACCTCGCCGCCGAGACCGGCATCGCCGTCGTCACGGTCCCGCCCCGCAACACCTCCCGGCACTGCCCGCACTGTCTCACCCCGCTCCGCCACCGCAAGGCCCCCGACCGGCCCACCACGCCTGGTTGGAAGTGGGCTGTCTGCCCCAACCAGGAGTGCGGGTGGCAAGGCGATCGTGACCAGGGCGCCTGGCGCCGTATCGCCGCCCGAGGTCTGGCGCACCAGGCCAAGACGGTCGTCGACAAGCCCAGCGGCACCATGGTCATCCGTGCCGTGGTCGACAAGCTGGAAACCGCAGCGATCATCACAGCCGCCCCGAAGGCCCGTCGAGCGGACCGGTCGAAGACCGGCCCGACCCGGCCACGAACCAACCGCCCCGCGCCCAGGCGACGCGGGGTTCCCTCCCCGGCACGACCCACGGGACGTGCCGGCTGGCGTCCGGAGGGACACGCACCAACGGACCGGCCCCGGCTGCCCCGCGCAGCCCACCGGCACCAGGGCGTGCACACGATCAGCACACCCACCACGAGCCGACACCGGCCACGAGGAGCAGCACTGGGCGCCGGATTCCACCTCCACGCCCACGCCTCCCCACCCAGGTGGACCGAACCCGACTGATCAGAGACGTCAGAACCTGTGGGGGCACGAGGCCCCCGCCGTCGCCGCCAAGCTGTACAGCCGCTCACGCAAGACGCTCGGCTGGGAAACCCAGCCGAGCGTCTTTCCGGGACCTGCCAAGACTTACGGCTCCGGGGTGTCCTCCGGGGCGAGGTCGATCGACTTGGTGGTGTCGACCGGGGCCGTCGCCGACGAGGAGCCGTTGGCGCTGTTGGTCAGGGCCAGCTCCTTCGGGGAGAGGACCGGCGGGCGGGTGGACGGGGTGCGGCGGGCCGAGCCCGTCCAGGCCGGGCGGGCCGGGCGCTTGACGATGGGGGCGAAGATCTCGGCGATCTCCTCCTTGCCCAGGGTCTCCTTCTCCAGAAGCGCCAGGACCAGGTTGTCGAGCACGTCGCGGTTCTCGACCAGGATCTCCCAGGCCTCGTTGTGCGCGGTCTCGATGAGCTTCTTGACCTCTTCGTCGACCAGCGCGGCGACCTCTTCCGAGTAGTCGCGCTGGTGCGCCATCTCACGGCCGAGGAAGGGCTCGGTGTTGTCGCCGCCGAACTTGATGGCGCCGAGCCGCTCGGTCATGCCGTACTGGGTGACCATCGCGCGGGCCGTGGCGGTGGCCTTCTCGATGTCGTTCGCGGCGCCGGTGGTCGGGTCGTGGAAGACCAGTTCCTCGGCGGCGCGCCCGCCCAGCATGTAGGCGAGCTGGTCGAGCATCTCGTTGCGGGTGGTCGAGTACTTGTCCTCGTCCGGGAGGACCATGGTGTAGCCCAGGGCCCGGCCGCGGGACAGGATGGTGATCTTGTGGACCGGGTCGGAGTTCGGTGAGGCCGCCGCGACCAGGGCGTGGCCGCCCTCGTGGTACGCGGTGATCTTCTTCTCCTTGTCCGACATGATCCGGGTCCGCTTCTGCGGGCCCGCGACCACGCGGTCGATCGCCTCGTCGAGCGCCTTGTTGTCGATCAGCTTCTGGTCCGAGCGGGCGGTGAGGAGCGCCGCCTCGTTGAGGACGTTGGAGAGATCGGCACCGGTGAAGCCGGGGGTGCGGCGGGCGACGGCGCCGAGGTCGACGTCCGGGGCGACCGGCTTGCCCTTCTGGTGGACCTTGAGGATCTCCAGGCGGCCCTGCATGTCGGGGCGGTCGACGGCGATCTGCCGGTCGAAGCGGCCCGGGCGCAGGAGGGCGGGGTCGAGGATGTCGGGCCGGTTGGTGGCGGCGATCAGGATGACGCCGCCCTTGACGTCGAAGCCGTCCATCTCGACGAGCAGCTGGTTGAGGGTCTGCTCGCGCTCGTCGTGTCCGCCGCCGAGGCCGGCGCCGCGGTGGCGTCCGACGGCGTCGATCTCGTCGACGAAGACGATGGCCGGGGCGTTGGCCTTGGCCTGTTCGAAGAGGTCGCGGACGCGGCTGGCGCCGACGCCGACGAACATCTCGACGAAGTCGGAGCCGGAGATCGAGTAGAACGGCACTCCGGCCTCGCCGGCGACGGCGCGGGCGAGGAGGGTCTTGCCGGTTCCGGGCGGGCCGTAGAGCAGCACGCCCTTGGGGATCTTGGCGCCGACGGCCTGGAACTTGGCCGGCTCCTGGAGGAACTCCTTGATCTCGTGGAGTTCCTCGACCGCCTCGTCCGAGCCCGCCACGTCGGCGAAGGTCGTCTTGGGGGTGTCCTTGGTGATGAGCTTGGCCTTGGACTTCCCGAAGTTCATGACGCGGGAGCCGCCGCCCTGCATCTGGTTCATCAGGAAGAGG
Source organism: Streptomyces sp. NPDC051909 (assembly GCF_040681095.1). Lineage (NCBI taxonomy): Bacteria > Bacillati > Actinomycetota > Actinomycetes > Kitasatosporales > Streptomycetaceae > Streptomyces > Streptomyces sp. NPDC051909. Next base: position 206,441 of record NZ_JBFAYA010000010.1, on the reverse strand, counting down.
AAGACGACCACGATGAGGACGAAGGGGAGCAGGGAGAGGAGGACCGAGATGAAAGGTGACTGCTTCGTCGGGGAGACGGTGTAGCCGCCCTCGATCTGTCCGGCCTCGAACTTCTCCTGCAGCTTGTCGGCCAGGTCGGCGCCCTGGGTGCCGATGTAGCTGGCCTGGACCTTGCCGCTCTTGTCGATCTTCTGGCCGTCGACGAGCGTGATCTTGACGACCTGCTCGTCACCGGTGGTGAGCTGTGCGGATTTGACCTGGTTCTTGTCGATCGCCTGGACGACCTTGCCGGTGTCCACCGTCTTGTAGCCCTCGGACGAGCCGACGACCTGCATCAGCACGACCACGGCGAGGACGGCCAGCACGATCCACATGACCGGCCCACGGAAGTATCGCTTCACGTCCATCCATACGGGGCGCACTTGCCGCCCCGTCCCTCCTGCCCGTAGGTGAATGCTGCTGAGTAGCTGCGAGGTGAAAAAGCTGTTCTTCGGACGGTACCCCAGCATCGGTGCCCGCGACCGTCTTCCCTTGCTTCAACGGAGGGAAGACGGCGCGGGTTCCCCTGCGGGGACACCGGCGAAAGGGGGTCCTCAGCCGCCGTAGACGTGCGGGGCGAGGGTGCCGACGAAGGGGAGGTTGCGGTACTTCTCGGCGTAGTCGAGGCCGTAGCCGACGACGAACTCGTTGGGGATGTCGAAGCCGATCCACTTGACGTCGATGGCGACCTTGGCCGCGTCCGGCTTGCGCAGGAGGGTGCAGACCTCGAGGGAGGCCGGCTCGCGCGAGCCGAGGTTGGACAGGAGCCAGGACAGGGTCAGGCCCGAGTCGATGATGTCCTCGACGATCAGGACGTGCCGGCCCTTGATGTCGGTGTCGAGGTCCTTGAGGATGCGGACCACTCCGGAGGACTGGGTGCCGGCTCCGTAGGAGGAGACGGCCATCCAGTCCATGGTGACGGGGGTGGACAGGGCGCGTGCCAGGTCCGCCATCACCATCACGGCGCCCTTGAGGACTCCGACGATGAGCAGGTCCTTGCCCGCGTACTCCGCGTCGATCTTCGCGGCGAGCTCGGCGAGCTTCGCGTCGATCTCTTCCTTGGTGATGAGGACCGACTGGAGGTCGGCGCCCATGTCCTTCTCGTTCACCCGGGTCACTTTCGTTGCAGCTTGCGACTTTGCGGTCAGCCTTGCCGGATGACCAGTCTGCCACCCTGCCGCAGTGCCTCGACGCGGCCGGGCAGGTTGATGGCTCCTTGGCCGCGCCATCCGGTGATCAGCCGGTCGACTTCCTCGATGTGGCGGGCGAAGAGGGATCCGGCGGGTGCGCCGCTCGCGATCACGGCGCGGCGCAGGACGCGGCGGCGGACGGCGGGGGGCAGTCCGAAGAGCTTGGCGCACTCCAGGCGGCCGGTCTCGTCGCGTACGGAGGCCTCGGCGTCGGCGGCCCAGGAGTCGAGGGCGTCGGCGTCGTCGCGGGACAGCTGGGCCGTCCGGGCGAGGGCTTCGACGACTCCCTTGCCGAGTGCCTTCTCGAGGGCGGGGAGGCCTTCGTGGCGGAGTCGGGAGCGGGTGTAGGCGGGGTCGGCGTTGTGGGGGTCGTCCCAGACGGCGAGTTCCTGGGCGATGCAGGCCTTGCGGACGGTCTGCCGGTCGAGTTCCAGGAAGGGGCGGCGGTAGCGGCCCGCGGTGCCGGAGACGGCGGCCATGCCGGAGAGGGAGCGGATGCCGGAGCCGCGGGCGAGGCCGAGGAGGACGGTTTCGGCCTGGTCGTCGCGGGTGTGGCCGAGGAGGACGGCGGTGGCGCCGTGGCGTTCGGCGGCGGCGTCGAGGGCGGCGTAGCGGGCGTCGCGGGCGGCGGCCTCGGGCCCGCCGTCGCGGCCGACGGTGACGGTGACGGCGTCGACGGGGTCGAGGCCGAGGGCGGTCATGCGGTCGGCGACGTCGCGGGCGCGCTGGCCGGAGCCGTGCTGGAGGCCGTGGTCGACGGTGATGCCGCCGGCCCGGAGGGGGAGTTTGCGCGCTTCGAAGGCGAGCGCGGAGGCGAGTGCCATGGAGTCGGCGCCGCCGGAGCAGGCGACGAGCACGAGGGGGCGCGAGTCGCCCGGCTCGTCGGAGTGCTGTGCGGAGTGGTCGGTGAGGACGTCGTGGAGTACGCGGCGGACCGCCAGGCGTATCGCCGCGACCGCAGGATGGGGACCCATGTCCGGTGCCCTTCGTGGAGAGAGTGGGGTGCCTCGGTCGGAGTCTTAACGGTCGGAAAGGGGGGTTCGGTCACTCAGAGTGCGTCGATGGTGACAGAACCTGGCCGTCAGCCGAGCATTGCACGCCTCACCCGCCGTCTAGGGTCCCTCGGATGGGTGATGGGTGGGGTCGTCTCCCGCCATCCGTCGCACCCGTCTCACGAGTCTGCCTTACGGTGCACGCGCGCCACCCAGTCGGCGGGCCGGGCGATCTCGGTCTTGGTGGGCAGGGTGTTGGGCGAGGTCCACACGCGGTTGAAGCCGTCCATGCCGACCTGGTCGACGACGGCGCGGACGAAGCGCTCGCCGTCGCGGTACTGGCGCAGTTTGGCGTCGAGGCCGAGGAGCTTGCGCAGGGCGAGGTCGAGGCGGGAGGCGCCGCGGGCGCGGCGCTGCTGGAACTTCTCGCGGATCTCGGTGACGGAGGGCACGACGTCGGGGCCGACGCCGTCCATGACGTAGTCGGCGTGGCCTTCGAGGAGGGACATGACGGCGGTGAGGCGGCCGAGGATCTCGCGCTGTTCGGGGGTCTGGACGAGTTCGACGAGGGAGGGGGAGGGTTCGCCCTGTTCGCCCTCGGGGCGGCCGCCGGCGAGGGCCTGGGCGGCTTCGCGGAGGCGTTCGACGACGGTGGAGGGGTCGACGTCGGTGGCGGCGAGGAATGACTGGATCTCGCCCTGGAGGTGGTCGCGGAGCCAGGGGACGCCGGTGAACTGGGTGCGGTGGGTCTCCTCGTGGAGGCAGACCCAGAGCCGGAAGTCGTGCGGGCTGACGTCCAGCTCGCGTTCGACGTGGACGATGTTGGGCGCGACGAGCAGGAGGCGGCCGCCGCCGTCGGCGCCGGCGGGCAGTTCGCGGGTGGCGGGGGCGAAGGTCTCGTACTGGCCGAGGATCCGGGAGGCGAGGAAGGACAGCAGCATGCCGAGCTCGACGCCGGTGACCTTGCCGCCGACGGCGCTGAGGACGGTGCCGCCGGGGGTGGTGGAGCGGCGTTCCCTCATCTTGTCGAGGAGCGGGGAGAGCAGTTCGCGGAAGCCGGCGACGTTGGCCTTGATCCAGCCGGCCCGGTCGACGACGAGGACGGGGGTGTCGTCGGGGGTGTGGCCCTCGGGGATCATGCGGGTGTAGTCGCGGACGTGTTCCTCGGCGGCGCGGGCGTGGCGGCGGAGTTCGGCGACGACGTCGCGGGCCTCCTCGCGGGTCACCTCCGGGCCCGGGCGCACCAGTCGGGTCGCCGTCGCGACGGCGAGATTCCAGTCGACCATCCCCGATGTGCCTGCACCACCGATGCTCGTCATGCGTCAACCGTACGTTCTCGGCGCCCCTTCGGTGAGGGTTCGGGCGAGTATTCGCCGGGGTCAGGGGGGCAGGTCAGCGTGTCGGGTCAGCGTGTCGCGACGGTGGTCTGGGCGAGGGCGGCGGAGAGCCGGTCGAGGGCGGCCTGGGCGGCGTGCGGGGAGTCGGTGCGGCCGGCGAGGAAGGCGAAGGCGAGGAGGCGTCCGTCGGGGGTGACGACGGTGCCGGCGAGGGTGTTGACGCCGGTGAGGGTGCCGGTCTTGGCGCGGACCAGGCCGGCGCCGTCGGCAGCGGGTCCGGTGTCGAAGCGGCCGGCGAGGGTGCCGGTGAAGCCGCCGACGGGCAGTCCGGTGAGGACCGGGCGCAGGGCGGGCCGGGCGGGGTCGGCCGCGCGGGTGAGCAGGGCGGTGAGGAGGGCGGCGGAGACCCGGTCGGTGCGGTCGAGGCCGCTGCCGTCGGCGAACCGGGCGCCGGCGAGCGGCAGCCCGAGCCGGGCGAGCTCGTCGTGTACGGCCTTGCCCGCGCCGGCGAAGCTGGCGGGCTGCCTGCGGGCGAGCGCGGTCTGCCGGGCGAGGGCTTCGGCGAGGTCGTTGTCGCTGCTGGTGAGGGTGCGTTCGACGAGGTCGGCGAGGGGCGCGGAGTCGGTGCGGGCCAGCTGGACGGCCTTGGGTCCGGTGGCGGCGCGGCCGGGTGCCGGGGCGCCGTCGACGCGTACGCCGGCCTTGCGCAGGAGTCCGGCGAAGGCGGTGGCGGTGTCGCCGGCGGGGTCGGCGGTGCGGGGGGCGGGGCCGGTGCCGTGGCCGCCGGTGCGGCCCTCGTCGGTCATCAGGGCGGTGACGGGGGCGATGTTCTCGTTGGGCCCGATCGGGTGGAGCACGGGGCCCTTGTAGAGGCTTGTGTCGTACGTGAGGTGGACGGGCGCGGTGCCGGCGTGGGTCTTGAGGGCGCGGGCGGTGGCGTCGGCCAGGGCCTTCAGGCGGGTCCGGTCGAGGGTGGGGTCGCCGCCGCCGACGAGGGTGACGGTGCGCCCGTCGGGGGCGGCCACGGTGGTGGTGGCGATGCGGTGGTCGGGGCCGAGCGCGGACAGCGCGGCGCTGGTGGTGGCGATCTTGACGGTGGAGGCGGGGGTCATCGGGGTGGTGGCGCCCTCGCCGTACAGCTGCTTTCCGGTGGCGGCGTCGACGACGGAGGCGGTGCGCAGCGTGCCGAGGCCGGGGTCGCCGAGCAGCGGTACGAGGGCGGGGGCGAGGTCGTCGCCCGTCCGGGTGGATCCGGTCCGGCCGGCGGCGGCCGCGCTGTCCGGGGCGCCGAGGGCGCGCAGCACGCCGGCGGCGCTGGGGGCGGGGGCCGGGCGGTGCGGGGCGGCGGGCGGCGGGCCGGCGTGATGTGCGCCACCTCGCGCGTCCGCGAGGGCCGCCGTGGCGCGCTCGGCCTTACGCTGACCGGAGTCCCACGGGCCGGCAGCGGTGACCGCTCCGGCGGCCAGGGCCAGACCGAGCACGGCGGAGCCCGCCACGAGCTGCCAGGTTCTCGCCTCCGGCATGTGATGACCAGCCCCTTTCGCGATCAAGAGCGTGCGTGAGAGACACTTAACCATCGCGCGTGGTCGCGAGCATTGACATGTGTTGATTCAGGAGGAGATCCACCCGTGGAGTTCGACGTTCTCATCGAGATCCCCAAGGGATCGCGGAACAAGTACGAGGTCGACCACGAGACCGGTCGGATCCGCCTGGACCGCCGTCTCTTCACCTCGACCGCCTACCCGACGGACTACGGCTACGTCGAGAACACCCTCGGCGAGGACGGCGACCCGCTGGACGCGCTCGTCATCCTCGACGAGCCCACCTTCCCGGGCTGCCTCATCAAGTGCCGCGCCATCGGCATGTTCCGCATGACGGACGAGGCCGGCGGCGACGACAAGCTGCTGTGCGTCCCGGCGACGGACCCGCGCATGGAGCACCTGCGCGACATCCACCACGTGCCGGAGTTCGACCGCCTGGAGATCCAGCACTTCTTCGAGGTCTACAAGGACCTGGAGCCGGGCAAGTCCGTCGAGGGCGCCGACTGGGTCGGCCGCGCCGAGGCCGAGGCCGAGGTCGAGAAGTCGTACAAGCGCTTCCAGGAGCAGGGCGGCCACTGAGCCGGCTTGATCCGATCTTGTGTGAGGGCGGTGCACCTGCTGAGGTGCACCGCCCTTCGCGCGTTCATACTGGCCTTGAGCCGGGCCCGTATGGGGTCCGGCCGCGTGGGTACCAGGCCGGGATGGCCGGAATGAGGGCGGACAGAGTGGTGGCGAAGCCGGACGCGCCGGGCGCGCCGGACGAGGAGCCGGAGGACCGGAAGCCCACGTCCGACGAGGCGCGCAGCGCCTTCGTCCCGCCGGCCGGGGTGGAGCCTCCGGAGCCGCCCGAGGAGGAGCATCCGACCTCGGAGTTCGCGCTGCCGGAGGGAATTGCGGAGGGGCTGGCGGCGGAGTCGTCGCCGGAGCAGGAAGGTTCCGCCTTCGCCCCGCCCTCGGGTACGTCGGCGCAGCCCGCGCCGCCCGCGTTCACGCCCGCGTACGGCATACCGACGGTCAGGCTGTCGCAGGACGCGCCCTGGCAGGACCGGATGCGCACGATGCTGCGGCTGCCGGTCGGCGAGCGGCCGGTGCCGGAGGCGCCGCGCAAGGAGGACGAGGCGGGGCCGCCGGTGCCGCGCGTGCTCGACCTGACCCTGCGCATCGGCGAGCTGCTGCTGGCGGGCGGGGAGGGCGCGGAGGACGTCGAGGCGGCGATGTTCGCGATCTGCCGGTCGTACGGTCTGGACCGCTGCGAGCCGACGGTGACCTTCACGCTGCTCTCGATCACCTACCAGCCCTCGCTGGTGGACGACCCGGTGACGGCGAACCGTACGGTACGGCGGCGGGGCACCGACTACACGCGGCTCGCGGCCGTGTACGTGCTGCTCGCCGACATCAACGACCCGGCGCACGACGTGTCGCCGGAGGAGGCCTACCGGCGGCTCGCGGAGATCCGCCGCAACCGGCACCCGTACCCCGGCTGGGCGCTCACCGCCGCGGCCGGGGTGCTCGCGGGCGCGGCCTCGGTGCTGCTCGGCGGCGGGGCGACGGTGTTCTTCGTGGCGGCGCTCGGCGCGATGCTCGGCGACCGGCTCGCGTGGCTGTGCGCGGGGCGCGGGCTGCCGGAGTTCTACCAGTTCCTGGTGGCGGCGATGCCGCCGGCCGCGATGGGGGTGGCGCTCACCCTGCTGCACGCGGACCTGCGGCCCTCGGCGGTGATCACCGGTGGTCTGTTCGCGCTGATCCCGGGGCGGGCGCTGGTGGCGGCCGTGCAGGACGGGCTGACCGGCTTCTACATCACGGCCTCGGCCCGGCTGCTCGAAGTCGGGTACTTCTTCGTCGCGATCGTGGTGGGCGTGCTGTCGGTGCTCTACCTGGCGGTGCAGTTCGACGCCGAGCTCAACCCGGAGGGGGCGCTGAAGGCGGTCGAGCGGCCGGTGGTGCAGATCGCGGCGTCGATGGTGCTGTGCGCGACCTTCGCGATCCTGCTGCAGCAGTCGCGGGCGACGGTGCTGTTCGCGACGCTGAACGGCGGGGTGGCCTGGGTGGTCTACGCGTCGATCGCGGTGACGGCGGGCGGCTCGGCGGTGATGGCGACGGCGGTCGCGGCCGGTCTCGTGGGTCTCTTCGGGCAGCTGATCGCCCGCTACCACCACACCTCGTCGCTGCCGTACGTGACGGCGGCGATCGGCCCGCTGCTGCCGGGTTCGGCGACGTACTTCGGTGTCCTCGCGATCGCCCAGCACAACCTGGACACGGGCTTCGCGTCCCTGGCCAAGGCGGCGGCCCTGGCCCTGGCGATCGCGATCGGCGTGAACCTCGGAAGCGAGCTGGCCCGTCTCTTCATGCAGGCCCCGCGCACGGCGGCGGCCCGCCGCGCGGCGAAGCGGACCAGGGGATTCTGATCCGGCTGCGCCACGAGGGCGAGTGAGCCGAAGGGCGCCGCGGGCGTCGAAAGGAAGCGCGCGCGGAGGCCTGAGGAACGAAGGCCGAGCACGGTCGACCGTCGACGCCCGCTGAAGGCGCCCGGAGGTGAACCGAGCCCAAAAAAGGGGGGCCCTAGCGCTTGGCGTGGCGGCCGCGCTCGGCCGTCGAGGCGTTCGGGTTCGGGGTGCCGGGGGCGTCGTGGTCGGTGTCGGGGCCCGGGGCCGGGTTCTTCTTGGACTGGGAGCGGGCCCGCAGGATCTCGATGGCGACCGGGATCACGGAGATCAGCACGATCCCGACGAGGATCAGCTCGATGTGCTTGTGCACGAACTCGACCTTGCCGAGCGCGGAGCCGAGCAGTGTCACGCCCGCGCCCCACAGCAGGCCGCCGACGAGGTTGAAGGTGATGAAGGAGCGGTAGTTCATGCGGCTGACGCCGGCGATGATCGGCGTGAAGGTCCGCACGATCGGCACGAAGCGGGCCAGGATCAGCGACTTCGGGCCGTGCTTCTCGAAGAACTCGTGGGCCTTCTCGACGTTCTCCTGCTTGAAGAGCTTGGAGTCCGGGCGCTTGAAGAGCGCGGGGCCGACCTTGCGGCCGAAGAGGTAGCCCACCTGGTCGCCGATGACGGCCGCGGCGACCACGAGGGTGCACACCAGCCACAGCGGGGTGTCGAGCTTGCCGGTGGTGACCAGCAGGCCGGTCGTGAAGAGCAGCGAGTCACCGGGCAGGAAGAAGCCGATGAGGAGTCCGGACTCGGCGAAGACGATGACGAGGACACCGATCAGGCCGAAGGTCTGGATCAGATGGTCCGGGTCCAGCCAGCTCGGTCCGAGGGCAAGCGTGTTCACGGGTTCCGGGCTCCTGCGGTCGGTGGGGGCGGGGGATGTCGTACGGGACAGCTGCCCCAAGGTACCAACGTGCGGTGAACGCCCCCGGTTCCAGGCGGCCGCTCCGGACGCCCGCTCCGGACGCCCGCTCCGGCGGCCCGCTCCGGATGCGGGTGGCGCGGCCCGGCGCCACGCTGTGGCGCAGGAGGTGGATGCGCATGGGCATCGACGAGTACGGCGGCGGGCAGGGCGGGCACGAGGACGTCCTGGTGGTGACGACGAACGACGTGCCGGGCCATCAGGTGCGGCAGGTGATCGGCGAGGTCTTCGGCCTGACCGTGCGTTCGCGGCATCTGGGCAGCCAGATCGGCGCGGGCCTGAAGTCGCTGGTCGGCGGGGAGTTGAAGGGCCTGACGAAGACCCTCGTGGAGACCCGTAACCAGGCCATGGAACGGCTGGTGGAGCAGGCGCGGGCGCGCGGCGCGAACGCGGTCCTGATGTTCCGCTTCGACGTCACGGAGGCCGCCGACGTGGGCACGGAGGTGTGCGCCTACGGGACCGCCGTGGTGATCGAGCCGCGCGCCTGAGACGCGCCCCGGGTCACCCCCTGAGGCCCGCCCTGAGACGCGCCCCGAGGCTCAGCCCCGGTCGGCGAGCCGGCGCGCGTTCGCCCGGGAGGCCGAGCTCCCGGTGGAACAGGATCTGCTGGAACCGGTGCGCCTCCCGCCCGAATTTCGGGATGTTATGCGGCTTTTGGTCACTTATGGTGTGCTCGTGGCCACCCAAGCACCCACCCCGCCCCCCGCCGGTCCGGAGATCGCCCGGAAGGTCCTGCTGCCGCTGTGCGTGCCCGCGCTGGTGGTCGGGATCGGCTCGGCGCTGCTGTACCTGGGGATCAGCAAGCTGGCCGAGAGGATCCAGGAGGCGGTGTGGGACACCCTTCCGGACGCACTCGACATCGGCCCGTACTCCTCGCTGTGGATCATCGTGGTGCTGACCGCGAGCGGCATCGCGGTCGGTCTCGTGGTCTGGAAGGTGTACGGGCACGCCGGCTCCGACCCGGCCGAGGGCGGGCTCCACGGAACGCCGATCGCCCCCGGGGTGGTGCCCGGCCTGCTGCTCGCCAGCACCCTCACCCTGGCCGGCGGCGTCAGTCTCGGCCCGGAGAACCCGACGATCGTCTCCGCCATCGCGCTGACCTTCTGGCTGGGCCGGATGGTCCTGCCGGCCCTGCCGGGCGAACTGTGGGTCTCGCTCGCCACCGCCGCCGTCCTCGGCGCGCTCTTCGGCACGCCGGTCGCGGCCGCGCTCGTGATCTCCGAGGCCCTGGCGTCGAGGGCGGCGCCCGGGCTCGCCGGGGGCGGGCTGTGGGACAAGCTGTTCGCCCCGCTGATGGCGGCCGGCGCCGGGGCGATGACCACCCAGGTGGTCGACCACCCCAGCTTCGACATGGGCCTGCCGCCGCTGACGAACCCCGGCTTCGAGGACCTCCTCGCCGCCCTGGTCATCGCCACCCTCGGCGCGCTCTTCGGACTGCTCGCCTGCTACGCCTTCCCCCACCTCCACCGGGCCTTCCGGCGGCTGAGGCACCCGATGCTGATGCTGCCGCTCGGCGGGCTGATCCTGGGTCTGCTCGGGGCGCTCGGCGGGCAACTGACGCTGTTCAAGGGGCTCGCGGAGACCAGGGAACTCGTCGAGTCCCTCGGGTCCTACGGTTCGGGCGAGCTCGCCAAGTTCGCCGTGGTGAAGCTGGTCGCCCTGCTCGTGGCGGCGTCCTGCGGCTTCATCGGCGGCCGGGTGTTCCCGATCGTGTTCATCGGCGCCGCGTTCGGACTGTGCGCGCAGGCCCTCGTGACGGAGATCCATCCTGCCGTGGCCGTCTCGGCCGCCGTCCTCGGCCTGGTGCTCGCCACCACCCGCCAGGGGTGGGTGAGCCTCTTCATCGCCGCCGTCATCGCCGCCTCGCCCGCGATGATCCCGCTCCTCGTCCTCGCCTCCCTGCCCGCCTGGCTGGTCGTCACCGGCCGTCCCCAGCTCGAACTCGACAAGAACGGCGACTCCCTGCACTGACCCGCCGCCAGGCCGACCCCCGCACCGCCCCCCCCCGCACCGAAGCCGCACCGACCCCCGCTCCGAAGCCCGCTCCGAAGTCCGCATCAGGAAGGAACCCGACCGTGCCGCTGCACAAGGGACCCGCCGACCTCGCGTCCGACGCCGAACCCGCACGCCGCCTCTCCTTCAACCCGTTCTACGGCGAGGCCGACCCGGTCGGCGGCATGACCGAGGCGCCACCGCGGCACAAGCTGCCCGACGGGCCGACCGCGCCGATGAGCGCCTACCAGCTGGTCCACGACGAGCTGATGCTCGACGGCAACTCACGGCTCAACCTCGCCACCTTCGTCACCACCTGGATGGAGCCCCAGGCCGCGGTGCTGATGGGCGAGTGCCGCGACAAGAACATGATCGACAAGGACGAGTACCCGCGCACCGCCGAGCTGGAACGGCGCTGTGTCGCCATGCTCGCCGACCTGTGGAACGCGCCCGACCCCTCCGCCGCCGTCGGCTGCTCCACCACCGGCTCCAGCGAGGCCTGCATGCTGGCCGGCATGGCGCTCAAGCGCCGCTGGGCGAAGCGGAACGCCGACCGCTACCCCGGCGCCCGGCCCAATCTGGTGATGGGCGTCAACGTGCAGGTCTGCTGGGAGAAGTTCTGCAACTTCTGGGAGGTCGAGGCCCGCCTGGTGCCCATGCAGGGCGACCGCTTCCACCTGGACGCGGCCACCGCCGCCGAGCTCTGCGACGAGAACACCATCGGCGTGGTCGCCGTCCTCGGCTCCACCTTCGACGGCTCCTACGAGCCGGTCGCCGAGATCTGCGCGGCGCTCGACGAACTCCAGGAGCGCACCGGGATCGACGTGCCCGTGCACGTGGACGGCGCCTCCGGCGCCATGATCGCGCCCTTCCTCGACAAGGACCTGGTGTGGGACTTCCGGCTCCCCCGGGTCGCGTCCATCAACACCTCCGGCCACAAGTACGGCCTGGTCTATCCGGGCGTCGGCTGGGCGCTGTGGCGCTCCCCCGAGGAACTCCCCGAGGAGCTGGTCTTCCGGGTCAACTACCTGGGCGGCGACATGCCGACCTTCGCCCTCAACTTCTCCCGCCCGGGCGCCCAGGTGGTCGCGCAGTACTACACCTTCCTGCGGCTCGGCCGGGCCGGCTACCGCGCCGTCCAGCAGACCAGCCGGGACGTGGCCCGCGACCTCGCCGGACGCATCGAGGCGCTGGGCGACTTCCGCCTCCTCACCCGCGGCGACCAGCTACCGGTCTTCGCCTTCACCACCGCGCCCGACGTCACGGCCTTCGACGTCTTCGACGTCTCGCGCCGGCTGCGCGAGGCGGGCTGGCTGGTGCCGGCCTACACCTTCCCGGCCGACCGCGAGGACCTGTCGGTGCTGCGGATCGTCTGCCGCAACGGCTTCTCGACCGACCTCGCGAACCTGCTCGTCGAGGACCTGGAGCGGCTGCTCCCCGAACTGCGCCGCCAGCCGCACCCGTTCACCGACGACAAGCAGGCCGCGACCTCCTTCCACCACTAGGACGTCTTACGGGTACGGGTACGGGTACGGGCGCGGCCGTCCGCTCGTCGGCCGGCCGCCCGTCAGGTGGCTCCGTCCCGTACCCCCCTCAGGGAGCCAGTCAAACTTGATTACGGATGACTGTGCGACGTCGCGCGTACATCACGCGTACGGGTTCTCCTGGCCCTCCGCGAGCACGCCCACGAAGGGCTCGCCCTCGCCCGCGAACACGTACGCCCCGCCCTCGATCCGCTCGATCAGACCGAGGGTCCACTCCCGGCCCGAGTCGGCCGAGTGCACCCAGAGGTGCATGATCTCGCCGATGTGCCCGAGCGAGCCCGGCCCGCCCTCCGGCGTGTAGTACCCGGTCACCGCGGCCCGCCACTCGTCCAGGCCGCGCACCCGGGCCCTCAGCAGCTCGACCGCCTCCGCGCGCGGCAGGTCCACGATGAAGCCGACCGCCGCCGACAGGACGTCCATCTGCTGGTCGTACGTGGACAGCGCCTCGCGAAGGAGCCGCAGGTACTCCTCGCGGCCCGCGTCGGTGATCTCGTACTCGACCCTCGGCGGGCCGCCGGCCGTGCTCGGCGCGATCTCGTCGGCGACGAGCAGTCCCTGCTTCGCCATCTGCTTCAGCGCGTGGTAGATCGAGCCGGACTTGGCGTTGGACCACTCGTGCGCGCCCCAGTACTCCAGGTCGTTGCGCACCTGGTAGCCGTGGGCGCGGCCGTGCTGCTTGACCGCGCCCAGCACGAGAAGGCGGATCGCCGACATTCGTTGGACCTCCCTGGTCAGCTTTGACAAGGGTAGGTCCTCCATGCCTTCGGCTAGGGCCTGCTCTCCAGCTCGATGAGTTCGAAGGAGCCCTTGCCGTCGATGGACTCGCGGATGATGTCCGCGTGCCCGGCGTGCCGGCCCGTCTCCTGGATCAGGTGGAGCAGCATCCAGCGGACCGAGACCCGCCCGTCCTTCGGGAACCAGGGCGCCGGCGGCAGCGGGAACTCCTCGTCCAGGCTGGACACGGTCCGGACGAACTCCTCGGTCTCCTTCGCCACGCCCCGCCAGAAGGCGACGATCTCCGGGATCGTCTCCCCGTCGACGAGCCGGAAGGCCTCACCCCAGGTCTCCTGGGTGCGCTGCTTCTCGTTCGGGCGCTGCTGAGCGAGCCGCAGCCAGTTCAGCTCGACTTCCGCCGTGTGCTTGATCAGCCCGGAGAGGCTGAGCTCACTGGCGCTGGGGCGGCTCGCCGCCTGCTCGTCGCTGAGACCGAGGGACGCCCGGACGATCGCGGCGCGCTGGGCCTCGATGAAGTTGAGGAACGCGCCTCGCTCGTCGCCGGCGTTCTCCGCGGGGACCAGAGCAACCATGACTGCCGCCTTTCGTGGCCTGCTTCGTTCTCGACACGGACCACGCTACGAAGGATCGCGGACAGCTACGGTCCGCGATCCCCGGCACACGCCCTAGAAGGGGAAGCGGCTGCGCCCGTGCTGGATGGAGATCCACTTCCGGGTGGTGAAGGCCTCGATCATCGCCTCGCCGTTGAGCCGGCCGATGCCCGACTGCTTCTCGCCGCCGAAGGGGACGATCGGTTCGTCGTGCACGGTGCCGTCGTTGATGTGGATCATGCCGGTGTGGATGCGCTTGGCGACCCGCACGCCCCGCTCGACGTTGCCGGTGTGCACGGCGCCGCTCAGGCCGTACGGGGTGTCGTTGGCGATCCGTACGGCCTCGTCCTCGCCGTCGAACGGGATGATCAGGGCCACCGGGCCGAAGATCTCCTGGCTGAGCACCGGCGCGTCCGCGGCGATGCCGGTGAGGACGGTCGGGGAGACCAGGCTGCCCTCGACCGTGCCGCGCAGCAGCGCGGTCGCGCCGCCCGCCACGGTCTGCTCGACGACCGAGGCCACCGCCTCCGCCTGCTGGGAGTTGATGAGCGGACCGATGTGGGTGGCCGGGTCGGCCGGGTCGCCGACCCGCAGGGTCTTCACCTTGGCGACGAACTTCTCGGTGAACTCCGCCTCCAGGGTGCGGTCCACCAGGATGCGGTTGGCGGCCATGCAGACCTGGCCCTGGTGCACGAAGCGGCTGAAGACGGCCGCGTCGACCGCGTAGTCGACGTCGGCGTCGTCGAGGACGATCAGGGCGCTGTTGCCGCCGAGTTCGAGCACGGCGTGCTTGAAGTGCTGGGCGCAGACGGTGGCGACGTGCTGGCCGGTGCGGTCGGAGCCGGTGAAGGAGATGACCTTCGGGACCGGGTGGGTGAGCAGCGCGTCGCCGATCTCGGCGATGTCGGTGACGACCACGTTGAGCAGGCCGGCCGGGAGGCCCGCCTCCTCCAGGACCTTGGCGACCAGGGTGCCGCCGCAGATCGGGGTGTTCTGGTGGGGCTTGAGGACCACCGCGTTGCCGAGGGCGAGGGCGGGCGCCACGGACTTGATGGAGAGGAGGAAGGGGAAGTTGAAGGGCGAGATGACGCCGATGACGCCGACCGGGAGGCGGTAGACGCGGTTCTCCTTGCCGTCCACCGGCGAGGGCAGGATGCTGCCCTCGGGGCGCAGCGCCACCTGGATCGCCTCGCGCAGGAACTCCTTCGCCAGGTGCAGCTCGAAGCCCGCCTTGAGGCGGGTGCCGCCGAGCTCGGCGACGATCACCTCGGCGAGCTCGTCCTCGCGCTCCTCGACGATCCGCAGCGCCCGCTCGAAGACGAGACGGCGGGTGTACGGGTTGGTCTCGGCCCACTCGGCCTGGGCGCGCTCGGCGGCCCGGTAGGCGTTGTCGACCTCGGCGGCGGTCGCGACGGTGATCGAGGCGAGCTTCTCCCCGGTGAACGGATTGAAGTCGATGATGTCCCAGGATCCGCTGCCGGGCTTCCACTCGCCGTCGATGTACTGGTGCGCCAGTTCGGTGAAGTAGTCCGAATGGTCCGAAGACAGAGCAGACGCCATGGAACGAGACCCCTAACCCGCGGTGGCGGACTTCGGCACGGACGGCTGCCGAGTCACAGCCGTCTCACTGATGTCCCGTCATCGTACTGACGTATCAGCCGAGTTGAAGGAGTCCTCGGAGAAGATCACGGCTTTCGGCGGGATCGGGGCTGTCCTTCTGGAGGCGTTCCATCACCCGGCCGTACTGCCCGACCTCCTCGCGTTTGTCGAGGTAGAGGGCGCTGGTCAGCTGTTCCAGGTACACGACGTCGGACAGGTCGGACTCGGGGAAGCTCAGCATGGTGAAGGCGCCGCTCTCGCCCGCGTGCCCGCCGTAGCTGAAGGGCATCACCTGGAGCGTCACGTTCGGGTGTTCGGAGATCTCGATGAGATGCCTCAACTGGCCCTGCATCACGGCCCGGTCGCCGTACGGGCGGCGCAGCGCGGCCTCGTCGAGGACGGCGTGCAGATGCGGGGCGTTCTCGGAGACGAGGACCTTCTGGCGCTCCAGGCGGAGCGCGACCCGCCGATCGATCTCGGCCACCGGGGCGCCGGGCATGCCGCGGGTGACGACGGCGTGGGCGTACGCCTCGGTCTGCAACAGGCCGTGGACGAACTGCACTTCATAGATACGGATGAGGGAGGCGGCGCCTTCCAGCCCGATGTACGTCTGGAACCAGCCGGGCAGCACGTCGCCGAAACTGTGCCACCAGCCGGCCACGTTGGCCTCGCGGGCGAGGCCGAGCAGCGAGCCGCGCTCGGCGTCGTCGCAGACCCCGTAGAGCGTGAGCAGATCCTCGACGTCCCTGGCCTTGAAGCTCACCCTTCCCAACTCCATACGGCTGATCTTGGATTCGGACGCCCGGATCGAGTAACCGGCGGCTTCCCGGGTGATGCCACGCGATTCGCGCAGTCGCCTCAACTGGGAGCCGAGCAGTATGCGGCGCACCACACTTCCGCTCGCCCCGCTCGATTCGCCTGCCGTCACGGCTCCAGCCTCCCCTTCACGGTGCTGCTCTCGCTGTCGAGCCCCCGTCGAGCCCCGGATTCTGCCACTAAACGCTTCAGCGCGTACACATTCGATTACGGATAGAGGGCGGGTTCCGGGCAGCTTCGGCGCGGCCGGTGGACGACTTATGCACAGAATCGGCACGGGGGCGGACAGGCCGGGCGCGTGCACGTGCATCTGCCCTTGCATCCCTTGGTCGCCTCCGGAACCATGGTGCTCGCGCAGCCGCGTCCACGCGTGTGCTGCCGCACCGTTGTCGCACCGCCTTTGTCGCACCACCGCCGCGATTCCCGGGAGTGCCTCGCATGGGACCGAATGGATCGACCATGCTCGAGCCGTTACGGCAGGGGCTTCCGCCGATCGATCCCGCGACCGTGTCGAACTCGGCCTCCTGCGCCCTTCCGCCCCGCTACGAAGCGGTGCGCGGCGCCCGGAAGTTCACCAGGCAGACGCTCGGCAACTGGGATCTCACCGACCGTTTCGACGACGTGGCCCTCGTCGTCTCCGAGCTCGTCACCAACGCGCTGCGCCACGCGGTGCCCGCGGGGACCGATCCGGCCATGACGTCGGCCGCCGAGGAAGGCCTGAATCCGCCCGTCCGCCTGCACCTGATGCGCTGGGCCTCACGCCTGGTGTGCGCCGTGCGCGACCCCAGCCGGGAGAGCCCGGAGGCCCGGAGCAGCGAGGAGGACTTCGCCGCGGAGTCGGGCCGGGGCCTGTTCCTGGTGGAGTCGTTCAGCGACGGCTGGGGCTGGCACCCGCTGGCCGGCACGCTCCAGGGCAAGGTGGTGTGGGCGCTGTTCCGGCTGGGCCCGGAGTGACGGCCGTGGAATGAGCGACGGCCGTGGAAGTGAGGGGAGGGCCCCGGTGGCAGTCGCCGCCGGGGCCCTCCCTCGTCCACAGGCGCCCCTACACCAGGTGGTCGAACTCCCCGTCCTTGACACCCGCGAGCAGCGCCTCGATCTCGGCGGGCGTGTAGACGAGCGCGGGACCGTCGGGAAACCGCGAGTTGCGCACCGCGACATCGCCGCCGGGCAGCTTGGCGAACTCCACGCAGGACCCCTGGGAGTTGCTGTGCCGGCTCTTCTGCCACACGACACCACGAAGCTCCGTGGCCGCCATGCCGTTGTACGCGTGGTGCGCGTGATGCACTGGTAGCTCCCCGAGATGATTGGTGCAGGTGTCAACTTCCTCGGATCATAGCTGTGTTCATATGCGCCTGCATGAGCAGATGCACGTGCACGAGGGGTGGCGTAGTGACTACGCGACTGAGCGTGCTACCTGCGGGTAGCAGGTCAACGGCCCGCACGTCACGGCTCGCTGACGGTACGTGGGGGAATGCCGGGCAGCTCCGCCAGGCGGCGCCCCGCCCGGTCGTAGAGGGAGACGTCGGACAGACCCTCCTGGTCACGCCGCGGATCGGGCACGTCGCCCGGGTCGCGCAGGTCACGCGCCGACGGCGGGGTGTACGCGTACCAGACGCCCCAGCCCGGGCGGCCCGGCAGTTCGAGGAGCGTCGCGAGGATCGTCCGGCCGTCCGGGTCCCGCAGCTCGACCCGGCCCGCCGAGCGGGTCCCGTAGTAGAGGCCCGAGTGGAGGACCCCCTCCCGGCCGCCCTCCCGCTGGTACGAGATCCCCGGCTCCGACAGCGCGATGTTGCCGTCCGTCACGCTGCGGGTGTTGGCGTACCCGTCCGGCCCCGACCAGTGCTTGCCCTCGGCGGTCAGCCACACCGTCCATCCCTTCCCCGCGGCCACCCGCTCCCCCGGCCGCACCATGCGCACCGGGGGCGGGAGGGGTGCGGCAGGTGCGAGAGGCGCGGGAGTGGTGCTTGTGGCGGCGGGGAGCGGGGTGATCGGCGGGGCCGCGGTGACCTCCGGCCCGGCGGGCGGCGCGAGGCCCGCCACCGCGGCGGCGCCGGACGCCGAGAGCACCGCGAGCGCGACCAGGGCGACCGCCCGGCGCCGCCGGAGGGCCAGCCCCCGGCGCCGTACCTCCGCGAGCGGCACCGGCCCGGGAGTGATGTCGTGCGCGACCGCCGCGAAGGCGGCCCGCAGCTCCGCGTCGGCTTCCAGTTCGCCGTCCAGTTCGTCGTCCGGTTCGTCGTCCGGTTCGGGGGTCATCGAGAGGCTCCGGTAGGGGGCAGGGCGAGTCCGGGGTGGGAGCGGAGGGTGGCGAGACCGCGCCGGGCGTGGGTCTTGACCGTACCGATCGAGCAGTGGAGCACGGCGGCGATCTCCGGTTCGCTCAGGTCCTCCCAGTAGCGCAGCACCATGACCGCCCGCTGCCGGGGCGGCAGGTCCGCGAGGGCCGCGAGGAGCGCCGTGCGCTGCTCGACCGCCTCCGCGTGGCCCGCGACCGCGTGCCGCAGCGACTCCGGGAGGACCGGGGTGAGCAGGTGGACCACCCGTTTGCGGCGCAGCCGGCTGAGGTTGTTGTTGACGAGCGCCCGGCGCACGTACCCGTCCATCTCCTCGCGCGGCACCCGGCGCCAGCGCCCGTACACCTTGGCGAGGGTCGTCTGCACCAGGTCCTCGGCCTCGTGGAAGTCGCCGGTGAGCAGCTGCGCCGTGCGCACCAGGCGGGGCCACGCGGCGACGGCGAACGCGGTGAAGCCGGCGTCGTCCTGGCCCGGTAACGCCGGTGGTTCGTGCGGCGACGGCTGCTGCGCCACGGTGGAGGACCTCACGCTCGTCGGTGGTGCGGTGGGCAGGGCCCGCCCCGTGCCGGGCCCTGCCGCGTGCCGCTCCGGGAGCGTCCGGTCGGCCGTCCGGTCGGCCGTCAGAATGGCGGAAGCTCCGCCAGCAGACGCCCGTTGCGGTCGTACAGCGCCACGCCGACGCCGTCGACCGAGCCCGCCCGGTGTGCGTACCAGACGCCCCAGCCGGGGCGGCCCGGCAGTTCGAGGAGGGTCGCGGCGGTCTTGCGGCCGTCCGCGTCGGTGAGGACGACCTGTCCGGCGCGCTTGGTTCCGTAGAAGAGGCCGGAGTGGAAGGTCGCCGTGGGCGTGCCCTCGGACTGGTGGCTGACGCCCGGCCGGGACAGGTCGATGTTGCCGTCCACGACGCTGCGGAAGTTCTCGGTGCCGTCCGGGCTCAGCCAGTGCTTGCCCTCGGAGGTCAGCCAGATCGTGAACCCGCCGCCCGCGTCCACGCGTTCCCCGGACGCGACGACCCGGACGGGGGAGGTGGACTTCGCCGCCGTGGGCGCGGGGGCGGTGGGGGCGGGGGCCGGGGCCGGGGCGGCCATGGCGGTCGCGGCTGTGGCGGTCGTGGCCATGGCGGGCGCCGGCGCGGCCACGACGGCGGCCAGCGCGGCCGCCGCCAGCACCCGGCCTGCCGTACTCGTTCTCGTACGCGTACTCATCCTCGAGCTCCTGAAGTCGGTGAGGGGTGGCTCCTCACTCCCTTCAACTCCCGGACGGCGGCTTCTGGATGACACGGGGGCGCGGCGAATCCGTGCCGCCGCCGCCCAGCGCCGCCGACAGCTCTTCGAGCGCGGCGAGGAGCAGCAGCGCGCCCTTGCGCAGCAGGAAGTGGTCGGGGGCGTCGGCCCGTTCCCAGCCCTCGACGGTCTCCCGCACGTCGTCCCAGCGCGGCGCCTTGCGGTCCCGTACGGCCCTGGCGCCGCGCTCCGTCGCCGTGCGCAGGGCCTCCGCGAGGGCCGCCGCCTCCGGTACGGGCGGAGCACCGCGCTCCGGGAGGTGCGCCTCCAGGAGCATCGCGACCCGTCCGAACTGGGCGAGCGCCTCCTCGGCCTCGGCCGCCGCCGCCCGCGACAGGCCACGGTGCCGCACCGGCTCGTGAGTGGCCCGCTCCACCCCCTCCTGCCAGGCGATCCGGGCGGTACGGGTGCCGAGCAGGGCCTCGCGGACGTCCGGGGAGACCGGTCCCCTCGGGTCGGCGAAGTGCCCGACGACGGTCGCCGCGTACCGCCCGTCCGCCTTCAGCCAGTCCGCGAGCCGGCCGCGCAGGCGGGGCGTCTCCCAGGCCGGGTAGACGGCGTACGAGAGCATCGCGAGGAGCCCGCCGAGCAGGGTGAGGAGCACGCGTTCGCGGACGGTCTGGGTGACGCCCGCGCCCTCCATGCCGAGGAGGAAGACGACGTACGCGGCGACGAAGACCTGGCTCGCGGCGTAGCCGGTGCGCATCAGCAGGTACATCCCGAAGGCGCACAGCACGGCGAGACCGGCGAGCAGCCAGGTGCCGGGGTGGGCCGTCCGCACGATCCCGGTGGCCAGGGCCACGCCGACGAGGGTGCCGCCGAGGCGGGCGACGGAGCGGGCGTAGGTCTGGGTGAAGTCCGGGCGCATCACCATCACGGAGGCCATCGGCGCCCAGTAGCCGTGGCCGAGGGGGAGCAGGCTGCCGAGCAGATAGCCGGTGGTCGCGACGGCCGTGACGCGGACGGCGTGCCGCAGGATCGGCGAGTCGTGGCGCAGCTCGGCGCGCATCTTGCCGAGCGCGACCGGGAGGAGCTGGAGGAGGGTCGGGCGGCTGCGGGCGGAGGCCGCGGTCTCCGTGCGCGGTTCCGCCGTCTCGACGACGTCGTCGAGGAGCGCGGCGAGCCGGATGGCGGCGCGGCGGGGCGCGCCCTTGAGGATCGCGAGCGTGTCCGGGGTGTGCAGGGCGGCGTCCGCGGGGGCCGGCAGGTCGACCGGTTCGCCGTGCCGGATCGCGTGCGCGCAGGCGTCGAGGGTGTCCCCCGCCGCGCCGAGCAGCTCGCGCACCCGGTCCCGCTCCGGCCCCTCGGCGGACGCGCCGACCGCCGGGTCCGCGAGCGAGGCGAGCACCGGCCGGATCCGCTCGGCGAGGCCGCGCGCGCCGTGCAGTTCGGCCGGCCGGCGGCGGGCCTGGCGCGGGGTGACGGCGGCGGCGCTGCGGGCCGTCATCAGCGGTACGGGGTCGAAGGAGGCGGTCGGGTCGTGCCGCAGCCGGCGCGCGTAGTCCGCCTCGGCGGCGAGCGCGTCCGCGAGCGCGTCGCGCTGGGCGCCCCAGCGGCGCACCGGCATCAGCACGATCAGCGCGGCCTGCACCAGACCGCCGGCCGCGATCACCGCGGCGTGCCCGGCGGCGGTGGCCACGGAGGTGGGGAGGGTGACCGTGACCAGCATGATCGCCACGTTGGACGAGGCGATGATGCCGACGGTCGGGCCCGCCGCCCAGGAGAGCCCGGCGACGAAGGTCCACAGCGCGAGCAGCGCGAGGAACAGGACGAGGCGGGTGCCGGTCAGATACCCGAGGAACGTCGACACGGCGAGGCTCGCGCCGGACGCGAGCGCGAGGGTGGGGCGCGGCCGGTACGAACGCTGGAACGTCGCGATCGCCGCCTGGAACGCCCCGAACGCCGACGACACCGCCACCACCGGCCCGAACAGCGCGAGCGACACCCCGACCACCAGCGCGAGCCCCAGCGCCCCCCGCCCCGCCACGGCGGGCTCGAGCCGCCGCCGCTCGACGGAGAACCCCGACCGCGCGGTCTCCTTCAGCGCGCGGAGCCAGCTCATGGGGCGAGCGTAACGGCGCCAGGGTGCGAAAGGGGCATTTAGGGCGCCTCTACCGGTGGATCTCGCCCCTCCCCCGGGGCCCCAGGCCCGCGCGGTCCGCTGCCGTCGTGCCGTGGTGCCAGCCGGCCTCGTCCCAGGCGGCGCGGACGCGGGTGGTGCGGGTCTCCGGGAAGAGTTCGTCGGTGCGGGCGGTGACGGCGACGTCGCGGGAGGCGAGGGCGGGGAGGAGGGTCGGGGTCTCGGCGGCCACGCGGCGGGAGGTCGCGGCGAGGCGGGCGCCGAGGCGGTTGGCGTAGGCGAGCAGGAAGGACTGGCGGAAGGACTTGGTGCGCTTGCGGCCGCCCGCGCGCTGCTCGGCCTCCGCGCGGGTCATCGCCGCCGTGCCCTGCACGAGCAGCGAGGTGTAGAGGAGTTCGACCGGGTCGAGGTCCGCCTCGAAGCCGACGACGGTCGAGAAGCCGTACGCCTCGTTCCACACCGCCCGGCAGTGGTTCGCACCCGCCACCGCGTCGAGGAGGATCGCCTTCGCCTGCTCGTACGGCGGGTCCACGCCGATCCGGAGCGCGCCCGGGGTCTCCGGCGCGGGCGCGCCCGCCGCCAGACTCGCCTCGTCGAGGCTGTGCCGGGCCATGAGCTCCTGCGCCTTGGCGGTCAGCGCCTCGGCCTCCTCCGTGTACGTCGTCGCCTCCGCCTTCGCGAGCAGCGCCCGGATCCGGGTCAGCAGCTTCGGCTCGCCCGCGACGGGCGGCGGCAGGGTCTCGCCGGGCACGGGCCCGACGGCGTCGAGGCGGGGCAGCCGGACGAGCAGCCGGTACAGCTCCAGGACGGCGGTCGCGTACGAGAAGCGGTCGAGGCCCAAGGGCTTGGAGCCCTCCTCGTCGAGCGCGTCGAGCTGCGCCTGCCAGCGGTGCGGGAGGCGCTCGTAGCGCGCGGTCTCCGTCCGTACCAGGCCGGTCAGCAACCGCACGTGCTCGTCGTCGAGTTCGCGCCGCACCATCCGTACGACATCGGCCGGCTGCCAGCCGCGCGCCCACAGCGAGCGGACGAACTCCTCGCCGCGCCGGGCCAGTTCGGCGTCGGCGGTGCGGTCGGCCGCGAGCAGCGAGGCCGCCGTGTCGACGGCGCGGTCGTCGTCCCCGTACAGCGCCTCAAGCGCGCGCTCAACCGTGCTCGTGCCACTCATGCCATTCGTGCCGCTCATGCCGGATGCCTCGCGTCGAACGCCTCGCGCGAGCGCGCGATCGCCGACCGGTGGTCGAGGGACCAGTCGATCAGCTGCTTGATCAGGTGCGTCATGCTGTGCCCGGTCTCGGTCAGGGAGTACTCGACCTGCGGCGGAGTGGTCGGGAACACCTCGCGCGCCACGAGCCCGTCCCGCTCCAGACGGCGCAGCGTAAAGGTGAGCATGCGCTGCGAGACGCCGTCGACCAGGCGCTGGAGCTCCCTGAACCGGCGTGGTCCGGCGGCCAGTTCGACCACCACGTGCACCGTCCACTTGTCGCCGAGCCGGTCCTGGACGTCCCGTATCCCGCAGTCCTCCACACAGGTGACGACCGGGTCGGTGGTTACGTCCGTGTGCCCCTCCGACATCAATGTGCCTCCTTCCACGACCGGCCCACCCCGGCGACGATGGTCCCGGGCACCTCGCCCGCCACACCATTGTCAGCGCTCAGCTGTCCTCAGGGGGAATTCATGCTGCTCGTCACCGGCGTCTCGGGCGCCCTCGGCTCGCTCGTCGCCGAGCGTCTCACCGGCCGCGACGACGTCGTCCTCGGCACCCGCGCCGGACTGCCCGGCACCCGCCGCGTCGACTTCGACGACCCGTCGACCCTGCCGGAGGCCTTCGCCGGCATCGACACCCTGCTGCTGATCTCGGCGGGGTACGGCGAGGACGACGTCGTGATCGCCCGCCACGAGGCCGCCATCTCGGCCGCCGAGGCGGCCGGGGTCGGCCACGTCGTCTACACCAGCCTCTCCGGCGACGGCGACCACGCCACGTACGCCCTGGCGCACCGCTGGACCGAGCGCCGGCTGCGCCGCTCCACGCCGGCCTGGACGGTGCTGCGCAACGGCCTCTACGCCGAGTTCCTGGCCTGGATCGCCACGCCCGACGCCGAGAACCGCATCACCGGCCCGCTCGGCGAGGGCGGGCTCGCCGCCGTCGCCCGCGCCGACCTGGCCGACATCGCGGTCTCGGTCGCCACCGACCCGGCGCCGCACGCCGGCCGCGTCTACGAGCTCGTCGGCGACCGCGCCCTGGGCGGTGCCGAACTGGCCGCGGCCCTCGGCGCCACGTACGAACCGACCACGCTCGCGGAGGCGCGCGCAGCGATCGCCGTGTCCGGCGCCCAGCCCTTCCAGGTGCCGATGCTCGCGAGCACCTATTCCGCCATCGCGCACGGCTTCATGGACGGCAGCGGCGTGAAGAGCGACCTGCGGGCGCTGCTCGGACGCGAACCGCAGGACCCGCTGGAGGTGTTCGTGGCGGCGGTGCGCGGCGCGGCGGACTAGGGCGTGTGTCGAAAGTAGCGTCGTCCGCCCGCGGGCGGGCCGGGAGACGTCCGGTGCGTGCGATCGCAAGGCGGAGGGTGGGGGCACCTCCCGGGCCGCCAGGCCCAGGGGGAGAGAGCGCAGCGTGCTGCGCCGACGACTGACAACGCGGCGAGCGTGCGTGCAGGGCGCCTCCCGGCAGACGGGACTTTCGACACACGCCCTAGGGCCTGTCCGGCGGATCAGGGGCGGAGTAGGGGCACGGGGGCTGCGGGGGTAGGGCCGGCCCTACCCCCGGGACGCCCCCTGGTGGTCGTGATCGGGAGGCGTCCGGACGGTTCGCTGGAGGCATGACCTCGACCACCCCTGTCCCCCGTCCCGCCGTACGGCTGCGCGGACTTCGCCGGCACCACCGGGACGTCCGCGCCCTCGACGGCGTCGACCTCGACCTGCCCGCCGGGAGCTTCACCGCCGTCATGGGCCCCTCCGGCTCCGGCAAGTCCACGCTGCTGCGATGCGCGGCCGGTCTCGACCGGCCGACGGCGGGCGCCGTGGAGATCGACGGCACCCCGCTGACCGGGCTGAGCGAGCGGCGTCTGACGCTGCTGCGGCGGGACCGGATCGGTTTCGTCTTCCAGTCGTTCAACCTGCTGCCCTCGCTCACCGCCGCCCAGAACGTGGCCCTGCCGCTGCGCCTCGCGGGCCGCCGCCCGTCCCGGGCGCAGGTGCGCGAGGCCCTCGCCCGGGTCGGCCTCGCGGGCCGCGAGCGGCACCGCCCGGCCGAGCTCTCCGGCGGCCAGCAGCAGCGCGTGGCGCTCGCCCGCGCGCTCATCACCCGGCCCGCCGTCCTGTTCGGTGACGAACCGACCGGCGCGCTCGACTCCACCACCGGCCGCGCGGTCCTCGACCTGCTGCGCGAACTCGTCGACCGGGACGGCCTGACGCTCGTCATGGTCACCCACGACCCGGTGGCGGCGGCCCGCGCCGACCGGGTCGTCTTCCTCGTCGACGGACGGCTCGTCGGCGGGCAGGACGCGCCGACGGCGGAGTCGGTCGCGGCCCGCATGACGGGCCTGGAGGCGGGCGTGGAGGAGGGCGTGGAAGCGGACGCCGTCGAGGCAGGTGCGGCGTGCTGACCGTGGTCCTGGCCGGGCTGCGCGGCCGCTGGGCGTCCTTCGTCGGCGGGTTCACCGCGCTCGCGCTCGGCGTGGGCCTGCTGACCGTCATGGGGCTCGGTCTGTCCGCCACCGTGGGGGCGGACGAGCGGGCGCCGGTGCGGTTCGCGTCCTCGCCCGTGGTCGTCCAGGGGCAGGACCGGCTCGCGGTGGAGGTGCGGCGCGGGCCGGCGACGGGCGTCGCGACGGCGCCGCTCGACCGTCCACAGCCTGT
Source organism: Streptomyces sp. NPDC051909 (assembly GCF_040681095.1). Classification (NCBI taxonomy): domain Bacteria; kingdom Bacillati; phylum Actinomycetota; class Actinomycetes; order Kitasatosporales; family Streptomycetaceae; genus Streptomyces; species Streptomyces sp. NPDC051909. The sequence continues at coordinate 181,191 of NZ_JBFAYA010000010.1, read as the reverse complement.
GGACGCCGAACTCCTGCGCGAGCTGCGCGCCCGCTGGACGGTGACGACGAGCGGCCCCGCGGGTGACGGCGGCCCGGACGCCGGACCGGACGCTGGCCTGGACGCCGGGCTGAACGCCGGACCGGATGGCGGCCCGGACGCCAGGCCGGACGCCGGACCGGACGCCGGACCGGACGCCGGCCTGGGTGCCAGGCTGAACGCAGGGCCGGACGCTGGCCCGGACGCCGGACCGGACGCCGGGCTGAACGCCGGACCGGACGCCGTCGGGGTCGACGGCCCGGCGGACGAGGTCCGGGCGCTCGTCCAGCGGCTCACCGGGGACCGGAACCGGGTGCTCACCGGCCCCGAACGGCGCGCGGTCGACCCCGAGGCCGCCCGCGACGCCCGCGCCCTCGTCACCCTCAACGCCCTGCTCGGCACCGCCGGCGGCGTGACCGCCTTCGTCTCCGTCTTCGTCGTCGCCTCCACCTTCGCCTTCTCCGTCGCGCTGCGCCGCCGCGCGTACGGCCTGCTGCGCACCGCCGGCGCCACCCCCGGCCAGGTCAGGCGCCTGCTGCTCGCCGAGGCGAGCGCCGTCGGCGCGCTCGCCTCCGCCGCCGGCTGTCTGCTCGGTGCGTGGGGCGCGCCGAGGCTCGCCCGGGCCCTGGTGGACGGCGGGATCGCCCCGCCCTGGTTCACCATCACCGCCTCGGAGGCCTCCTGGCCGTACCACGCGGCCTTCTGGACCGGTCTGGCCGTGGCCGTGGCGGGCGCGCTCGCCGCCTCCCGGCGGGCCGGGCGGATCGGTCCGACGGCCGCGCTGCGCGATGCGGACGTCGACGCCGACGCGCTGCCGCGCGGCCGGGCGCTGTGCGGCGCGGCGCTGCTGCTCGGCGGCCTCGCGCTGCTGGTGTGGACGTACGCGACCGATCCGGCCGAACTCCTCAAGCGCAAGACGTACACGACCCTGCCGATGCCCCTGATCACCGGCGTCGCGCTGCTCTCCCCGGCCCTGGTGCGCCCGCTGGCGCGCGCCGTGCGGCTCCCGGCGCGCGCGGCCGGGGCGACGGGGATGCTCGTACGGGAGAACAGCGCGGCCGCCGTACGCCGTACCGCCGCCGTGGCCGCCCCGGTCCTGGTCACCGTCGCCCTCGCGGGCACGCTGCTCGGCGCGGCCGACACGGTGGGCGCCGCGCGGGCGGCGGAGTCCGCCGGTCAGCCGGCCGGCGCGCCGACCTCCCTCTTCGTACGGGACGGGGCCGAGGCCCTAATCAAGTACGGGGCGCGCGCCGTGTCCGGTGCGGCGGCCCCGGCCGGTCTGGACGACCGGTCGATCGTGGTGACCGAGGAGTTCGAGCGGCACCGGGTCGGCGACACGGTGGAGATCTGGCGGGCGGACGGCAGCGGTCCGGTACGGCTCCGGGTCACCGGCGTGCTGCCGCGCGGCGCGGGCGGCAACGAGCCGCTCGTGACCCCGGCCAACGCCCCCGGGGCAGTCGAACCGACGCTCTCCGGGCAGCCCGGCCCGGCCAGGGGCGGCTCGCAGACCCGGCTCGGCCTGGTGCTCGTCCTCGGCATCGCGCTGCTCTACACGGTGATCGCCCTGGCCAACACCCTGCTCATGGCCACGTCGGCACGCGGCCCGGAGCTCGCCTCGCTCCGCCTCGTCGGCGCCACCCGTGCCCAGATCCTCCGGGTCGTGGCGTACGAGTCGCTGCTCGCCACCGCCCTCGGCGCCGTCCTCGGTCTGGCCGTCTGCGCCTTCTGCCTGGGCACCCTGGGCGCGGCCCTCGCCACCCTCGGCGCCCCGGTGCCCCTCGCCGTCCCGTGGGCGGCGCTCGCGGCGACGGGCGCCGTCTGCGCGGCGGTCGCGGCGGCCGGCGCGGTGCTCCCCGCCTGGCGGCTCACCCGCTGAGGGGTGAGGCTGGTACTTCGGGACGGGACGGGAACCGGGGTCGGAGCCGGGTTCCCGTCCCGTCCCGTCGGTTCCCGTCCCGTCGGTTCCCGTCCCGTCGGTTCCCGTCCCGTCCCGTCGCGCCCATCGTCACCGCGGGGCGGCTCGTCACCCACACGGGTTGTCATATGCCATAGGCACTTCCTGGCGACTCTCCCCGCCCCTAGCGTGCCGTCCATGATCAGCCTCCCCCGTTTCGTCCCGACCCCCGTCTTCCGTCTCCTCGGCCTCACGCCACCGCCCCACGCACTCGTCTGGGTGCTCCCGACCGAGCCCGGGGTCGACAGCGTGCTTCTCGTGCGGCCCGCGCCGGGGCGGGCCTTCGTGCTCGCCATCGACGTGCAGGGGCGCCGGAACCCCGTCCGGGCCCGGGCCTGGACGGCGGCCGTCGCGCGGCTGCGCGAGCGGTACGGCGCGCCCGCCTTCCTCCTCGCCGTCTGCTCCGACCGGGCCACCGCCGTGTGGGCGGCCGGCCCGTTCACCACCGGGCTCGGCAGCCGGTCCTCCCTGAGCCTGCGGCCGCTCGTCCTCGGCCCCACGGACACCCCGCCGGTCACCACCGCGCCCGCCGCGGCGGCCGACCTCGCGGGCGCCGTGTTCGCCGCCCTCGCCCACGCCCGCGGCTCCCGTGCGACCGCCGCCCTCACCGCCGTCAACGAGGCCCTGCGCACCGCCGCCCCGGAGACCCGCGTCTACTGCACCCAGCTCCTGAAGGCCGGGCTCGGCGACGGCCACGCGGGCTACGCGGCGATCAGGACGGGCTCCTTCTAGGGCGCGGGTCAGGCCCGGCGGCCGGTCCCGGGCCGCCCCTCACGCCGCGTTCCACGCCTCCGTCGCGCACCCCAGCTCCCAGTGCCACCAGCCGTCCGCCTCGCCGCGTTCCAGGAGGGCCTTGACCTCGCCCATCGGGGCGTCCGCCGGGACCGTGAGCGCCACCAGCGGGAACTCCGCGCTGAACGACTCACCGCCGATCCCGAAGGGGGCGAACCGCTCGCGCACCGCGCCGGCGCTCGGGCCGAGCGGTCCGGAGCGGACGGGGAGCACGCGGACGGTGACGTTGCCGGAGGCCGCCGCCCGGTCGGTGGCCCAGTGCAGGCCCTCGCCGTCCGTCTTGTAGCGGACGACGTCCCCCTCGGCGACGCCGTTCTGCAGGAACGGCACGTTGTCGACCCGTGCGGTGTCCTCGCCCACCGGCTCGGCCCACAGTCCCTCGGTGTCCTGGGGGAGCCAGCCCTCGCGGGGCACGAAGCGGAACCAGATCTTGATGCGGCCGCCGACGGCGGCGGCGTCCGGAGTGTCACTCACCCCGCGAGGTTAGCCCCGCCCCGCGCCCGCCGCCCCCGGAGCCCGGCCCCGGCCATCGGGCGGGCCCGGGCCCGGAGCACGGCCCCCGCCGCACGCTGCTTACGGCAGCAGCACCAGCTTCCCCCGTACGTGCCCCGCCTCGCTCAGCTCCTGCGCCCGCGCGGCCTCCTTGAGCGGCAGGGTCTCTGCGACGTCGACCCGCAGCCGGCCCTCGACGACCAGACGGGCCTGCTCGGCCAGCTGCCGGCTCATGACGGAAGGGGCCGTGCCGCCACCGGAGAAGACGATGCCGTGCTCGGCGGCGTTCGTGGCGGCGATGGTGACGATGCGGGACCTCTCGCCGCCCGTCAGCTCGATCGAGACCGGCAGGTTGTCGGTTCCGGCCGCGTCGAACACCGCGTCGACGCCCTGCGGCGCGGCCGCGCGCACCCGGTCGGCGAGCCCCTCGCCGTACGTCACCGGGGTCACGCCGAGCTCGCGCAGAAAGGCGTGGTTCCGCTCGGAGGCCGTGCCGATCACGGTCGCACCGGCCGCCACGGCCAGCTGCGCGGCCATCGCCCCGACGGCCCCCGCGGCACCGTGCAGGAGCAGCGTCTCGCCGGAGCGGACACCGAGCAGCCCGAGGACCCGGGCGGCGGTCTCGCCCGCGACCGGGAGGCTCGCGGCGAGCTCCCAGGACAGTCCTGCGGGCTTGCGGGCCACGACGTCGGCGAGGGCGTACCGCGCGTAGGAGCCGGTCTTCGTCCAGCCGAACACCTCGTCGCCGACGCGCAGTTCGGTCCCGTCGGGGCCGGTCGCACCCGGCCCGACCGCGTCGACCGTGCCCGCGAACTCCAGGCCGGGGACGGCCGGGAAGGTGGTCGGGTAGAACTCCTCCACCCACCCGTAACGGCGCTTCCAGTCCACCGGGTTGACCCCGACCGCCGCCACCTCGACCCGCACCTCGCCCGGTCCGGGCTCCGGGACGGCGGCCCCGGCCTCGTACCGCAGCACCTCGGGGCCGCCGAACTCCTCGTACACGATCGCTTCCATGACTCCCCGATTCCCCCGTAACTGGGCACGTGGCTTGGGCACTTGCTCTGGCGGGGACCAGCCTGCGCCCGGCGGCACCCCGCCCCCGCCGTCCTTCCGGCCAGTCGTACCCGTCCGAAAGGACAGCCGTCCGCGCGGCCGCGTCCGTACGCTTGATCTCATGGAACTCACCGCGACCGGAGCCCTGTCGGCCGCCCGCGACATCATCGGCCGGCCGCTGGGCGCGGTGCTCCCCCGGCTGTCCGAGGTGCTCGCCGAGCTGATCCCGCACCGGGCGGCCGTCGAGCTGTCGACGCACTGCGCGCACTCGCCGTTCAAGCGGACGGGCGCGCCCGAGCTGCCGATCACGGCCGCCGAGCTCGCGCCGCTGCTCGCCGCGGGCACGGCCGGCCGTCCCTGGCAGGGCCGTGCCGTCCTCGGCGGCGCGGAACGGGAGGCGGTGGCGCTGCGCAGCGACGCCACCGCGCGGGGCTCGGTCCTGGTGCTCGTACGGGAGGAGGGCGCCGAACCGGCCGACGAGCCGGCCCTGACCGTGGCGCAGCTCCTCTGGGATCTGGTGACCGGCCACTTCGACCGGTTCGCGCGCGAGGCGCTGCCGGGGGCGCTCGCCCGTTCCCGGGCGGCGGCCGACACCCGGGCGCGGGTGACCGCCGAGCTGAGCACCGCGCAGGCCGCCGCGCTGTCCGGGGTGCTCGGGGTGCTGCGCAGCCGTTCGCTCGACGACGCGGCGGCCCGGGCGACCGCGACCGAGCTCGCGGTGTCGGCGCTGATCGAGCTGCGGGCCGCGTCCGACCGGGACCGTTCGATCGCCGAGGAACCGGCCTTCGAGGCCTTCGCCCGGCTCGCCGACGGGCTGCGCCCGATGCTGCGGCACAGCCCGGTACGGCTCGAACTCGGCCCGCCGGAGGGTCCGGACGCCGCGCGCGGGCTGCCCGGCGACGTGGCGCACGGCGCGCGGGCGGTGGTACGGGCGCTGCTCCTGGTGGTCCTGGAGCAGGAGGCGGTGTCGCGGGTGCACGTCGGCTGGACGCTGACCGAGCACGAACTGCGCGCGACGGTACGGGACGACGGGCCCGGCCTCCTGGACGCCTGCCCGCTCGGCGCGGGCAGCATCACCGACCGCTTGGAGGCCCTCGGCGGCCGGCTCGACATGGACGCGGTGCCCGGCTGGGGCACGACGCTCACCGCGACCGTCCCGCTCACCGTGCCGGAGGCGCCGACGGCCGCGCTCGACCCGCTGAGCGGGCTCGGCGAACGGGAGGTGGAGGTCCTCACCCACCTCGCGCTCGGGCACCGGAACAGGCAGATCGCGCAGGAGCTGCACATCAGCGAGTCCACGGTGAAGTTCCACGTGGCGAACATCCTGAACAAGCTCGGGGTCGGTTCGCGGGGCGAGGCGGCGGCGCTGTTCCACCGCGCCGCATAAGCCGCACTGATAGGCAAACAGCCCGTTTGTCAGTGGCGGGTGCCAGACTCGCACCTGTGAACGAACCGGGTGGCGTGGACGGGCTTCGTCGCGGCCGGTGGGTCCTCGCGCCCGAGCCGGACGGGGACGGGGCGCTGCTCGTCCCCCTCGGCGCCGACGGGCTGCCCGCCGGCGCCGTGCGGCGCGAGCCGGACCTCGTGGCGGCGGTCCGGTCCCGGCCCGAGGTCGCCCGCTGGGTGTGGCGGTCGACCGCCGAGGTGTATCCACGGCTGCTCGCCGCCGGGGTGCGGGTCGAGCGGTGTTACGACATGGAGGACGCGGAGCAGCTCCTCCTCGGCCACGAGGGGCGGCTCGGCGAGCCCCGCTCGGCGGCCGCCGCCTGGGCGCGCCTGCACCACGCGCCCGTACCGCCGGATCCGCCGCTCCGGGCCGCCGGGCCGGCCACCCAGGACTCCCTCTTCGAGCCGGTGTCCGGCGCGACCGCGCTGCCCTTCGACGCCCTCCTGGAGGTGTACGCGGAGCAGCAGCGCCGGCATGACCAGGCCGAGTACCCGGGCAGGATGCGGCTGCTCACCGCGGCCGAGTCGGCCGGCATGCTGATCGCCGCCGAGATGCACCGCGCCGGGCTGCCCTGGCGGGCGGACGTGCACCGGGAGCTGCTGCACGGGCTGCTCGGCGAGCGGTACGCGGGCGGGGGCGAGCCGCGCCGGCTCGCCGAGCTGGCGGACGAGGTGTCGGCGGCGTTCGGCCGGCGGGTCCGGCCCGATCTGCCGGCGGACGTGATACGGGCCTTCGCCCAGGCCGGGATCCGGATCCGGTCGACCCGCCGCTGGGAGCTGGAGGAGCTCGACCATCCGGCGGTCGCGCCGCTCGTCGCGTACAAGAAGCTGTACCGGATCTGGACGGCGCATGGCTGGAGCTGGCTCGCGGACTGGGTGCGCGACGGGCGCTTCCGCCCCGAGTACCTGCCCGGCGGCACGGTCAGCGGCCGCTGGACCACCAACGGCGGCGGGGCGCTGCAGATCCCCAAGGTCGTCCGGCAGGCCGTGGTCGCCGACGAGGGCTGGCGGCTCGTGGTGGCCGACGCCGACCAGATGGAGCCGCGGGTGCTCGCCGCGATCTCCCGCGACCCCGGCCTGATGGAGGTGGCCGGGCACCCCGACGACCTCTACACCCGGCTGTCCGACCGGGCCTTCTCCGGCGACCGCGACCACGCCAAGATCGCCCTGCTCGGCGCGATCTACGGGCAGACCAGCGGTGACGGCCTGAAGAACCTGGCCGCCCTGCGCCGCCGCTTCCCGCGCGCGGTGGCCTATGTGGACGACGCGGCGAAGGCGGGCGAGGAGGGGCGTCTCGTCCGCACCTGGCTGGGCCGCACCAGCCCGCGCGCCGCCGGCGCCGACGAGGACGGCGAGGCGGGCATCCCGCAGGACGAGCTCCCGGTCGACGCGGGGCAGGGGCAGGGGCAGGAGGGTTACGTCCCGGGGTACGCGTCGAGCGACGCCCGGGCCCGCGGCCGCTTCACCCGCAACTTCGTCGTCCAGGGCAGCGCCGCCGACTGGGCCCTGCTGATGCTGGCGGCCCTGCGCCGCGCCACCGCCGGGATGCGGGCCGAGCTGGTCTTCTTCCAGCACGACGAGGTGATCGTGCACTGTCCGGCCGAGGAGGCCGAGGCGGTCACGGCGGCGATCCGCGCGGCGGGCGACGAGGCGGGCCGGATCGCGTTCGGGGACACGCCGGTGCGGTTCCCGTTCACGACGGCGACGGTGGAGCGCTACTCGGACGCGAAGTGACGGTGGAGCGCTACTCGGACGCGAAGTGACGGTGGAGCGCTGCTCGGACGCGAAGTGACGGTCCGGGCCTCCGCCGAGGCCCGGACCGTCGGCCGGGGTGGGCGCGCCGCGGCTACTTCGGCATCAGCGCACGCCACTTCGGGCTGAGCGCGATCTCCTTCAGCTGCTCCGTCGTCAGCGCCGGCTCGGCGCGGGTGGCGGCCTCGTGCTGGGTGCCGGCGTTGAAGGCGGAGACGACGACCCGGAAGCCGTCCTTGGCCATGGTGTCGGCGCTCCACCAGACCACGCCCTCGCCGCCCTTCTCGCCGGGCTGCTTCGTCAGCTTCACGACGGTGCCGTCGGGCAGGGTCGTGACGTCGCCGCTCCCGAAGAGATCGCCGCGGACGTCGTTCATGTCGCGCTGGACGTTGATCTGGACGAGGCTCCGGCCCTTGCCGTCGTCGACGACCACGTAGCCGTACTCGCCCCCGCCCCCCTTGCCGACGACCTTGAGGCCCTCGCCCTTGGGCAGCAGCGTGCGGAGCGTCGCCTGGACCTGGGCGCCGCTCGGCTCCGGCGGGAGCGCGGCGTGGCCGGCGCTCGGCTGCCCCTTCACCGGCACGGGCACGGGGATCCGCTTGAACAGCGGGCGCCAGCCCTCCGCCGTGACCAGGGCCTTCAGCTGCGCCGGGCCGAAGGGCGGGTTCGGGCGGGTGATCGCGGAGTCCTTCTCGCTCGGCGCGTTGTACTCGCTCACGTCGACGATGAAGCGGTCCTTGGTGAGCAGCACCGCGCGCCAGTTCTTGGTCTCGACGCGCCGGTCCGGGTACTCGTAGCCCTGGAAGACCATGAGCCGCGAGCCGTCGGGCAGCCCCTGGGCCGTGCAGTCGTCGTACGGGACGGCGACCTTGTCCGGGCAGGTCACCTGCCCCAGCGCCGACTCCTCGCTGTCGCCGGCGCGGTAGAGGCCGACGGAGACGGCGGCCTTGCCCTTGCCGTCGTCGTAGACGCCGAGGACGGACTGCCCGGTGGCCTCGGGGTTGTCGATCTGCCAGGTCCCGGCCGGGGTGTTGGCCTTGAGGACGGCGGCGAGCTCCGAGACCGGGATGCTCGCCTCACCCGCGGGCTTGGCCTGGCCCTGCGCGTTCCCGCCCTCGGTCTGGGGCGCGGGCCCGGCGACCATGCCCTTGTCGACGCCGGAGCCGTTCCCGCCGCCGAGCACCGCGCCGCCGTACACCCCGCCCACGCCGATCACGGCGAGGGCCAGGGCGCCGCCGACGGTGGCGACGCGGCGGCGCACCACCCGGCGGCGGCCGCGGGCGAGTCCGCCGGTGACGAGCTCGCGGCGGTCGTCGACGGCGAAGCCCTCGCCGGCGCGGCGCATGACCGTGCCGAGTTCGTCCTCGAATCGTCCGTTCGTGACGTCGTGCTCTTCGTGCTGAGGCATGGCGGGATCACCGTTCCGGGTCCGTGGTTCGAAAAGGGAGAAGTTCAGGGGCCGAGCGCCTCAAGAGCCGAGGGCTCTCGGGGCTCGGGGCTCTCGGGGCTCGGGGCTTTCGGGGCTCGGCGCTCGGGGCTTTCGGGCTCAGCGGGTGGCGAATTCGGCGATGCTGCCGCCGAGCCGTCTGCGCAGGGCCGCGAGGGCCCGGGTGCTGCGGGTGCGTACCGCGGCGGAGCTGGTGTTCATCACCTCGGCGGTCTCCTCGACGCTGCGGTCCTCCCAGTAGCGGAGCACCACCACTGCCCGGTCCTTGGGCGCGAGCCCGGCGAGGGCGTCGAGGAGGGCGATGCGCAGCGTCGGGTCCTCGCCGGTGTCGGGGGCGTGGTCGGGCAGCTCGCCGAGGGGGCGCTCGGTGGCCGAGCGGCGCCTGCGGTGACTGAGAAAGGTACGTACGAGGACGGTCTGTGCGTAGCCCGCCGGGTTGCCGATCCTGGCCATGCGGCCCCAGACGGCGTACATCCGGCCCAGCGTCTCCTGCACCAGGTCCTCGGCGAGATGGGTGTCGCCGCTGGTCAGAAGGCACGCCGAGCGGAACAGATGCCCGGAGCGGGCGGTGGCGAACTCCAGGAACTCGTCCGCGCGGGACGTTCTCATGTCCCTCCCCTCCGTCGCTGTCACGAGTTCGCTTGGTCGGTCTCTTGCTGCTTCACCTCATTGACGCGACGGACCGCCGGGAATGTTTCACGTGAATCCTCGACCGATGACAACCCGGTGGAACATTCCCGGCAAAACGGGGTAATCCTGTGGTATGAACACTTTCCTCGTGGACTCGGCGCAGGTCACCACGGCGGCTGGTGTCTGGCAGTCCGGGCTGGCCCAGGTGCTGGGCGGTCTGATCGTGGTCGCCCTCCTCATCGGCGCCTTCATGCTCGGGATCCGGGTGAAGAAGAGGGAACTCCCGCCACCCGACCCCGACAGCCAGCCGCACCGTCCGGACACCGGAGCGCTGCCGGGTGAGACGTCCGAGTACCGGAAGCCCAGCGAGATGCCGCAGACCGACGGCGAGCACCGGCTCATGCCCTACCAGCTGAAGAACTCCGGCGAAGAGGCCACCGATCCCCCGAGCGAGGAGAAGCGCAAGTGGGACGGGATCTCCAGCGGCGGCTTCGGCAGCGGCGGCCCGGGCCACGGCGACTGAGCCGACCTCGTGCACCCCGTGGACAGCCCTGCCCTGGACCCCGCCCCGGTGGCCGAGCGGCTGCTCGGCACCGCCGCGGCACCCGCCGCCTCCTCCCTCGTGGAGGAGGCGGTACGGGCGTCCGGCGGACGGCTCGCCGACCTCGCCGCGTTCTGCCTTGACCGGCTGCGGGCGCGCGAGGCCCTGCGCCCGGTCCCGCAGGACCCCTGGGACTCCCCGGAGGCCGAAGACGCCCTGGACGCCCTGACCCCGTCCGAACGGCTCGCCTTCGTCCTCCACGAGGACTTCGCCGTGCCGTACGACACGATCGCCCCGCTCGTCGCCCGCACCCCGGCCGGCACCCGCCGGCTGATCGCGCGGGCGCGCCGCCGCGTGGAGGGCACGGAGGAGCGCCCGGCCCCGGATCCGGAGCGGCAGCGGAAGGTGGTGGCGGCGTTCCTGACCGCCGCGCGCGAGAACGACGTGGACACCCTGCTCGCCCTGCTCGACGCGGACGTGGTGCTGCGGGCGGACGCCGAGGCGGTACGGAACGGGGCGGCGCCCGCGCACGGCGCGCCGGCCGTGGCGCACCGCGTCGCGGGCCGGGTACGGGAGGCCCGTGAGGCGCTGGTGAACGGCGCGGCGGGCCTGCTGTGGGCGGAGCCGGACGGCGAACCGAAGGCGGTGCTCCGCTTCACCGTCCTGGAGGGCCGGGTCACGGCGGTCGACGCCCTCGCGGACGACGCGCACCTGTCCCGCCTGACGCTCGCGCCGCTCTGAGCTCTGCGCTGTGAACCAGCCGGCTAACCAGCGGTGGAGCGGAGCCCGATCATGTTCCCGTCCGGGTCCTTCACGGTGGTGATCCGCATCCCGCCGCCCACCTCCTGCACCTCCTGGACGGTGGTCGCACCGGCCGCGAGCAGCCCCTGCAACAGCCCGTCGAGGTCGTCGACGTCCCAGAAGGGCACGGGCCCGGTCAGCCCCTTGCCGTGGCCGTTGGGGTCGAGCCCGAAGTGCTGCCCGCCGACGTCGAAGCCCACGTAGTAGGGCTCGTCGATGCTGGGGCCGGTCCCCAGGAGGGTGGTGAGCAGGGCCTTGGCCCGCTCCAGGTCCTTCACGGGGAAGATCACGGTGTTCATGGCCATGGCTGCTGCTGCTCCTCGGACGACGGGGGCGGATGACGGGGGCGGATGAACAGAGGTCCTCCCCCAGTCACGCCCTCCGCGGCGCCCCGCGTCGCGCCGGACTGCGCCGTCCGGGCCATGTCACCGCCCGGGAATCCCCCCGGGAAGCCCGCCGAGCAGCCGCCCGGCCCGCCCGGCGATGTGCGCGGGCGGCTCGATCCCGGCCGGCAGCAGCGGATCGGCCTCCGGCACCCCGAACCGCGTCTCGACCGGCAGCACCCCGGCCCAGAGCCCCAGCTCGGCGTCGGGTCCGTCCCCGTCGTCCGGCGGCCCGCTCGCGACCTTCACGGACGCCTCGGCCAGGTCGAGCGCGACGAGCGCGGTCGCGGCCAGCTCCTTGCGGCTGGGCTGCCGCACGTACTCCCACTGCCCCGGCGCCGACTGCTCGGTGAGCGCCCGCAGCCCGCGCAGCTTCTCCTCCGGATCGGTCACCGGGCGCGGCACGCCGTAGATCATCGCGCTGCGGTAGTTCACGCCGTGCTCGAACACCGACCGCGCCAGCACCAGCCCGTCCACCTGTGTGACGCTCACGCACACCACCCCGTCCGGTGCCTGCACCAGACTCCGGCTGGCCACGGACCCGTGCACGTACAGGCGGTCCCCGTCGACCCCGTACACGGTCGGCACCACCATCGGCGCCCCGTCCACGACGACCCCGAGATGACAGAGAAACCCCGCCCGCAGCACCTCGTCGAGATCGCTCCGCCGATGGCTCCCCTTGTGCCGCATCCGCCGCAACCGCGTTCGCCCGGTCACCTCAAGCTCCGACTCCGGCCCCGACATCCCCGCTCCCCCTGTCTTCCGAAAGTCCCCGCATCCTAGGAAACCCCCTGCTCCGCGCGCCCCACCCGCCCACACTCCGGTCATCACCCGTCATCCGCCCCTGAGTAGGCTTGCCGGGCCAGACACGGGACCGGGGGAGCACGCGCATGGAACACCTACGCCCTGACGACCCTTCCCGCATCGGCCCCCACATCGTCCTGGCCAGGCCCGACGCGGAGTCGGCGGAGACCCGACCGCCCCGACTGCCCCAACAGGCAGCCCGGTCCGGAGGGTTCGGAGGGTCCGGAGGGTCCGGAGGGCCCGAACCCTCGGCTCCCGCCCTCCCCGAGCGGCGTTTCGTCGTCCGCGGCGCCGACGGCGACCGCACGTACCTCGCCCGCCTCCCGCGTACCGACGTCGACCCCGTCCGCTGGGCGGTCGAGGCGGCCGAGGCCCACCGGCTCGGCGCCGACGCCGGCGCCGGCGCCCGGCCCGCCATCCCCGGGTTCCTGCCGGTCGAGGAGGTCGGCGGTACGGCCGAAGCGCCGTGGTGCGTCACGCCGTACGTCCCCGCCGTCTCCCTCCCCGCCGCGCTGCGCGCCCACGGCGGTCCGCTGCCCGAACCGGTCGTACGAGCCCTGGGCGCCGCGCTCGCCCGGACGCTGAGCGTCGCCCACGCGCAGGGCGTGACGCACGCGGGCCTGTCCCCGGCCGCCGTCCTCCTCACCCCCGAGGGCCCGCGCGTGAGCTGCTTCGGAGCGGCCCGGGCCGCCGCCCCCGACGGGGAACTGCGCAGCGGCCTGCCGGGCCTCGACTCCGGCAGCCTCGCCCCGGAGCAGGCGGCCGGCGGCCGGCCGCGCCCGCTGGGCGACGTGTACGCCCTCGGAGCCGTACTCGCCTACGCGGCCACCGGCCACACCGTCCCCGAACGCGAGGAACTCCCGCTCCTGCTCCGCGAACCGGTCGCAGCCTGCCTCGCCCGCGACCCCGGACACCGCCCGCAGGCGCATCAGCTCCTCGCCCACCTGGAGTCGGCCGCCTCCCCCGTCACCACCCACCGGGCCACCGTCCTGGACGCGGCCGCCCCGTTCCCTCTTCCGGCATCCGTGGTCACCGCGCTCGCCCGCCGGTCGGCGCAGCTTCTCGCGGCCGAACTCCCCCCTTCTGCCCACCCCTTGGACTGACGGCCATGCTCTCCCCGCTGACCCACGACGACCCGCCCCACCTGGGCGCCTACCGTCTCCTCGCCCGCCTCGGCAGCGGCGGCATGGGCACCGTCTACCTCGCCCGCTCGGCCACCGGCCGCACGGCCGCGCTGAAGACGATGCACGCCCGGATCGCCACCGACCCCGCCGTCCGCGCCCGCTTCCGCCTGGAGGTGGACGCCGCCCGCGTCATCGGTCCGGTCCACGGCGCCCGGGTCTTCGACGCCGACCCGCTCGGCGAGACCCCGTGGCTCGCCACCGAGTACGTGCTCGGCCCGCCCCTCGACGAGGCCGTCACCGCCGCGGGGCCGCTGCCCGAGCCCGCGGTACGGGCGCTGGGCGCCGCGCTGTGCGCGGCGCTCGCCCAGCTGCACTCCTCGGACGTGGTCCACCGCGACCTCAAGCCCTCCAACATCATGGTCACGGCGGACGGCCCGAAGGTCATCGACTTCGGCATCGCCCGCGCCCTCGGCGACGACCGCCTCACCCGTACGGGTACGGCCGCCGGCACGCCCGCCTTCATGTCGCCGGAGCAGGCGACCGGGCAGGAACACACCCCGGCGGGCGACGTGTTCGCGCTCGCGGGCGTCCTCACGTACGCGGCCACCGGACACGGCCCCTTCGGCGCCGGCCGGCACGCCGACCTCGTCTACCGCGTCCGGTACGCCGAGCCCGACCTCGGCGGGGTTCCGGCCGCCCTGGTCCCGGTCCTGGCCCGGTGCCTCACCAAGGACCCGGCCGCCCGGCCCACCACGCCCGAACTCGCCGCACAACTACGGCCCGGACCGGGCGACTTCGCCGGCCACCTCCCCGAGCCGCTGCTCGCGGAGATCACCCGCCGCGTCGGCGGCGCCTGGCAGCCCCCGCCGCAACGCCTCCCGGCCCCACCGGACCAGCACCACCTCGCCGAGACCGCCCCGGGGACCATGCCCGTCTCCACCGGCCCGCCCCGCCGCAAAGTCCTGTCCCTCGGGGCCGGTTCGGTCCTCGGCGCGGCCGCGCTCGGCGGCGGCGCCTGGGCCTGGCTGGGCCGTCCGGGCGGCTCGGCCGACCCGAAGCCGCCCGCCGCGACCGGCACCGCGTCACCGACGGCCCCGGCCTGGGACCTCGTCTGGCAGGTGCGGACGAACTACTCCGACCCCCTCACCCCGCCCGCCCCGCTCCTCCTGGACGGGCTCGTCGTCACCGGCGAGACCGAGGTGGCGGGCCTGAACCCGACCACGGGGGCGAAGAGGTGGACAGACCCCAAGGTCTGGTTCGTGCGCCACCTCACCACGGACGGCAAGCGGCTCTACGCCGTCGACACCTCCCGCGACGAGAAGGAGCCGCTCACCCTCGCCACGGTCGATCCGGCCACCGGGAAGCTCGACGCACCGTTCGCCGAACTCACCGACCTGCACGTCGTCTCGTACGGGAACCAGATGCTGTGCGCGACCGAGGAGACCGTCTACCTGACGGGCGGCCGCGGCCTCGCCTCGCAGACCGGCAACTTCCGCAAGAACCAGACCTGGTTCCTGCTGGCCGTCGACATCCGCTCGGGCCGGCGGCTCTGGCAGGCCCCGCTCCCCACCCGGCCGGACGAGGCGGAGCGCCTGCACTATCTGTCGGCCCGGGTCAGCGGCCCGTACCTCGTCCTCGTCCAGCAGTACGCGGACGGCGCGCTGCGCCTGGCCGTCCACGACACCGGGACGGGCCGGCAGCTGTGGAGCAGGCCGATCCCCGGCGAACAGCCGGCCTTCACCCGGGCCGGCCCGGCCGTCGACGACCGGCACGTCTACCCGTCCACGGGCGGACTCGTCGCGCTCGGCCTGGCCGACGGCAAACCGGCCTGGCGCTTCCAAGGCGCGGGCCCGAAAGCCCGGTTCAGCCCGGCGGCCGTGAAGGACGGCGTGGTGTACGCGCAGGAGGAGGGCCGCGGCCTGGTCGCCGTCGACGCCACGAACGGCACCACCCGGTGGGCGCAGCAGGGACAGCCGGTCTCGGCCGAGGACCTCGCCCTCCCGCCCGTGGTCGGCCCGGCACGCGTGTACGCCTACCGGGAGGCCGTGTCCGGGCTGATCACCGCGGATCTGCGCACCGGCGCCGCGGCCCGCCCGTTGAAGGCCGCCAAGGCCCGGTACTTCGTCCATCCGTCCGCCCGTCGGCTGATCGCCGTCGGCGGCGAGTACACCGCCGCGTATCCCCTCGTCTGATCCGGCTCACAGAAAGCCTCAGCCACCATGAAGCCGCTGGAATCCGGAGACCCGATCCGCCTGGGCCCGTACCGCATCCTCGCCGTGCTCGGCGAGGGCGGCATGGGCAAGGTCTACGTCGGACAGGACGGCGAGGGACGGCCCGCCGCCGTCAAGGTGCTGCACCCGCACCTGGCGCACGACCCGAACCTCACGCAACGCTTCGTCCGCGAGGCGCAGATGGCGCGGGCGGTCACCGGCGAGGCGGTGGCCCGTGTCCTGGACGCCCGGACGGAGGGCGGCCGGCCGTGGATCGCCACCGAGTTCCTGACCGGGCCGACCCTCGCCGACGCCGTCGCCGCCCGCGGTCCGCTGGACGAGCCGACGGTACGTGCGCTCGCGGCGGCGCTCGCGCACGCGCTCCGCGACATCCACGCCGCCGGGCTCGTCCACCGGGACCTGAAACCGGCCAACATCGTGCTGACGTCGTCCGGACCGCGCGTCATCGACTTCGGCATCGCCCGCCCCGAACACGGCCTCACCCTCACCACCACCGGCCAGGTCCCGGTCACCCCCGGGTACGGAGCCCCCGAGCAGGTCCTCGGGCAGCGGGTCGGCCCGCCGGCCGACGTGTTCTCGCTGGGCGCGGTCCTGGTGTACGCGGCGAGCGGGCGGCCGGCGTACGAGGGCGGCCATGTCGCCGCCGTGCAGTACGAGGTCGTGCACGGCACGCCCCGCCTGGACCGGGTGCCGGCCGCGCTGCAGCCGCTGATCGGGCCGTGCCTCGCCAAGGACCCGGCGGCCCGGCCCCTGCCGGAGCGGATCGCGCGCCAGGCGGCCCCGCCCCGGGGCGCCGACCACGCCTGGCGCAAGGGCCCGCTCGCGCAGGACATCACGGCCCGCGCGGCCGGCCTCCACCAGCTGACGACCGTGCCGGGCGGGGTGGGAACGGGGGCCGGACCGCGGCCCGTCTCGCGCCGCCGTCTGCTGACCGGCCTCGCGGTCGGCGGCTCCGTACTCGCCGTCGGCGGCGGCACCGCCGCCTGGTGGAACCTGCGGGACGGCCGCGCCGGCGGCCCCTTCGACATCCCACCGGCCGTCAAGGCCCCGAAGGCCCGCGTGCTCGACGCGAAGAAGGGCGACTACCTCCTCGGCTCGACCCCCGAACCGCTGTGGACCGTCCCCTCGGGCGTCGCGGAGAACACCCCCGCGTCCCTCCCCGTACGGGACGTCGTCGTCACCGGCGCTCCGAAGGGCGGCATCGCCGCGCGCAGCGTCGTCGACGGCTCGTTGCGCTGGTCGGCGCCGGACACCGTGGCCACCGGCCGCTATCTGTCCCTCTCGGACCGGCTGATCGCCGCCGTCGGCAGGAACGGCGACCTCGTCACCTTCGTCGCCTCCACCGGCGCCCCCAAGTGGACCGCCGCCGCCGAGGCCGCCTCGCTCCTCTCCTCGGACGAGGACGCCGTCTACCTGATCACCAAGGACCGACGCGTGCGCGCCGTCGGCCGCTCCGACGCTCGGATCCGCTGGACCGTCGAGGTCCCCGCCGACCTCGGCACCAACGCCGCGACCCGCGGCACCGCCGCCCGTGGCCGCCTGGTCCTCAACGCGGCGGACGGCACCGTCCTCGCCCTCGACACCGCCGACGGCCGCAAGGCCTGGACCGCCGGCCGCCGCGCCGAGGGCGGCCGCGCCCACGTCGCCCTCTCGGGCCGCACCCTGTGCGTCTCGGGGAAGGAACTCGCCGCCGTCGACGTGGTCACCGGCAAGCCCCTCTGGGCGGCCGACCAGCCCAAGGCGCGGAACCCCGACATCCTCTCCTGGGGCCCGCCGACCATCCACGGCCCCCACGTCTACGCCTCCGCCCTCAACCTCCCCCTCCAACACGACCTGCGGACCGGCAAGCCGACCTCCTGGGTCTACAACGGCCTCATCGAATGCGACCCGCCCAGCCCCCTCGTGGTCCAGGGCTCCGGCTTCTGGTCCGTCACCGTCAACTCCACACAGGGCGGCATCAACGTCACCGACCTCTCCCCCGAGAACCGCCCGCCCTGGGTCTTCCCGATCATCAAGACCCCCGACCGCTACTGGCTCACCGCCGCCGCCAACCGCGTCTTCCTCCTCGACGGCCCCACCCTCACGGCCCTCCCGGTCTTCTGACCGGGGGCCGGGGGCGGGCCCCGTCCGTGGGCGCGTCCGGCGCCGATGCGGATCTGCGACCGGACGTCGTGGAAGCGGCTCGTGAGCGCGCCCGCCGACTCCGAGGTGTCGGCGAGCCCCTCAACTGCCGCCGACGGCTGGCAAGATCATCCCAGTTGTCCGTCATCACAAGGGGGAGACCATGACCGAACAGCTGAAGACAGCCCGCCGCGCATTGCTGACGGGAGCGGTAGCCGGGCTCACGGGGACCGCGCTGATATCCGGCGGCGGTACGGCCGCCGCGGCGACCACGGCCGCGGGAACGCCGGACTGGTTCGACGTCAAGGGCCACGGCGCGGTCGGCGACGGCTCCACCGACGACACCGCCGCCGTCCAGCGCGCACTCGACGCGGCAGCCGCGGCGGGCGGCGGCACCGTGTACTTCCCCGTCGGAAAGTACCTGGTCAAGCCCGCGGCCGGCGCACCCGCGCTGGCCGTCAGGGCCGACGGCATCCGCCTGACCGGCGCCGGGGCAAAGGCATCCATGCTGGTCAAGGGCGGCGACGGCATCCTGCTCCGGATGTCCGGCACGGGAGCGGCCTACTCCACCGGCTCCACCCACCGCCGCTACTGCTCCGTCGAGAACCTCGGCTTCAACGGCAACGGCAAGACCGGTCTGCTGCTGGAGCTCTACTACAACAACAACTCGTACTTCCGCGATGTCTTCATGACCTCGAACAAGGACATGTGCATCGACGCCGTGGAGTTCTGGGACTCCCGTTTCTACAACCTCGTCATCGAGGACTGCACCGGCACCACCGCCAGCACGACCCAGCCCAACATCTGGCTGCGCAACGCCTCCTCCGCCACCGACGGCGCCTGGGGCCACAGCAAGGACAACATCAATCAGATCCACTTCATCGGCTGCCGTCTGGAGGCTTTCGGCACCGGCGCGCTGTGGATCGGCCAAGGAGCCGTCACCACCAACAACCCCAACGGCGTCTACATCACCGACTGCAAGTTCGAGACCTCCCGCATGCAGGGCGGCCCGCACCTGAAGACCGACGCGGGCTGCAAGCACATCTACGCCACCAACATCTACTGCTACGCCGGTGACTTCGCGGCGGGCACCCCGGCCACCGCGCGGAACATCATCAGCTGGGCGGCAAGTTCCAGCGCGCTGGAGAACGTGGTCATCGCCAACCGGGACAAGGCCACCGTCAACGCGGGCGTCGCGCTCTACTCCGGCCCGGGCTCCACCGCCGTGCTACGCAACGTCGTCGGGCTCTACGCCACTGCGCCCACCGGCACCCACATCTACTACGAGCAGTCCTCGACCGGAGACTTCCGGGTGGAGAACAGCTACGGCACCCTCGGCGCCCAGGCGACCGGAACGATTCCCGTCAAGAACGCGCCGAACCCGCCCCTGCGGCTGGTGCCCGGCCCGGTCACCGACGCCTCCTTCACCCACCAGCCACTGGACGGCACCATGGCCGTGGACTCCGCGAACAAGCGGCTCTACGTGCGGGTCGGCGGCCAGTGGCTCTGGTCAGCGCTCAACGCGTAACCACCTGACGCGTCCGAGCGGCGTGCAGAAAAGGCCAGGCCAGACGATGTCTGACCTGGCCTTTCTCTGAGCCGCCTTCGGGATTCGAACCCGAGACCTACGCATTACGAGCCCCAGAAGAGTCCTGTCAGATACTCCCGCCGAGTACCGCCACATGGCAGTAACCGCAGGTCATAGCCCTGTGGCGGTGCTAGCCCGTACCAACTCGTGACGACCCGTTCAGGGCCGTCCGGGCACGCATCGGGCACGCAATGGGCACGCGTTGGGCACGCTCGAAACCTGCTCTGACCAGCGACGATGGGTCGCCCCGACGACGCAGTTCAGACCGTACACCCGAGGCGTGACAGACAGAAGGGGCCGCACGACGCATGTCGTGCGGCCCCTTCGCTATGCCCGGTTACCCGCTCAGGACTTGGGCTCGCCGCTCTCGGTGCCTCGGTCCTGCTCGCCGGCGGTGGGGGGCAGGGCGTTCAGGACAGCCTCAAGGGCTATGGCGCCGGTATCGGTGATGTGCCGGTCGTCGAGCAGGATGTCGCGCCTCTTGGCAGTGGCGCGACCTGCTGCGGGTGCTTTGTCGTCGAGTCGGGTACGGCGGACGCGGTACAAGATGCCCCCCTCGTGGCATGGCCGAGTGCCTGACTCGAACATATGCCCGAGTCAAGGCCCGCTCCACATTAGCTCCCATATCGCCGCAGGTCACGCGCTTACGGCTCCTGATTCGACTCCCCAACCACACGGATGGTTGCGTCTTCAAGATCAAGATTCTTGAGGGCTTCTTTGACCAACGTCAGTTCCTCGGGGCGTGTTCCGGGCTTGTACGCCACCACGACCGACACCTCGGGGGTGGACATGCCGAGGATGTCGTCGGCGGTCAGGCCGACCCACTCGGCCGCCGCCGCGCGGCGCACCTCGGAGAGCTCTCGGCCGGTCGCCGCCGCGATGGCACCGACAATCCACCTGTCGCGCCGATAGCTCTCGCCGTTGGCGATCTTGTGGAGCGTCGTGTGTTGGAGCTTCTTACCCGTTTCGGGGTCGACTGCCCGCTCGGCCACGCTTCGCAGGGTCGCGCCCTTGACCGCGAGCACCTCGCGAACCATGTCGGTGAAGGGCGTCAGGCTTTCGCCGCCTGTGGGGGACACGGGTTCTCATCTCCGTTCTTGTCGCAGAACGCGAACAGGCTCATCTAAGCAGCCATTGCCCCGAACTGCCCAGTCCGGAACTGCGTTGACGTGCTGATTCACCCCGACCTACGTTGTTCTTGTTCGAGAACAGCAACAGACGAACAGCTCATATCGCCTGCTCGTTCGCGGTCGCTGTTCGTGTTCAGCAACACATGGGGGATCTTGTGAGCGTTGAGTTTGTGGGGGCGCCGCCGCGTAGCCGGAACACCAAGCACGCGTTGATCGCGATGGAGCTCGCCGAGCATCCGGGCGAGTGGGGAATCGTGCAGCGGCCCGCCTCAATCACCCGGGCGTCGTCTGCCGCACAGGCGATCCGAAGCGGTCGGCTGTCCGCCTACCCCGCCGGCGAGTTCGAGGCCGTCGCCCGCTCGGTGGTCGAGCAGGGGCGCGTCGAGCACCGGGTCTACGCCCGATACGTGGGTGCCAAGAAGTGACGGCCGCCGGTCCCCGGATCGGCAGTCTCTGCTCGGGGTACGGCGGTCTCGACATGGCCGTGCGCGAGGTGTTCGGCGGCTCGGTCGTCTGGCACTGCGAGGTCGACGAGAGCGCCTCGGCGATCCTCGCGCATCACTGGCCCGAGGTGCCCAACCTCGGCGACCTGGCCGCCGTCGACTTCACCGACGTCGAGCCCGTCGACATCGTCGCCGTCGGCTTCCCGTGCACCGACGTCTCGCTCGCCGGACGGATGGCGGGCATCGCGCCCGGAACCCGCTCCGGTCTGTGGCTGCACGTCGCCCGAGCAATCCAAGCCCTACGCCCTCGATTGGTGGTGATCGAAAATGTCCCGGGTCTCCTCTCGACGCAAGCCCATAGCGACGTGGAACCGTGCCCGTGGTGTCTGGGAGACGGAAGCGGTCAGCCTCCTTTGCGAGCACTCGGCGCCGTACTCGGCGACCTGGCCCGCCTCGGGTTCGATGCGACTTGGGCGTGCGTACGCGCTTCGGAGATCGGCGCTCCGCACATCCGACAGCGGGTGTTCATCCTCGCCGTGCCTGCCGACGCCGAGGGCGAGGGACTACCGGGGGCGCGGGTTCTCGGATGGGCTCGCGAACGTGGTGATGGACCGGCTCTTGCCGACGCCGGCAGCGGCGGACGGCGAGCGGGGCCCGGACTACGCGAGAGCGAGCCGACCGGCCTCGGGGGGCGACGACTTGGTGACGAGCGTCGCCCGGATGCTGCCGACACCGAGGGCGAGCGACGGTTCGAAGGGGAGCCCGAACCAGCGGTACCGGAACGGGCTGACCCTGGCGAGCACGGCCGCGCGGATGCTGCCGACACCGAGGGCGAGCGACACCGGCACGCCGGGACGTCAACCGGGCGAGGGCTTCCGCCCGCCCCTGTCGGCGGTGGTGCTGCCGCTGATGAGCGACTCGACCCCGTCGAGTGGGGCGACTTCCGCGGCTCCATCGAGCAATGGGAGGAACTCACCCGCCCCGCTCCCCGGCCAACTGACGATCACGGGCGACTGAGCCCGGCGTTCGTCGAGTGGCTCATGGGATTGGGCGAGCAGCACGTGACCGGCGTACCGGGCCTGTCCCGTTCGGCGCAGCTTCGCGCCCTCGGGAACGGCGTCGTACCCGCTCAGGCTGTCGCCGCGCTGCACCTGCTGCTCGACCGGCTCGACGACCGGGGGATCGCCGCATGATCTGCGATTTCTGGGACGGCGCCGCCGGGGCCTACTGCCACGCGATCGGAACCCGCCGCTACATCGTCGGCAACCGCTGCCCGCTCCACACACCCGCCGCCCTCGCCGGTCGCCCCGAACCGCCCGGCGACCCGAATCCCGTAAGGAGACGTTCCGTTGAGCCTCGCCGCGACGGATTGGGTATGGACCCGGTCCCGCGCCCGAGGCGCCGCTCGTCTGGTCCTGCTCGCGATAGCTGACCGCGCCGGCGCCGACGGCGTCGCCTACGCCGGTACGGCCGCGCTCATGCAGCGGACCTGCGCCGCACGCTCCACTGTCCGGCAGGCGGTCGACGCCCTGCTCGCCTCGGGTGAGCTCGCCGTCGTCGAGGGACGGGTCGGGCCCGGTGGCGAGACGGTCTATCGTCTGCCGCTCCTCGATGAGCAGGGGGCCGAGGATCGGCCCGGACCGGATTTCGACCCGGGTCGGGAATCGGCCCCCGGGGGGCCGGTGAGCGGCCCCGGGGAGGGCCGGACATCGGCCCCGGGGGGATCGGATACCGGCCCGGGGGAGGGCCGAGGATCGGCCCCCGGGGGGCCGGATATCGGCCCCCAGAACGTACCTACCTACTCACCACCACAACAGCAGCAGCCGCGCGCGAGCTCGGCCGCGCTGATTCCCGAACTGCGCCCGCTCGACGACGCCCTCACCCAAGCCTCGATCACCGTCCGGTGGTCGCTCTCGCTCGGTGAACAGCGCGACGTCTACCGGTTGATGCAGCAGCACGGCGTCGAGGCCCTGGTCGGCCTCGCCGCCCGCCGCACCGTCCCGGGCGAGGCCCCGAAAGCGGCCCGCTACTGGCTCAAGGTCTGGTCCGACCTCGACCGACCGTCGGCCTCGCCGCCGCGGCCGCCGTCGTCGACCGCCGCCTACGCCGACAACCTCGCCGCCGGCCTCGCCCTGCTGAACGCACAGAAGGAGAGCACCCCATGAACGAGCAGCAGATCGCCGCCCTGTTGGCGTTCGCCGGAACGCTCGACTCGCGGGTGCGCCGTGCCCTCGCCGACCCGCAGCAGTCCGCCCGCACCATCGCGGAGTGGACGGCCGCCGTCGCCGACGTCCCGGCCACCATGCCGGACGTGGCATGGGACGCCGCCCGCGCGACCCGCCGCTACTACGAGCAGCGCAACGGCGACCGCTCCGCGCAGTTCCGCCCGATCGAGCCGCACGACCTGCTCGCCGCGTGGGGGCCGCACCGGACCGAGCTCATGAACCGACACACCGACCCGGTGCCCTCGGCGGACCCGGACGACCCGGCGGCGTGGCGGGCCGAACTGCTCGGCACCCGGGCGGCGGTCGCGACCGGGCACGCCGCGCCCGCGCAGTACCGAGCCGAGATCGACCACGGCGGGCAGAAACGTCTCGCCGCGCTCATGTCCGGTGTCGGGAAGGGGCCGCGCCGCTACATGCCCGAGCACGTCGCGGCCGATCTGCGCCCGTTCCGGAAGGTGCGCGCCCACCGCGAGCAGCTCGTCGCCGAGGGCGTGCCGGACCCGCTCTCGGTGGCGTGCCCCTACTGCCTCGCCGCCGTCGACGAGCAGTGCCGTTCGAGCTTCCGCAACCGAGGCAAGGGCCGACGCCCCTTGAACGGCGTCCACCCCTCGCGCGTCGAGGCCGTGGTCGCAGAACTCGGCGGCGGCGAAGCGGCCGACGACGAGCAGGTGCGCCTCGCCCGGATCATGTGCCAACCGCCGGCACCTCGACGAGACGCTCGCGCCCGGCACACCAGCGGCGGAGGCGAGGCCCGATGATCCCGCTCGCCGCCCGAGCCGTGATCGCCGCCCAACTGACCGACGAGCTCGACGTACCGCCGCACCTCGCGACCGTGTTCGTCGCCTCACTCGCCGATCGACTCGCCATCGAGGGATGGCACATGACCGACGACCTCGGTCGCGTGCGGGATGCCGGTACTCACCTGCACCACGAACACCACCGCGCGCGACCGGTCGCGCCTCGCGCGCGGGAGACCCCGCGCGCTCGGCGCTCCCTCGCTCGGCTGCTGCGCCGTTCCCGAACGACCGAAGAGAGAACCCCATGAGCCCGGCCCTGCTCGCCCTCGCCGTCCTGCTCGCCCTCGCACTCGGCGCGTCCCTGGCCTACGCGGTCCGGATCGACGACCGCCTCGACCGCGAGCTGCGCCGCCTCGACCGACGCCCCTGCTCGACCACCTGCACCACCTGCTCGACGACGCGCCGAGCCGAGAACGGAGAGACCGAATGAACCACACCACCCGAACCCGGTCGCGGCGCGGCCGGACCCTCGCCCGCGAGGCGGTCCGCGAGCAGCGGCGCGCGGCGCTGCTCGTGCTGCTCGCCCGAGCCGACCGAGGCGCTCTCACCCGAGAGGACGCGCGGCAACTCCGCGACTTGGCCGCGGCCGAGGTCGCCGAGTGCGACGCGTTCCGCCGGTCGGCCGGCGGGCAGCAGTCGGCGGCGCTCAAGCTGCGCCGCCGCGTCGAGGCGGCCGAGCAGGCGATGCGGGAGATCGAGGCCGAGCGCGACCAGTACGCCGCCGAGGTCGAGGCGCTGCGCGCGGCGGCCGGGAAGGGGGACCGATGAGTTACGCACAGGCTGTGAACGAAACCGTGCGCGCGCTGCGCACGATCCGGGGACAGTGGGCGGCGCTGCTGCTCGCGATCGAGACGCCGCCGGCGGATCACTGGCCACCGAGGCAGCTCGCGCACACCATGCGCGAGGGCGACGACGAGCAGCTCGTCGAGGACCGGGCACCGCTCGTGCTGCGCGAGCACCCCGCGCCTCTCAACCTCGCCGCGCTCGACGCCGGGCGGGCGGTCGAGCGGCTCGTGTTCGACCTCGCCGACACCCTCGCCGCCGCCGTCCAGCGCACCGAGCCGGGCGACCCCCGAGCTTGGGTGTGCGCGGACCCGAGCGCACCGGACAGCCACCGTGCGGCGGGCAGCAGGCGGCACGGGCTGCACTGGGCGTGCGTGTGGGTCGAGGGGCGCGTGCTCGATGAGGACACCGCGCCCGAGCGCGAGCTCGACGGGGCCCTCGCTCCCCCGCCGTTCGAGGTGCTGCCGCTCTACCTGCTGCACGAAGCGCGGCGTACCGCGCGGATCGCCGAGGCCCGGGTGCTGCGCGCCCTCGGCCTCGACCGGCGCGAGACTCCCCTGCCCGAGCCGTGCCCGTGGTGCGGGAGCGAGCTCACCCTGCACAGTGCCCCCGACGGACCGCCGAGCGTGACCTGCTCGGGCGGGCGGACATGCACGGCGCCCGTCCCCCTCGACAGCGGGGAACGGGCGCGGGTGTGGGAGTGGGACGACCTCCCCGAGCTGATCGCCGCGCTCGGGGTGGACATCCCCGCCGCAGCGTGACCGAGCCGGTCAGTCCTCGCTCGGGGCGTCCGCCGGCGCGGGTGCCGGCGGACGCTCGGGGAGCTCGGCACCCGGGCGGCGCAGGTACCACGCCAAGAGCTCTTTGATCGCGGCCGAGCGGTCGCCCCCGGGCGCGCGTGACTTGAGGTCCGCCCAATCGGCGTCGTCGATGCGCACGGACCGGTGCTGTGTCTTGGGCTGATTGGCCATGGCCCGAACTCTAGCGGGGTGTACGTACACCAATCCAGCAGAACCCCTTGAGGTGTACGTACACCCCGTGGTTAGGTGTACGTACACCCCGACGGCAGGGCGCGAGCCCGGAGAGAGGTCACACCCATGTCCATGCACTACGACGAGATTCAGCCCGACACCCGCGTCATCTGCCACTCGCGAGGCGACGTCCCCGGGACGGTGCTCTACAAGCGACCCGACGGGTTCGGTGCGCCCGAGGCGGTCGTCTGCATCGAGTTCGACAAGGGGGGCGTGGCGTACAACTACCCGGGGCAGCTCTCCCCCCTCTCCCCCGAGGACGACCCGCGCGGCGGGGCCCCCGAGTCGCCGCGCCTCACCCGCGAGGGCAGCGGATACACCTTCTGGCGCGGCGGGCACCGCTACTACGTCCGCCGCTGGGCGGGATTCGGCGCGTGGTGCGTGACCCCTTGGGAGGAGGGTGACGGCGAGCGGGTCGAGGCTCTCGCCATGGACAAGCGCACCCGTCGGGAAGCGCTCGCCGAGGCGGTCGAGAAGATCGACGCCCGCACGGCGATGCAGTGGCACCGCCGCGCCCTGCCGTCCCTGCTCGGCGGCGAGCTGCCCGAGGGGCTCGACGGGGAGGGGTGGGAGGTGTGGCCCGTTCCGGGTCCGGTGGTCCGGCATGAGGTCGCCTACTACGGCGACTTGGTCGGCGCGGTCGAGCTGCACCCCGCCGGGTGGACGGTCATCGAGTACAACGCCGACGGCGAGGCGTTCCCGGTCTCGCACGGGGTGCCGCACGTCGAGCGGGCCGCCATGCTCGTGCACGCATCACTGCCGTTCGCTCAGTGATCGATAAGGGTTGCGCCGTTATCTGTCCGTGACCTAGAGTCGGGAGCGCCTCCGGCGTGCCCGGAAACAATCTGCTGATCTTCGCCCCGCCACCTTCCCCCCGTGGCGGGGCGTTCGCGTGCCCGGGAGGTGATCCCGTGGCCGACCCGATCACCGACGCCGACCGCGAGGCGGTCCGCGCCCTGCACGCCGAGGGCAAGTCCCGTAACGCCATCGCCCGGGAGACCGGGCGCAGCGCCGCCACCGTCTCGAAGATCGCCGCCGAGTTGGGCCTCGCGTTCAGCGGCGGGGCGCGCGTCGCCGCAGCCACCGAGGCGCGACGAGCGGATGCCGCCGCCCGTCGCGAGCAGCTCGCCGACGACGCCCTCGACGGGGCCCTCGCTCAGGTCGAGCGGGTCGGCGCGGCCGACTCCGCCCGCGACGCCCGCGACTACGCCACCGCCGCCCGCGCACTGACCGAGGTGCACGCCAAGGTCGCCGAGCTCGCCCGCACGAGCGGCACCGGGAGCACCGGGGGCTCGATGCTCGACCGCCTCGCCGACGCCCTGCTCGGGCCGACGGGAGACGACGCCGACGGGGGGTGATCCCTTCGCCGCCGCCCCTGTCCGACAAACAGATTCGCTCGATCCGCGAGGCGACCGCCCGCATCTGCTGTTGGCACGGCAGCGTGCGGTCGGGGAAGACGATCGCGAGTTTGCTCGCCTTCGTGCTCGCCGTACGGCGGGCGCCGGCGTCCGGGCTCATCCTGATCTGTGGGCGCAGTCTCCAGACGATCGAGAGGAACGTTCTCGAACCCCTCGCCGATCCGTCGCTGTTCGGGCCGGTCGCCGCCGAGGTGCGCCACACCCGGGGCGCGACGACGGCGGTCATCCTCGGTCGCGTCGTCCACCTCGTTGGTGCGAGCGACGCGCGGGCCGAGGGCAGGCTGCGAGGTCTGACCGCCTCGCTCGCCTACTGCGACGAGATCACCCTCATGCCCGAGGGGTTCTTTACGCAGTTGCTCGCGAGGCTCAGTGTGCCCGGGGCGCGGCTGCTCGGGACCACGAACCCGGACTCGCCGAGACACTGGTTCAAGGTCGGTTACCTCGACCGGCAGAGCGAGCTCGACCTCGCGTCGTGGCACTTCCGCCTCGCCGACAACCCGTCGTTGTCGCCCGCCTACGTCGCCGCGCTGTCCGCCGAATACTCCGGGCTGTGGCGCCGGCGGATGATCGACGGCGCATGGGTGATCGCCGAGGGCGCGGTATTCGACATGTACGACGAGCAGCGGCACGTCGTGACCGAGCTCCCGCCGATGCGCCGGTACTGGACGGGCGTCGACTACGGCACGGTGAACCCGTTCGTCGCGCTGGCCGTCGGGCTCGGCGACGACGGGCGCCTGTACGTCACCAACGAGTGGCGGCACGACTCCCGCGCCGCGCATCGGCAGTTGACCGACTCGCAGTACAGCCGCGCAGTCCGCGAGTGGCTCGACGAGTTGGACGTCTCCCCCGAGTGGACGTTCGTCGACCCCTCGGCGAGCAGCTTCTCAACTCAGTTGTGGGCGGACGGACACCCCGGCGTGACCAAGGCCAAGAACGACGTGATCGACGGAATCCGCTCGGTCGCGTCCGCGCTCGACGCCGGTCTGCTGCTCATCCATGAGTCGTGCGAGGGGCTGCTCGCAGAGCTCCCCGAATACGTGTGGTCGGACGAAGCAGCCGCGCGCGGCGAGGACCGACCGGTGAAGCTCAACGATCACTCCGTCGACGCCTTGAGGTACGTCATCCACAGCACCGCGCACGAGTGGCGCCACCTGCTCACGACCGCCGCCTGAACCTCTCTCCCTTCCCTGCCCGGAGTCGCCTCGCCGCGCCCCGGGCCCGAGCAGTCGAGGGGGTGATCGCGTGCCCCCTTCTCTGACCGACCGGTTCCTCGCGAAGATCGTCGACGGCCCCCTCGGCTGCTGGGACTGGACCGGGCACGTCAAGCCCAACGGATACGGACAGTTCAAGGTCGGCGGGCGACCGCAGTACGCGCACCGGGTCGCCTACACCCTCACGCGCGGACCGATACCCGACGGGCTCGTGATCGACCACCTGTGCCGCCGCCGGCACTGCGTCAACCCGGACCACCTCGACGTGGTCACCACCCGCACCAACATCCTGCGAGGCGTGTCCCCCGCCGCCCGCCGTGCCCGACAAACGCACTGCGCCCGAGGCCACGAGTTCGATCACGCGACGACCTACGTCGCCCCGAACGGCACCCGGCACTGCCGACGGTGCGCAGCGCTGCGCGCCCGGACGAGACGACGGCGGGAGGTGCACCGTGCCCCTGCCCGATAACGGCGTCACGTGGCCGCCGCCGCAGCTCGCCAAGCACTACGCCGAGATCAAGGTCGACGATGCTTGGTACTCCGGTGATCACGCCAAGCTGACCACCGTCTACCGGGACAGTCCCGTACGACGCGACGGCCGCCGTCGGCTGTGGGGGCGCGACCGACAGCCGCGGCCCAACGTCCGCGATCAGCGGCTGCACATCCCCCTCGCCGGCGACATCGCGAGCGCCTCCGCCGACCTCTTGTTCGCCGAGCCGCCCGAGCTCACCGTGACCGACGCGGGCACTCAGGACCGGCTCGACGAGCTCGCCGAGTCCGACGGCATCGCGAACACGCTGCTCGAAGCGGCCGAGGTCGCCGCCGCCCTCGGCTCGGTGTACCTGCGGGTCACATGGGATCGGTCCCTTGCCGACCGGCCCCTGCTGACCAGCGTCCACCCCGACGCCGCCGTGCCGGAATTCCGGTGGGGCCGCCTCTCCGCCGTGACGTTCTGGCGCGAGCTCACCTCGACCTCGGCCACCGTGTGGCGGCACCTCGAACGACACGAGCCGGGCCGCATCCTGCACGCGCTCTACGAAGGGTCGGCCGACAACCTCGGCGTGCGGGTGCCCCTGACCGAGCACGTCGAGGTCGCCGACCTGGCCGTCAGCCTCGGTTCCGACGGCGACGCGATCGAGACCGGGATCGAGCAGCTCACCGCCGCGTACTGCCCCAACATCCGACCCAACCGGAAGAACCGAGGCTCGGCGTTCGGACGCTCCGACTACGCCGCCCCGATTTACGACCTGCTCGACGCGCTCGACACGACATGGACATCGTGGATTCGCGACCTGCGGCTCGCCCGCGCTCGCCTGCTGGTACCCGACGGGTATCTGCGGGACCACGGGCCCGGACAGGGGGCGTCGTTCGACGACGACCGCGAGATCTTCCAGCTCTTGAACATCCCGCCCACCGAGCAGGGCGGGGGTCAGATCACGCTCTCGCAGTTCGCGATCAGGGTCGAGGAGCATGAACGGTCGGCGAGCGCGATCACCCGACAGGCGGTGCAGAGCGCCGGCTACTCGGTCGCGACGTTCGGACTCGGCGACCAGGGGACGGCCGTGACGGCGACCGAGGTCCGGGCGCGCGAACGTAGGTCCATGACCACCCGAGGTAAGAAGGTGAGGTACTGGTCGCCGCCGGTCGCCGACATGCTGCACGTGATGCTGCTGCTCGACCGGCGGTTCTTCACGCCGCGCATCGTGCCCGAGCGGCCGACCGTCGCGTTTGGCGACTCGATCACCGAGGACGCGTCCTCGCTCGCACAGACCCTGTCCCTGTTGCAGCAGGCACAGGCGGTGTCTGTGCTGACCAAGGTTCGGATGCTGCACCCGGATTGGGATTCAGTCGCCGTTCAGGAAGAGACCGACCGCATCCTCTTGGAGAGCGGCGCTGCCGTCCCCGACCCGATGCAGGCTGGGACGCTGCTCTAGCGCGAGGGGGTGTTCGTGCCCATCCACCCCGCCATGGCCGAGGATCTCTCGGCCACCGTGCGCGACCTGTACGCGGATGCCGAGCAGCGGCTGCTCTCGATGGTCGCGCGGCAGCTCGCCGACGGGTTCGACGCTCCGGGTTGGGCTGTGGCCAAACTCGCGGCGATTCAACCGCTACGGCGCGCGGCGCAGAGCGTCGTCGACGTGCTCGCCTCGGCGATGCAGCTTGAGGTGTTCTCGGCCGTGACCGAGGCGTACGACATCGGAGCGCGGGCCGGGCTCGTCGAGCTCGGCGCCCTCTCCGACGCCGACGCCCGCCGGGCCGCAGACCGTACCCCGAACACGCGGGCGGTCGACCGGCTCGCCTCCGAGACCGTCGAGCTCGTTACCGCGACCCATCGGGGCATCCTGCGCGGCGTGCTCGATGCGTTCCGGCAGGTGATCGCTGCCGTGTCGGCGACGCCGCTGCTCGGGATCGACTCTCGCCGACAGGCGGCGCAACGGGCGATGCAGCAGTTCGCCGACCGTGGGCTGACGTCGTTCGTCGACAAGAGCGGCCGGTCGTGGCAGATGACGAGCTACGCGGAGATGGCCGTACGGACGGCCGTCGGCCGCGCGGCCGTCGAGGCGCACGGCGACCGGCTGCGAGCCGCCGGCATCACTCTGGTGATCGTCTCGAACGCCCCGCACAACTGCCCGTTGTGCGCGCCGTTCGAGGGGAAGGTACTCGCGCTCGACGGGCCGGGCGGTGCCCGGACGGTCGAGGTCGAGCACGCCATCGATGACGAGCGCACCGTGCGGGTGCACGTCGCCGGCTCGCTCGACGAAGCACGACGGCAGGGGTTGCAGCATCCCAACTGCCGTCACTCGACGAGCGCTTTCCTCCCCGGCGTGACCCAGGCGCCGGCCGAACACTCTGAGGACCCCGAGGGGTACGCCGCCTCACAACGGCAGCGGGCGATTGAGCGCGCCATACGGAAGTGGAAGAACCGCGCCGCCGCGGCCATGACGCCCGAGGCCAAACGGGCGGCCGAGGCACGGGTGCGGCAGTGGCAGGGCCGGATGCGCGAGCACCTCGCGCAGCACCCCGAGCTCATCCGTCGACGCGAGCGTGAACAGCCCGGGGCGGGCAGCCTCCCGAGCACCGCGCCGACACCGCCGCGCGACGCGGTCGAGGCCGCCCGCGTGCGGGCGGGCGACGATCGCACCCTGCCCGAGATGACTGACGAGCAGCTCGGCGCGGCCATCCGGCCCGGCGTGCTCGACGAGCGCGACCTCGACCGCATCGAGGGCGAGAGCGACCGCCGCGACCTGGCCGACCTGCTCGCCCGCATCCGGCCCGGCGGGCGCATGGTCGACGACCTCGCTCCGTTCAGCGACGACGAGCTCGCCCGGATCGCGCCGCACCTCGACGACGAGCAGATGCTGCGCGTCATGGCCGAGGCCGACCGGCGCGACCTCGACGCCGCCATGCCCGGCATCCGCCCGGATCTGGTCGGCATGTCCGAGCGCGACCTCGCCGCCCGAGCCCACAACGTCCTCGAGGACGGTCCGGCGATCGGCGCCGAGGTCCACCGGCGCCGCTTGCTCGCCGAGCTGTTCCCCGGCGGGCAGCTCGCCGTCGACCTGTCCGGGCTCGGCGACGAGCTGCTCGTGTGGGGCGTCCGGTACGCGAGGCCCGAGGACGCCGCCCGGATCGCCGCCGAGATCGACCGCCGGCACCCGCCCGCACCGCCGCCGCCCCTCGCGGGGGTGACGGTCGCCGACACCCTCGCCGCCCGGGACGCCCTCGACTCCGCGATGCACCCGATCCGCCTCGACGACCCAGCGCCGGCGGACCCCGACGAGTGGGGCGCGTACGGCGCGGACATCGAGCGCGGCCCAGACGGCACCGAGCACATGTCCGCCGTCGAGCGCTGGGCGTACGAGCGCGAGCTCGCCGACCGCGCGGCGGCGGAGGCGTACAGCCGCGCGGAGATTCGGGAGATGTACCGAGAGCACATCTACTTGCAGATGATCGCGGCCGAGGACTACACGCGCGGATTCATGCTCAACCGCAAGGCACGCGCCGCCGGCGTCGACCCCTTCTCTCTGTTCAGCGGCCCCGCGCACGTCGCCTACGCGCGAGCGTCCGAGGACTTGATCAGGTTCTGGGAGGAGGTGAGCCCGAGGATCACCCTCGCCGAGTTCACCGAGCAGGTGACCGGCGTCCGCACCGGCGCGGGCGACACCGCCCGGAATTCGCGCGAGGACCAGCGCCGCAGATTCTGACCAACTTCCCCTGACCTGCCACTTTCTGAATGACCGTCACTCTTTGCCAACTCTTTGCAATCCGTCCCCGCGTGGCGCGGTAGGTCAGGCTGGCGGGAGGGTGTTTCCTCAACAGCCAAAGGCTGTTGAGGAAACACCCTCCCGACGCCGCCAAACCTTCCGCGAGCCTGAAACGGCTCTTTGCGATCTTGCTTCCCCTGTCGTGATCCTGAGTTCGTGCCGCCGAGGCGCCCGGCGCACGTAACCGATCACATCTCACCGGGGGGAAACCCGTGCTCGACCTGATCACCCAGACCGCCACGCTCGCGATGGGCACCATCTCGTTGGTCGCCCTCGCGTCCGACCCGCTCGCCCCGTGCGGCACCGACGCCAAGCGGGAGGCGGAGACCATCCGCGACCACTTGCGCGCCGTGGCCAACCACGCCCGCGCCGTGATGGTGCTGCTCGTCCGCAAGACCGGCGCGGCCGGGGACAAGTAGGCCACACCCCGGCGGCGGGCGCCGTCGCCGGGGCATCCACTTCGAGGGGGTGGTCGCTTGGGCTTCCGCGAGGACGCACTGCGGGCTCGGCAGGCCGGGCTCGCCGCCGCGCGGGCCGGTCGCCCGGCGACCGCCTGCCCCCGCTTCAACGACTCACGGCTGACCGCCGCTTGGGTTCGTGGCTACGCCGCCGCCGCGCGGCCCGAGCAGTAGCCGCGCCCCTTCCCACTCACAGGGCCGTCCCATCGGGACGGCCCTTTTCCATGCCCGCACGACGCCCTCGGAGGGCCGAGCACTCATGCCCGAGCACATCCTCGACGACACCCTGCCGGTGCACCCGCGCACCGGTGACCGCGCCCTCGGCTACCGCCGGGACGGGCGCCCGATCTGGCCCATCAAGGGCGGCTCGGGCGAGGGCGATCCCAACCCGGCCCCGCCGTCCGGCGACCCGACCCCCGCCCCCGGCGCGCCGCCGGCCGCCGACCCCGCCGCCGAGCAGCAGCTCGCCGAGGCGACGACCCGCGCCGAGCAGGCCGCGGCCGAGCGCGACGAACTGCGCGCCGCTCTCGACGCCGTGACTCGGGCGCTCAACCCGAACGGCGGCGAGAACGAGCAGGACCCTGCCGCCCTGGCCGCCGCCGTCGCCGAGCGCGACCGGCTGCTCTCCGAGCACGCCGCCGAGCTGCGGACCGCCCGGGTCGAGCTCGCCGTCGCCCGGGTCGCCGCCGACGAAGGAGCGCGCGGCGACCGCCTACTCAACTCCCGCTCGTTCCTCGCCTCGGTCGCCGACCTCGACCCGCTCGACAGCGGGTTCGCCGACAAGCTCACCGCCGCGATCAAGGCGGCCGTGGACGCCGACCCCGACCTCTACCGCGCCACCCCGACCCCGCCCCGAGGGGGCGGCGAGTTCAACGGCCCGCCGTCTGGCGAGCGACGCGCGACCACCCTGCACGACGCCGTCGCCGCCCGCATGACCAGCGGCTGACCCGCCAAGGAGAAACGATTTGCCTACCTCCCTCGCCGAGGCGCGGAACAACGCGACCGATGACCTCGACCTCACCGTGATCGATGAGTTCCGCAAGAGCTCGGACATCCTCGACCGACTCACCTTCGACAACACCGTCAACCCGACCGGCGGCGGCGACACCCTGACCTACGGGTACCGGCGCCTGATCACACAGGCGAACGCCGAGTTCCGACCCCTGAACTCGGAGTACACCCCGGCCGAGGTGCAGACGCAGCGCTACACCGTCGACCTCGTTCCGCTCGGCGGTAGCTTCCGAGTCGACCGGGTGATCGCCCGCATCGGCGCGGCAGCGTCCGGCGCGGTCGCCCTCAACATGAGCCAGAAGATCAAGGCGGCCCGAGCGCGGTTCGCCGACGCGGTGATCAACGGCGACAAGGCCACCGACACCAACGGGTTCGACGGACTGTCGAAGATCCTCACGGGCACCGACACCGAGTACCTGCCGCTCGCGAACGGGGTCGCGAGCGGGTTCCTCGACTGGACGGCGATCAACGACAAGGCGGCGGCCCTGGCCGCGCAGCGCCACATCGACTCGTGGCTCGCCGCCATGGACGACACCCCGGATGTGATCTACGGCAACCGGAAGACGCTCGCGCTGTTCAAGGCCATCGCCGCGTGGACCGATCAGCTCGACAAGTCCACGGACGCGTTCGGCCGGCCGGTCGTCGCGTACAACGGCATCCCCCTGATCGACCTCAAGTCCAAGGCGGGCAGCAACGCCGACGTGATCGGGCTCGTGTCCCGCGATCCCGACGGCGCCGGTACCGGTGGCAGCGTGACCGGGCTCGGCGACCTGTACGCGATCCGGTACGGGCTCGACGGATTCCACGGGGCCTCGGTCGCCTCGGTCCCGCTCGTGCAGACGTGGCTGCCCGACTTCAACAGCTCGGGCGCCGTCAAGCTCGGCGAGGTCGAGATGGGGCCGCTCGCCCCGGTCCTCAAGGCGACCAAGGCCGCGGCCGTACTGCGCAACATCAAGAGCGCGTGATGCCCATGAACGTGCGCATCACCGCCCCTGTCACCGACTACACCGGCGACGGCCCCGGCGGTCTCCACTTCATCGACGGCACGGCCACCACGGACGACGTGGCGATCATCGGCTACTGCCAGGGGGCCGGATACACCGTCGAGCCCCTCGACGACGAACCGCCGGGCGAGACGCCCGCCACCGAGCCCGGCAGCCCGCCAGACGACAAGTCGGCGGGCCGTTCTGGTTCCCGCCGCGCGAGGGGGTGACCTTGGCCCGACAGCCCTACACCACCCCCGAGCAGCTCGCCGCATGGCTCGGCACCCCGGCCCCGGCGGACGCCGAGCGGCTGATCGCGCGGGCGGGCGAGGACATCGACTCGGCCCTGCTGACCGCGATCTACCCCGTCGACGACGACGGCGACCCGACCGACCCCGACATCGCCGCCGCGCTCGGCTCGGCGACGTGCGCGCAGGTCGAATACTGGCTCGCCGCCGGCGACGACGGCACGGGCGCGGCGGGCAAGTGGGACTCGGTCTCGATCGGCCCGGTCAGCCTGTCCGGCCGCGCCGCCTCGACGGCGGGCGCGTCCGGGGTCGAGCTCGCCCCGCGTGCGGCCCGCGCGCTGCTGCGCGCCGGTCTCACCCCGGGCGAGGTGCAGCAGTGGTGACCCGAGTTCCGCCGTCCCTGCTGCGGCACCGGGTCGGCGTCGAACCCTATCTCGGCGACGGCGCGTACGGCCCGACGTACGGGCCGTACGTCGAGCATCCCGCGCTCGTCGGCGAGGCCGTGCGCATGGCGCGCGCCGCCGACGGCCGCGAGGTCACGAGCACCGCGCAGATCATCGCCGCCCCCGGTCTCGACTGTCCGGCGGGCTCCCGCGTGACGCTGCCCGGCGGCCGGATCACGACCGCGATCAGTACGGCAGTACACACCGCCCCGGGCCTGCCAGTCCCCGCGTCGACGGAGGTGATGTGCGAGTGAGTCCGCAGCGTTCCCGCCTCCGACTCAACGGCGACGCAGTGCTGCGCGGCACCCGGGCGGGCGCGCTGCGCGGCCTGCTGCTCGGTGCCGAACACCTCCTCGCCGAGTCCCGCAAGCTCGTGCCGATCAACGAGGCGACCCTCGAACGGTCGGGGACCGTGTCGGTCGACGAGCAGGAACTGACCGCCGCCGTCAGCTACGACACCCCGTACGCGGTCCGGCAGCACGAGGAACTCGGATACCGACACGCCCCCGGGCGCAGCGCGAAGTACCTCGAACGCCCCATGAACAGTGAGGCGGCGACGGTCGCGGCGCTGATCGCCGCGCAGCTTCGGCGGTCGCTCCGTGGCCGTTGACCTGCTCGACGCATTCGCCCGCTACCTCGACGAGCAGGGGCTGCTCGTCTACGACCCGACCGGCACGAGCGGCGACTGCTACATCGAGACCCTCCCGCCCGAACCCGCCGAGGCGGTCGGACTGTGGCTGTACGACGCCGGCCCTCCGGACGCGCGCAACGCCTACGACACCCGCGCGGTGCAGGTACGCGTGCGCGGCACGGCCGACCCGCGCATCTCGCGCCGCCGCTGTGAGGCGATCTACGGCGCGTTGCACGGGCTCGCCGGCGTCGAGCTGCCGGGTGGCGTGTGGCTCATCCTCGCCGCCGCCCGCTCCACCCCGGCCCCCATGGGCACCGACGCGACCGGCCGTCACGAGCACGTGCTGAACCTCGCCGTCGACGTCGCCAACCCCACCACCCACCGCACCGAGTAAGGAGGTACCGCCATTGGGCCGCCCCATCGACGCCCGAGGCTGGATCTTCGAGGTTCGCGACGAGGAAGCCGCCACCGAGACGTGGCTGCGCATCGGGAACCTGACGAGCTGGAACCGCAACGAGTCGGAGAACGAGGAGACCGCCGACACCACCACGAACGACAGCGAGGGCTACTACGAGCAGGACGTGATGCAGCGCGGTGCGACGATCGAGGTCGAGGGACTGTACGCGCAGGTCACGACCGGCACGCCCGACCCCGGGCAGGCGTACATCGACAACGAATGGACCTACCGACTCGGCGCCGACTCCCGGGGCCGCATCCGGTGGCGCCACAAGACGCAGAACGTATGGGTTCTGTGGGACGCGACCGTGACCCCGGGCGAGCAGTCGGGCGGCACGAATGACAAGACGTCGTGGGGCGCCACATTCACGCGCTGCGGCAAGCCGACGACGGCGGCGGTCGCGGGAGGTACGACGTGATCGAGGACCCCCGCGACCTGGCCGCCGAGCAGCAGGGCGACGTCGCCGACTTCGACGCCTTTTTCTCGGAGCAGGCCGAGCAGCGCACGGGCGTACCGCTCAAGCTGTACGGCCGCGAGTACACGCTGCCGACAAGCCTCCCGCTGCTGTTCACGCTTCAGATGGAGCGGCTCAAGGACTCGGCCGACCCCGACGACATCCGCAAGATGCTGGCCTCGCTGTTCGGGCCGGACGCGCTCGACGCGTGGGCCGAGCACGGCATGACCGACCGGCAGCTCGGCGTCGTCCTCGTGTGGTCGACCGCGAACTGCCGCACCCCCGGCTCGGTGACGATGGCCGAGGCCGCGCGCCTGTACGACGAGCGCGAGAACGGCTCGGCGGGAAAAGCCCCGGGGAATCGGGCCGAGCGCCGGACCAAGAGCAAGGGGAAGAAGCCGGCGAGCTCTGGCAGGCGGTAGTCGCGCATTGGGCAGCGATCGAGTCCGACCTCGCCCGCGAGTACCACCTCGACGCCGAGCAGCTCGCGCGCCTGTCGACCCGACGGTTCCTTGTCCTGCTCGGCGGACTGCCCGCCGAGTCGGCGTTCGGCCGCCTGTGGCGACGCACGCCCCGCACCGTGACCGACCCGTCAGAGATCGCACGACTCACCGGAGTGCCGATGGATCACTGAACAACTGAATAGCGCCGAGGGGGTGATCTCCCCTTGGCCCTCACGATCGGTGAGCTCACAGGCTTCATCGACCTCGACGATTCCGGCGCGCAGCGCGGCGTCGAGGCCACCGAGGCGGCGCTGCGCGAGTTGCAGCGCGGCACCGACGGGCGGCTGCGCGACATGCGCGGCCGGTTCGTCGCCGAGGCCGCCGAGATGGGCGCCTCGCTCGGCGAAGGAGTCGGCGACGGCGCCGATGAGGCATCCGGGCGGCTCGCGCTGCTCGGCAAGGCTGTTGCAGGGATCGGCGTCGGACTGCCCGCCGTCGCCGCCGTCGGCGTCGCAGTCGGCGGACTCGCCGCCGCGGCGGCGTCGGCGCAGGCTGCGGTCAAGGCGTTCACGCTCGCCGCCGGACCTCAGCTCGAACAGGTCACCGGAGCGTACGAGCTCTACACCGCAGCGCAAGAGGCCGCGGCCAAGGGCGGCGAGGAAGCCGCCGCCGCGCAGAAGGCGTACAAAGACGCCCTCGCCGAGATGCCGCCGGCGACGCGCGAGACCGCGCGCTCGTTCATCGGCCTCAAAGAGGACGTCAAGCAGTGGTCGGACTCGCTGAGCTCCACCACGATGCCCGTTTTCACCAAGGGCATCGAGCTGTTGCGCGACCTGCTGCCAACCCTGACACCGTTCGTCAAGGGCGCGGCAGCAGCCTTCGGCGGGTTCCTCGACGAGGTGCGCGCCGGGGTCGAGTCGGCGCCGTTCAAGCGGTTCGCCGCCGACTTGGGCGAGGCCGCCGGGCCGAACCTCGCGAACTTCCTCGACGTTCTGAAGAACATCGCGGTCGGGTTCGCCGGCATCCTCTCGGCGTTCATGCCGGTCTCGACCGGCATGTCGGGCGGGCTCGCCGACCTGACAGCCCGGTTCGCCGAGTTTGGGCAGGGACTGCGCGACTCTTCCGGGTTCGAGGCGTTCCTCGACTTCGCGCGCACCGGGGCGCAGACCCTCGGCAACCTCGGCGGCGCCGTCGCGAACTTGCTCGTCGCGCTCGCCCCGCTGCTCGGCACAACCGCCCTGCTGATCAACGCGTTTGCGCAGGTGATCAGCGCCGTGCCGACCCCGGTCCTCTCGGCGTTGGCGGTCGTGATCGCCACGGTCACGATCGCGGTCAAGGCGTGGACCCTGTGGCAGACCCTCAGCTCGGCCGCCACGCGTGCGTGGGCGGCGACGCAGGCCGCTTGGAACGCGGTGATGGCGGCGAACCCGATCCTGCTGGTCGTCGGGTTGATCGCCCTGCTCGTCGCCGGCGTCGTCCTCGCCTACCAGAAAAGCGAAACGTTCCGGCAGATCGTCCAGGCTGCTTGGTCCGGCATCCAAGCAGCGGCGTCGGCCGCTTGGGGGCTGCTGAAAGCGGCGTTCGACGGGATCGTGTCCGCCGCCGGGTGGGTGATCGACTTCGTCAAGGCCAACTGGCCGATGCTGCTCGCGATCCTGACCGGACCCATCGGGATCGCGGTCGGGCTGATCGTCAAATACTGGGACAAGATCACTGCTGCTTTCGATGCTGCGTGGTCCGCCGTGCGCGACCTCGGCGCGTCCGCCGTCTCATGGGTGACCGAGCTGCCGGGCCGCATCGTCGGCGGACTGGCGAGCCTCGGCTCGAAGCTCTGGAACACCGCGACGTCGGCGTTCCGCAACTTCCGCGACGGACAGATTCAGCTCGCGCTCGCCGCCGTCGACTGGCTGCGCGGACTGCCCGGCCGCCTCGCCGACGCCCTCGGCAACCTCGGCTCGCTCCTGGTCGACAAGGGCGCCGACGTCGTGCG
The DNA here is from genome assembly GCF_040681095.1 of Streptomyces sp. NPDC051909. Taxonomy (NCBI): domain Bacteria; kingdom Bacillati; phylum Actinomycetota; class Actinomycetes; order Kitasatosporales; family Streptomycetaceae; genus Streptomyces; species Streptomyces sp. NPDC051909. The sequence goes on along the minus strand of NZ_JBFAYA010000010.1, from coordinate 141,593 downwards.
GGGTCTGTGGAACGGGATCAAGTCCATGGGCGGCTGGATCAAAGACAAGCTGATCGGCTGGGCGAAAAACATGATCCCCGGCCCGATCGCGAAGGCGCTCGGCATCGCCTCGCCCTCGCGCGTCATGGCGCGCGACGTCGGCCGCTGGATTCCCGCCGGTCTCGTGCGCGGCATCGAGAGCGGGCAGAGCGCCGTCGATCGCACCATGCGCCGGCTCGTCACCCCGCCCGCCTTCCCCGCCGCCGCACAGCTTGCCCCCGGCTCGTACGGGGCGGGCGGCGCGCTGCTCGGCGCGGGTGCCTCCGGCCGTGCCTCGGTCCATATCGAGCACTGGCACGGCGGCGAACAGACCCCCGAGCAGAACGCGACAGCGCTCGCCTGGCACATGAAGGCAAGGGGGTGAGCCATTGGCCCCCGGCGACAAGGTGACCAAGCTCGGACACGTCCAGTTCGGCGACGAGCTGCTGCTCGGCCCCGACACCCCGTACCGGTGGCGCTCCCTGTCCGGGTGGGAGGAACTGCCTGCCCTCGACTCGGGCAGCGTCAACCGCTCCGACGGACACGGCAGCTACCCCGGCCGGCTGCTCGCGCAGGCGCGCACGATCACCCTTGACGACGTGATTGTGCGCGCCCCGCGCGGCACCATCGGCGCCGTGGTCCGCGCGCTGAACGCCGCGACCGCCCTCGGCGACGCCGAGCAGCCACTCGTGATCTGGCTCGACGAACGCGGCCCCCTGCTCAGCTTCGCCCGCGTACTGCGCCGGGCCGTGCCCGTCGGCAACGGCTACCGGCTCGGCACCGTGACCGGGGCCGCACTCCAGTGGGAGGCATCCGACCCGCGCCGATACAGCCTGATCGAGCAGCAGACCGAGACCGCGCTGCCGGCACCCGAGCCCGGTCTCGATTGGCAGGTGATCCCCGGGCCGGAACGGCTGCTCTACCCGATCGACTTCGGCACCCCGGGCAGTACGGGAGCGCTGCGCGCGGTCAACGACGGCGACGCCCCGGCTCACCCGACCATCACACTCCACGGGCCTGTCTCCCTTCCTTCCGTGACGAACCTCCGCACGGGCGAGGTGATCGAGTACGACATCGACCTCGCCGCCGACGACGAGCTCGCCATCGACACCCGCGAGGGCACGGTCACGCTCAACGGCACCGCATCGCGGCTCTACACCGCGACCGCCCGCTCTGCGCCCGAGCAGCTATTCACGCTCCCTCCGGGGGCGACCTCGCTCGTCTTCCGTGCCGCCCCCGGCTCCACCGATCCCCGCGCCTCGGCCTCACTCCGATGGCGCTCCGCCTACTGGTAAGGAGGACCCCGCCTTGACCGTGCGCGCCGGATGGCTGCTCCCTGCGGGGCAGACCCGCGAGGACACCCGCCTTGTGCCGCTCGGCACCATGGCGCCCGAGGCCGCAATGACGACCCGCGACGGCGTGATCGCCGGCGGAACCGCGCTGAACGCGACCGGCGTCGGCGCCATGCAGGTGCAGATCGGCGTCGGCCGCGCCCTGGTGCAGGGCACCGACGCACAAGGCGCCTACCCCGTCGCCGTGACCGCACCCGAGACCCTCACCGTCGGCGACGGGCACGCGCAGTACACACGGATCGACGCCGTTGTGCTGCGGGTGCACGACGAGCTGTACGACACCGGCACTCAGACCCTCGCCCGCGTCGAGATCATCCGAGGCACCGAGACCGCGACGCCGACCCCGCCCTCGCTCCCGCCGGCCGCACTGCGGCTGTGGGAGATCACCGTTCCGGCCGGAACCTCCGCCGGAACCGGCGGCATCACTTGGGGCTCGGCCCTCGCCGACCGCCGCCGCTACACCTCCGCGTACGGCGGGATCATCCCCCGTGGTTGGGGGCTGTCGTTCGCCGGCGCGTACCCGGGCCAGTACCGCGACAACGGGGCCGGGCTCGACCGGTGGGACGGCTCGGCGTGGCAGACGCTCGACCCCGTGATCGGCTGGACGGCGCCCGCCCTCGCCACCGGCTACACCAACGGCGGCAACAGCCAAGGGACGCTGCGATACCGACGGATCATGCTCGGCGGCGTCCCGCACCTGCAATGGCGCGGCGGCGTCTCATGGACCGGCAACGCGACCCCGCCCAACAGCGGACAGCCACTCGCCGCACCCCTTCCCGCCGCTGCCCGGCCCGCGCTGCACACCTCCGCCTCGATCGCCGCCGGCGGCGTACCGATCAAGGTGGACTGCCAGACCAACGGCCACTTGAAGTTCATCGGCAACCCGTCGTTGACCACATGGGCCGCCCTGTCGGGCCTGATCTACCCGCTCGACACATAAGGGGGTGATCAGGTGATCGCCGCCGCGTACCGGGTGATCCTGTGCGACCTGCGCACCGATCAGGTGCTCGATGTCCTGCCCATCACCGACGTCTCGCTCGACGACTACATAGGCAAGATCGGCAGCGCCTCGGCCACGATCCCACTGCCGAACCGCGCGGTCGCCGCCCGCGCCCGCGCCGCCGTCGAACCGGGCCGCGTGGCGATGTGGGTCGAGCGCGGCCCGGAAATCTGGTGGGGCGGAGTGCTGTGGACCGCCTCGCTCACCAGCAACACCCGCGGCTTTCTCGGCCTCCAGGTACAGGCGGGCGGGTGGGCGTCGTACCTCGACCACCGCGCCGTACTCCACACCCAAGAGGCAACCCAAGTCGACCAATACGACATCGTGCGCGGACTGATCGACTACTCGGCGAGCCTGCCCGGCGGCGACATCGGCATCGAGTACGACGCCGAGCAGCTCTCGCACGTGAAGCGCGACCGCACCTTTCGCCGCTACGACGTCCCCCGCATCCGCGAAGTGATCGACCAACTCGCCGCCGTCGAGAACGGGTTCGAGTGGAGGATCGCGAGTTACCGCGACCCGAGCAGCGGACGCCGGATCAAGCAGCTACAGCTCGGTGCCCCCGTGATCCGCACCGGGTCGAGCGAGATCGTCCTCGACCACCCGGGCCCGATCATGTCCTACGGGTGGCCCGTCGACGCGACCGTGCAGGCCAACGTGTGGCAGTCCCGCGGCGCGTCCGACAACAAGAACCAGACCAAAGAGTCGCTGCCGCTCATGTCCGAGCTGCTCGTCGACGACGAGCAGCTCGTCGCCGGATGGCCGCGCCTGGACGGAACCTCGGACTACTCCACCGTGACCGAGCAGGCCACCCTCGACGCGCACGCCCGCGCCGACCTGGCCGCCAGCCTGCGCCCGCAGACGATCCCCGAGATCACGGTCGCACTCGACCGCACCCCCCTCTCGCCCGCCCTGCTCGGCGCCACCGTCCGCGTACGTATCCGTGACGACTGGTGGGCCGAGGGACTCGACCGCCGGTACCGCGTCGTAGGGCTCGCGATCTCCCCGCCCCTTCGCGGTCGACCCGAGACCGCCAAACTTCAGTTGGAGGCCGCCTAGTGGCAGCGATCCCCCTCGACCTGCTCGACCGAATCCGCGCACTCGAACGGGAGGTTCGCACCCTCGCCGGCCGCGCACAGATCCGCCCCGCACTCGACCAGATCCTGCACGGAGACATCACCATCGGCGAGGGCGGACAGCTCATCGCCCAGACACCCGAGGGCGTCGCGACGTTCAAGGTCGGCCAGACCCCGCAAGGCGACTGGGGCGTGTTCATCCGTCGCGCCTCCGGAACGCGGGCGCTCACAGTCGGCGACGACATCCTCGAAGAGGATCAGATGATCCGCATTTGGAGCCGCGACAAGGACCGGCCGACGCCCATTCTGATGGACGACGCTTTCAGTGATCGTTTCCTCGGCCGCCCCATGCTGCCGATACAGCTACACCCCACCGAGCGACAGAACACGGCGCTCACCACCTATCAACCGGCGTGGTGGGGCTCGGGGCCGGCAACGCACGCGGTCGCCGAGATCGAGCTGTTCACCTACGCCAACACCGGCGGCGGGCAGGTCAAGGTCACCATGCAGCCCGAGGGGGGAACCGCCGTCACGGTCGCCGAGTACGACTGTGCCCCCGGCCAGTGGACCAACAAGTTCATTCAGCAGCCCATGCATGACGTGGAGTTCATGCAGTGGGTCACGTGGACGGTCGAGCACCGCAACAAGGAACCGAACCGCGACGTCGAGACGCGGCTCTATTCGGCGCTCTACCGCCACACCTACACGCCCGACGAGGCCCCCCGCGTGCCGACCCGCACCCCAACGGCCACGGCCACCGCGCAGCAGGGCACCGGCCCCGCAGCGACCGAGGCACCGGCCGAGGCCAAGCGGCGGCCCGCACCGGTGCGCGCCCCGTCGGGGCTGCGCACCATCGACGACTAAGGAGGGCCCGAACTGCTGCCCCCGTCCATTCCCACTGTGACCGTGCGCGGTCGCTTCCTCGCCCCGAACGGCGTCCCGCTGTCCGGGGCGATCGTCTTCCGCGCACCGGCACAGCTCACCTTCCCGCAGGCCGACGTGATCCTCGGCGGCCCGGTGACCATGCAGCTCGACGCGCAAGGTCAGTTCGAGGTCACCCTGCCCGCCACCGACTCACCCGACATGGACCCGAGCGGGTGGGCGTACATCGTGACCGAGCAGCTCGCGGGAATCCCGGTGGGCCGCTCGTACAACGTGCTGTTGCCCCGGGCGCGGCCCGAGGTCGACCTCGCCGACATCGCCCCGACCGACCCCGCGAAACCGAACTACGTCGGCGTACCGGGACCACAGGGCGAGCGCGGGCCGACCGGTGCGCCCGGCTCGCTGATCTACAGCGGCACCGCCGCGCCCGGCGCCGCCCTCGGCGTCGACGGCGACCTGTACGTGCGCTACGAGACGACTGTGTTCCTCGGGGTCACCTCGACGACCGTCTCGACATGGCAGAAGACCGCCGGCTCGTGGGCGCAGCTCGGCGGCGACGTCCGGGGCGCGGCGATCTACGTCAACAACACGACGACGCCCTCGACGAGCACCAAGCCCGGGGATCTGCTGATCAGGACGGACTCGGGCGACATGTGGCAGCGCAGCGCCTCGGGGTGGGGAAGTCCGATCGGGAACATCCGGGGCCCGAAGGGAGACAAGGGCGACCCCGGGGCGACCGGCGCCACAGGAGCGCCCGGCGTCGTCCAGTCGGTCAACGGCAAGAGCGCGGCGGCGGTCGTGCTGAACGCCGCCGACATCGGGTCCATCGCCTCGAGCGCCGCCGGGGCGGCGGGAGGCGTCGCCACCCTCGGCCCCGACGGGAAGGTGCCCGCCGCTCAGCTCCCGCCGATCTCGGGCGGCGGCGCGGTCGACTCGGTCAACGGCAAGACCGGCGTGGTCGTGCTCGCCGCCTCGGACGTCGGCGCGCTCGACCTGGCCGCGGCCGACGCTCGGTACGTTCAGCCGTCCGGCATCCCCGTGACCTCGGTCGCGGGCAAGACCGGCGCGGTCACCCTGGCCGCCGCCGACGTCGGCGCCGAGGCCGCCGGAACCTCCGTCCTGCTCACCGGTACGCAGACGATCGCCGGTAGCAAGACATTCAGCAGCGTGCCGTCGAGCTCGGCCGCGCCGACCGCCGACACCCACCTCGCGCGGAAGTCCTATGTGGATGCGAGCGGGGGTGAGTTCCGGCCGAGCGACCTCGGTCTGCTGACGTGGGCGTTCGACCCCGCTCTCGGGCACTCCGCCCCGCTCTATCCGGGGTCGGGCCCGATCCGGGTCACGGCCGTCTATCTGCGGTCGGCAGCGTCCGTGACCAAGATCGCGTGGCACTTCGGCGGGTACGCCGGCGGTCTCACCACCGGATCGTGGGCTGCGCTCTACAACGCGTCGGGGGCACGGGTCGCGCAGACCGCCGACCTGTCGACCGCCGGGGCCGAGCCCGCCGAGGTGCACAACAGCGGTGGGGCGACCGTCTCGGTCCCGCTCACGGCCGCTTACTCCGCTGCCGCCGGTCTGTACTACGTCGCGTGGCGATTCCAGTACAACACCTCGACCGGCGACGGCCCGATGATGCTCGTCGCCGAGAGCTCGTTCGGCTCGCCGCCAAACGTCTTCGGCCTGACCGCCGTCCGTCGTTTCGGCTCGTACGCGACCGGCGGCGCGACCGCCCCCGCCTCGCTCACCCTCGCCTCGATGGAGAACGGATCTAACCGTTTCTGGGCGGCGCTCGCCTGATCGCCCGCCCCCACTTCCCGACGCCCCGCGCCCGACGGCCGGGGCTTTTTCTATGCCCGGAGGGCCCTTTGCAGTTCGTCACCCGCGCCCAGTGGGGCGCCCGCCCGTCCCGCTACGCGCTTACCTACATCGGCAGCACCCGGGGCGTGAAGATCCACTATGAGGGCACGTACGTGCCCGAGTCCCTCGGCCGCCCGGACGCGCACGACCAGTGCGCCCCGCGCGTCCGTGCGATACAGGCGAGCCACCTCGCCAACGATGAAGAGGACTACAGCGACATCGCGTACAACGCGCTCGTCTGCCCGCACGGCGCAGTGTTCGAGGGCCGCGGCGCGCACCGCAAGACCGGCGCCAATGGCACGGCGACGCTGAACGTGCAGCACTACGCGGTGTGTGCGCTGCTCGGCAGCTCGGGACTGACCGAGCCGACCGAGGCGCAGCTCTCCGGACTGCGCGACGCCGTCGAGTGGCTGCGCCGCGACGGCGACGCCGGCGACGAGATCAAGGGGCACCGCGACGGGCACCCGACCGCCTGCCCCGGCGGCCCGCTGTACGCATGGGTGCAGCGCGGCGCCCCGCGTCCCGGCGGCGGGGGCGGCTCCGGCACCCCAACACAGCGGTTCGAGCCGTACCCGGGGGCCGACTTCTTCAAGAGGTCGCCGCGCTCGCCGATCATCACCGCCATGGGTCGCCGACTCGTCGCCGTCGGCTGCTCCGCCTACCGCGAGGGCCCCGGACCGCAGTGGACCGAGGCGGACCGCCGCTCGTACGCCCGGTGGCAGCAGCGCCTCGGATACCGGGGCACCGACGCCGACGGGTGGCCCGGCCGCAAGAGCTGGGACGCCCTCAAGGTCCCCAAGGTCTGACCACCACACCACCGCCCTGCCCGCGCCTCGCGGGCGGGGCGTCCGGATTTTCAAGAGAGGAACCCCTCATGACCGACGCATCCCGCCGGACGCTGCGCACCGTCGTGCAGACCGCGCTCGCCCTGGCCGTCCTGCTGCCCGCGATCGTCGACGCTTCCGGCATCCCGGCCACCCTTCCGTGGGTCGCCGCGGCACTCGCCGTCGCCGGCGGCACGGCTCGGGTGATGGCGCTTCCCGGCGTGCAGTCCCTGCTGCCGTCGTGGCTGCGCTCCGCGCCGAACCGCGACGACGAGCTGCTCGCCCTCGATCGTGATCGGGACGGACGCCCGTGACCGACCCGACCCCGAGCGACGTCGCGCTCGAACTTGAGCGACTGCGGGGCGTCGTAGAGGCCGGATTCGCGCGCGTCGACGGATCGCTCGCGCTGCTCGTCCAGCGCAGTGACCAGACCGACAAGCAGCTCGCCGACCATGAGGCCCGGCTCGACGCCCTCGAACGGAACCGGTGGCCGCTCCCGAGCATTCTCGCCTTGGTCGCCGTGATCGGCCTCGCCCTCACCCTGTGGCAGACCGCCACCCGCTGAACATCCCGCCCCCTGTACCGGCCGAGGTCCGGTGCAGGGGGCGCCCTTGTCGTTTCCGCGCACTTCCTGACCGGTAGCACTCCACACTCAGCGTGGCCGCTCGGTACCTTCGTGGGTATGAGCCCGACGGATGGAGCACGGATGCCTCGCCGAACGCTTGGACGCCGCCGGCGCCTCACTGCATGGGGGGCGCGCTGATGTTGGAGGAAGCCGAGGAGATCGGCCGCCGCGTCCGGCGCGCCCGGCTGCGTCTGGGGATGCCACAGGCTGATCTCGCGACCGCTCTGGGGAAGACTCAGGGATGGGTGTCGAAGATGGAACGGGGCCATATCGAGCTCGACCGCGTCGGCCTGCTCAATCAGGTGGCCGCAGAGCTGCACGTACACCCGAATGACCTGATCGGCCGCCCGTACAACAGCTCGCCCGACGAGAACCAATGGCAGGTGGCCGCTTCATCCATCCTGCGCGAGCTGCGCCGCTACGATCTCGCCCCGGTGTTCGAAGGAACCCCGCGGCCATCGCGTCAACTGTGGCAGGAGACGACTCGACTGCACCGACTGCGTGACGCTGCCGCGAACGTAGCGATCATGCAGGTTTTGCCGGACATGTTCCGTGAAGCCCGTGCCCTCGCCGAGATCTCGACCGGGCACGAGCGCGAGGAAGCGTTCGCGATCTACGCCGTGTGCTGCAAGTTCGCGCACACCGCCGCGCACGCCCTTGGTCATCCCGAGTTGGTCGCCATGTCTTGCGAGCGGGCGGCGTGGTCGGCCCGGCTTTCCGGCGATTCCGTCATGCCTGCGGTCGCGGACTGGATGCGCGTTTGGGACATGTGGGCCACCGCAGATTGGGCGGACGCCATCGCCCTCTCAGATCGAGCAATCGCCAGCGTTCAGCAGGGGTTCGATCAGGGCGAGCCGCTCGCAATGCGCGCCTGGGGCTCGCTGCAACTGCGTGCCGCAGTCTCCGCAGCACGGGGCAATCGAACGGCGGAAGCCGAGGAACGGGTCGGTCACGCGAGAACTGCCGCCGAACGCTTGAGCGCGTACGTCGGACCGCCGATCTACGACCGGCACTCGCTCACGTTCTCACCCGGCAACGTACAGATTCATGCGATCAGCGTCGCCCTCGAAATGGGACAACAGCGCAAGGCTCTGACCATAAACCGACGCACGTCACCGGACTTGGTCGCCGCGCTTCCCAACTCCCGTCAAGGTCATCACCACATGGATCTCGCTCGTGCGTGGTTGTGGGACGGCAACCGCGACAAGGCGTTGCAGGAACTGGAGACCGCCGAGCGCATCGCCCCGCAGCTCGTCCGGAACCATCCCATCGCCCGGTCAACCCTGCGCAGCATCGTCTACGCCGAACGAGCGGCCACCCGCGAGAAGCTCCGTCGCATGTCAGACCGCTTCCACCTCGACGGATGAGGGTGATATTCCTCCGGTTCATATTCGGGCCGTAGCTCCCTCCTAGCTTCGGAGCATGGCCGAACAGTCCTCGAAGCAACTCCCTGTAAGTGGCGTCGAGTTGGGCGCCGGCAACCCGTTTCATCCGCGACTCGGCGACCTCGCCCTCGACCTCGCCAAAGACGGGCAGATCGGGGTAGTGGTCGCCTTACCGAGCGACACCGCGAGGTCGTACCTTCTGCGCTTGCCGGGCGGCGGGGGTGACTGGCGGGCGAGCTCCGACGGAACCACCCTGCGCCCCGTCGCGGTGCCGGTCACCCACGTCACCCCACAGCGCCGCGACGTGGTTTACGACCACAGAGCGCAGCAGGCTGCCTTACCGGTGACGGTCCACCACGCCGACGGGGGAACCTCCGAGGCGCTGCTCATCCTCACCCCGGCGGAAGTCGAGATGTACCACTTGCAACTCGACCAGGTCATCGAGCGTCGGGAGCAGGCGCGAGGGATCGGCGAATGAGCGCGGCCGTCGCAATGCATCGCCCGCCGACCATCCTGCGCCCGCTGACGACTACCGCCGTGTTCGGCTGTGAAGTCAACGCCCGAGGGCTTGCGGGCAGTCACGACGTCACGATCGCTTACCGCCGGGCCGCTTCACCTCGGCTTGCCGCTCGATGGATGCGCACCGAAGCTCAGCACCTCGCGCGGCTGCTCGCTCCTGACCCGTCCGCGCCCTACCTGTGCTCGGCTCCCCTCGCCCCCGCCGACCCCGTCGGCCCGAGGCCCGATGATGAACTGCTCGCGTGGGCACGTGACGACGCGCAGTACGAGCACGCGCTGCACGCCCTCGCGTCCGGCGAGGTCTACACGCTCACGGTCACTGACTACGACGCCGTGTATTCCGTGCGCGCCTACCCCCTGCGCGCTTGCAGCCCATCCCTGCTTCCCGCCCCCGCCGGCCGGCGCTCCTATGCCCCGGCGAGGGCGGGGCGCCACCGAATGCCCCGACGGTGGCGGAGCCCCTTCTAGTCCCCGTCCCCGCGCCACTTGACGGCTCCCCCCGGGCGCGGGGGCGGTGCAAGACCTGCTCAGAAACAACCGTCCCGATCCATAGGGAAGTGAGGCATGGAACAGACCGAGCCCGTCGGCCTCGACGTTCCTCCGGGCCCCGGCTTCATCGCGTCTGTCGCGGCGCAGACCGACGTTCGCAGCATTGAGGGCTTCGACCTAGCCCGCTTGCTCATCACACATCCCGGTCCCCGCCGAGCGAACGAGACGATCGAGACGGTCGAGGACGGTATGCGCCGCCTCGCCGTGGCGCTGCACCTCGGTTCAGGGGATGACGCGCCACCCGTCATCGGCGCGCGGATCGTGATCCGCCGAGGGCGCGCCACTCTGGACTACAGCCACGACCAGTACGTCATCACGTTGCCCTCGGCCTCGCCGGAATGGTTGGCGCTCGTCGGGCGGGGCGGACTGTGCCGTGTGTGCCTGGTGACGGCCCCCCTCTCGCTCACCGCCGACACGGCAGAGACCGACGCCCACCTGATCGCGAGCCTCGCCCGCGGCCAAGTCATGTGGGGAACGACGTACGCCCGCCAGCGGCCGTAAGGACTGCTGAGACACCAGACTCCCGCCTCCGCCGGATGCTCGTTCACTCACCCGGTGGGGGCGGGGCTCCATCGCAAGACAGGACCCAATCCCTGAGCGGAAGGACCGCGATGTTCAACTACGCCGACCGATTCCCGACCGGCACCCCGTTGCCGCAGGGCCACCTCACCCCGGCCCCGTGGGGTCTGCGCCGCATGGCGGCGTACCCCGGGACCACGGTTCACGAGCACGTCCGCGTCGAGCTCGACCCGGTGTCCCAGACCGGCCGCTACCTCAACGCCGCCGGCGTCCTGGTCATGTCCCCCGGCCACGGCACCAGCAGCGGCACCAACCCCTCGACCGGGACCTCGCCGGACGGCACGGCGGGCAGCGGTGACACGGACACCGGGAACGACACCGACCAGTGACCCAAGGGCATCGGCCGGTCGTCGTCGTCACCAACCTTGAGGACCCGACCGCAGATCTCGTAATCGCCGAGCTGCACGACCGGGGTGTCCCGGTCGTGCGGTTCGACTCTGGTGACTTCCCCGCTACCTTGTCGTGCTCAGCCCACATCGGGGGCGAGCTGACTCGGTGGGGCGGAAGCGTCGCGACACCCTCTCGCGTCGCCGAGCTCGGCGACGTGCGGTCGCTGTACTACCGGCGACCGTCCGGGTTCGTGTTCCCTCACCTCGACGAGCAAGACGCACGGTTCGCCGTCGCGCAGGCCCGATACGGGCTCGGCGGCGTGCTCGCGTCCCTCCCCGACTGCCTGTACGTCAACCACCCGAACCGCATCGGCGACGCCGAGTACAAACCGGCTGGCCTCGCCGCGGCTGCGGCGAGCGGGTTCAAACTGCCGCCGACGCTGATCACGAACCGCCCCGACGAAGCTCGGAACTTCGTCAAGGAACACGGGCCGGTGATCTTCAAGCCGCTGTCCGTTCCCCTCTACCTCCGCGACGGTGTTTCTCAGACCGTGAGGATCGCCGAGGTCGCTGCCGAGGAGATTGACGACGCGGTCGCTGGCACCATGCACCTGTTTCAGGCGCGCGTCGACAAGGACGCCGACGTACGGGTGACGGTTGTCGGTGAACGCATCTTCGCTGTCCGCATCGACTGCGACCTGCTCGACTGGCGCACGGACTACAGCACCCACACTTACAGCGTCATCCCGACGCCGCCCGACGTAGAGCGCGCGATCTTCGCGTACCTTCGGCACTTCGGGCTCGTCTTCGGCGCTTTCGACTTCGCCTTGACCCGTGACGAGTGGACTTTCATCGAGTGCAACCCGTCGGGTCAATGGGCGTGGATGGAACCGCCCACGGGCCTCCCCATGACTGCGGCCCTGGCTGATCTCCTGGAGCGAGGAACCCATGCCACCCGATGACCTCAACATCACTGCCGCCAAGCTGCGGCAGCAGCTCGCCGCCCAACTCGCCGCCGGCGACTCGCTGCGTTCCCCTCAGTGGAGGACCGCCGTCGAGGATGTGCCGAGACACGAGTTCCTGCGCCAGTTCTACACGGAGAACCTCGGCCCGGGGGTGACGTCCTGGACGCCGATCAGCTCCGAACTCGTCGGGGCCGCCGAGTGGCTGACCATCGCCTACAGCGACCAGACGCTCGTAACGCAGTTCGATGGGCGCCCTCTCGACTGGAACGACCCGAACCCGGTCAGCAACGCGAACCCCACGTCATCCTCGACGCTGCCGTCACTCGTCGTTCGGATGCTGGAAGACCTCGACGTTCACGACGACATGACCGTGCTCGAACTGGGCACCGGTACGGGTTACTCGACGGCTCTCCTTTGCCACCGCCTCGGCGACAAGAACGTCACGTCGATCGAGACCGATCGCGACGTCGCCGACAGGGCCCGGATCGCGCTCGCGAGCTGTGGGTACTACCCCCGGCTCCTGACCGAGGACGGCCGACACGGCTACGCCGGCCCCTCACCGTACGACCGGACGATCGCGACCTACGGCGTCCGCAGCGTGCCGGCAGCGTGGGTGAAACAGACCCGCCCCGGCGGTCTGATCGTGACCACCCTTCGGGGGTGGATGCGCTCGCTCGGACTCGTCCGGCTCACGGTGGACGGGGACGGACGGGCAGAAGGTCCCTTCATCGCCGCTGACCCGAGCTTCATGATCGCGCGGCAGCAGGCGGCCCCCGCGAACATGGGGATGATCCCCGCCCCCGACGACGGAAAGACTCGCGAGACCACCCTCGGCCGCGAGGCGCTGTCCATGCCCGACAGCGGATTCGTGGCACAGGTCGTCATGCCGAACGCACGGCACTTCACCATGCGGGACGACAGCGGCATCGAGAGCACATACGTCCTGGACGCCGAGAACGATTCGTTCGCCGTCCTCACCCAGCAGGGCGACGACACATGGACCGTGCGGCAGGGCGGGCCGTCCGCCCTGTGGGATGACCTCGAAGAGGCCATCAGCCTGTGGCACGCCGCCGACTCCCCGCCACCGACCGGGTTCGGCGTCAGCGTGACCCCGGATGATCAGCGGGTGTGGCTCGGCTCCCCCGACGGGCCGAGCTGGACCCTGCCGAAGTGAGAAACCGCCCGCCCGTACGTGCCCGCACCGGGCAGTGCGGGCGGGCGGTCAGTCTTCCGCGCCGGCTGCCGTGCGATCGATGACGAAGCTACCGCGCTGGGGCACCGTTCGGACGTAGCCCCGTTCTCTCAGGTGCCGAACAGCCGCTCGCGCGGTTTCACGGGCGACGCCGTAACGCTGCACGAGAGCCGACTCGGACGGGATGCGTCGACCGACGGGGATCTCGCCCTTCTCGATGTCCGTAATCACGTAGGCAGCAATCTGCACGTAGACCGGGGTCTCGGACTCGTGATCGACCTCGCGCTCGCTCATGCAGTGAAGAGTAGACAACAGGCCATGTTGAGCCACGTTGCCATACGTGGGCAGACGTAGGTAGACGAGGGTAGACAAGTTGGCTACCGTCGACGCCACGAAGAAGCCCCAGCAGCCGCGTCACCGGCCACCGGGGCTCGTCACCAGCTATCGAGGAGCTGACGACATGCGCGACCTTATCGCCCTCCTGCCCGTCCTGCTGTTGCTGCTGGGAGGTGCCGCCTTACTGCTGCTGCTCGACCCGAGCGCGAAGACTCCCGGCCGCCACTCCGCCGCATACGTCCCCCCGCCCCGGGTGCGCGCCGAACTCTCCCCCTCCATCTGGCTCACGCCATGGGAAACGCCGCTGCCCCAGCACGTCACAGAGCGCAGCCTGCCGTTCGAGGACGACCTGCCCGCCGTTCGGCCCTACGTCGCCGGATTCCCCCCGCCGACCAGCGAGGAGGAGTGGCGGCGCGAACGACGCCGCGCGGCAGCGTTCGCACAGGCAGGGATGGACTACGCGTACAGCTACCCGGGCGCGCTGCTCGCCGCCGAGGTCACGCCGTGATCGCGATCTGCTGTCGCTGCCACCGAGAGACAGACGCCCCCATGCCGGTCTGGTCCGTCGGGCGCCCGAGCGGCGGCCCCTTGACGGTGTCCGCTTGCCCGGACTGCGCCCCACACTGCATCCCCGCACCGGTCCCGGACGAGCACGTCAGACGCCGGGGACTCTGAACAGCAGCAGGCCCCGCCCGGAACGCTCCGGGCGGGGCCTCGCCGTTGCCGCATCTAGTTCTCGGGTTCAGGCTGCACCTCGACCGGCACCTCGACCCCGAGGTGCCGGTGCAGGTCGTAACGCGACACCTTGTACGCCCTCCCGTGGCGCAGAACTCGCACGGGGTACCGGCCCGTCCGGGCGAGGTGGTAGCCGGTCGTCCGGCCAAGGTGCAGCGCACGGTTCGCGGTTTCCAGCGGGACGGCGACCGGAAGCGTCATCAGCTCGTCGTGTGTCATCCCCTGTTCTGCGGTGCTCATCTCTTGCCCCCTGTGACATCGGAGTGCACGCCGGCCCGTTGATGCCGAGTAGTGCCTAGATCAGCAACGTACGATCAAGAGTGGCGCTTTGCAACAGACAAAGCTAGCTTTGCGTTATGCACAGTCACGAGACGTTCGGCGACGTGATCGCCGCACAGATCCGCCGGCACCGCGCGCGCCTCGGCATGAACAGGCACCAACTCGCCGAGCAATGCGCCCGCTTGGGGCGCCCCGACATCACGTACGCCGTGATCGTCAGCATCGAGACCGGCCGATCCAGCGGCGAGGGCAAACAGCGCCGTCGTCTGGACGTCGACGACTGGTTCGTGCTCGCCCTCGCCCTCGCCACACCCCCGCTGCTCCTGCTGCTCCCCCTCGGGAGCGAGGCCACGGTGCCCACCGTTCCGGCCGCCGACTCACGCGACCCGTACACGGTGTGGCAGTGGATGACCGGCGAGGCGACGCCGACGCTCGACGGCCCGATTGACGGGCGGTACGTCCCCGACTCCCGGCAGATCGCCGGGACCGGCCAGACGTGGGCCGCTGCATGGGCCACAGCGGCCTATCCGGTCTCGCTGTACCCCGAACTCGCCCGACGCCGCGAAACGGCCCACAAGGCCCGCTTGCGAGCCTCGCTCGACCCGAGCGCACAGACCGAGTACGTCGACCGCCTCGACGAACTCGCGCAGATCGTCAACGACATGACCCGCGCGAGCCTCACCCTCCCCGAGCTCTCACCCGAGTTGGTCGAGGACTTGAAGCGGCTCGAACTGCTCGACCACCCCGACCAGATCAACCCGAAGGGAATTGAGTGACCGCGAAAGGCACCACGACACGGCGCTGCTACTGCCGCGGCAAGGACGGAAAGCCGCTGGGCACGGACTGCCCGAAGCGCAAGCAGCGCAAGCACGGCGTATGGGCCATCCGGCAGGAACTGCCGCCGACCCTGGACGGCGACCGTCGCCTGTTCCGCCGCGCCGGGTACGACACGCAGACCGACGCGCAGACCGACCTCGACAAGGTACGCGCGCTGCTGAACATCGCCGACAACGACGACACGGAGGGCCGCGCCCGCCTCGGCGACCTGCTCGCGGGAGTCTCGGCGAGCGGCGAGACGATCCCCGACTACGAGGAGGTGAAGCGCAAGTTCGCTACGGGACAGTCGCTCACACAGCACATGACCGTCGCCGAGTGGCTCGCGCTCTGGCTCGCCGGTAAGAAGGCGCTGCGGGCGAGCGGTCTCGCGCGGTATGAGGTCGACATCCGGTGTCACTTGAACCCTCGGATCGGGACCATCCGGGTTGACCGGCTCACCGTGCCGCACCTCGACGCCATGTTCGAGGGCATCGCCGAGACGAACGTCGAGATCATCGAGGCGAACGCCGCCCGCCGCGCGGCGATGGCCGAGCTCAAGAAGATCCCGTGGAAGGGCGGGGAGAACCGCGCCCGTCGGAAGGCCATGAAAGAGGCCATCGACGCGATGCCGCCGTTCCGGCGTGTAACCGGGCCCTCGACGCAGCAGCACATCAGGGCCACGCTGCGGGCCGCACTCAACACGGCGATAGCCCGGGGCTCGATCACGTTCAACGCAGCGCAGCACGTCGAGCTCGCCGCCGCGAAGCGCCCGAAAGCGATGGTGTGGACCGATGAGCGAGTCGCCGAATGGCTGCGCACCGGGCAGAAGCCGAGCCCGGTCATGGTCTGGACGCCGGAACAGGCGGGGGCGTTCCTCGACTTCCTCGCCGACTTCCGGCACCGGCTGCTGCCGCTGTTCCACCTGATCACGTTCCGGGGTCTGCGGCGCGGCGAGGCGTGCGGGTTGCGTTGGTCCGACTTCAACGAAGCAACGGGCGAACTCACCATCGCGACGCAGCTCGTACAGGACGGTTGGGACGTCGTCGAGTCGGCCCCCAAGACGGACAGCGGCGAGCGGATCATCTCGCTCGACGAGTACACCGTCGAGGTGCTCAAGCTGCACCGGGCCGCACAGGCGGCGGAGCGTCTCGAATGGGGCGCGGCGTGGCAGGACACCGGCCGGATGTTCACGCAGGAAAACGGGGAGTGGATTCACCCCGGGACGCTTACGGACCTGTTCGAGCGTTTCGTCGAGCTGTCCACCCTGCCCCCGATCCGTCTGCATGATCTGCGACACGTCGCCGCCTCGCTCATGCTGGCCGCCGGCGTCGACGTCAAGATCGTGTCCGAGACCCTCGGCCACAGCGACAGCCGGATCACTCGGGACATCTATCAGTCGGTCATGCCCAAGGCTGCACGAGAGGCCGCCGAGGCGACGGCCGCCATCGTGCCCCGTGGCGCGGCCCGCCGCCCTGCCGAGGAACCGGTCGACCCGCGTATCGAGCAGGTCGCGCGGTTGAGCATCGAGCACAAGCTCGCGCAGATCGTCGAAGCTGCCATGGCGGATAACCACACGCCCCAAGAGATCGCGCAGATGATCGCCACCCTGTCCCTGTCCGGGACGTCAGACACTGACACGGATGGGCACGCAATGGGCACGCACGAGGGTGCGAAGATCATCGAGTTCCGCCCCCGACTGACCCGGGCATAAGAAAAAGCCCTGGTCAGGGGCTAACTGACCAGGACTCTTCTGGAGCCGCCTTCGGGATTCGAACCCGAGACCTACGCATTACGAGTGCGTTGCTCTGGCCAACTGAGCTAAGGCGGCATGCCGTGCGGTCCCATGGTGGGTGCAGCGGCGTCGCCAAGTCTACACAGTTTCCGGGGGTGCTCCGACCACGGGCCGGAGAGGCGGGGGCGGGGGCTATGAGCAGCGCTTTCCGTCCTGGGGAGGGGTGCCTTCGAGGAGGTAGGCGTTGATCGCGGTGTCGATGCAGTCGCTGCCGCGGCCGTAGGCGGTGTGGCCGTCGCCCTCGTAGGTGAGGAGGATGCCGGAGGAGAGCTGGGCGGCGAGGGACCGGGCCCACTTGTAGGGGGTGGCGGGGTCGCGGGTGGTGCCGACGACGACGATCGGGGCGGCGCCCTCGGCGGTGATGCGGTGGGGGCGGCCGGTGGCCGGGGTGGGCCAGTAGGTGCAGTTCAGGGCGGCCCAGGCGAGGTTGCGGCCGAAGACCGAGGAGGCCTGCTCGAAGGACGGGACCGCCTTCTCGACGTCCGCGGGGCCGCCGGGGAAGGCGGGCGGGAGGTCGAGGCAGTTCACGGCGGCGTTCGCGTCCATCAGGTTGGCGTACGTGCCGTCCGCCTCCCGCTCGTAGTAGGAGTCGGCGAGCGCGAGGAGCTCCGAGCCCTCGCCGCCCATCGCCCGGGTGAGTGCCTCGCGCAGCTGAGGCCAGGCGGCCTCGTCGTACATCGCGGCGATCACCCCGGTGGTGGCGAGGGACTCGCCGAGCTCCCGGCTCTCGCCCGTCGGGACCGGCTTGGCGTCGACCTCGCGGAAGAAGCGCTTCAGGGCGTCGAGGGCCGCCGGGGCGGACCCGGTGCCGAGCGGGCAGTCGGGCTGCTTCACGCAGTCGGCGGCGAAGGCGTTGATCGCGGTCTCGAAGCCGGCGGCCTGCTCCCGGTTGAGCTGCTCGGAGGTCAGCGAGGGGTCCATCGCCCCGTCCAGGACCAGCCGCCCGGTCCGGTCGGGGAACAGCTCCGCGTAGGTGGCGCCCAGGAAGGTGCCGTACGAGGCGCCCACGTACGTCAGCTTCTCGTCGCCCAGGACCGCCCGCACGATGTCCATGTCGCGCGCCGCCTCCACGGTGGAGACATGCGGCAGGACCTTGCCGGAGCGCTTCTCGCAGGCCGCCGCGAAGCCCTTGTACGAGCCGGTGAGGGCGTTCTGCTCGGCCGCGCTGTCGGGGGTGACGTCCACCTGCGTGTACGCGTCCATCTGCGGCCCGGTCAGGCACTCCACCGGCTCGCTGCGGGCCACCCCGCGCGGGTCGACGCCCACGATGTCGTACCGCGCGCGGACCGGGGCGGGGTAGCCGATGCCCGCGTACCCCTGGAGATAGCCGACGGCGGAGCCGCCCGGTCCGCCCGGGTTCACCAGCAGCGAGCCGAGGCGCTTGCCGGGGCCGGTCGCCTTCACCCGCGAGATCGCCAGGTCGACCCGCTCGCCGTCCGGCTTCGCGTAGTCCAGCGGGACGCGCACCGTGCCGCACTGGAAACCCGGCACGCCGCAGTCCCGCCAGGTCACCTTCTGGCCGTAGTACGCCCCCAGCCCGGCACCGGACACGGTCGCGGACCCGGACGTGGACGCGGACGCGGACGCGGAGGACGGCGGCCCGGCCGCGTCACTGCCGCTCGACGAGCAGCCGGAGAGGATGAGCCCGGCGGCCGTGAGGGCCGTGGCGGAGATGCGGAGCAGACGCCTGGAATCCATTCCCGGAGCGTATCGGGGCAGGTACGGAACGTGTCCAATCGGACCCGTGGGCCTGTGGACAACGTCCGGCCCTGTGGACGACGACGATCTCTGTGGACGGTCAGTCCCGCAGCGCCATCGTCATCGCCTCCACCGCGAGCAGCGGCGCCACGTTCCGGTCGAGCGCCTCGCGGCAGGCGAGGACCGCCTCGATCCGGCGCAGGGTGCGCTCGGGGGGCGTGTCGCGGGCGATCTGCTCCAGGGAGTCCCGTACGTCCTCGTTGGCCAGGGCCGTCGTGGCGCGCAGCTGGAGGGCGAGCACGTCGCGGTAGAAGCCGGTCAGGTCGGAGAGCGCGAGGTCGAGGCTGTCGCGCTGGGTGCGGGTGCGGCGGCGCTTCTGGCGCTCCTCCAGCTCCTTCATCGCCCCGGCCGTGCCGCGCGGCATCCGGCCGCCCTGGGCGGCGCCGAGCGCGGCCTTGAGGTCCTCGGTCTCCTTGACGTCGACCTCCTCGGCGACCTGCTTGGCGTCCTCGGCCGCCGCGTCGATCAGCTCCTGGGCGGCCCGCAGGCCGCCGCCGACGTCGCCGACCCGCATCGGCAGCTTCAGGACCACGGCACGGCGGGCCCGCGCCCGCTCGTCGGTGGCGAGCCGCCGGGCACGGTCGATGTGCCCCTGGGTGGCCCGGGCCGCCGCGTGCGCCCGCTCCGGCTCGATGCCGTCACGGCGGATCAGCAGGTCGGCGACGGCGTCCACCGAGGGAGTCGTCAGCGACAGGTGCCGGCAACGGGAGCGGATGGTCGGCAGCACGTCCTCCAGGGACGGTGCGCACAGCAGCCACACGGTGCGCGGCGCGGGCTCCTCCACGGCCTTCAGGAGCACGTTGGCCGCGCCCTCGGTGAGCCGGTCGGCGTCCTCCAGGACGATGACCTGCCAGCGCCCGCCGGCCGGGGACAGCTGGGCCCGCCGGACCAGCTCACGGGTGTCCTTCACGCCGATGGAGAGCAGGTCGGTGCGGACCACCTCCACGTCCGCGTGCGTGCCGACGAGCGCCGTGTGGCAGCCGTCGCAGAAGCCGCAGCCGGGCGCCCCTCCGAGGGCCCGGTCCGGGCTGACGCACTGCAGCGCCGCCGCGAACGCCCGGGCCGCCGTGTCCCGGCCGGCCCCGGGGGGCCCGGTGAACAGCCAGGCGTGGGTCATCTTCGACGCGTCGGGAGCGGGCTCGCCGGCGGCGTGCGCGGTCACGAGCGCGTCGGCGTCACGCGCGGCGGCGGCCAGCTGCTCCTCGACCCGCGGCTGCCCCACGAGGTCGTCCCATACGGCCATGCCCGATGCCCCTCCTCAGGTACGCGCTGCACATACGCGTTCCCACGTACGCGTTCCATTGTGGGGCACCGCTGTGACAGCGGGTCTCAGCCGCGACGCCGGCGACGCTCCTCGTCGTCGTCCTCGAAGCCGCCGAGCAGCTCGTCGGCGAGCGTCGGCAGGTCGTCGAGCGGGGTCTCCTCCGCCCAGTCGGAGCGGCGGCGCGGCCGGCCCTGCTCGTCGAGCTGCGGCAGCTCGCGGGTCCGGTCGTTCGAGCCCTCGGCCGCGTCTCGGGCCCCGTCGCGCTCGCGGCGCTCGCGGCGCTCTTCGCGCTCGTCGCGGAAGAAGCCCTGCGGGACTCGGTCGGCCGGCTCGTCGTCCCGCACGGTCGGCAGCACGGCGGTCTCGTCCACCGCCGGAGCCTGCCGGGGCTCGCGGGCCGGCCGGGTCTCCCGGATCCGGGGGATGACCGTGGTCTCCTCGTCGAGCCGCACGATCGGGGTGGGCACGGTGACCTCGTTCGGCGACACCGTGGGGGCGTCCTCCGACACGACGGCCGGCTTCACGACCGGCGTCACGACCGGCTTCACGTCCGGCTTCACGACCGGCGTCTCCACCGTGACCTCGTTCGCCGACTCCTCCAGGGCCCGCGCCGACCGCTCGGCGGCGGCCTTCGCCTCCGCCGCCTTGCGCTGCGCCTCCGCGGCGACCCGCGCGGCCTCGGCCTCCTCCGCAGCGGCCTTCCGGGCGGCCTCCTCGGCGGCCTTGCGTGCCGCCTCCTCCGCGGCCTTCGCCGTGGCGGCCTCCGCCAGGCGGCGGGCCTCCTCGGCACGGATCAGGGCCTCCTCGGCCTTGCGCTGCTTCTCCTTGCGGCGCTCCTCGGCCTCGGCCCGCAGCCGGGCCTCCTCCTCGGCCTGCCTGCGGCGGCGTTCCTCCTCCTCGCGGCGGGCCTTCTCCTCGGCCGCGCGCCGCTTGCGCTCCTCCTCGGCCGCGATCCGGGCCTCCTCGGCGCGCTGCCGGGCCTCCTCCGCCTGGCGCTCGGCCTCAAGGCGGCGGGCCTCTTCCTCCTCGGCCTTGCGGCGGGCCTCCTCCTCGGCGCGGAGCCTGGCGAGCTGCTCCTGGCGCTCGCGCTCCAGGCGCTCCTCCTCGGCCTTGCGCGCGGCCTCCTCCTCGGCCTTCCGCCGGGCCTCCTCCTCGGCCTTGCGGCGGGCCTCCTCCTGGGCCTTCACCTCGGCCTCGGACAGCGGCAGCATCCGGTCGAGCCGGTGGCGCACGACGGTGGTGACGGCCGCCGGCTCCTGGCCCGCGTCGACGACGAGGTAGCGCCCGGGGTCGCCGGCGGCGAGGGCGAGGAAACCGGCCCGCACGCGCGCGTGGAACTCGGGCGGCTCGGACTCCAGCCGGTCGGGGGCCTCGGTGAAGCGCTCGCGGGCGGTCTCCGGGGAGACGTCGAGGAGCACGGTGAGGTGCGGCACGAGTCCGCCGGTGGCCCAGCGGTTGATGCGGCTGATCTCGGTCGCGGACAGGTCGCGGCCGGCGCCCTGGTAGGCGACGGACGAGTCGATGTAGCGGTCGGAGATCACCACGGCGCCCCGCTCCAGGGCGGGCCGGACCAGGGAGTCGACGTGCTCGGCGCGGTCGGCCGCGTACAGCAGCGCCTCGGCGCGGTTGGAAAGCCCGGCGCTGGAGACGTCGAGCAGGATCATGCGGAGCCG
This sequence comes from Streptomyces sp. NPDC051909, assembly GCF_040681095.1. Lineage (NCBI taxonomy): Bacteria > Bacillati > Actinomycetota > Actinomycetes > Kitasatosporales > Streptomycetaceae > Streptomyces > Streptomyces sp. NPDC051909. Next base: position 119,788 of record NZ_JBFAYA010000010.1, on the reverse strand, counting down.
CTTGCCGATCGGGGTGGCGCCGGGCTCGCGGGTGACGACGACCTCGTGGCCCTTGGCGCGGATCCACTCGGCGAGCGCCTCGACCTGGGTGGACTTGCCGGCGCCGTCGCCGCCCTCCAGGGCGATGAAGAAGCCGGTCGGCGAGGGTGCCTGGACCGGGTCGGCGCCGCGCAGCGCGTCGCGCAGGTCGCGGCGGAGCGGGACGCCGGAGCGGTCGTCGGTCTTGGCGAGGACGAGTGCGGCGACCGGCAGCAGCAGCGCGCCGACCAGCATCAGGGTGAAGGCGGCGCCGCCGTGGGCGAAGACGAAGCTGCCGGAGGCGAGCCGGTGCGGGCCGATCGCGGCGGCGAGCAGCGGGGCGCCGAGCGCGCCGATGCCCATGCCGACGCGGGCGACGGCCTGGAGGTGCTCGGTGACCCGGGGCCGGCGGGCCTCCTCGGTCTCCTGGTCGACGAGGCCGTGCCCGGTGCCGGCGGCGACCCCGGCGGCGTAACCGGCCAGGGCGGCGAGCGCGAGCACGGTCGCGGTGTCGGGCACCAGCCCCATGGCGAGCAGCGCGATGCCGGTGACGGCGATCGCCAGGGCGAGCAGCCGGCGCCGGGACAGCACGGTGAGGACGGATCCGGCGGTGCGGATGCCGACGGCGGTGCCGCCGCTGAGCGCGAGGATCAGCAGCGCGAACGTGACCGGCCCGCCGCCCAGGTCGAAGGCCTGCAGTACGGAGACGGCGGCCGCGGCGGCGATGGCGGCGGCGACGGTGGCGCAGGCGAGGACGAGCAGCCCGAGCGCGCCGGTGCGGCCCTTCTCGGGACGCTTCTCGGCACCGGGCTCACCGGAGGTCGGCCGGCGCAGGCCCTCGAGCGGCGAACGGGGCCGCGGGGTCTGGCCGCCGGGCAGCTGGAGGAAGGCGAGGACGTTCACGGACGCGGTGAACAGGCCGGCGGCGACGTACGAGCCGAGCGCGGCCTGGTGCTGCGAGAACCACTCGATGCCGCTGCCGAGCAGGTTGCCGACCAGGGTGGCGAGCAGCAGTACGGCGGCGCCGGCGGGCACGGCCAGGAAGCCGGTGCGCAGGCTGAGCGTGCGCAGCGCGCCGAGGTGGTCGGGCAGCGGCCGGACGGCGGCGCCCTCGATCGGCGGGGCGGGCAGCAGCGCGGGCGCCGCGCCCTCCCTGGCGATGGTCCACAGGCGCTCGGCGGCGCCGGCCACGAAGACGGTGCCGAGCAGGAACCACAGCGCGTTGTCCGGGGTCCAGTCGATCCACAGCGGGGCGACGATCAGCAGCGCGATCCGCACCCCGTCGGCGCCGATCATGGTCCAGCGCCGGTCGAGCGGGCCGCTCGGCGCGGTCAGCGCGGTGAGCGGGCCGAGCAGGGCGGCGCCGAAGACGACGGCGGCGAGCAGCCGCGCGCCGACGACGGCGGCGACGGCGAGGGCCGCGCCCCGGGCGCCGCCACCGAGGGCGCCGCCGACGAGGGACGCCTGGAGGCCGAGCAGGACCAGGACGAGGAGGGCGAGCGCGTCGCCCGTGCCGCCGACGAGCTGCGCGCTCCAGAGCCTCCGCAGGGGCTGGTGGCGCAGGAGGGCCCGTACGGCACGCTCCCGGGAATCGGCGACGAGTGCGGCGTCGGTGTCTGGCTGCTCAACTCGCGTCATCCGTCCACCCTATCCGGACGACTCGGCTCCCTGTGGCCTTCGCCCGAACAAACAGACGGGGGGTGCGGGCCCCGTGGCCCACACCCCCGCCCGTACGACCAGCCCGGTGCGACGAGCGTCACTCCGGCTTGGCGGCCGCCGTCTTCTTCGCGGCGGCGGCCTTCGCCGTCGTGGTCTTCTTGGCCGCCGTGGTCTTCTTGGCGGCCGTCTTCTTCGCCGTGGTCGTCTTCTTCGCCGCCGTGGTCTTCTTGGCGGCCGTCTTCTTCGCGGGCGCCTTCTTGGCGGTCTTCTTCGCCGGGCCCTTGGCGCGCTTCTCGGCGAGCAGCTCGTAGCCGCGCTCGGGCGTGATCGTCTCCACGCTGTCGCCGGTGCGCAGGGTGGCGTTGGTCTCGCCGTCCGTCACGTACGGGCCGAAGCGCCCGTCCTTGACGACCACGGGCTTCTCGCTGACGGGGTCGGTGCCGAGCTCCTTCAGCGGCGGCTTGGCGGCGGCCCGGCCACGCTGCTTGGGCTGGGCGTAGATCGCCAGCGCCTCCTCAAGCGTGATCGTGAACAGCTGCTCCTCGGCCGTGAGGGAGCGCGAGTCCGTGCCCTTCTTGAGGTACGGGCCGTAGCGGCCGTTCTGCGCGGTGATCTCCACGCCCTCGGCGTCGGTGCCGACGACGCGCGGCAGCGACATCAGCTTGAGCGCCTCTTCGAGGGTGACGGTGTCGATCGACATCGACTTGAAGAGGGAGGCGGTGCGCGGCTTGACCGCGTTCTTGCCGGTCTTCGGGGTGTCCTCGGGAAGGATCTCCGTCACGTACGGACCGTAGCGGCCGGCCTTGGCGACGATCTGGTGGCCGCTGACCGGGTCGGTGCCCAGCTCGAAGTCGCCGCTCGGCTTGGCGAGCAGCTCCTCGGCGTACTCGACGGTGAGCTCGTCGGGCGCCAGGTCGTCGGGCACGTCGGCGCGCTGGTGGCCCTCCTGGTCCTTCTCGCCGCGCTCGACGTACGGGCCGTAGCGGCCGACGCGCAGCACGATGCCGTTGCCGACGGGGAAGGAGGAGATCTCACGGGCGTCGATGGCGCCGAGGTCGGTGACCAGTTCCTTCAGGCCGCCGAGGTGGTCGCCGTCGCCGTTGCCCGCGTCCGCGGCGCCGGAGCCCTCGCCGGGTCCGCCGCCCTCGCCGAAGTAGAAACGCTTCAGCCACGGCACGGACTGGGCCTCGCCGCGCGCGATGCGGTCGAGGTCGTCCTCCATCCGGGCGGTGAAGTCGTAGTCGACGAGCCGCCCGAAGTGCTTCTCCAGGAGGTTGACCACGGCGAAGGAGAGGAAGGACGGCACGAGGGCCGTGCCCTTCTTGAAGACGTAGCCGCGGTCGAGGATGGTGCCGATGATCGAGGCGTACGTCGACGGGCGGCCGATCTCGCGCTCTTCCAGCTCCTTGACCAGGGTGGCCTCGGTGTAGCGGGCGGGCGGCTTGGTGGCGTGCCCGTCGGCGGTGATCTCCTGGGCGGTCAGCGCGTCGCCCTCGCCGACCTGCGGCAGCCGCCGCTCGCGGTCGTCGAGCTCCGCGTTCGGGTCGTCGGCGCCCTCCACGTAGGCCTTCATGAAGCCGTGGAAGGTGATGGTCTTGCCGGAGGCCGTGAACTCGGCGTCGCGGCCGTCGGCGGCGGTGCCGCCGATCCTCACGGTGACCGAGTTGCCGGTCGCGTCCTTCATCTGGGAGGCGACGGTCCGCTTCCAGATCAGCTCGTACAGCTTGAACTGGTCGCCGGTCAGGCCGGTCTCCGCCGGGGTGCGGAAACGATCACCCGAAGGCCGGATCGCCTCGTGCGCCTCCTGGGCGTTCTTGACCTTGCCCGCGTAGACGCGCGGCTTCTCCGGCAGGTAGTCGGCGCCGTACAGCTGCGTGACCTGCGCCCGGGCCGCGGTGACCGCGGTGTCGGACAGGACGGTGGAGTCCGTACGCATGTAGGTGATGAAGCCGTTCTCGTACAGCTTCTGCGCCACCTGCATCGTCGCCTTCGCACCGAAGCCGAGCTTGCGGCTGGCCTCCTGCTGGAGGGTGGTGGTGCGGAAGGGGGCGTACGGGGAGCGGCGGTACGGCTTCGACTCGACCGAGCGGACGGAGAAGCGGGTGTCGGCGAGGGAGGCGGCGAGCGCGCGGGCCTTCTCCTCGTCGAGGTGCAGCACGTTCTCGCTCTTCAGCCGCCCGTCGGCGCCGAAGTCACGGCCCTGCGCGACGCGCCTGCCGTCGACCGTGGCGAGCCGGGCGGTGAGGGAGGACGGGTCGGACGGGTCACCGGCGCGGCCGGTGGCGAAGGTGCCGGTCAGGTCCCAGTACTCGGCGGAGCGGAAGGCGATGCGCTCGCGCTCGCGCTCGACGACGAGCCGGGTGGCGACGGACTGGACGCGGCCCGCGGACAGGCCGCGCATGACCTTCTTCCACAGGACCGGCGAGACCTCGTAGCCGTAGAGGCGGTCGAGGATGCGGCGGGTCTCCTGGGCGTCGACCATCCGCTTGTTCAGCTCGCGCGGGTTGCGCACGGCCTCCTGGATGGCGTCCTTGGTGATCTCGTGGAAGACCATGCGGTGCACCGGCACCTTGGGCTTCAGGACCTCCTGGAGGTGCCACGCGATGGCCTCGCCCTCGCGGTCCTCATCGGTGGCGAGGAAGAGCTCGTCGGACTCGGCGAGCAGCTCCTTGAGCTTCCTGACCTGCGCCTTCTTGTCCGCGTTGACGACGTAGATGGGCGCGAAGTCATGGTCGACGTCGACGCCGAGCCGGCGCACCTCGCCGGTGTACTTCTCGGGCACCTCGGCGGCGCCGCTCGGGAGGTCGCGGATGTGCCCGACGCTCGCCTCGACGACGTAGCCGGGGCCGAGGTAGCCCTTGATCGTCTTCGCCTTGGCAGGCGACTCGACGATGACGAGTCGGCGGCCGCCCTGTGCGGTCTCGCTGGTCGGGGACAACTTCGCTCTTCTCTCCGGTCGACGCGGTCTGCGCTGGCACGCACAACAGCGACACGCACGGTGACACTGCCGTCGCTGCGGAGTGTGACGGTACAACCCGCCCCCGTGTCAAACGGTGAAAGCCCGCAACGGCCACTCGAACGGTAACCCGACTCCTGCCCTTCCTGCCGCCCGGACTCCCGGACGGGTCCGCGTCACGTCAGCGGGGCGGGCAGGTCACAGCCGGCCGAAGCACCAGATCCCGAGCAGCACGAAGACCGCGCCGAAGAGGCCGGCGAGGACGGCGGCGGCGCGCGGCGCGACCCCCAGGGCGACCGGCTCGCCCTGCCGTACCCGGACCCCCGTCCAGAGCAGCAGTGCGGCCCCGAACAGCGTGAACGCCGCTCCCGCGAAGATCGCCGGCCCGCTCTCCATCGCCCATACCCCGTTCCCTCGCCCATGGCCCCAAGGCCTCCGGAGCCGAGGCTGGCACCTCCCGGCGTCAGGAGGGCGAATTCGCGGTGAACGGCACGGAGGGTCCCGAGCGGTTTCACGAGGATGGCCGGTACTCCTCTCTGCCGGGTCGTGGCTTCCGTCGTGACTTCCGTCGTGACTTCCGTCGTGACTTCTGTCGCGTCGTCTGTCGGGTCGTCTGTCGGGTCGTGGCTTCCGTCGTGTCGCTCGTTACATCACGTCGAGGGTGGCGCGGCGCCGGCTGCCGCGCTCGAAGAGGGCGAGCAGGGCGACGGCGAGGACCGCGTACCCCGCGCCGACGAGCAGCTCCGCCCCGAGCAGCCGCCCGTCGAGCCCACCGCCCGCGGTGAGGCGGCGCGCCGCGTCGGCCGCGTGGGTCAGCGGCAGCAGCTCGCCGGTGGCGCGCATCCAGCCGGGCAGGGTGTCGCGGGGCACGGCCGCGCCGGTGAGCAGGAGCAGCGCCGAACTCGCCACGTTGGACACCAGGAACACGTCGCGGAAGCGCAGCCCGAGCGCGCCGAGCGCGAGCCCGAAGGCCGAGCAGGCGGCGGCCCCGGCGAGCAGCACGAGCCCGAGCCCGGGCAGCGCGCCGGCCGGTACGGGCAGGCCGAGCAGCGTCGCGGCGGCGGCGAGCACGACGACGCTGACGAACATTCCGTTGAGGACGTACGGCAGGGCACGGCCCGTCCACAGCGGGACCCGGTGCCGGGGCGAGAGCAGGACGGCCCCGAGGGTGCCGTACCGGCGCTCGTTGGCGACGGCCATGGTGCCGCCGTACACGCAGGAGGCGGAAGCCGCGAGCACGGCGTTCCCGACAAGATGGAAACGGTCGTCGGCGACCCCGAGTTCCCGGCCGAGGAAGACGAAGAAGAAGACCTGGAGCAGCGGTCCCACCAGCAGCGTTCCGATGAACATGGGCGGGGTCGTCCAGTTGAACAGGGCGCGGTACGAGAGGACTCCGCCGACGAGGACGAGCCGCGCCGGCCTGAGGAAACGGAACATCAGCAGGGCCTTTCGGGGTCAGGCGAGGGCGAGGGACGCGGCGGCCCGGGCCCGGCGCTCCACCCGGCCGAGGACGAGGACGGCGGCGAGCGCGTATCCGGCGCCCAGCGCGGCGGAGACGAGCAGCGGTTCCAGCACCTCGGCGGCGGACGGGCCGCCGGAGGTCGCCGCGTGCACGGCCCGCGCGCCCCAGGTGGTGGGCAGCGCCCAGGAGATCGGGTGGGTCCAGGCGGGCAGCACGGTGACCGGCACGAGCAGTCCGGACAGCAGCCAGATCGGCGTGTCGAGCGGATTGGCCAGGGCGTTGGCGTTGCGCAGGAGCACGAAGGTGGCGGCCAGGAGCAGCCCCGTCATCCCGAGGGACAGCACGCAGACCGGGACGGCGAGGAGGAAGAGCAGCGGGTGCGCGAAGTCCAGCGGCACCCCGAAGAGGACCACGCCCCACAGCACGGTCGCGCCCATCGCGTACGTGCCGATGACGGCGGTCGCGAGGGTGACGGGCAGCAGGACGAGGGCGAGCGGGGTCGGCGCGGCGACCAGGGTCTCCAGGGTGCCGAGCCAGCGCTGGTTCTGCACGGCGCCGCCGGAACCGAAGAGCACCGAGCCCCAGATGCCCATGAGCCCGGCGCCGACGGAGGCGGTGAGCAGCCGGTCGGGGTCGCCGGCGGCGCGGAAGAGGTAGACGGCGAGGGTGGCGTAGACGAGCGGGACGAGCACGGCGAAGGTGATCTCGATCGGCGAGCGCGACATGTACGAGACATGGGTGCGGACGCCGACGGCGATCAGCCGCAGGACACGGATCACGCGGTCATCTCCGTCAGGTCGCGGGGCTGCTCGCCGGACTGGTCACCGGGCTGGTCACCGGGCTGCTCGCCTGACTGGTCACCGGGCAGGTCGGCGGCCTGCTCACGGCCCGGGCCACGGGAGTCCTCGCCCTCCACCAGGGCGATGTAGGCGTCCTCCAGGGAGGGTTCACGGCTGACGACCCGTCCGACGCGTACCCCGTCGAGCGCCGCGAGGACCGGCGCGTGCAGCTCGGCGCCCCGGTCGGTCTGCACGCTGAGGGCCTGGGCGGTGCCGCGCTCCTCGACGGCGACGCCCCGCACCCCGGGCACGCGCCGGACGCCGTCGAGCACGTCCTCGCCCACCCCGTACACCTCGATCTCCAGGACGTCCCGGTCCCCGACCCGGGCCTTGAGGCTCTCCGGTGTGCCGAGGGCGCGGATCCGGCCGCCCGCGATGACGGCGACCCGGCCGCACAACTCGTCGGCCTCGGCCATGTAGTGGGTGGTGAGCAGCACGGTCGTGCCGTCGGCGGCGAGGTCGGCGACGGTACGGCGCAGATCGCGCGCGGCGACCGGGTCCACGCCGATCGACGGCTCGTCGAGGAACAGCACCTCGGGCCGGTGCAGCAGCCCGCGGGCGATGTGCAGTCGCTGCCGCATGCCCCGCGAGTAGCCCTCGACGCGCTCCCGCTCGCGGCCCGAGAGGCCGACCAGGTCGAGGAGTTCGGCGATCCGCCGCTTCTGGTCGCGGGCCTCGACCCCGTACAGCTCGGCGAAGTAGCGCAGGTTGTCGAGCGCGCTGAGCCGGTCGTAGAGACCGCGGTCGCCGCCGAAGACATAGCCGATGCGGCGGCGTACGGCGACGGGGTCGCGGGCCACGTCGTGCCCGCACACGCGGGCCGTGCCGGAGGTCGGGAGCAGCAGCGTGTTGAGCATCTTGATGGTGGTGGTCTTGCCCGCGCCGTTCGGCCCGAGCAGTCCGAAGAGTTCGCCGGGCGCCACGTCGAACGTCACCCCGCGCACGGCCTCGGTCTCGGTCCGGCGCGGGCGGAGCCAACCGGTCCTGCTGGTGTAGGTGCGGCGCAGGGCGTCCGCCTCGATAGCGAGCATGGGGCGGAGTCTGGCGACGCGGGCCGGGCCCGGGCCATCGATTCGGGAGCGCCCGAATCGTCAGGCGGCGCGGACCGGCACCCCTTCGCCGGCGAGGAGCGCGAGCAGCGAACGGCCGGTGTCCGTCAGCTGGTAGTAGACCGAACGCCCCACCCGGTGGCGGGTGACGACGCCCGCGCCGGAGAGCAGTGACAGGTGCTCGGAGACGGTGGAGGGCGCGAGGCCGAGCCGGTCGGCGAGGCCGGCGGTGGTGAGCGGGCCGTCCAGCTCGCGCAGCACGGCGGCCCGGCCGCGGCCGAGGAGCAGCCCGAGCCGGTCGTCGGCCGCCGGCTCGGCCGGTTCGCGCAGCGCGGCGGCGCCGCGGGCCTGGAAGGAGACGGCGAGGACCTCGGGGTCGTCGGTGGAGTAGAGCCGGCAGCCCTCGGCGAAGACCAGCGGCACGAGCACGAGCCGCCGCTCGCCCGCCGCGTATTCCGCCTCGGTGTGCTTGGTCAGTTCGAGCACCGGCCGCTGCCAGCGCGCCCGGTTCTCCAGGCCGCTGAACAGCGCGTCGACGCCCTCGGTGGCGAAGGTCCTGGCGCGGACCAGGACTTCGTCCTCGACCAGTCGCCGCATCACCGGCCAGTACGGGGCGACGGCCTCCTCCCACCAGGCGGTGTACGCGTCGGCGAGCGCCCCGCACGCGGCCTCGGGGTCCGTCAGATAGGGCCGCAGGAACGGCGCTTCGGCGAGACCGGGGTAGTAGTGGTCGGCGAGGGCGCGCACGGCGGCGGGCTCGGTGGCCCGCAGCAGGTCCAGCTCCTCGTACACGTCGGGGGTGCCGACCGGCCGGGGCAGCAGGAAGTCCGTGAACTCCCCCGGGCTCCGGGTGAACAGCTCCCACAGCGGCCGCAGCCGGTCGTCCTCCCGCCACACCGCGCGGGCGTGCCCCACCCACTCCTGGTACGGCCAGGAGGGGCTGCGCCCGGGCAGCTGGAGGTGGAGGGCGCAGAAGGCGTCCCGCAGCGGGCTCATGGCGATCCGGGTCGCACCGAGCGCGGCCTCGTCGAGCTCGATCCGTATCACGTGACCTCTGCCCCCTCCCCTCCCCCGGTCTTCCCCCTACTGCTGCGCCGGGGCCTGGGCGGCGGGCAGCAGGAAGCCCTCCTCGACGAGCAGCCGGATGGCCTGCGGGGTGCGGTCCCGCAGCGTGGCCGGGTCCTCGCCGGTGAGCTGTCCGATGGCGTCGAGGATGCGTCCGGCGCTGAGCGTGCCGTCGCAGACGCCCGCGAAGCCGGCGGCGACGTGGTCGACCCGGGTGGCGCGGCGCATGCCACGGTTCTGCCGCAGCAGCACGTGCTCGGGGTCCTCGGCTCCGGGCAGCCCGACCTGCTCCTGCACGACCTCGGGTGCGAGGACGAAGGAGTCGGCGAGCAGGGCCGCGTCGTCGTGGCCGCGCAGATAGTCCTGGCGCTCGAAGTGGGACCGCACGGTGGCGCCGAGCGGCTGCTCGACCGGGTGCGGCCACTCCTCGACGACGATCGAGGGCTCGATCGTGCTGGCGGCGACGGCCGCGTTCCTGCGGAGGGTGATCCAGCCGAAGCCGATCGCCTTGGTCTTGCGCTCCTCGAACTCGTCGAGCCACCGCCCGTACGCGGCGCGGTACGCCTCCGGGTCGCCCTGGTGGTCGCCGCTGTCGCGCAGCCACAGCTCGGTGTACTGGGTGATGTCCTGGATCTCGCGCTGCACGATCCAGGCGTCGCACCCGGCCGGTACCCAGGAGCGCAGCCGGTCCTGCCACTCCTCGCCCTCGACGTGCTGCCAGTTGGCGAGGAACTGGGCGAACCCGCCGTCGTTGAGCCGCTCCCCGGCCTGCTGGACGAGGGTGCGGCACAGGTCGTCGCCGCCCATCCCGCCGTCCCGATACGTCAGCCCGGCTCCGGGAGAGATCACGAACGGCGGGTTGGACACGATCAGGTCGTACGTGTCGCCGTCGACGGGCTCGAAGAGCGAGCCGGTCAGCAGCTCGGCGCCGCGCGCCCCGGAGAGGGCGAGGGTGAGCCGGGTGAAGTCCAGGGCCCGCGGATTGAGGTCGGTGGCGGTGACCAGGGTGGCGTGCTGCGCGGCGTGCAGCGCCTGGATGCCGGAGCCGGTGCCGAGGTCGAGCGCGGTGGCGACCGGGGTGCGGACGGTGATGCCGGCGAGGGTGGTGGAGGCCCCGCCGACGCCGAGGACGACGGCCGCGCCGGCCACGTCGCGGCCCTGCTTGCCGATGCCGCCTGCGCCGCCGACGGCGCAGCCGAGGTCGGAGACGATGAACCAGTCCTCGCCGTCCGGCCCTCCGTACGGCCGGACGTCGGCGGTCGCGCGCACCGCGCCGTCCTCGGCCGTCACCCAGCCGTCGGCGAGCGCCTCGTCGAGCGGCAGTGCGGCGGCGGCCCGCGCCGTGTCGACGTCCTGCTGGAGCAGGAAGAGACGGACGAGGGTCTCCAGCGGGGAGTCCCCGCGGGTGGCGCGCAGGGCGGGCACGGTCTCGCTGCGCGCGAGGGCCGCGTAGGCCTGGGCGCCGAGCAGGTCGAGCAGGCCGTCGGCGGTGAAGTCGGCGGCGAGCAGGGCCTCGCGCAGTCGGGCGGCGTGCGTGGGCACCGGAAGGCTGGGGGTCGTGCTGGTCGTACTCACATGCCCCATTGTGGCGGCCACCACCGACATCGGCCGCCACCGACGTCCCGGGACCGCCCGGCAAGGGCCGGGCGGTCGGCCGGACCGCAAGGACCGGGCGGCGGGCTGGACGACAAGGGCCGAACGGCAAAGGCGCCCGGGCGGCGGGCGGGCGCCGCCGAGGTGGTCGCTACTCGGTCTTCGCCGAGGCGGAGGGCTTGGCCGCCGGAGTCTTGCCCGCCGGGGTCGTGGCGCCCGCGTCGGGCGCGCCGGCCTTGGGGGAGGCGCTCGGCGGCACGGACGCCTTCGGCGTCTGGCAGCCGGGCTGCTTGGCCATGGCCTGGCCGAGCTCGCCGGCCTGGAGCTTGGCGACGGCGTCCTGGTCCATGTTCTGGATCTTCGCCAGGTTGTCGGAGACGACCTTGAGGCCGTCCGCGAACTTCTGCTGGTTCGACGTGTCCAGCGCGTCGACCTGCTTCTTCAGCCCGTCGTAGGCCACGGCCGTGGCGTTGAGCTCCTTGACGGCGTCCTGCTGGATCTTCTGGCCGTTGTCGACCGGCGGCGCGCCGGCGCTCTCGACGGCCTTGGCGAGCGCCCGGTCGGCGTCGGCGATGTCCTGGAAGGCCTTCGAGTCGGCGGCCTTGATCGTCTCGGGCTTGCTGTCGGCCGCCGTGGAGATGATCAGCTGATTGGCGTTGGCCCGCTTCTGGATCTGCGGCTGCGCCTGGTCGCAGAACGTCTTGGCCCAGTCGTTGACCTTGTCGCCCTCGTCGTCGCTGCAACCGGACAGCACGAGCACCAGTACCGCGCCGCCGGACAGTGCGGCCGCAAGCTTCTTGTTCACCGGATCGGTCCCTTCCAAGGCTCTCGGCCCCGGAACATACACGCCGGACGGACGGCTTCCACCGATCGTGCGACCGATTCATCCGATATTGAAGCCGTTTGAACCAAGGAAGCAGGGGCGGACGTCACGTCAGAACGCGCCGTCCGCCCCCGCTTTGACGAGAACTCATCAAGCTTTCGGGGAGCCTCCGTTCACGGTGCGACGGTGGCGCCCTTCGACGTCCCGTCGCGCTCCGCCGAACCGTCCCCGACGGCCACCGAACGCCGCTTGGAGACCCGTACCGCCGCCACGATCACACCGATCGCGAGCACCGCGACCAGGGCGCGCAGCCAGGGGCTCGCGTCGGCCCCGAAGCTGAACTGCACGACCGCCGGGGCGATCAGCAGCGCGACCAGGTTCATCACCTTCAGGAGCGGGTTGATCGCCGGCCCCGCGGTGTCCTTGAAGGGGTCGCCGACGGTGTCGCCGATCACGGTCGCGGCGTGCGCGTCGCTGCCCTTGCCGCCGTGGTGCCCGTCCTCCACCAGCTTCTTGGCGTTGTCCCAGGCACCGCCGGAGTTGGCGAGGAAGACCGCCATCAGCGCGCCGGTGCCGATGGCGCCCGCGAGGTACGAGCCGAGCGCGCCGACGCCGAGGGCGAAGCCGACCGCGATCGGGGCCGTCACGGCGAGCAGCCCGGGCGTGGCGAGCTCGCGCAGCGCGTCCTTGGTGCAGATGTCGACGACCCGCCCGTACTCGGGCTTCTCGGTGTAGTCCATGATCCCGGGGTGCTCGCGGAACTGCCGCCGCACCTCGTACACCACCGCCCCGGCCGACCGGGACACGGCGTTGATCGCGAGTCCGGAGAAGAGGAAGACGACCGCGGCGCCGAGGATCATCCCGAAGAGGTTGTTGGGCTGCGAGATGTCCATGGAGAGATTGGCCTCGCCGGCCCGGGCCCCGACGTCGGCGACGGAGGTCGCGATGGCGTCCCGGTAGGAGCCGAAGAGCGCGGAGGCGGCGAGGACGGCGGTGGCGATCGCGATGCCCTTGGTGATCGCCTTGGTGGTGTTGCCGACGGCGTCGAGGTCGGTGAGCACTTGCGCCCCGGCGCCCTGCACGTCGCCGGACATCTCGGCGATGCCCTGCGCGTTGTCGGAGACCGGTCCGAAGGTGTCCATGGCGACGATCACGCCGACCGTGGTGAGCAGCCCGGTGCCGGCCAGCGCCACGGCGAACAGCGCCAGCATGATGGAGGCGCCGCCGAGCAGGAAGGCGCCGTAGACGGCGAGTCCGATGAGCAGCGCCGTGTAGACGGCCGACTCCAGGCCGATGGATACGCCGGCGAGGACGACGGTGGCGGGGCCCGTGAGAGAGGACTTGCCGATGTCGCGGACCGGGCGCCGGCCGGTCTCCGTGAAGTAGCCGGTGAGCTGCTGGATCAGCGCGGCGAGCACGATGCCGATGGCGACCGCGACCAGGGCGAGGATCCGCGGGTCTCCGTCGTGGGCGGTGATGCCGGGCTCGGTGACGCCGTCGAGCTCGGCGTAGGAGGACGGCAGGTAGGCGAAGGCGACGACGGCCACCAGGACCAGGGAGATCACGGCGGAGAGGAAGAAGCCGCGGTTGATGGCGGTCATGCCGCTGCGGTCGGTGCGCCGCGGGGCCACCGCGAAGATGCCGATCATCGCGGTGACCACGCCGATCGCCGGTACGAGCAGCGGGAAGGCGAGGCCGAGGTCGCCGAAGGCGGCCTTGCCGAGGATGAGCGCGGCGACCAGGGTCACGGCGTACGACTCGAAGAGGTCGGCGGCCATGCCCGCGCAGTCGCCGACGTTGTCGCCCACGTTGTCGGCGATGGTGGCGGCGTTGCGCGGGTCGTCCTCGGGGATGCCCTGCTCGACCTTGCCGACCAGGTCGGCGCCGACGTCGGCGGCCTTGGTGAAGATGCCGCCGCCGACCCGCATGAACATGGCGATGAGCGCGGCGCCCAGGCCGAAGCCCTCCAGGACCTTCGGCGCGTCAGCGGCGTAGACGAGCACCACGCAGGACGCGCCGAGCAGGCCGAGCCCGACGGTGAACATGCCGACCACGCCACCGGTACGAAACGCGATCTTCATCGCCCGGTGCGCCACATCCGTCAGGTCCTTCGCCGGTTCGCCCTCGGCCGGGGTGGCCTCGCGGGCCGCCGCGGCGACGCGGACGTTCGCCCGTACGGCGAGCCGCATGCCCACATATCCGGTGACGGCCGAGAACAGCGCGCCGACCAGGAAGAACAGCGAGCGACCGGCCCGCTGCGACCAGTCGTCGGCGGGCAGCAGGAACAGCAGGAAGAACACGACGACGGCGAAGGCGCCGAGGGTGCGCAGCTGCCGGGCGAGATACGCGTTCGCGCCCTCCTGCACGGCCGCCGCGATCTGCTTCATCTTCTCCGTGCCCTCGCCGGCGGCGAGGACCTGCCGGACGAGGAGCTGTGCGACGACCAGCGCCGCGAGCGCGACGCCCGCGACGACGACCACGATCACACGGTTCTCCTGAGTGAGCACCGCGGCTGCGAGACCCGCCATTCCGTCCTCCTTGACGTCGCAGGGTCAAGACAAGCCGGATTGTAAGGACGGAAACCTGATCAAAACAGGTCGCCGCAATGGTAATTCCCGAATACCTCACAAGTACCGCCGAATGCGGTAATGCCCCCAAAGCATTCCGGGCCGGGCGCGGGCGCGAGGCGGCGCGGCCCGGGTACGAAGGCGGCGGCGCGGCCCGGGTACGAAAAAGAGGCCCTGCGGGGCAGGGCCTCTGTCTCGTTCTCGGGTCCGTCGCGCCGGGCGGGCCGGGCGGCGGAGGGGTCAGCCGAACGCGGCGTCCGGGTTGGCGGGCCAGCTCATCCTGATGGTGCCGCCGTCCTCGCCGGCGCTCACCTCGACGTCGTCGACGAGCCCGCGGATCACCGCGAGGCCCATCTCGTCCTCACCGCCGGCGTCGTCGAAGTCCTCGGCGGGCGCCGGGGCCGCGTCGCGCTCACCGGGCACACCGGCGGCATCCGCGGCCGCCACGCCCGCGCCGGGCACCTCGTCGCCGACCTCGATGGAGAAGGACTTCTCCTCCTCGGTCAGCACGACCCGGACGGGGGTGGTGACCCCGTTGCTGCGGTGCAGCCCCACCGCGCGGGAACAGGCCTCGCCGACGGCGAGCCGGACCTCGTCGAGGACCGCCTCGTCGACCCCGGCCCGACGCGCGACCGCGGCGGCCACCAGGCGGGCCGTGCGGACGTGCTCGGGCTGGGCGCTGAAGAGCAGTTCAACGGTGGCCATGCGATCCCCCTGGGATTCTCGGCGGCTGCACGGGACGACGGCTGGGCGCGGGGGCTCAGTCGGCCGCGTTGATGGCCTCTTCGACCGAGGTGTGGATCGGGAACACCTTGGTCAGACCGGTGATCCGGAAGATCTTCAGGATGCGCTCCTGGTTGCACACCAGACGCAGCGATCCCTCGTGCGCGCGCACGCGCTTCAGACCGCCCACCAGCACGCCGAGGCCGGTCGAGTCGAGGAAGTCCACGCCTTCCATGTCGACAACCAGGTGGTAGCTGCCGTCGTTCACCAACTCGACCAACTGCTCGCGCAGCTTGGGCGCGGTATACACATCAATCTCGCCACCGACCTCGACGACCGTACGGTCGCCATTGGGGCCGGGCACAGTGCGAGTCGACAGAGACAGGTCCACGGGTCCTCCAGCACCTAGCTATCGAGCGGCCGTCCCTCGGGTCTCCCGGGCGGAGCCACGGGACGGATAGCCGGCCGCGATGGCATTCAATCACTTACCGGCAGCCATGCACGACGCCTTGGGAGCATTGTCCGTCATGCCGGTGACACACTCGGTGCCGATGGCCAGGAATCACCGCCCCAGCCGACCCCCGGGGGAAACGGGCAGCCGCCCCTCTCCCGGCGAGGTCCTCGACCGGCTCTCGCGAGGCGAGAGCCGGGCCGCGCGCATCACTCATACGGAGCACATGCCCGCCCGCGAGGGCCGGCATGCCGTGTGGCCGCACCGCATCCGGGCGGAAGTGATCGCGGCCGTCGAACAGGCCGGCATCGAGCACCCCTGGGCCCACCAGGCGGAAGCCGCCGAGCACGCCCTGGACGGCAGCTCGGTGGTGATCGCCACGGGAACCGCCTCGGGCAAGTCGCTCGCCTATCTCGCCCCCGTCCTCTCCACCCTCCTGGACGGCTCGGAGGCCGCGAACGGGCGCGGCACCACCGCCCTGTACCTCGCCCCCACCAAGGCCCTCGCCGCCGACCAGCGGCGCGCCGTGCGCGAACTCGCCGCCCCGCTCGGCAACCGGATCCGCCCCGCCGTCTACGACGGCGACACGCCGGTCGAGGAGCGCGAGTGGGTCCGCCAGTACGCGAACTACGTGCTCACCAACCCCGACATGCTGCACCGGGGCATACTCCCGTCCCACCCCCGCTGGTCCTCCTTCCTGCGCTCCCTTCGTTATGTCGTCGTCGACGAGTGCCACACCTACCGCGGCGTCTTCGGCTCCCACGTCGCCCAGGTGCTGCGCCGACTGCGCCGGATCTGTGCCCGCTACGGCTCCGAGCCGGTGTTCCTGCTGGCCTCGGCCACCTCCGCCGAACCCGCGCTCGCCGCCGGCCGGCTCACCGGCCTCCCGGTCACCGAGGTCGCCGACGACGCCTCCCCGCGCGGCGAACTGGTCTTCGCCCTGTGGGAGCCGCCGCTGACCGAGCTCCACGGCGAGCAGGGCGCCCCGGTCCGCCGCACCGCCACCGCCGAGACCGCCGACCTGCTGACCGACCTGACCGTGCAGGGAGTCCGCTCGGTCGCCTTCGTGCGCTCCCGGCGCGGCGCCGAGCTGATCTCGGTGATCGCCCAGGAACGCCTCGCCGAGGTCGACCGCTCCCTGGCCCGCCGGGTCGCCGCCTACCGGGGCGGCTACCTGCCCGAGGAGCGGCGCGCCCTGGAGCGGGCCCTGCACTCCGGCGAACTCCTCGGGCTGGCCGCCACCACCGCCCTGGAGCTCGGCGTGGACATCTCCGGGCTCGACGCCGTGCTGATCGCCGGCTACCCCGGCACCCGCGCCTCCCTGTGGCAGCAGGCCGGCCGAGCCGGGCGCTCCGGCGAGGGCGCGCTGGCCGTCCTGGTCGCCCGCGACGACCCGCTGGACACCTTCCTGGTCCACCACCCCGAGGCGATCTTCCAGCAGCCCGTCGAGTCCACCGTCCTCGACCCCGACAACCCCTACGTCCTCGCCCCCCATCTGTGCGCCGCCGCCGCGGAGCTCCCGCTCACCGACGCCGACCTGGCCCTCTTCGGCCCGGCCGTGCCCGGACTGCTGCCCCAGCTGGAGTCCGCCGGACTGCTCCGCCGCCGCTCCACCGGCTGGTACTGGACCCGCCGCGAGCGGGCTGCCGACCTCACCGACATCCGGGGCGGCGGGGGCAGCCCCGTCCGGATCGTCGAGGCCGGCACCGGCCGGCTGCTCGGCACGGTCGACGAGGCCGCCTCCCACACCGCCGTCCACGAGGGCGCCGTCCACCTCCACCAGGGCCGCACCTATCTCGTCCGCGAGCTCGACCTGAAGGACTCCGTGGCCCTCGTCGAGGAGGCGAACCCGCCCTACTCGACCGTCGCCCGCGACACCACCTCCATCTCCGTCCTGTCCACCGACACCGAGATCCCCTGGGGAGCCGGCCGCCTCTGCTACGGCTCCGTCGAGGTCACCAACCAGGTCGTCTCCTTCCTCCGCCGCCGTCTGATCACCGGCGAGGTGCTGGGCGAGACCAAGCTCGACCTGCCGCCCCGCACCCTGCGCACCCGGGCCGTGTGGTGGACGGTCACCGAGGACCAGCTCGACGCCGCCCGGATCAATCCGGAGATCCTCGGCGGCGCCCTGCACGCCGCCGAACACGCCTCCATCGGCATGCTCCCGCTCTTCGCCACCTGCGACCGCTGGGACATCGGCGGGGTCTCCGTGCCGCTCCACCCCGACACCCTGCTGCCGACCGTCTTCGTCTACGACGGGCACCCCGGCGGCGCCGGCTTCGCCGAGCGCGCCTTCCACACCGCCCGCGCCTGGCTCGGCGCCACCCGCGAGGCCATCGCCTCCTGCGAGTGCGACTCCGGCTGCCCGTCCTGCATCCAGTCCCCCAAGTGCGGCAACGGCAACGACCCGCTCCACAAGCGCGGCGCCGTCCGCCTCCTCACGGAACTCCTCCGCGAGGCGCCCCACCCGCCGGCCCCGGAGGCTCCGGGGACACCGGAGGACCCGCCCGCGACCTGATCTCCACCGCCCACGGGCCCACCTCGACGCGCGCGGTCACATCCGCGACGTCCTCCCGGACCCGGCAGCGCGGCAGCACGGCGCCCTGAGCGGCGGCCACCCGGCCGGCGGCGCCACAGGCGTCCGCCTCGCCCCACAGGGCGCGGTCGGCCGCCGCGAGGGCCGCGAGATCGGCCGCCGCCCCGGCTCGGTGGCGGGCGGCGACGGCCTGGCCGAGGGCGAGATCCGCGCCGAACACCACGCACAGGGCACACGCGGCGAACGCGGTCCACACCGTCGCCGCTCCCCGGTCCGCCCGCCGCCGGCTCACGGCACCGCCTCCCCCACCGTGTCCTCGGCGAGCGCCGCCGCCCCGGCCCGCAGGGTCAGCCCCAGGCCGCCGGGACCGGGAGCGGCCGCCTCGACCGTCACCCGCCACAGCTCTCCCTCCCGCGCCACCCCGACCGTGGCGCCCTCCGGCGCCGCGGCCCTGGCCGCGGCCTGGGCTGCGGCCAGGGGCTCGGAGCGGGCCACCGCCCTTGCCCCGGCCCGAGCCGCGTCCACGCACTGGATCTGCGCGGCGGCCGCCGCCAGCGCCCACAGCAGTGCCGCCGTGAACAGCACAAGGGCGGGCAGCGCGACCGCCGTCTCCGCGGTCACCGAGCCCCGGTCAGAACGGCGCATCGAGGGCCTTCCCGATCACCGATTCCAGGGCCTTGGACACCGTGCCGCTGGTGAGCACCTTGTAGAGCACCGCGGCGAAGGCCGCGGCGGCGATCGTGCCCATCGCGTACTCGGTGGTGCTCATCCCCGCGTCACGCCGCGCCGCGGCCCTCCGGGCCCGCCACCACGCACTCAGCCGCTTCCTGACCTGCACCCGCATCTGCGTCTGCACCTGCATCCTTCGAACCTCCTCAGGTCCGTCTCCGGACCCGTCGTCGTCTCGTCGGGCGCCCCTTCGGTGCGCCCAGCCGTCCTCACCAGCCGCTCTCACCGGCCGCCGAGCAGTCCGCTCGCCAGGCCGATCACCACCGGGGCCACCCCCACCGCCAGGAAGGCGGGCAGAAAGCACAGCCCGACCGGCGCGGTGATCAACACCTGCGCGCGCTGCGCCCGGGCGGCCGCCGTCCGGGCGCGGGCGGCCCGCAGCCCCTCGGCGTGGCGCGCCACGGCCTCGGCCGCGGGCGCCCCGGAGGAGGCGGCCCGCTCCAGGCAGCGGGCCAGCCCCTCGGCGCCGGGTATCGCGCCGAACCTCCGCCACACCTCGGCCGGTTCGCCACCGAGCCGCAGCTCGGCTGCGGTCCGCACCAGCCGCTCCCCGACCGGTCCGCCCAGCGACCGCCCCACCGCCTCGGCGGACTCGCCCGGCGGCGCACCGGCCGAGGCGCAGGCAGCCAACAGATCGGCCGCGAGCGGCAACTGACGGGCCATCTCGGCCCGCTCCTCCGCCCCCGCCTCCCCGACGACTCCTCGGGCCTGCGAGCGACGCACCCTGAGCCACCACACGCCCCAGGCGACGCCGGCCCCGGCCACCAGTCCGGGCGGCCCGCCGACGAGCACGAGTCCGGCAAGCCCCGCCGCACACGGCACACCCCAGGCCCGCACCCGGTCGGGAAGGCCCGGCCGCCGACGCCGCCCGGGCACCCGCTCGCGCCCGAGCAGAGCCGCAGCCCGCCCACGAGCCCGCCACCCGCGCCGCCCGTCGCTCACGGCCGACCCGAGGGCCGCGAGGGCACACACCACGGTGAGCAGTGCCGTCACGGACGCCCACCTCCCGCTACGGTGCGAACAGCCCGCCACGGACCCGCGGCGTCCAAGACCCCGCCGGCAAGGAAGCACCCGGGCCCCACAGGGGCGCACACCACCATGAGCAGCGCGATCACGAGCGCTCACCTCCCCCAACCGTCCGAGCCGCCCACCACAACCCCGCGATCTCCAGGACCCCGCCGGCGAGGAAGCAGCCGAGCCCCGCGAAGGCGCACAGCACCATGAGCAGCGCCGTCACAGACGCTCGCCTCCTCGCACGATCCGGGCGGCCCACCACAGGCCCGCCGCCTCCAGGGCGCCACCGACGAGCAGGCAGCCGAGGCCCGCGGGGGTGTGGAGCAGGACCCGGAGCGGGCGGGCGCCGAGTGCCGAGCCGAGGCCGAGTCCGGCAACGGGCAGGACCGCGAGGACGGCCACCGTCGCCCAGGCTCCGGCCAGTTGGGCGCGTAGCCGTTCCCGCTGGTCCCGGTGGGCCCGCAGGGCCGACTCCAGCCGGTCCAGGCCGGCGGCGAGACCCGCGCCGCCGTCCACGGCGACCTGCCAGCAGGCGGCCATCCCGGCCAGGCCGTCGGCTCCGTCCCGGCGGGCGGCCCGGCGCAACGCCTCGGGAACGTCCCCGCCGAAGCGGGCCGCCGCGAGGACGGCGGCCTCCTGCTCACCGAGCGCCCCGCCGGCGCGGGCAGCGAAGGCCAGCGCCTGGCCGGGCTGCCATCCGGCCCGCAGCTCTCCCGCGACGGCTCCGCACAGCTCGACCACCCGGTCGGCCCGCTCCTCCCTCTCCCGGCGCGCCCGGGCCGCCCTCAGCCGGCGTCCGACCAGCGGCACCGCCACGGCGCCCGCGAGGAGCGGCAGTGGCGAGGAGCCGAGCAGCGCCAGTACTCCGGCCGCCGGCAGGCACAGCCATTCGCGGCGGCCCCGCACAAGCTCCCACCACGGCCCGACAGCCCCGCTCCAGGTCCGCGTCGAGCCGCCCGGGACCGCCAGCACCGCCCGCGCCCTGCGGCCCGCCCGTTCCTGCCCGGCCGTCCAGGCCAGGGCGAGCACCGCGCACAGCGCCGCCCCGAGGACCGTCGCCGTCATCGCTCGCCTCCGATCAGCGTCCGCAGCCGTGCCCAGCCCCGCTCCCGCTGGAAGCCACCGGGCTTCCAGCTGAGCGCGGGCACCGTCACCACCAGTCCCTCCCGGTCCCGTTCGAGGACATGCACCTCGGCGATCCGGCGGGTCCCTGACCGGTCCCGCACCAGGTGCAGCACCGCGGAGAGCCCGGCGCCCAACTGGCTGTGCAGGGCGGCCCGGTCGAGACCCGCTGCCGTCCCCAGGGCCTCGAGCCGCGCGGGCACGTCCGCTGCCGCGTTGGCGTGGACGGTGCCGCAGCCGCCTTCATGGCCCGTGTTGAGGGCGGCGAGCAGATCGACCGCCTCGGAGCCGCGGACCTCACCGACCACCAGCCGGTCCGGCCGCATTCGCAGCGCCTGCCGCACCAGGTCCCGCAGGGTCACGAGTCCGGCGCCCTCCTGGTTGGGCGGGCGGGCCTCCAGGCGCACCACATGCGGGTGGTCGGGGCGCAGTTCGGCGGAGTCCTCGGCGATGACGATCCGCTCGCGCGGGCCGACCAGGCCGAGCAGTGTGGACAGCAGAGTGGTCTTGCCGGAGCCCGTACCACCGCTGACGAGGAAGGAGACCCTGGCCTCGACCAGCGCCCGCAGCACCGGTTCGCCACCGGGCGGGACCGTGCCCGCGTCGGTCAACTCGCCCACCGAGAAGGCCTGGGGACGCACCACCCGCAGGGACAGACAGGTCGAGCCGACGGCGACCGGCGGCAGGACGGCGTGCATGCGGGTCCCGTCGGGAAGGCGGGCGTCCACCCAGGGCCGGGCGTCGTCGAGCCGTCGGCCGGCCACCGCCGCGAGCCGCTGCGCCAGGCGCCGTACCGCCGCCGCGTCCGGGAACGTCACCCCGGTCGTCTCCAGGCCCGCGCCGCGGTCCACCCAGACCCGGTCGGGCGCGGAGACCAGGACGTCGGTGACCCGTGGGTCGGCGAGCAGCGGCTCCAGCGGTCCGGCGCCGATCAGTTCGCTGCGCAATTGCTCGGCGGCGCCGAGCACTTCGGCATCCCCGAGGAGACGTCCCTGGGCGCGGAGCGCCGCAGCGACCCGGGCCGGGGTCGGCTCGGCGCCGCTCTCGGCGAGCCGCTGCCGGACGGCGTCGAGGAGTCCCGTACCAGTCATGCCGCACGCTCCGGGGTGAGGACGCGGTCCCAGAACGCGGCGCAGAACCGGGCGAGTCCGCCCCGGGCCTCCGCTCCGGGCGGGGGCCCGCCGTCTCCGGCCGCCGACAGGCCGGGCTCGTGGGGCAGTTCGCCGACGAGGGGGAGCCGGAGGGCGTCGGCGATCCACTGCTCGTCGAGCCCGGGGGCGTAGGGCCCGCGGACGACGGCACGCAGATCGCGCAGGACGGTGCCGACGGCGCCCGTCACCTGCCGCGCGGCGGCGACGGCGCGGAGTTCGCCGGGGACGAGCAGCAGTCCGAGGTCGAGCTGGGCGAGGGCCTCGGTGACCGTGTCGTCGATCCGGCGGGGCAGGTCGACCACGACGACCCCGCCGCGCCGCCGGGCGGCGGCGAGCACCGAGCGCATGGCCTCGGGCGGCACGTGCACCGGGTCGCCGCGGTCCCAGCTGAGCACCCGCAGTCCGTGCGCCTCGGGCAGCGACTCCTCGAGTGCGGCGCCGGCCAGCCGGCCCTTCGAGGCGGCGAAGTCGGGCCAGCGGTGGCCTTCGGCGCGCTCTCCGCCGAGCAGGAGGTCAAGGCCACCGCCGAGCGGGTCGCCGTCGACGAGGAGGCTGCGCTGCCCGGCCCGGACGGCGGCGAGGGCCAAGGCGCAGGCCAGGGTGGAGGCTCCGGCGCCGCCGCGGCCGCCGATGACGCCGACGGTCGGGGTCTGCCGTCCGACGCCCTCGACTGCGTCGGCGAGCAGGTCCACGAGCCGGCCCTCGTCGCCGGGCAGGATCAGCACGCCTTCGGCGCCGATCCGGACGGCCCGCCGCCAGACGTCGGGGTCGTCGGGCTCCCTGCCCACGAGCAGCACGCCGGGCCTTCGGGCAGCGGTGCGGCAGCGGACCGCCGCGTCGTCGCCGACGAGCACGAGCGGCGGATCGGTCCAGCTCGCCCGGCGCTCGGGCACGGTGTGGTGCACCTCGGGCTCGGCGCCCGCCGCCGCGCAGAGCCGCAGCAGGTCGTCGAGCAGCACCAGGTCCTCGGTCACGAGCAGCGGGCGGACCGGCGGCATGCCGTCGTCCCCCACTCCCGCACCCGCACCCGGATACCCATCCGCGCCCGGGCTCTCGCTCCCGCGCATCGCCGCCGTGCCGCGCGGGGTCATACCTCGCGCGGTCATGCCTGGCGCCGGCGTTCCGGAAGTCATCGGTCCCTTCACGGCACCCACCCCTCACGTGATTCCTGTGGTTCGCGGACTTCGCGACCGGAATCACCGTGCAGCGGCCCCGGAAATCATGTGGATCTTGCTCGAAAACTGTGGATAACCGGCCGCCTGTGAATAACTCCGTCACCCGATCCGGGACTGCCCGGAGAGCATCGTGACGACTACGCTGAGTGACGAATCAAGGGTTCGTACGCGCACCCGGCCGTCGCGGCGGCGCGGGCCGGAGGAAGGGGAGAAGATGATGATCGAGCGGACGAAAACCCGTCCGGACATGCGACGACCCCCGCCGGGGGGGAGAGCGGGGGTCGTCTCTCCGGCCGACTCGGGGGGGGGAGGAGCCGGACCGGGTTAGCACGGTCGCGAACGATCCGTGACTTCCATGGTGTACCCGAGAGCCTTCTCAGGCAAACCCACGCGCCCCAGCGTACGCCGAATGGCGGGCACCTATGCTCGGGCACGTGGAAAACCACTCGATGCCGCGCGCAGCCGCCTTCTTTGACCTGGACAAGACGGTCATTGCGAAGTCCTCGACGCTGACCTTCAGCAAGTCCTTCTACCGGGGCGGGCTGATCAGTCGCCGTGCCGCACTGCGGACGGCTTACATCCAGTTCGTGTTCCTGGTCGGCGGGGCCGATCACGACCAGATGGAGCGGATGCGCGAATATCTTTCCGCGCTCTGCAAAGGCTGGAACGTCGCTCAGGTGAAGGAGCTCGTGGCCGAGACCCTGCACGATCTGATCGACCCGATCATCTACGACGAGGCGGCCTCGCTCATCGAGGACCACCACGCGGCCGGCCGCGACGTCGTGATCGTCTCGACCTCCGGTGCCGAGGTCGTGGAGCCCATCGGCGAGATGCTCGGCGCCGACCGGGTGGTCGCGACGCGCATGGTGGTCGGCGAGGACGGCTGCTTCACGGGCGAGGTGGAGTACTACGCGTACGGCCCGACCAAGGCGGAGGCCGTCCGGGAGCTCGCCGCGTCCGAGGGATACGACCTCTCGCGCTGCTTCGCGTACAGCGACTCGGCGACCGACCTGCCGATGCTGGAGGCCGTGGGTCACCCGTACGCGGTGAATCCCGACCGGGCGCTGCGCCGCGAGGCGACCGCACGGGACTGGCCGGTGCTGGTCTTCGACAAGCCGGTCCGGCTCAAGCAGCGGCTGCCGGAGTTCCGGATGCCGCCGCGTCCGGCGCTCGTCGCCGCGGCGGCGGTGGGTGCGGCGGCGGCCACCGCGGGCCTCGTCTGGTACGCCAGCCGTCGGCGACAGGCCGCCCTCTCCCGCGCGGCGGCCCGGGCCATCGCATGACCCCGCCCCTCGGGGACACCGGGAGCGCCGGGGCGGCCCACCGCCCCGACCTCGGGACTTGCCGATCCCTTTGCCCGGATTTGAGAAGAGACCAAAGAAGCGGATTCAGGACTTTCGCATCCATCCGGACAGGAGTAGAAAGGAATCAGGCCCGCGAGACCGGGGACATCCGAGAGGATCACCCGTTGAGCATGACGGCCCCACGGACCTGATGCACAGAAACCTGGCACCCACGCGACGTCGACCCTTCGATTAAGGGCCAGCCGCACCAGGCGCAGGGCAAAGTTCCCCGCCTGATGGGCACATATCGAGGACGCTTGGTAACTGGGTAGATGTGCCAGCGGCGGTACCGAAGTCTGGTACCGCCGCAACCCATGTCGGGGGAGAAACCGGCCCCCAGGGCCCCCAGGGCGGTGGAAGTGCCGGCGGGAGCCGGGAGCCGGAGCCGGCCGCTCAGGCCGCGCCGCGCTGCAGCGCCTCGCACACCGCCGTCGACTCCCGCACACCGAGTTCCACCGCGCGCCCGCAGTGCGCGATCCAGGCGCCCATGCCCTCCGGGGTCCCGGACAGATAGCCCTCGAAGGCCGCCAGGTACGCCGCCCGGCCCAGTTCCGCGTGCCCGACCTCGGCCGGACAGATCGCCTTCGGGTCGAGACCGCTGCCGATCAGCACGATCCGCTCCGCCGCCCGCGCCACCAGCCCGTTGTACGAGGTGAAGGGACGCAGGGCGAGCAGCTCGCCGTGCACCACGGCGGACGTGACAAGAGCCGGAGCGTCGCCGCCCGCGATGATCAGGTCGGCGAGGCCGTCGAGCCGGCCGGACACCTCGGCCGGGTCGGGCAGCGGCGCCTCGATCAGCGGCTCGTCCACCGGCTCGCCCGCCTGCCGCGGCCGGCCCGTGGACTCGCGCGGCTCGCCCTCGGCGACCAGGTGCAGCCGGGCGAGCACCCGCAGCGGCGACTGGCGCCAGATGGAGAGCAGCTGCCCGCTCTCGGCGCTCAGCCGCAGCGCCGCGCCGACCGTGCGGGCCTCCGGATCCGCGCCGAAGTCGGTGCGCCGGCGGACCTCTTCGAGGGCCCAGTCGGCGCCCGCGAGCGCGGCGGAGGCGCGCGCGCCGCGCAGCGCGGCCTCGGAGGTGATCTCGTTACTGCGACGGCGCATCACACGGTGGCCGTAGACCCGGTCGACGGCCTTGCGTACGGAGTCCACCGAGTCGGCGACGCCCGGCAGGGAGCCGAGGGCGGCCAGGGGGTCAGAGGCGTGCGTACTCATAAGTAGGGAGGCTACGCGCACCCGGCTCGGACCCCACCTTGGAGTGGTCTTCTTCACGCACCTTGACCACGACGCGCATTCATGCCACTACGCTAGGTGAACATGAAGATCGCTTTCGTGGGGAAGGGCGGCAGCGGCAAGACGACGCTGTCCTCGCTCTTCATCCGACACCTCGCCGCCGCCGGAGCCCCGGTCATGGCGGTCGACGCCGACATCAACCAGCACCTCGGGGCGGCGCTCGGCCTCTCCGACGAGGAGGCCGCGGCGCTGCCCGCCATGGGCGCGCACCTGCCGCTGATCAAGGAGTATCTGCGCGGCGACAACCCGCGGATCGCCTCCGCCGACACGATGATCAAGACGACGCCGCCCGGGGCGGGTTCGCGGCTGCTCCGGATCCGCGAGGACAACCCGGTGTACGAGGCCTGCGCCCGCCCGGTGGTGCTCGACGGGGACGGGATCCGGCTGATGGCGACGGGCCCGTTCACGGATTCGGACCTCGGAGTGGCCTGCTACCACTCCAAGGTCGGCGCGGTGGAGCTGTGCCTGAACCACCTGGTGGACGGGCCGGACGAGTACGTCGTGGTCGACATGACGGCCGGCTCGGACTCCTTCGCCTCCGGCATGTTCACCCGCTTCGACATGACCTTCCTGGTGGCCGAGCCGACCCGTAAGGGCGTGTCCGTCTACCGCCAGTACAAGGAGTACGCACGGGACTTCGGGGTCGCGCTGAAGGTCGTCGGCAACAAGGTGCAGGGCCCGGACGACATCGACTTCCTGCGCGCCGAGGTCGGCGACGACCTGCTGGTGACGGTCGGCCACTCCGATTGGGTCCGCTCGATGGAGAAGGGCCGCCCGCCGCTCTTCGAGCTCCTGGAGGCCACCAACCGCACGGCCCTGCAGCTCCTCCAGAACGCGGCGGACGACTCGTACGCCCACCGCGACTGGGAGCGCTACACGCGCCAGATGGTGCACTTCCACCTGAAGAACGCGGAGAGCTGGGGCAACGCCAAGACCGGGGCCGACCTGGCGGCGCAGGTCGACACCGGCTTCGTGCTCGACGAACGCCTCGCCGTGCCGCAGCCGAGCTGACGCCCCCACCTCGCCCGCCGGACGGAGTCCGGCACCGCTCCCGACGCCCGGGAGGCGCCCCGGCGCCGAGCGGTGCGAGGAAGCGAAGGAGAAGGGGCCGGGGGCCGACCTGGCGGCGCAGGTCGACCCCGGCTTCGTACTGACCGAAGGGCTCAGCGCCGTTCAGCCGGCTTGACGGCGGCGGCCGGGGCGGCGTTGCCCGCTGCTCCGGCCGGGGCGGCGGGCTGCGGGGCCAGGAAGGACTGCCAGCCGCCGGTCGGGGCCTCGCCGACCTTCAGGGTGCGGAGCTTGGCGACGACCGCCGGGTCCTGGGCGTCGAGCCAGTCGGCGAGCTGGCGGAAGGAGACGCACTCGACGTCCTTCTGCACGCAGACCGTGGCGATGGTCTCCTCGATGGCGCGCATATAGGTGCCGCCGTTCCAGGACTCGAAGTGGTTGCCGATGATCAGCGGCGCCCGGTTGCCCCGGTACGAGCGCTCGAAGGCCTGCACCAGGCCGTCGCGCATCTGGTTGCCCCAGTACTCGTGCATCGACGGGTCGCCCTTGGTCGTACCGGACTGGTTGACCAGGAAGTTGTAGTCCATCGACAGCGTCTGGAAGGCGCGGCCGGGGACCGGGACCAGCTGCATCGACAGGTCCCAGAGCCCCTGGTCCTTCTTCGGCCAGATCTGGTCGTTGACGCCGCTGGTGTCGTAGCGGAAGCCCATCTGGGACGCCGCCTTCACGAAGTTCGCGCGACCCTCCAGGCACGGCGTGCGGGCGCCGACGAGCTCCTTGTCGTAGTCGAACGGAAGCGGCTGCTCCGCCTTCAGTCCGGCATTCGTCTTCCAGTTCTTGACGAAGGACTTGGCCTGGTTGATCTCGCTCTTCCACTCCTCGACCGACCAGGTGCCCACACCCCCGTCCTTGCCGCAGAAGTGCCCGTTGAAGTGGGTGCCGATCTCGTTGCCCTCCTCCCAGGCACCGCGCAGTTCGCGCACGGTGTCGCGGATGCCCTGGACGTCGTTGAAGCCGATGTCCGAGCGGCCCGGGGAGTGCTGCGGCGGGTTGTACATCTCGCGCTTGGACTCCGGCAGCAGGTACACGCCGCTGAGGAAGTACGTCATGTTCGCGCCGTACTGCTTGCCGACCTTGCGGAAGTGGGAGAACAGTCTCTGGCTGTCCTCGCCCGCGCCGTCCCAGGAGAACACCACGAACTGGGGCGGCTGCTGACCCGGCTTCAGGCGCTGCCAGGTGGGCTGCTTCGGCTGCACGCCGGTGAAGGCGGTGGAGCCGTCCCCGATCAGCCGTACCGCGCTCTGCGGGGCCGCGGCCGGACCCTTCTTGGCGCCCGCGGCGCCCGGTGCCCCCTGCGGAGCGGAACCGCCGGAGCCCGAGCAGCCGGCGAGCCCGGCCGTGAGGGCGACGGCGAGGGCGCCGACGGCGAGCGCCCTCTTCTGGACAGTGGTCCTTCTCGCGGCGGCTGACATCCGCACACCTCTCCTCGTTGCGTTCGCTTGCCCGTTCGCACGGTTCCTCGGATTTCCGTACAAGCGGCGTCAACGTCGCACCACGACGGCCGGAGCGCGGCAACGACAAGCGGTATGACCACGTTCTGTCACCGGATCCGGTGAATCATTGCCCTGTTTGCCCCGAAAATAATGCCGGAGACTTTACTCTCCATTACCATTCATTTACTGAGCGTTCATCAGTGCTGATCGCTGTACCCGCCGCTGAACCCCGCACGAGCCGCGTCACGCTGCCCCTCCGGAGGAGACGGGAACATGACCCTCACCAGCCCTGCCCGCACCACGAACCGGCCTCGCGTCCAACGGCCGCACAGCCCACCGGACGGTCCGCGCCGCCGCTTCCGCATCGCCGGCGCGGACCTGTCCGCGTCGGTCGCCGTGTTCCTCATCGCGCTGCCGCTCTCCCTCGGCATCGCCCTCGCCACCGGCGCGCCGCTCCAGGCCGGTCTGGTGGCCGCCGCCGTCGGCGGCATCGTCGCCGGTCGGCTCGGCGGCTCCCCGCTCCAGGTCAGCGGCCCGGCCGCCGGACTGACCGTGGTCACCGCCGAGCTGATCCAGCGCTACGGCTGGCGCACCACCTGCGCCGTCACGGTCCTCGCCGGACTGGCCCAACTCGGCCTCGCCGCCCTGCGGGTGGCCCGCTCCGCGCTCGCCGTCTCCCCTGCCGTCGTGCACGGGATGCTGGCCGGGATCGGCGTCACCATCGCCCTCGCCCAGCTGCACGTCGTGCTCGGCGGGAGCCCGCAGAGCTCCGCTGTGGCCAACGCCCGTGGACTGCCCGCCCAGTTGGCGCACGTCTCCGGCCCCGCGCTCGCCATCAGTGCGCTCACCGTCGCCGTACTGCTGTTGTGGCCGCGCTTGCCAGGGCGTGTGGGCCGGCTCGTACGCAAGGTCCCGGCGGCCCTCGCCGCCGTGGCCGGTGCCACGGCGGTCGCCGCTCTCGCCGGGCTGCGCCTGCCCCGGGTCGACCTGCCCTCGTGGAGCAGTCACGCGCTCGTGGGGCTGCCGGAGGGTCCGTTGCTGGGACTGGTCGCCGCCGCCCTCACCGTCACGCTGGTCGGCAGTGTCGAGTCGTTGCTCTCGGCCGTCGCGGTCGACAAGCTGGCCGCGGCCCGCCGGGCGGGCCCGCCGGTCCCCCGGTCTCGCCTGGACCGCGAACTCGCCGGCCAGGGCGCGGCCAACGTGCTCTCCGGGGCACTCGGCGGGCTGCCCGTCACGGGCGTCGCCGTGCGCAGCGCCGCCAACATCTCCGCCGGCGCGACCGGCCGCAACTCCGCGATCCTGCACGGCGTCTGGGTCATCCTCGCCGCGTTGTTCCTGGTGCCCGTGCTCGACCTGATCCCGCTGGCCTCGCTCGCCGCGCTCGTCACCGTCGTCGGTGTCCAGATGGTCAGCATCACCCATCTGCGCAGCGTCCGGCGCAATCGCGAGATGCTCGTGTACGTGGCGACGCTGACCGCCGTCGTCCTGACAGGGGTCCTGGAAGGCGTGGTCATCGGTGTCGCGGTCGCCGTGGCGGTCGCCCTGCACCGGCTCACCCGGACCCGGATCACGATCGAGGAGACCGATGAGGGCCACCACGTGCGGGCGCGGGGGCAGTTGACCTTCCTCGCCGTACCCCGGCTCAGCCGGGTCCTGCATCAGATCCCGCAGGACTCGCCCTGCGTCGTCGAACTGGACGGGTCCTTCATGGACCACGCCGCCTACGAGGCCCTGCGCGACTGGCAGGCCTCACACGACGCCGCCGTCCGACTGACCGGTCCGGCCGGCCACCGGATCACCCGGCCCACGCCCGCCTCCGGCTCCGCCGCGCACGGCGCGGGCAGGCACGCCTGCTGCCGCCCGTGGACGCCGTGGCGCAATCACCAGTGCGGCGAGCAGCGGCCCTCGGGGGCCGAGGGCACGGAGGGCGGCGGCGAGGAGCCGGGCGGCGGGACCGTCGGGCACCGGCTGGCGAGCGGCATCGGCGCCTTCCAGCGGGACACCGCGCCGCTGGTGCGCGAGGAGCTGGCCAGGCTGGCCCGGGAGGGACAGCGGCCCTCGCAGCTGTTCCTGACCTGCGCGGATTCCCGGCTGGTGACCAGCATGATCACGTCCAGCGGCCCGGGCGACCTGTTCACGGTGCGCAATGTGGGGAACCTGGTGCCACTGCCGGGCGAGGAGAGCGGGGACGACTCGGTGGCGGCGGCGATCGAGTACGCGGTGGAGGTGCTGCGGGTCGAGTCGATCACGGTCTGCGGGCACTCGGGCTGCGGCGCGATGCAGGCCCTGCTGAACAGCGGCCCCGACGAGCCGCCGAGCCCGCTGCGCCGCTGGCTGCGGCACGGCCTGCCGAGTCTGGAGCGGATGGCGAGCCGCCGCCACGCCTGGGCGAGGATCTCCGGCCGGCTGCCGGCCGACGCGGTCGAGCAGCTGTGCCTGACCAATGTGGTGCAGCAGCTGGAGCATCTGCGGGCGTACGAGTCGGTGGCGCGGCGGCTCGCCGAGGGCACGCTGACGCTGCACGGGATGTACTTCCACGTGGGCGAGGCGCAGGCCTATCTGCTGGCCGGCACGGACGAGGTGCACAGCTACGACGACGTGTTCAACCATGTGCCGCCCGCGGCGGGCGGCACAGCGGCAGGACCGACGTCGGGGCCGACGCCGGGGCCGGCGGCGGAGCCGGAGGACCGGGCGTGGGGGCGGCAGGCCGCGCGCGCGTCCTGAACCATCTGTTCCGTTCGTCCGTGCAAGTGTGTGACCCCTCGCTCCCCACCGCTCGGGGAGCGAGGGGTCACCTCCGCGTGTCACCGCACAGGTCTAAACCAATTGTCCGGAGCCTCTTGTCACCCGGGCATCCGCCTGATGAGCTATGACGCGGGACACACAGGCACATAGGACGCCCTGGGAAAGGGAGATGTCGTGAGCAACGAATCCTTGGCCAATCTGCTCAAGGAAGAGCGCCGCTTCGCGCCGCCCGCCGAGCTGGCCGCGCACGCCAATGTCACGGCGGAGGCGTACGAGCAGGCCAAGGCGGACAGGCTGGGCTTCTGGGCCGAGCAGGCCAAGCGGCTCAGCTGGGCCACCGAGCCGACGGAGACGCTCGACTGGTCGAACCCGCCGTTCGCCAAGTGGTTCGCCGACGGCGAGCTGAACGTCGCGTACAACTGCGTGGACCGCCACGTCGAGGCCGGCAACGGCGACCGGGTCGCCATCCACTTCGAGGGCGAGCCGGGCGACAGCCGCGCCATCACCTACGCCGAGCTCAAGGACGAGGTCTCCCGGGCCGCCAACGCCCTGACCGAGCTGGGTGTCCGCAAGGGCGACCGGGTCGCGGTCTACCTGCCGATGATCCCCGAGGCGGCCATCACCATGCTGGCCTGCGCCCGCATCGGCGCCGCCCACTCGGTGGTCTTCGGCGGCTTCTCGGCCGACGCCGTCGCCTCCCGGATCCAGGACGCCGACGCCAAGCTGGTCGTCACCGCCGACGGCGGCTACCGCCGCGGCAAGCCGTCCGCCCTCAAGCCGGCCATCGACGAGGCCGTCGGCAAGTGCCCGCAGGTCGAGCACGTCCTCGTGGTCCGCCGCACCGGCCAGGACACCGCCTTCACCGAGGGCCGCGACGTGTGGTGGGACGACATCGTCGCCCGCCAGTCCGCCGAGCACACCCCCGAGGCCTTCGAGGCGGAGCACCCGCTCTTCATCCTCTACACCTCGGGCACCACCGGGAAGCCGAAGGGCATCCTGCACACCTCCGGCGGCTACCTCACCCAGGCCGCGTACACCCACCACGCCGTCTTCGACCTCAAGCCGGAGACCGACGTCTTCTGGTGCACGGCCGACATCGGCTGGGTCACCGGCCACTCGTACATCGTGTACGGGCCGCTGGCCAACGGCGCGACCCAGGTCATGTACGAGGGCACCCCGGACACCCCGCACCAGGGCCGGTTCTGGGAGATCGTGCAGAAGTACGGCGTCACCATCCTCTACACGGCGCCGACCGCCATCCGCACGTTCATGAAGTGGGGCGACGACATCCCCGCCAAGTTCGACCTGTCGTCGCTGCGCCTCCTCGGCTCGGTCGGCGAGCCGATCAACCCCGAGGCGTGGATCTGGTACCGGAAGCACATCGGCGCCGACACGTGCCCGATCGTGGACACCTGGTGGCAGACCGAGACCGGCGCGATGATGATCTCGCCGCTGCCCGGCGTCACCGAGACCAAGCCCGGATCCGCGCAGCGCCCGCTGCCCGGCATCTCGGCCACCGTCGTCGACGACGAGGCGAACGAGGTCGCGAACGGGGGCGGCGGCTACCTGGTGCTCACCGAGCCGTGGCCGTCCATGCTCCGCACCATCTGGGGCGACGACCAGCGCTTCGTCGACACCTACTGGTCGCGCTTCGAGGGCAAGTACTTCGCGGGTGACGGCGCGAAGAAGGACGACGACGGCGACATCTGGCTGCTCGGCCGGGTCGACGACGTCATGCTCGTCTCGGGCCACAACATCTCCACCACCGAGGTCGAGTCCGCGCTGGTCTCCCACCCGTCGGTCGCCGAGGCCGCCGTGGTCGGCGCCGCCGACGAGACCACGGGCCAGGCCATCGTCGCCTTCGTGATCCTGCGCGGCACGGCCACCGAGGACGACGGTCTCGTCGCCGAACTACGCAACCACGTCGGCGCGCATCTCGGCCCCATCGCCAAGCCGAAGCGGATCCTGCCGGTGGCCGAGCTGCCCAAGACCCGCTCCGGCAAGATCATGCGCCGGCTGCTGCGCGACGTCGCCGAGAACCGCGAGCTGGGCGATGTCACGACGCTGACCGACTCCTCGGTCATGGACCTCATCCAGACCAAGCTGCCGGCCGCGGCCAGCGAGGACTGATCCGCGGACCCCACCGAAAACCGCAGGTGAGCGCCCGTCCCGGAGTGACCGGGGCGGGCGCTTCCGTGCGCTCGCGGGGTTGTCCACAGGGCGTTGTCCACAGGGGGTGCCGGTGTCCGCGTATGCACCTAAAGTGAAGATCGCCAGTCACCACCGAGCACCTATCAGTAAAGTTAGGTAAAGTAAGGACCGCGTCAGTGACGCGACAAGAACACCTAGGTGCGCCGGGAAGTCTGGTCGGCATGTGCTAAGCCCTGCCCACCGACCGGAGGTTCTCACCGTGCCCGCGTCCGCGCCCCCGCCCACCGACCGCAGGTTCCTCGGCCGGCTCTCGCTGCCTGAGCGCCGCTTCGTCGCCGACGCGCTGCGCACGGAGACCGTCGGCGGTGTGCTGCTGCTTGTCGCCGCGGTCGTCGCACTCATCTGGGCCAACACCCCGCTGAAGGACAGCTACGCGGCCGTGCAGGACTTCCACCTGGGCCCGGCCGCCCTCGGCCTCGATCTGTCGGTGGAGCACTGGGCCGCCGACGGCCTCCTCGCGATCTTCTTCTTCGTGGCCGGCATCGAGCTCAAGCGCGAGCTCGTCGCGGGCGAGCTGCGCGACCCCAAGGCCGCCGCGCTTCCCGTCATCGCCGCGATATGCGGCATGGCGGTGCCCGCCCTGGTCTACACCGTGGTCAACCTGGTCGGCGACGGCAGCCTCGGCGGCTGGGCCGTGCCCACCGCCACCGACATCGCCTTCGCTCTCGCCGTCCTCGCCGTGATCGGCACCTCGCTGCCCTCGGCGCTGCGGGCCTTCCTGCTCACCCTCGCCGTCGTCGACGACCTGCTCGCGATCCTCATCATCGCGATCTTCTTCACCGACGACCTCAACTTCGCCGCCCTCGGCGGCGCCGTCGCCGGACTGGCCGTCTTCTGGCTGCTGCTGCGCAAGGGCGTCCGCGGCTGGTACGTGTACGTGCCGCTGGCCCTGGTCATCTGGGGCCTGATGTACAACAGCGGCGTCCACGCCACCATCGCCGGCGTCGCCATGGGCCTGATGCTGCGCTGCACCACCCACGAGGGCGAGGAGCACTCCCCCGGCGAGCGCATCGAGCACCTGGTCCGGCCACTCTCCGCCGGTCTCGCCGTGCCGCTGTTCGCGCTGTTCTCCGCCGGAGTCACCATCTCCGGCAAGTCCATCAGCGACGTGTTCACCCAGCCCGTCACCCTCGGCGTGGTCCTCGGACTCGTCGCCGGCAAGGCCCTCGGCATCTTCGGCGGCACGTGGATCACCGCCCGCTTCACAAGAGCGGAGCTCAACCCCGACCTGGCCTGGCCGGACGTCTTCGCCGTGGCCACGCTCTCCGGCATCGGCTTCACCGTCTCGCTGCTCATCGGCGAACTGGCCTTCGAGGGCGACGTGGCGCTGACCAACCAGGTGAAGGCAGCGGTTCTGGCCGGCTCCCTCATAGCCGCCGTGCTCGCCTCCGTACTCCTGAAGCTGCGGGTCCGCAGGTACCAGGCCCTGTGCGCGGAGGAGGACCGCGACGAGGACCACGACGGAATCCCCGACATCTACGAGGAGCACACCCCCGAGTACCACCTGCGGATGGCCGAGATCTACGAGCGGAAGGCCGCCGAGCATCGCGAGCGCGCCCAACTGGCGGGTGCATCGCGCGGCGGGGACGACCGTCCGGCATGATCTGAGGGCAGACGACACAGGAGAAGAGGGAGCAGCCATGAGCGACCCGTTCGACGGAACCGAGCGCAGCCTCGGCCAGCTGGTCGCCTCGGCGACCGCCGAGATGTCCGCCCTGGTGCACGACGAGATCGCCCTCGCCAAGGCGGAGATCCGCCAGGACGTGAAGCGCGGTGGGATCGGAGCGATCCTCGGCATCACCGCCGCCGTGGTGCTGCTGTTCTCCCTGCCGATGCTGAGCTTCGCGCTCGCCTACGCCATCAACACCTGGACCGGTGGGCACAACGGCAACGGCGGCTGGAACATGGTCTGGTGCTTCCTGCTGTCCTTCACGGCGAACGTGCTGTTCGCGGGCGTGCTCATCGCCATCGCCGTCGCCAAGTTCAAGAAGGTCAAGAAGCCGGAGAAGACCATCGACTCCGCCAAGCAGACCGCGGCGATCATGCAGAACGTCAAGCCGCACCCGCGGCCGGTGGCGGCCGACGCGGCCCGGATCGCCCTGGACAAGGGCGAGACTGTGGCACGCTCATCCGCATGACCGTCCCTGAGAGCAGCAGCGCCAACGGCGGGAGCCCCGTCCGCATCGACGGGCCGTGGACCCACCGCGACGTGGCGGCCAACGGCGCCCGCTTCCACATCGCCGAGATGGGCGACGGCCCCTTGGTGCTGCTGCTGCACGGCTTCCCGCAGTTCTGGTGGACCTGGCGCCACCAGCTGCCTGCCCTCGCCGAGGCCGGTTTCCGGGCCGTGGCGATGGACCTGCGCGGCGTCGGCGGCAGCGACCGCACGCCCCGCGGTTACGACCCGGCCAACCTGGCCCTGGACATCACCGGCGTGATCCGCTCGCTCGGCGAGCCGGACGCCGCCCTCGTCGGCCACGACCTGGGCGGCTACCTCGCCTGGACGGCCGCCGTGATGCGCCCCAAGCTGGTGCGCCGGCTCGCCGTCTCCTCGATGCCGCACCCGCGCCGCTGGCGCTCGGCGATGCTCTCCGACTTCGCGCAGACCCGCGCCGGTTCGTACGTGTGGGGCTTCCAGCGCCCGTGGCTGCCGGAGCGTCAGCTCGTCGCCGACGAGGCGGCGCTCGTCGGCCGGCTCATCCAGGACTGGTCCGGGCCGAACCCGGGCGCGGCGGCCGACGAGGAGGCCCTCGCGGTCTACCGGCGGGCCATGTGCATCCCGTCGACCGCGCACTGCTCCATCGAGCCGTACCGTTGGATGGTGCGCTCGCTGGCCCGCCCGGACGGCATCCAGTTCAACCGGCGCATGAAGCGGCCGGTGCGGGTGCCCACGCTGCACCTGCACGGTTCGCTCGACCCGGTGATGCGGACCCGCAGCGCGGCCGGCTCCGGCGAGTACGTGGAGGCTCCCTACCGCTGGCGGCTCTTCGACGGCCTCGGGCACTTCCCCCACGAGGAGGACCCGGCGGCGTTCACCACCGAGCTCGTCAACTGGCTGAAGGACCCCGAGCCCGACCGCTGACGACCGCTGAACACCGGCGGCGCACAGCCGTCCGTCGAATTGCCATGTGCCTCGCGCATACTCCAATTGGCGGGCCCCCGGGCGGTTACCGACCTTGGGCCCCGGGCAGACGTCCGGGTATGGGCTGGACGCACGACTACAGTGACACAGCACGCGACCGCCGCTCGATCGGCGGCTCCGGCGCCCCGGAACGGGGCGGTACGCAGGACCAGGGCCATCCGCACCCGGCGCGGGCCGTGGGGATCTCCCGGATCCTCCGCCGCCGGGCCCGCTGGATGTCGGCCCGACTGCGCCACACCCGTACGTAGCCGCATCCGTACGTAGTCTCCATCCTCACGCATACGCCGACCCGCCGCACGGGCCCCGGAACGGGCTCGAACGGGCCCTCCAGGGCGCCCTGAAGGGCCTCGGCCTCCTAGAGGGCGCAGCCCTGGCTGTCGACCTGCTGGGCGGCCGAGCGGCCGCGGAGGATGTCGTCACGGATCTCGTCGACCGTCAGCGCGTAACCGGTGTTGGCGTCGTCGAGGGAGCGGGCGAAGATCACGCCGTACACCTTGCCGTCGGCGGTGAGCAGCGGTCCGCCGGAGTTGCCCTGACGAACCGTCGCGTACAGCGAGTACACGTCCCTGCGCACCTCCCCGCGGTGGTAGATGTCGGGGCCCTCGGCGGCGATGCGTCCGCGGACGCGCGCCGAGCGCACGTCGTAGGCGCCGTTCTCGGGGAAGCCGGCGACGATGGCGTTGTCGCCGCTGCGCGCGTCCTGGTCGGTGAACTGGAGCGGGCGGGCCTTGAGATCGGGCACGTCGAGGACGGCGATGTCGCGCTTCCAGTCGTAGAGGACGACCTTGGCGTCGTGGAGCTTGCCCTCGCCGCCGATCTGGACGGTCGGCTCGTCGACGCCGCCGACGACATGCGCGTTGGTCATGACCCGGCGCTCGGCGAAGACGAAGCCGGTGCCTTCGA
Organism: Streptomyces sp. NPDC051909; assembly: GCF_040681095.1. Classification (NCBI taxonomy): domain Bacteria; kingdom Bacillati; phylum Actinomycetota; class Actinomycetes; order Kitasatosporales; family Streptomycetaceae; genus Streptomyces; species Streptomyces sp. NPDC051909. Next base: position 82,721 of record NZ_JBFAYA010000010.1, on the reverse strand, counting down.
GGACCTTGCCGCAGCTGGGGGCGGTGCCGACGACCTTGACGATGGAGTCCTGGGCGCGGGCGGCGACCGGGCTGCCCGCGAGCGCCGGGTCGGGCGGCAGCACCTCGGTGATGGGCTCGTTGGAGAAGGGGCTGAAGACCTGCGGGAAGCCGTTCTGGGCGAGCGCCGAGGTGAAGTCGGAGAACCAGCCGGGTGCCTGATCCGGCATCACCTGGTCGACCCCGAGGAGCACCTTGGAGCCGCGGACCTCCTTGCCCAGGGTGGGCATGGCCGTACCGGCCAGGGCGGAGCCGATGAGCCAGGCCACGAGCAGCATCGCGACCACGTTGACCAGGGCGCCGCCGGTGGCGTCCAGGACGCGGGCGGGCGTCCGGGTGATGTGCCGGCGCAGCTTGCTGCCGAGGTGGGTGGTGAAGGCCTGGCCGACGGAGGCGCTGATGATCACCACCATCACGAAGATCACCGTCGCGGTCGTCGAGACCTCGCTGTGGTCGGTCAGCTGGTTCCAGAGGGCCGGCAGCAGCAGAACGGCGACGAGACCGCCGCCGAGGAAGCCGATCACCGAGAGGATGCCGACGACGAAACCCTGGCGGTAACCGATGATCGCGAACCAGACGGCGGCGAGCAGCAACAGGATGTCCAGCACGTTCACCGTCAGTAGCCTCGCAGATTCGTCATCGATCGCCCCGGGGCCAGCCTGTCATGACCTCCAGTCGAGCGGGACCCGCTTCGAGCGGTCCCAGGGGCGCTCCCAGCCTGCGAAATGCAGGATCCGGTCGATCACTCCCGCGGTAAATCCCCAGACCAGAGCCGATTCGACGAGGAATGCGGGGCCGTGGTGGCCGCTGGGATGGGTCGCGGTGGCGCGGTTCGCGGGATCCGTGAGATCCGCCACGGGGACGGTGAAGACCCGGGCGGTCTCGGCGGGGTCGACGACCCCGACCGGGCTGGGCGCCCGCCACCAGCCGAGGACGGGCGTGACGACGAATCCGCTCACCGGGATGTACAGGCGGGGCAGCACACCGAAGAGCTGGACGCCGGCCGGATCGAGGCCGGTCTCCTCGCGGGCCTCGCGCAGCGCGGCCCGCAGCAGCCCGCCGTCGGCCGGGTCGCCGTCCTCGGGGTCGAGGGAGCCGCCGGGGAAGGAGGGCTGCCCGGCGTGCGAGCGGAGGGTGCCGGAGCGCTCCATCAGCAGCAGCTCCGGGCCGCGCGGGCCCTCGCCGAAGAGGATGAGCACGGCGGACTGCCGCCCCGCGCCGTCCTCGGGCGGCAGGAAGCGGCTCAGCTGCTCCGGCTCGACCGTGCGGGCGGCGTGGTCGACCGGGCCGAGCCAGTCGGGCAGCCCCGCTCTGCTGAGCAGGCCACCCGAGCCCTGGAGCTCTTCACCAGTGCGCGTCATAGGCACCCCCGTGTCTCATCCCGTGTTTCACAACGCGGTCGGCCTCCCGGTTCGTTCCCGGGCTCAGGGCTCAGGAGCTCGCGCCCAGCGGGGGCGCGGGGAGGCCCGGGTAGTCCGGCGGCGGGTTGAGCCGCTGGCCCGGGAAGCCGCCCTTCTCGTACTTCAGGAGCTTGCGCGCCTTCTCCGGATCGGTCTCGCCCTCGCCGTACGAGGGGCAGAGGTGGGTGATCGGGCAGGCGCCGCAGGCGGGCTTGCGGGCGTGGCAGATGCGGCGCCCGTGGAAGATCACCCGGTGCGAGAGCATCGTCCAGTCGCTCTTCGGGAAGATCTCGGCGACCTCGGCCTCGATCTTCACCGGGTCGTCGGACTCGGTCCACTTCCAGCGCCGGGCCAGCCGCATGAAGTGGGTGTCCACGGTGATGCCGGGCACTCCGAAGGCGTTGCCGAGGACCACGAAGGCCGTCTTCCGGCCGACGCCGGGCAGCTTGACCAGGTCGTCCAGGCGCCCGGGCACCTCACCGCCGAAGTCGTCCCTGAGGGCCGCGGCGAGCCCCATGATCGACTTGGTCTTGGCGCGGAAGAAGCCGGTCGGCCGGATCAGCTCCTCGACCTCCTCGGGCACGGCGGCGGCCAGGTCCTCGGGGGTCGGATACTTCGCGAAGAGCGCGGGCGTGGTCTGGTTGACCCGCAGGTCCGTGGTCTGGGCGGAGAGGACCGTGGCGACGAGCAGCTCGAAGGGGTTGCGGAAGTCGAGCTCGGGATGGGCGTACGGATAGACCTCGGCCAGCTCCCGGTTGATCTTCCGGGCACGCCGGACCATGGCGAGGTGCGACTCGGGCTTGGCGGCCTTCCTCGCGGTGACCTTCTCCGCGGTGGTCGTCTTCGCGGTGGTCGTCTTCGCGGTGGTCGTGTTCGCGGCGGCCTTCCTCGCGGTGGCCTTCTTCGCCGCCTCAGCCGTCTTCGTGGGGGCCTTTTCGGACACCGCCTTCTTGGTGGCCGCCTTTGCCTCGGCCGCCGCCGGTTTGTCGGGTCCTCCGGACCCCACTCGGGGGCGTTTTGTCGCTTTCGTCTGTTTCGACACTCCGCGTTCGCCCACAGCGGAATTGGCTTCGTCCCGCACTCTTCCAGCCCCCTTGGCCTGTGCTCTCACCGGCGAGTTGGACACCCGGCCAGCCTAGGGGCCGCCGCCGACATCCGCCCCGCGCGCCCCCGATCACGACCCAATCGGGCCCCTGACGTACGGAAAGGCGGTCCGGTGCGTCAAACTTGTTGTGATTGATCGCACTGAGGTCGACATAGGAGAGAACTCGTGGACGACGTTCTGCGGCGCGCCCCGCTGTTCGCGGCGCTCGACGACGAGCAGGCCGCTGAGCTGCGCGCCTCGATGAGTGAGGCGACGCTGGCCCGAGGCGACGCACTCTTCCACGAGGGCGACCCGGGCGACCGGCTCTACGTGGTCACCGAGGGCAAGGTGAAGCTGCACCGCACCTCGCCCGACGGCCGCGAGAACATGCTGGCCGTCCTCGGCCCCGGCGAGCTGATCGGCGAGCTGTCCCTGTTCGACCCGGGCCCGCGCACCGCCACCGCGACCGCGCTGACCGAGGTCAAGCTGCTCGGCCTCGGCCACGGCGACCTCCAGCCCTGGCTGAACGCCCGGCCCGAGGTGGCCAGCGCCCTGCTGCGCGCCGTCGCCCGCCGCCTGCGCAAGACCAACGACCAGATGTCCGACCTGGTCTTCTCCGACGTGCCGGGCCGTGTCGCCCGCGCACTCCTCGACCTGTCGCGCCGCTTCGGCGTGCAGTCCGAGGAGGGCATCCACGTCGTCCACGACCTCACCCAGGAGGAGCTGGCCCAGCTGGTCGGCGCCTCCCGCGAGACGGTCAACAAGGCGCTCGCCGACTTCGCCCAGCGCGGCTGGCTGCGCCTGGAGGCCCGCGCGGTGATCCTGCTCGACGTGGAGCGCCTCGCCAAGCGCTCGCGCTGAGCACCACCCCGTACGTACGAGAAGGGGCCGCCCGGTCGAACCGGGCGGCCCCTTCTCGTAGAGACCGGCGCCATCTACCTCGACGTGGTCAGCGCTTCGTACCGTCCACGATCAGCGGGTTCGAGCCGCCGCTGCCGCAGGGCACCGCGTAGACCGGGTTCTTCGCGGAGGCCTCCTTGTAGGCGTCGATGCACTGGTTCATCAGGACCTTGTCGGTCAGCGAGTCGTTGAGGATCTTGTTGGCGCGGGCGATACCCTCCGCCTCGATCCGGCGCCGGTCGGCCTCCGCCTTGGCGGTACGGGAGGCCTCCAGGGCCCGCTCGGTGGCCTGCTGCTGCTGGATCTTGCGGTCGATCTGGTCCTGCAGGGCCTGCGAGGGCTTCACGTTGCGCAGGTTCACGGTGGTGACGTCGATGCCGCGCGGGGCGAGCCGCTCCTTGATGAGGCGCGCGATCTCCGCATTGATCTTCTCGCGGTCGGAGGCGTAGCCCTGCTCGCTCGAGTAGCGGGCGAAGACGTTGCGGACGATCTCACGGCTGTCCGGGTAGACCAGACGCTGCTGGATGGCGTCCTCGCTGCCGGCCAGCTTGTAGAGCTCGACCGCCTTGGACGGGTGCACCGCCCACTTCACGGTGACCTCGGCGTACATCACGCCGCCCTGCGAGGAGCGGACCTCGACCACGTCCTTGTCGGAGAGGTTGAGGTCGACGGGCCGGGTGGAGAAGGTCGTGACGTTCGTGAACGGCGACTTCATGTGCATGCCGGAGGTCATCGGCGTACCGACCTTGCCGAACGCGACCGGGACGCCGACCTCGTACGCGCTGATCACGTACGTCATGCTCGCGATCAGCGAGAACAGGCCGGCGAGCAGGGCGCCGACGGCGCCGAGCTTGAGGCCGCGGGTGTCGTTCACGCGGCCGACGATGTAGAGCACCACCGCCGTGATGACCAGCAGGATGGCTATGACGAACACGGGCTTCCCCCCGAGAGCTACGGCCAGATGTAAGCGGAGCGTAAGACACTCGGGGAGGGCCGCAGGTTCCGGGGGTTCGGGACCGGGCTCGAAGACGCGCCCGGCCGACGGCCTCCCGCCTCAGATCAGGCCGCGCTCCTTCAGATAGTCCAGCTGCGCCCGTACGGAGAGCTCGGCGGCCGGCCACAGGGAGCGGTCCACGTCCGCGTAGACGTGGGCGACGACCTCCGGGGCGGTCCGCAGACCGCCCTCGACGGCCGTCTCGACCTGGGCGAGCCGGCTCGCCCGGTGGGCGAGATAGAACTCCACGGCCCCCTGCGCGTCCTCCAGGACCGGCCCGTGGCCGGGCAGGACCGTGTGCACCCCGTCGTCGACGGTGAGCGTGCGCAGCCGCCGCAGGGAGTCCAGATACTCGCCGAGCCGCCCGTCCGGGTGCGCCACCATCGTCGTGCCCCGGCCCAGGATCGTGTCGCCGGTGAGCACCGCCCGGTCGGCCGGAAGGTGGAAGCAGAGCGAGTCGGAGGTGTGGCCGGGGGTGGGCACGACCCGGAGTTCGAGCCCGCCCGTGGTGATCACGTCGCCGTCCCCGAGCCCCTCGTCGCCGAGCCGGAGCGCCGGGTCGAGCGCCCGTACTCCGGTGCGGGTCAGCTCGGCGAAGCGCGCCGCGCCCTCGGCGTGGTCCGAGTGCCCGTGGGTGAGCAGGGTGAGGCCGATCCGCTTGCCGAGTCTCTCGGCGGTGGCGACGACGTTGCGCAGGTGTCCCTCGTCGAGCGGCCCGGGATCGATGACGACGGCGAGGTCGGAGTCCGGCTCGGCGACGATCCAGGTGTTGGTGCCGTCCAGGGTCATCGCGGACGGGTTCGGCGCGAGGACGTTGACGGCGCGGGCGGTCGCGGGCCCGGAGACGACGGCACCGCGCGGCTGCCCGGGAAGGGTGTGGGCGTGGCTCATGTCGTCCCTCCATCCGGCCCGGCGGGCCGGTCGGCGGCATCACCGGCCGTGTCCCCGCCGGTATCTCCGGCGGCATCCCCGTCGGTGTCTCCGGCGGTGTCCCCGGCGGCGGGGATGTGCTTCGTGAACTCATCGTGCCCCGGCCAGCTCAGGATCACCTCGTCGCCGTCCAGACGCGCCTGCGCGAGGACGGGGGTCATCTCCTGCTCCGGCGCCGCGGCCAGGGCGCCGGCGGCGGTCCCGTACGGTTCGAGGGCGCGGAGGGTCGAGATGGTCGGCGGCATCATCGTCAGCTCACCCCGGTCGTAGCCGGCGGCGGCGTCCGCCGGGCGGATCCAGACGGTCCGGTCGGCCTCGGTGGAGGCGTTCCGGGTGCGCTGGCCGGCCGGGAGGGCGGCGACGAAGAACCAGGTGTCGTAGCGCCGGGGCTCGAACTCGGGCGTGATCCAGCGGGCCCAGGCCCCGAGCAGGTCCGAGCGCAGCACCAGGCCGCGCCGGTCGAGGAAGTCCGCGAAGGACAGCTCACGGGCGACCAGCGCCGCCCGGTCCTTCTCCCAGTCCTCCCCGGTCGTGTCGCCGACGACCGTGTCCCGCGTCTCCCCGGCGAGCAGCACGCCCGCCTCCTCGTACGTCTCGCGCACGGCGGCGCAGACCACGGCCTGTGCCTGCGCGGGGTCCGGGAGGCCGAGGCGCGCCGCCCACTCCTCGCGGGCGGGGCCGGCCCAGCGCACCGGGTGCTCGTCGCGCGGGTCGACGCCGCCGCCGGGGTAGGCGTACGCGCCGCCCGCGAAGGCCATGGAGGCGCGCCGGCGCAGCATGTGGACCAGGGGCCCGTCGGCGCCGTCCTTCAGGAGCAGCACGGTGGCGGCCCGCCGGGGCGTCGCGGGGACCAGCTCACCGGCGGCGAGGGCGCGGATGCGGTCGGGCCACTCCGCCGGGTACCACTGCCCGTTCGACTGCCCACCGGGCTGCCCGCTCGACTGACCGCTCGACTGACCGTTCGTCTGACCATTCGGCATGGCCGGATGCTATGCGCAAGCATCGGAATGCACGAGAGCCGGTTCCCTCCGCGTGGGAGGGAACCGGCTCGGACGGCTCGTGTACGGGCCTCAGGCCTGCTCGAGCTCCACCTGGACCTCGACCTCGACGGGGGCGTCCAGCGGGAGGACGGCGACGCCGACGGCGCTGCGCGCGTGCACGCCCTTGTCGCCGAGGACGGCGCCGAGCAGCTCGCTGGCGCCGTTGATGACACCCGGCTGGCCGGTGAAGTCGGGGGCGGAGGCGACGAAGCCGACCACCTTCACGACCCGCTTGATCCGGTCCAGGTCACCGGCGACCGACTTCACGGCCGCGAGCGCGTTGAGCGCGCAGGTGGCGGCGAGCTCCTTGGCCTCCTCGGCCGTGACCTCGGCGCCGACCTTGCCGGTCACCGGGAGCTTGCCGGCCACCATCGGGAGCTGGCCCGAGGTGTAGACGTACACGCCGGACTGCACGGCCGGCTGGTAGGCCGCGAGCGGCGGGACGACCTCGGGCAGCGTCAGGCCCAGCTCGGCGATCTTCGCCTCGACGGCTCCGGCCCCGCTCACGAGGTCTTCTCCCGCTTCAGGTAGGCCACGAGCTGCTCGGGGTTGTTCGGGCCGGGCACGACCTGGACGAGCTCCCAGCCGTCCTCGCCCCAGGTGTCAAGAATCTGCTTCGTCGCGTGCACCAGCAGCGGCACAGTCGCGTACTCCCACTTGGTCATGCGCCGACTGTATCCGCTGTGCGGAGGCGGTCCGCCGAGGCGGCCCCAGGGACGATCCCGGGGTGACCCCTAGGTGATCGGGGGGCGTGTTCGGGGGGCGCGTCCGGGACGACCCTCTGATTGGGGCGGGCCGCCAGTGGTTAGGCTCGAAGACGTGAGCAGGCTCCAGGTCGTCAGCGGCAAGGGCGGTACCGGTAAGACGACGGTGGCCGCGGCACTCGCGCTCGCCCTCGCCACGGAGGGCAAGCGGACCCTCCTGGTCGAGGTGGAGGGCAGGCAGGGCATCGCGCAGCTCTTCGAGACGGAGGCGCTGCCGTACGAGGAGCGCAAGATCGCCGTCGCGCCGGGCGGCGGCGAGGTGTTCGCGCTGGCCATCGACGCCGAGCGCGCCCTCCTGGACTACCTCCAGATGTTCTACAAACTGGGCAGCGCGGGCCGGGCGCTGAAGAAACTCGGCGCGATCGACTTCGCGACGACGATAGCGCCGGGCGTGCGGGACGTGCTGCTCACCGGGAAGGCCTGCGAGGCGGTCCGCCGCCGGGAGAAGCACGGCGGCTTCACCTACGACTACGTGGTGATGGACGCGCCGCCGACCGGCCGCATCACCCGATTCCTCAATGTCAACGACGAGGTGGCGGGCCTGGCGAGGATCGGTCCGATACACAATCAGGCCCAGGCGATCATGCGCTTCCTGAAGTCCCCGGACACCGCGGTGCACCTGGTGACGCTCCTGGAGGAGATGCCGGTCCAGGAGACCGCCGACGGCATCGCCGAGCTGCGCGCGGCCGAACTGCCGGTGGGGCGCGTGGTGGTGAACATGGTCCGCCCGCACGTCCTCGACGAGGCGGCGGTACGGGCCGCCTCCGGCGCCCACCGCGACGCCATCGCCGACACGCTGGCGTCCGTCGGCGTCAAGGGCGGCACCCGGCTGGTCGAGCCGCTCCTGGAGCAGGCCGCCGAGCACGCCCAGCGGGTGGAGCTGGAGCGGGCGCAGCGGGAGACGCTGGACGGCATCGGGGTCCCGTCGTACGAACTGCCCTTCCTGGGGGACGGGGCGGACATCGCCGGCCTGTACCGACTGGCGAAGGAGCTGCGGAGACAAGGGGTGGGCGCGTGACGCAGGCCACGCAGAGCACGGTGAGGCGGCCGCCGAAGGCTGCCGCGGGCGCGGACTCCGGCGCCGGCACGGGCGGAGGCACGGTCGCTTCCGCGTCCGCTTCCGCTGCCGTGGGCAGGGACTCGGACGGGACGGCCGGGGGTCCGGCCGCCGGTCTGGACAGCGTTTCCGTCCTGGACCTGGATCCGCTGATCGACGATCCGGCGACGCGCATCATCGTGTGCTGCGGCGCGGGCGGGGTCGGCAAGACTACGACGGCGGCGGCTCTGGGCGTCCGGGCGGCGGAGCGCGGCCGGCGGGTCGTGGTGCTCACCATCGACCCGGCGCGCCGGCTGGCCCAGTCGATGGGCATCGACTCGCTCGACAACGTGCCGCGCAAGGTGGACGGCATCAAGGGCAGCGACGGCGGCGAACTGCACGCGATGATGCTCGACATGAAGCGGACCTTCGACGAGATCGTCGAGGCGCACGCGGACGCCGACCGGGCCCGGGCGATCCTGGAGAACCCCTTCTACCAGTCCCTGTCGGCCGGTTTCGCCGGTACGCAGGAGTACATGGCGATGGAGAAGCTGGGTCAGCTCCGGGCCAAGGACGAGTGGGACCTGATCGTGGTCGACACTCCGCCGTCGCGGTCGGCGCTCGACTTCCTCGACGCGCCGAAGCGGCTCGGTTCCTTCCTCGACGGCACGTTCATCAAGCTGCTGATGGCGCCGGCGAAGGTGGGCGGCCGGGCGGGCATGAAGTTCCTCAACGTCGGGATGTCGATGATGACCGGGACGCTGGGGAAGCTGCTGGGGGGTCAGTTCCTGAAGGACGTGCAGACCTTCGTGGCGGCGATGGACACGATGTTCGGCGGTTTCCGGACCCGCGCGGACGCCACGTACAGACTGCTCCAGGCTCCGGGCACGGCCTTCCTCGTGGTCGCCACCCCGGAGCGGGACGCGCTGCGGGAGGCGGCGTACTTCGTGGAGCGGCTGGCCGCGGAGGAGATGCCGCTCGCGGGGATCGTCCTCAACCGGGTCCATGGCAGCGGCGCCGCCCGGCTCTCGGCCGAGCGGGCGCGGGCCGCCGCAGAAAATCTTGACGAGGGGCGCATTGTGGATCAGGGCGCCGGGAAACCTACTGGACGTGGCTCCCGTGCCACCTCTCCCGAGACTCCCGAGCCGTCAGACCCCCCTGCGGGCCCCACCGCAGAGCCTGCCGCACACCTCGCCACCGCCGCCGTCGATGTCACCGATGTCAGCACCGTCACCGACGCCAACGCCGTCACCGCACGTTCCGAGTCCGAGGCTGCCCCCACAGCCGAAGCGGACCCGGATGTTCAGCAACTGACCGCAGGGCTGCTCCGTCTCCATGCCGAGCGGATGCAGGTGCTCGCACGTGAGCAGCGCACGCGCGACCGCTTCACCGCGCTCCACCCCGAGGTGGCGGTCGCCGAAGTGGCCGCCCTGCCCGGCGATGTGCACGACCTCGACGGACTGCGGGCCATCGGTGAGCGTCTCGCGGTCGGCCGTATGCCCTGAGGACCCGCCCGACCGGCACGCTGACGGATACGCCTGCCGGTACGCCGACCGGCACACGCCCCCGGCGCCGACCGGTACCGCGCCGGGTGACAGGCCCTCGGGCCCTGCCTCCCCCGCGGCGCGGCCCAGCGCCCCGGCGGCCCGACGGCCTCGCGGCCTAGCCCACCGCCGCGTACGTCTCGTACGTCGCGTCGTCGTCCATCGCCACGGGAAGCAGGCCCGCTCCCCGCTCGTACTCGGTGCGCGCGGTCTCCAGGAGCCGGCGCCACGAGGTGACGGTCGGCCGGCGGCGCAGCAGGGCGCGCCGTTCGCGCTCCGTCATACCGCCCCACACGCCGAATTCCACGCGGTTGTCGAGGGCGTCGGCGAGACACTCGGTCCGCACCGGACATCCGGTGCACACCGCCTTCGCCCTGTTCTGCGCCGCACCCTGCACGAAAAGTTCATCCGGATCGGTAGTGCGGCAGGCCGCCTGCGCACTCCAGTCAGCTACCCAGCCCATACCGGCGCCGTCCTCTCCCGAATCGAGGCTCCCCCACGGCGGTAGCGGCATATTCACCGCTGCCAGTTGGGACGTTACGGAAGGTGGGGACAGCGCAACACCCCCTTCGGGCCCAATCTTGAATGGCCCGAACGGACTATGCGTGCCCGGCAGATCACCCAGGGGAGTGACGCCAGGACATCACGGCCATACCGGACATGAGCCGGATTCAGGCATGAAGTCACCGCGCTTCGGGTACGCGGGAATTCCTGCCGACGTCACGCACGGGTCTTGATGCGGGACCGCACGGCTGTGACAGTTGGGAGCAGCTTAGGCCAAGGCATATACGTGTGTCCGGCGAATCGGAACGTCGCCGCCTCACGCCGCCATGCCGCCGAACCGGCCGCGCCTTCCGCCTCGGCGGCGAGCCGCTCGCCAGGCCTGTCTCGCTCCCCGCCCCGGCCCGGATGTCACGGTCTCGTACTCGAACGCTCCGAGAGGCACCCGCTCCTACGGAACGCTCAGCAGTACGGATTAGGCTGCCCCCTATGGCAAAGAAGCGCTCGGGCGGAGGTCTGACCGGGACCCAGCAGGCCGCGAAGTTCCTCGGTGTCAGTGTGCTCTCCGGAGCCGTGCTGGCAGGCATCGCCCTGCCCGCGGCCGGAGCGCTGGGACTGGCGGCCAAGGGCACGGTCGAGGGGTTCGACGAAATCCCGTCCAACCTGAAGACACCACCCCTGAGTCAGCGCACCACGATCCTCGACTCAGAGGGCGGCCACATCGCCACCGTGTACTCGCGCGACCGGAAGGTCGTGCCGATCGACAAGATCTCCCCGTACATGCAGAAGGCGATCGTCGCGATCGAGGACTCGCGGTTCTACGAGCACGGCGCGATCGACCTCAAGGGCGTGCTGCGCGCGATCAACCGGAACGCGCAGTCGGGCGGCGTCGCGCAGGGCGCGTCCACGCTCACCCAGCAGTACGTGAAGAACGTCTTCGTCGAGGAGGCGGGCGACGACCCCGAGAAGGTCGCCCAGGCCACCCAGCAGACGATGGGCCGCAAGGTGCGCGAGCTGAAGTTCGCCATCCAGGTCGAGGAGGAGCTCGGCAAGAAGAAGATCCTGGAGAACTACCTCAACATCACGTTCTTCGGGCAGCAGGCGTACGGCATCGAGGCCGCCTCGCAGCGCTACTTCTCCAAGCACGCCGCCGACCTCACCCTCGCCGAGTCCGCCATGATGGCCGGCCTGGTGCAGTCGCCCAGCCGCTACGACCCGGTGAACGACCTCCAGGAGGCGACCAAGCGGCGCAACGTCGTCCTCCAGCGCATGGCCGACGTCAAGGACATCAGCCAGGCGGAGGCCGACAAGGCCATGGCCACGCCGATCAAGCTGAAGGTGAAGTCGCCGAAGAACGGCTGCATCACCGCCGTCGACGGCTCCGGCTTCTTCTGCGACTACGTCCGCAAGACGATCCTCAGCGACCCGGTCTTCGGCAAGACGGCCGAGGAGCGCCAGAAGCTGTGGAACCTGGGCGGTCTGACCATCAAGACCACCCTCTCGCCGCGCGCCCAGGAGGCGGCGAACGAGGCTGCCATCGCCAAGATCGACAAGGACGACCCGGTCGCCGCCGCGGTGGTCCAGGTCCAGCCCGGCACCGGCAAGATCCTCTCGATGGGTCAGTCCCGCCCGTACGGCCTGGACCAGAAGCTGCACCAGACGACGCTCAACCTCTCCGTCGGCAAGAAGATGGGCGGCACCACCTACGGCTTCCAGGTCGGTTCGACCTTCAAGCCGATCACGGCCGCCGCAGCGCTGGAGAAGGGCCTCAGCCCCGCGCAGTCCTTCACCACGCCGTGGAAGATCTCGATGCCGATGAACTCGTACCGCACCTGCGCGGGCGGCCCCTCCGGCGGCGGCAACTGGGACCTCCAGAACGAGATGAAGGAGGAGGCCGGCACCTGGGACATGACCAGCGCGCTGGGCAAGTCCATCAACACCTACTTCGCGCAGCTGGAGCAGATGACCGGTCTGTGCGAGACCGTCAGCATGGCCAAGAAGATGGGGTACGAGCGCGAGCTCGGCAAGGACCTGAAGGAGCTCCCCTCCATCACCCTCGGCGGCCAGGAGGCGACCCCGCTCGACATGGCCTCGGTCTACGCGACCTTCGCCAACCGCGGCACGTACTGCACCCCGATCGCCATCGAGTCGATCACGACGGCGGCCGGCCAGAAGCTCAAGGTCCCGCAGACCCAGTGCTCCAAGGCGATGAGCGACCGCACCGCCGACATGGTCAACCAGATGCTGAAGGGCGTCGTCGAGGACGGCACCGGTACCAGGGCCGGTCTGAGCGATCGCGACAACGCGGGCAAGACGGGTACCACCAACGACCGCAAGGACGCCTGGTTCGTCGGCTACACGCCGAACCTGTCCACGGCGGTGTGGGTCGGTGACGACGTCGGCGAGAAGAAGTCGATGTACGACATCACCATCGGCGGCCAGTACTACGACAAGGTCTGCGGTGGCTGCCTCCCCGGCCCGATCTGGCGGATCGCGATGACCGGCGCCCTGAACGCCGGCGAGACCCCCGGTTTCGTCCCGATCAACGTCCCGCGCGGCGCGAAGCCGGAGGACAAGGACAAAGACAAGCAGAAGCCCGGCGACGACAACAAGCCGGGCGGCTCGGACCCGGGCACCACCCTGCCGGGCGGGATCACCCTCCCGCCGGACCTGATCGGCGGCACCACCGGCAAGCCCGGCCACGGCCGCGGCGGGAACTAGCTCCGCCGACCAGCCGGCCGACGGCGACGAAGGCGCCCCTCCCGAACGGATCGGGAGGGGCGCCTTCGTACGTACGACGTCCGGTGGGTCAGCCCGCGAGCAGCTTCTTCACGGCGGCGGCCACCCGGCCGCCCTCCGCCTGCCCGGCGACCTTCGGGTTCACGATCTTCATCACGGCGCCCATCGCGCGCGGCCCCTCGGCGCCCGCGGCCTTCGCCTCCGCGACGGCGGCGGCCACGACGGCCTCCAGCTCCTCGTCGCTCAACTGCTTCGGCAGGTACGCGTCGAGGACCTCGCCCTCGGCCAGTTCGCGCGCGGCGGACTCGGCGCGACCGCCCTGGGTGAAGGCGTCAGCGGCCTCGCGGCGCTTCTTCGCCTCCTTGGCGATCACCTTCTGCACCTCGTCCTCGGAGAGCTCGCGCTTGGTCTTGCCCGCGACCTCCTCCTTGTTGATCGCGGCGATGGTCATCCGCAGGGTCGAGGAGCGCAGCTCGTCGCGTCCCTTGATCGCGGCGGTGAGGTCGTCCTGAAGCTTGGCCTTGAGCGTGGTCATGGGGTCAAGTGTGGCAGGTGCCGGGCCCCGACCGCCCGCGCATTTCGGCTCATCGGGTCTGCGACGATAAGGGGATGCGCGCACGGTACGGGATCCCCCTGAAGATCACGGCAGGCCTCACGGCGACGGCGGCGGCCGGCCTCGTCTACGCGGCGGGCTTCGAGGCCCGCTCCTTCCGACTGCGCCGGGTGACCATCCCGGTGCTCCCCCGGGGCATGCGCGACCTGCGGGTCCTCCAGGTCTCCGACATCCACATGGTCAGCGGCCAGCGCAAGAAGCGCGCCTGGCTCCAGTCGCTCGCCGGACTGCGTCCCGACTTCGTCGTGAACACCGGCGACAACCTCTCCGACACCCAGGCGGTGCCGGAGGTGCTCGACGCGCTGGGTCCGCTGATGGAGTTCGCCGGCGTGTACGTCTTCGGCTCCAACGACTACTACGGGCCGCGGCTGCGCAACCCCGCGCTCTATCTGAAGGAGAAGGTGCAGGGCAAGCACGGCCTCAACGGCAACCCGCCGGTGGCCGGCGCCGTCCACAACCCGTGGGAGGGCCTGCGGGACGCGTTCGACGCGGCAGGCTGGGTGAACCTCACCAACACCCGCGGCCGGCTCAAGCTGCCCGACCTGGACCTCGCCTTCACCGGCGTCGACGACCCGCACATCAAGCGGGACCGGTACGAGCGCGTGGCCGGCGGTCCCGACCAGGACGCCGACTTCTCGATGGGCGTGGTGCACGCGCCGTACCTGCGCGCCCTGGACGCCTTCACGGCGGACGGCTACGACCTGCTCCTGGCCGGCCACACGCACGGCGGGCAGCTGTGCATCCCCTTCTACGGCGCCCTGGTCACCAACTGCGACCTCGACACCGACCGGGTGAAGGGCCTGTCCACCCACACGGCCGGCGGCCACACCTCCTACCTGCACGTCTCGGCCGGCTGCGGCACCAACCGCTACACCCCGGTCCGGTTCGCCTGCCCGCCCGAGGCGACCCTGCTCACGCTGACGGCGCGCGCCTGAGCCGTACGAGGCCGCGCGAAGCGGTACGGGAGGGGGCACCCGGCACGTACGGTGCCCCCATGCCGTACGTGACCTCCCTCCTCCGCGGGCTGATCGCCCTGGCCGCCGCGACGGGCATCGTGATCGAGTGCGTCGAGGGCAGCCCCCTCGTCGTCTTCTCCTTCTTCACGATCTGGTCGAACACCGCGGTCGCCCTCGTCCTCGGCCTGGGCGCCGTCCGGGCCTGGCGGCGCCTGCCGCCGCCGGCGCCGCTGTGGACGGGCGGGGTGCTGCTCTGCATCTCGGTGGTCGGACTCGTCTTCCACCTGGTCCTGGACAACCCGGCGAGCCCCTTCAACCAGACCGCCGAGATCGCCCGCCTCACCGGCCCCCGGGCGGTCGCCAACCAGCTCCTGCACACGGTGACCCCGCTGGGCGTCCTCCTCGACTGGCTGCTCCTCACCCTCCCGGGCGCCCTCCGCCCGCGCCACGCCGCCCAGTGGCTCGTCGCCCCCGGCGCCTACCTCGTCTTCGCCCTGACCCGCGGAGCCCTGCTCTCCCCGGACGCCCCGACCCGCTACACCTACCCCTTCCTCGACGTCACCGCCCACGGCTACGCCGGCGTCCTCACCATCGCCGTGGTGCTCGCCCTGGCCTTCTACGCCCTGGGCCTCGCCCTGGTCGTGGTCGACCGCTTCCGACCTGCGGTGGCGGGCCGCGAAAACCGGATTTCGTCTCTGGGCGCCGGTGGGCTAAAGTAAGCGATGTCGCCGCGACGGAGAGAAACCAGAGCAGCGACACCGGGGTGTAGCGCAGCTTGGCAGCGCGCTTCGTTCGGGACGAAGAGGTCGTGGGTTCAAATCCCGCCACCCCGACAGCCGCAAGACCCGTAAGGGCCTGATCCGAGAAATCGGATCAGGCCCTTACGGGCTTTGTAGATCGTTTGGGAGAAACCTGCCATAGGTTAGGTGTTCATGACCATGGACTCCGGTAATCGCACGCCCCGTATACCCCCGATGCCGCCTCCCGCCGGGCTCCCGCCCCAGCCTCAGCAGCCGCGCTGGGCATGGTGGTTGGTCGGCATCGTCATCCCGGTCGCGGGAATCGTCGTGACGTTGATGGCCGGCGGTCGGGGGGAGCCTTCGGCCTCGGAGTCGCCGAAGGCCAGTGCCTCGGAGAAGGGCGCGCAGCCCACCAAAGCGCCTGGCTCCGGCACCAGCCCGGGCACGGGCGCCGGGGCTACGGGAGAGGCCCCGCCGAAGGTCAGGTTCTCGGGGGAGGTGCGGGTCGAGCTCGGCGGCGGCGGCGAGAGGGTCGATCTCGATACGACACCCCCGCTTGTCGGCCAGATCTTCAACGGCGCGGACATCGTCGTCGGAGCCACCACCGGCAGCCCGACCCTCGACAGCCCGGGCAGCGACATGACGTTGGCACCTCTTCCCGGTTCCGGCCCGGTTCCCAGCGAGGCGGAGTGCGCCGAGGCGGTCGAGAGGAACGGCACCTACACCACCTACCTGAGCCGGGGCGCCAGGCTCTGCGTCCAGACCAAGGACGGGCGCACGGCCTATCTGCGCACCATCGCCGCCCCGACCGACGGCCCTGTTCGCCTCGCCGTGACCGTGTGGGAGCAGCCGAACTGACACGGTGGGGCGGTGCTCCGTCCGACGCGGCGCAAGGACCCTTCAATACCCGCTCTACGATGAGGCGTCGAGAAGAAGGGTGGGGTCTCAGGTGCTGGTCGCGGACCGATATCAGCTTCACGTGTGTGTCGGGCGTGGCGGCATGGGCGAGGTGTGGCGGGCGACCGATGTGGTGCTCGGGCGAGATGTGGCCGTCAAGCTGATGCTGGGTCACGAGCACGATCCGTCGGCGGCCGAGCGGTTCCGGATGGAGGCGCAGACCGCGGCACGGCTGAGTCACCCGCATGTGGTCGGTGTCTTCGACTTCGGGACGTGGGACGGAAAGCTGTTCCTCGTCATGGAGTTGGTGTCGGGCGACAGCCTGGCCGGGGACCGGGGCCGTTCGGTGGTGCTCGGACCCGAGCAGGTCGCCACGGTGGCCGCGCACGCTGCCGCCGGGCTGGCCGCGGCGCACCGGCAGGGCGTGGTGCACCGCGACATCAAGCCGGGGAACCTGCTGATGGACGCCGACGGGACCGTGAAACTCGCCGACTTCGGCATCGCCCGCTTCGTCGACGACCCGTCGGCCGGGCTCACCACCACCGGCCAGATCGTCGGCACCGGCCTCTATCTCGCCCCCGAGCGGGCCCTCGGGCAGCCCGCCTCGCCCGCCTCGGACGTGTACTCGCTGGGCTGCGTGCTCTACCAACTGCTCACCGGACAGCCGCCGTTCCGCGCCGACACCGCGACCGCGCTGCTCTACCAGCACATCGACACCCCGCCGGCGCCGCCGCGGCAGCTCGGCGTTCCCATGCCGGCCGCCTTCGAGGCGTACCTGCTGTCGCTGCTCGCGAAGCAGCCCGAGCAGCGCCCCTCGGCGCAGGCCATCGCCGACTGGTTCACCTCGGGGTCGTGGCGCGACCAGCCGATGCCGCTGCCCCAGGCCGTACCGCAGCCCGGCCCCCATGCCGGACCTCACGCCGGATCTCACGCCGGATCTCACGCCGCGATCCGTCCCGCACCGCAGGCCGCCCAGGCTCCGGTGCATGCCCCGGCCACGGCTCCGGTGGCACCGGCGCAGCCGCGGGCGTCCCGGCGCGCGCAGCCGCCCACCGAGAACGCGCTGGCGGCGATATCCCGCCGCAGACCGCGCAGAACCGCCGCCGTGGCCGGCGCGGTCGCCTTCGTCGTCTTCCTGCTGATCGGGATGGCCTGGCTCAGCTGAGCCGGCCCGAATCCGGCGGACCGAGTCCGGCGGACCGAGTCCGGCGGCCGGCGACTCAGTAGACCCGCGGGGCCATCACATGCCCCTCCTGCTCCTCCGGGCCGAGCAGCAGACAGCGCGGCACTCCCGGGCCCGGGGTGGCCCGGACGACCACCGGGGTCGGCGGGTCGGTCGGCAGCTCGATGTGGACCATGACCGGGCGGTCGTCGCGGCTGGTGGCGTGGCCCGTCTCCTTG
The DNA here is from genome assembly GCF_040681095.1 of Streptomyces sp. NPDC051909. Classification (NCBI taxonomy): domain Bacteria; kingdom Bacillati; phylum Actinomycetota; class Actinomycetes; order Kitasatosporales; family Streptomycetaceae; genus Streptomyces; species Streptomyces sp. NPDC051909. The sequence goes on along the minus strand of NZ_JBFAYA010000010.1, from coordinate 65,144 downwards.
CCGTCCACGAGGACCTCGACGACCGGATGGTGCCCGGTCTGGACGGTGGCGCTGACCGAGTGGCCGCGGTAGTCGATGTGGAAGTGGTGCCGTGCTCTCATGACGTCGCCTCCGCGCGCCGGGCCGCTTCCTCCGGCGTAGGAATTCCAGGGTAGGACCTCCCGTTCCGTCCGACATGCGGTAGTAGGTCACGAATAGTCCGATCGGCTGGTCGTCACCCCGTGAGGGCGAGGGCCAGGCCGCCCAGCAGGACAAGGGAGCCGCAGATCCCCAGGTTGACCGCCTTGTACTGGAGGAAGACCGCGGCGAACTCGCGGATGGTCGCGCTCGGCCAGAAGTACGCGGCGGTCGGCGAGCCGACCACCTGACCGTTCACCCCCGTCCTCCGGGCCAGCAGGGCGGCCCGGAAGGCGTGGAAGTTGTTGGTGACGATCACGCACTCGGAGCCGGGCCGCTCGGCCTCCATCACGGCCTTGCTGAAGAGCATGTTCTCCTCGGTGGTGCGCGAGCGGTCCTCGCGCACGATCCGCTCGGCCGGGAAGCCGCGCTCCACCAGGTAGTCCGCCATCGCGTGCGACTCGGGAAGCTGCTCGTCGGGGCCCTGCCCGCCGGAGGTGATCAGGACCGGGGTGCGGTCCACCTCGCGGCGCCGGGCCAGCGTCTCGTACACCTCCCGGCCGCGGTCTAGCCGGCTCGCGAGCAGTGGCGGCACCCGGCGGCCGCCTATCAGCCCGGAGCCGAGGACGACGACGTAGTCGGCGTCGCGGCGGATGCGCATCCGGCCGTACAGGAAGGCGTAACCGATGAAGCAGAGGAAGAGGAAGGAGACATAGCCGAGGATCATCAGGAGGGTGGCGACGACGATCCCCAGGGCCTTCGACCCGGTGGCGAAGGCGGCGGCCATCAGCCCCATGACGCCGAAGATGCCGAGCCCGGCGAGCAGCGAGAGCAGATTGGCGGGGCGTCTGCCCTCCTTGCGGACCATCTTGACGCCGTTGGCGCACAGCAGACCGGCGAGGACCACCGGGCCGAGCGCGAGCACGAGCAGTCCGACCACCATCACCGTCTCGGCCACGCCGTGCGGCGCCTCGTCGATCCCGGCGAGCAGCCCGAGGCCGAGGAAGCTGACGGCGAGGCCCAGATACACCGCGTTGCTGAAGCGCCGCCGGTCGCGCAGCACGCCGAGCCCGAAGAGCACGGCGAAGACGACGGCGACGGCGACGAATGCGATCATGCGGCCATCGTAGGCACCGCCACCGACAGCGCGCCGACAACTGGCCCTGTACGCAAGCGGGATGAGCACGTCCGCTTCAGCGGGCGGGGTACGAGGTCGGTCCGGGCGTCGTCGCCGGTCCGGAGGTCCGCGAGGTTATCCACAGGTTTGTGGGTGGGGCGAACGGTTTGTCGGTCGCGCGGAGCATCATGGCTGCATGACTGAGATCAAGGACGACAGCAGGGACGAAGGCACCGCGGTGCCGGTGTGGGAGCAGCGGTTCCGGGCGCCGCGGGTGTCGCTGCCCGAGTGGGCGGAGGAGGCCCCGGACCGTTCGCTGTTCGCGTCGAACGCGACGGGGACGTACGAGCTGTACGCGTGGGACCGGGTGACCGGCGGGCAGCGGCAGGTCACGGACCGACCGAACGGGACGACGGACGGCACGCTCAGCCCGGACGGGCGGTGGATCTGGTGGTTCGCGGACACCGACGGCGACGAGTTCGGCGTGTGGATGCGGCAGCCGTTCGGCGGCGGGGCGGACGAGGAGGCCGTGCCGGGGCTCGCCGCCTCCTATCCGGCGGGGCTGGCGCTCGGCCGGGACGGCACGGTCGTGGTGGGCCGGTCCACGGACGAGGACGGCTCGACCGTGCACCTGCTGCGGCCGGGCGCCGACGGCGACGGGCCGGTGGAGATCTACCGGCACCGGGAGTCGGCCGGGGTCGGCGACCTGTCGCACGACGCGTCCCTGGTCGCCGTCGAGCACACCGAGCACGGGGACGCGATGCACTCGGCGATCCGGGTGCTGCGGGCCGCGGACGCCTCGGTGGTGGCGGAGCTGGACGACACCAAGGGCGGCACGGAGGAGCTGGGCCTGAGCGTCCTCGGCTTCGCGCCGCTGGCCGGCGACACCCGGCTGCTGGTCGGGCACCAGCGGCGCGGCCGCTGGGAGCCGATGCTGTGGGACGTGGCCACGGGCGTGGAGACCGATCTGCGGCTCGACCTGCCGGGCGACGTGTCGGCGGAGTGGTATCCGGACGGCTCGGGGCTGCTGATCGTGCACGGCTTCGAGGCCCGCAGCGAGCTGTGGCGGTACGAGATCGGCACCGGCGCCCTGGTGCGGGTGGACACCCCGGCCGGGTCGGTGTCGAGCGCGACGGCCCGCCCGGACGGCTCGGTGGAGTACCTGTGGTCCTCGGCCGCCCGGCCGCCGGTCGTGCGCTCCACCGACGGCTCGGTGGTCCTGGACCCTCCGGGGCCGAAGGCGCCGCCGTCGGTGCCGGTGGAGGACGTGTGGGTGGAGGGCCCCGGCGGCCGGATCCACGCCCTGGTGCAGCGCCCGGCGGAGGGCGAGGGCCCGTTCCCGACCGTGTTCGAGGTGCACGGCGGACCGACCTGGCACGACAGCGACGCCTTCGCGTCCGGCCCGGCCGCCTGGGTCGACCACGGCTACGCGGTGGTGCGGGTGAACTACCGCGGCTCCACCGGCTACGGCCGGGAGTGGACGGACGCGCTGAAGCACCGGGTCGGTCTGATCGAGCTGGAGGACATCGCCGCGGTCCGCGCCTGGGCCGTGGACAGCGGCCTCGCCGACCCGGAGCGCCTTGTCCTCGCCGGCGGCTCGTGGGGCGGGTATCTGACGCTGCTCGGCCTCGGCACCCAGCCGGACGCCTGGGCGGTCGGTCTCGCCGCGGTGCCCGTCGCCGACTACGTGACGGCGTACGAGGACGAGATGGAGGCTCTGAAGGCGCTCGACCGCACGCTGCTCGGCGGCTCGCCCGAGGAGGTCCCCGAGCGGTACGCGGCCTCGTCGCCGCTGACCTATGTGGACGCGGTGACGGCCCCGGTGCACATCTCGGCCGGCGTCAACGACCCGCGCTGCCCGATCCGCCAGATCGACAACTACGTGGACCGGCTGGCCGCCCGCGGCGCGGTGCACGAGGTGTACCGGTACGACGCGGGGCACGGCTCGCTGGTGGTGGACGAGCGGATCAAGCAGGTCGCGCTGGACCTGGCCTTCGCGGCTCGCCACTTGGGGACCCGGAAGGAGGTGGGCTGAACGGCCTTGCGTACCGTGGGGGTGTGTACCGGTTCCTGAGAACGCCCCGCTGGTGGGGGATCAACGTCTTCGTCCTGCTGGCGATCCCGTTCTGCCTGTTCATGGGGACCTGGCAGATGGGGAGGTTCGAGGACCGCGTCGCGTCGCACGAGAGGGCGGAGCAGCGGCCCGACCCCTCGACCCAGGCACCCGTGGCGCTCGACACGCTGCTGCCGGTGGACAAGGAGACCTCGGGGCGGGTCGCCCGGGCCAGCGGGCGGTACACCGAGCAGTTCCTGGTCCCGGACCGGGAGCTGGACGGGCGCTCCGGCTCGTACGTCCTGACCCTCCTGAAGACCGACGGCGGCCGGGCGCTGCCGGTGGTACGGGGCTGGCTGCCGCCCGGCGCGAAGGCGCCCGCCCCGCCGTCGGGCGAGGTCACCGTGACGGGCGCGCTCCAGGCCTCGGAGAGCCAGGGCACCAAGGGCGTCCACACGGCCGGCGGGCTGCCGCAGGGACAGCTCGGCATGATCAGCGCGGCGTCCCTGGTGAACGTGGTGCCGGACGACGTGTACGACGCCTGGATCACGCTCGCCGAGTCGCCCGCCGGGCTCACCCCGGTCCCGGCGCAGGCGGCCGCGGGCACCGGCCTGGATATGAAGGCCTTCCAGAACCTGGGCTACACGGCCGAGTGGTTCGTGTTCGCCGGCTTCGTGGTCTTCATGTGGTTCCGGCTGCTCCGCCGGGAGGCCGAGGCCTCCCGGGACGCCGCCCTGGGTCTGTAGGCCGCTCCCTGGGCCTGGAGGGCTCAGCGGGTCGGGGCCCGGGGTCGCGCCGGACGGCGGCCCGGAGCCCCCGGACAGGCCGTCCTCAGGACCGGCCGTCCTCAGGACCGGCCCTCCCCGGGACCGGCCCTCCCCGGGACCGGCGCTCTCAGGAGGCGTCCAGGACTCCCGTGCGGTAGATCGTGCCGGCGCAGGCGTTGGGGATGGTGGCCGCGGCGACCGGGCCGCCCGGGTCGGCGGTGTGGGTCACCTCGACGCTGCCGTCGGCCGGGGTGCCGTCGGTGACGAACTGGGGGGCCGCCGCGCCGTCCGCCGTGCCGGTGCCCGCGGAGCCGCCGGTGGTGCCGGCGCCCGCCGAGGTGGAGCCGCCCGTCGACGGGCTGGGGCTGGGCGTCGGGGTGGTGCCGGTGGTGGAGCAGGTCTCGCTCGGCACCCAGGCGAACCGCACCTCGTACGCGTTGTCCGGGGTCAGCAGCAGCTGCGGTGCCTCCTGCGAGGGGTCGGGCAGACCGCTCGCCGCGTCCCCGCTGGCGTGCTCGACGACCGCGATCTTCGTGCCGTCGGCCGCGCCGCGGGCGGCGAAGCCGACCTGGCCGGCGCCGCCGACCACGCAGTCGCTGCCGGAGACGTTGGCGATGCGGAAGGTGCCGTACACCTTGCCTGTGGCGTCGGGCGCGCCCGTCTGGACGGAGCTGACGCCCAGCTGTGCGGCCGCGCAGACCGGCTGCGACGGCGGGGTGCCGGTCGGGGTGCCGGCCGGGTCGGTGCCGGTGCCGGGGTTCTGGGCCGAGGTGCTCGGCCGGCCGCTCGTGCCGTCGGCCTCGCCCGGCCTCGGCGCGGCGGTGCCGGGCTGCGGGGCGGCGGTGTGCTGCCCGCCCTCGACGCCGGTCTCGGTGCCCGTGCCGCCCTGGGCCTGTTCGCCGTGCCCGGCGTTGATCGCCTTGTCGGCGGTGATCCCGTCCGAGGAGGCGACGTGCACCAGGGCCGGGACGGCCGTGCCGACCAGGACCACCGCGGCGGCCACGCCGACGAGCGCCTGCCGCTTGCGGGCCCGGCGGGCGGGCACCGCCCGGCGCAGGTGGTCGAGCGCGCCCTCGGTGGGTTCGAGACCGGCCACCGCGCCCTGGAGCAGCCGCCGCAGCGCCAGCTCGTCGGGCGTGCCGTTGTCCGGCGCTTCGTTCACCATCCCGCGTCCACTCAGGTCGTCCCGGTCACCGTGCTCGTCGTGCTGCCCGCGCCACTCCGCGCGGGCCTGCCGCGCCGCGGCGCGCCTCTCCGCGGCGCCGTCACGGGCACCCTCCCGGGTGCCGTCACCGGCGCCGCCCAGCGGCCCGCTCATGACGTGGCCTCCATGGCGACGCGCAGCGCCGCGATGCCGCGGGAGCCGTACGCCTTGACGGAGCCCAGGGAGATCCCGAGGGTCTCCGCGACCTGAGCCTCCGTCATGTCCGCGAAGTATCTCAGCACCAGGACCTCACGCTGCCGCCGCTGGAGTCCGCGCATCGCCTTGATCAGCGCGTCCCGCTCCAGCTGGTCGTACGCCCCCTCCTCCGCGCTCGCCATGTCGGGCATGGGCTTGGAGAGCAGCTTGAGGCCGAGGATGCGCCGGCGCAGCGCGGAGCGCGAGAGGTTGACGACGGTCTGCCGCAGATAGGCCAGGGTCTTCTCGGGGTCGCGCACCCGGTTGCGCGCCGAGTGCACGCGGATGAAGGCCTCCTGGACCACGTCCTCGCAGGAGGCGGTGTCGTCGAGGAGCAGCGCGGCGAGACCCAGCAGCGAGCGGTAGTGCGCGCGGTAGGTCTCGGTGAGGTGGTCGACGGTGGTGCCGGCAGCCATCGTGTCGTCAGCGCCCTCGCGGGGCGCCGGAATGCCGTTGACGGTGGCCGGCCGGCCGGTCCTGATGGGCATCGGCGCGATCACCGGCATGCCGCGGGCCGGGCGCGGCCGCCGGAGCGGGCGCACCACGGTGCTGCGCAGCGGGATGACCGCTGTGATGTCGAGTACCTCTGCCACGCCTGTTGGACACGCTTCCCCCCGTCAGGGTTGTACGCGTACGCCACCGTTTTTGTCGGTGCGCCATTCGCCCTCATGCGTACCCGTTCTCCCCCAATGCCCCTTTGTGCGGCGTGCTCCGTGACACATGGCTCAGGTGCACGCGAAGACGCTCCCGCCCGACCACCGGTTGCAGAGGGAGGGAACAGCATCGTCGTTCAGGACATCTGACCTGATCAAGAGGCATCCGACGCCGATTTGCTCACAAGGCGTTCACAGATCCTACAAAGGTGATCGGTACGAGGAGGCCGATTTTCGGACGCTCACCGGCCGGAGCCGGGGCCTCCACCGGCCGGAGCCGGGCACTCCACCGGCCGGAGACCGGCGCTCACCGGCCGGAGAGCTCGGCCGCGATGTGCTCGGCGATCTGTACGGCGTTCAGCGCGGCGCCCTTGCGCAGGTTGTCGGCGCAGGCGAAGAACTCCAGGGCCCGCTCGTCGTCGGGGCTGCGGCGCACCCGCCCCACCCAGGTCGGGTCGGTGCCCACGACGTCGGCCGGCGTCGGGAAATCGCCGGCGGCGGGATCGTCGTACAGCACCACTCCGGGCGAGGTGGCCAGGATCTCGTGGGCGCGGCCGACCGTCACCGGCCGCTCGAAGCGGGCGTGCACGGAGGCGGAGTGCCCGCTCACGACGGGCACCCGGACGCAGGTGGCGGTGACCCGCAGCCGCGGCAGGTCGAGGATCTTGCGGGTCTCCTCGCGGACGGCCAGCTCCTCGGAGGACCAGCCGTCGGCGGCGGGCGTGCCCGACCAGGGCAGCACGTTGAGGGCGAGCGGCCCGGGGAAGGGGCCGGTGTGGTCGCCGACGGCCCGCCGGACGTCGCCGGGGTGGTGGCCGAGCTCGCTGCCGGTGACCAGGGCCAGCTGCTCGCGCAGCGCGCCCGTACCGGCCCGTCCGGCGCCGCTGGCGGCCTGCTGGACCGTCACGACGAGCTCGTCGAGGCCGTACTCGGCGTGCAGCGCGCCCGCGGCGACGATCAGGGTGAGGGTCGCGCAGCCGGGGCTGGCGACGATGCCTCGGGGGCGTACCCGGGCGGCGTGCGCGTTGATCTCGGGGACCACGAGCGGCACGTCGGGGTCCGCCCGGAAGGCGGCGGAGGTGTCCACGACCACCGCGCCCTTGGCGGCGGCGACCGGCGCCCAGCGGGCCGCGACGGCCTCGGGCACCAGGAAGAGGGCGAGGTCGACACCCGCCAGGTGTTCCTCGTGCGCCTCGCTCAGCGCGAGGACCTCGCACTCCTCCCCCCGTACGGTCAGCTTGCGGCCGGCCGAGCGAGGGGAGGCGAGGAGTCGGATCTCGCCCCAGACGTCCGCGTGGTGCGACAGCGTCCGGAGCAGCACGGCGCCGACGCTCCCGGTCGCTCCCACGACCGCGAGCGTCGGCTTGCCGGCACCTGACGGAGCTACCTGAGGCACGTCACCGGCCCGAGGCACGCCACCGGCCCGGGGGAGGTCACCGGCCGGTGCCGCCGTAGACGACGGCCTCGTCGGAGTCGGAGTCCAGACCGAAGGCGGTGTGCACGGCGGTCACGGCCTCGTTGACGTCGTCGGCGCGGGTGACGACCGAGATGCGGATCTCGGAGGTGGAGATCAGCTCGATGTTGACGCCCGCGTCGGACAGCGCGCGGAAGAAGTCCGCGGTGACGCCCGGGTTGGTCTTCATACCGGCGCCGACCAGGGAGATCTTGCCGATCTGGTCGTCGTAGCGCAGCGAGTCGAAGCCGATCGTGGCCTTCGTCTTCTCCAGGGCGTCGATGGCCTTGCGGCCCTCGGCCTTGGGGAGCGTGAAGGAGATGTCCGTCAGGCCGGTGGAGGCCGCGGACACGTTCTGCACGATCATGTCGATGTTGATCTCGGCGTCCGCGACGGCCCGGAAGATGGCGGCGGCCTCGCCCGGCTTGTCCGGCACGCCGACGACCGTGATCTTGGCCTCGGAGGTGTCGTGCGCGACACCGGAGATGATGGCCTGCTCCACCTTCGGATCCCCTGTCGGTTCGTTGCTGACCCACGTGCCCTGCAGCCCCGAGAAGGAGGAGCGGACGTGGATCGGGATGTTGTAGCGGCGTGCGTACTCGACGCACCGGTGCAGCAGCACCTTGGAGCCTGAGGCGGCGAGCTCCAGCATGTCCTCGAAGGAGATCCAGTCGATCTTCTTCGCCTTCTTCACCACGCGCGGGTCGGCGGTGAAGACGCCGTCGACGTCCGTGTAGATCTCACAGACCTCGGCGTCGAGCGCGGCGGCCAGGGCGACGGCGGTCGTGTCCGAACCGCCGCGGCCCAGCGTGGTGATGTCCTTCTTGTCGGCGGACACACCCTGGAAGCCGGCCACGATGGCGATGTTGCCCTCGTCGAGCGCGGTACGGATCCGGCCCGGCGTGACATCGATGATGCGCGCTTTGTTGTGGACCGAGTCGGTGATGACACCGGCCTGGCTGCCCGTGAACGACTGGGCCTCGTGACCCAGGTTTTTGATCGCCATGGCCAGCAGGGCCATGGAGATCCGCTCTCCGGCGGTCAGCAGCATGTCGAACTCGCGGCCGGCCGGCATCGGGGATACCTGCTCGGCGAGATCGATCAACTCGTCCGTCGTGTCGCCCATCGCGGAGACCACGACGACCACCTGGTGGCCGTTCTTCTTGGCTTCCACGATCCGCTTGGCGACGCGCTTGATGCCCTCGGCATCGGCAACGGAGGAGCCTCCGTACTTCTGCACGACAAGGCCCACGTGCGCTCCTCGCTCAGTCTCTGCCGCAGTGAACACTGCGGTCTGCGTCAGTCTAACGAGCGGGCCGGAATCGCCGACCGTATATCACATCCTGAGATGCGATGCTCGGTACGTGATCATGCACCGGATGCGCCGGTGGCTCGGACCGCCCTGGCCACCGCCTTCCCGGGCGGGCGGAATGTACGCGGATGTACGCTGCCGTGTGGGCCGTCTCACATTCCGGAACCGGAGCCGGGCCGCGAGGTGTGCCGCACGTGCACCGTGAACGGATGGTCCTCGCCCAGGAGGCGCAGGCTGTCCGCGAGCACCGCGTCGTAGCCGGCGGCCGCCTGTTCCGTCCGCCCCACCGCGGCGTACAGATGCACCAGGTTGAGCCGCGAGGTGAGCGTGTCGGAGTGGCCGGGGCCCAGGAGCCGCGCCCGCTCGGCAAGCGTCCCCTCGTGCACGCCGATCGCCTCCTCCAGGCGCCCGGCGACCTGATACGCCACCCCCAGGTTGTTCCGCACCCGCAAGGTGTCCCGGTGGGCGGCCCCGAGCAGCCGCTCCAGACCGGACAACGCCCCTTCGAGCAGCCTCACGGCGCCCCCGGTGTCGCCGAGATGGCGCCGGGTCACCCCGAGCCGTGCCCGCGCCAGATGCGTCTCGGCCCGCTCCTCCCCGAGCAGCCGGGTCAGGTCCTCGACCACCTGCTCCTGCGAGTACGCCGCCGGGCCCGGGTCGCCCGTGCGCGCCCAGCACTCGGCGATGCCCTCCCGGGCGAGCACGGTCAGCGGGTCGTCCGCGCCGAGGACCCGCTGACGGGCGCGGGCGGCCCGCTCGAACCACACCTCCGCCAGATCCCAGTCCCCCGTGTCGAGCAGCCGCCACGCCGCACGCACGACGAGTTCCGCCGTACGCGCGGTGTCCACGTTCGCGTCCGCCTGCTGGACATAGGCGTCGACGTGCAAGAACAGCAGCCGCCAGGCCCGCCACCCCGCCGGGTCGTCCAGATCCGTCGGCAGTACGGCGAGCAGCGCCTCCTCGGCCGCCCGCCGGGCCGTGTCGATGTCCGCCGCCCGCCGGTGCGGATCGTCCGCGTCCGGCGTGCGCGCCACCGCCTGGACCAGCCGGTGCACGGACACGGTGCCGTCGTCGTGCACGGTGAGCATGCTGTGCCGGGCGAGCAGCCCGAGCGCGCTCCGTACGGCGAAGGGCGCGGCGATCCGGTCGAGCAGCGCGCGCGGGATCCGGTCCGGCGCCCACCAGGCGAGGACGCGCAGGATGGTGCCGGTCAGCGGATCGGCCTCGGCCAGCCGGTCGAGCGTCAGCCGCCAGGTCCAGGCGACGGCGACCTCGTTGCCCCCGCCGCCGATCCGGAGCGCGTACACCTCACCCGCGTACGAGGAGAGCTGCTCCAGGTACTCGACGGGGCTCGTGCCGGTCTGTCCGCAGAACGCGGCGGCCTGGTCGATCGCCAGCGGCAACTGCCCGAGCGCGGCGCACAGTCGGTGCACTCCGGCGGTGTCCCGGGGGCCGGTGTGGGTGAGGATCCGGGTGAACATCTCGACGGCCTCGTGCGCGGCGGGCACGTCCAGGGTCAGCACGCGGGCGATGCCGTGCCAGCCGCCGGTCTGCCGGGTGGTGACGAGGATCCGGCCGCGGCGGACCCGGCCGAGCAGCGACCCGATGTCCTCGGGCGCGGAGACGTTGTCGAGGACGAGCAGCCAGTCGTCGTGCGCGGACAGCCATTGCAGGGCCCGTTCGCGCAGGGCTTCCGGCGGCAGTACGTCGATGAGCGCGGGTTGCAGCGCGGCGCCGAGGCCGGCCAGGCCGGCGTCCAGGTCGGCGCGGCTCTCCGCGGTGATCCACCAGACGAGCGCGGGCGGTTGAGCACCTTCGCCCGTCCGGCCCTCCGCCCGGCTCTCCGCCCAGCGGGCGGCGAGGGTGGACTTGCCGACGCCGCCGAGACCACAGATCACGAGCACGCCCGCTCCCGCGCCTGCTCCCGTGCCCGCGCCCGCCGCGAAGCCCTCGTCCAGCCGCTCCAACTCCTCCCGGCGGCCGACGAAGTGGGCGCTGCGGCGCGGCACGTTGACCAGGAGATGGGGCGCCGAGGCCACGTTCAGGGCCTCCGGCGGGAGCAGGGTGGCGTGCTCGACCTGGGTGACGTGGTCGCCGGTGGTGACCCGTTCGATGTTCCCGCCGGCGGCGACCGACCGCGCGCCCCCGGCCTCGACGTCTCCGCCCTTGCGCCCCCTCATGCGTCCCTCACGCGTCCCCGGTCGACACGCTGCCGATGTCACCGCCGGCGGCCACGGAACGGTCGCCCGAAGCGGTGACCGGACCGGTCGCGGGACGGGCAACCGGGGTGGCGGGGGCTGGAGTTCCGCCGCCGGTGGGCGCCGGTCCCGCCGTCGCCCCGTCCCCCGTCGCCACCGCGCCGATGTTCCCGCCCGCCGCGACCGAACGGTCACCGGCGGCCGTCACGCCCGCCGCCCCCGCGCCGCCGCCCCGGAGGGACCACAGCGACAGACCGAGCCCGGCGGCGGCGAGCACCGCGCCGGCCACGCTCGCGATCTGATCCGCCTTGCCCAGGTCGGCCACGGCCACCGCGACCAGCGCCGCGACGCCCAGGACGCCGATCCCGATCCCCGCCCACCACAGGGCCTTTGACCGCCCGTCCGACACTCCGCTCCCCGTCATGAACACATGATTGCAGCCCTGGACAGGCCGCGCCCCGGCTGCGAGTCTCCCGCCATGCGATCACGTCCCGCCCCCGCCGCTCTCGCGGTCCTCGCCGCGCTGACCGCCCTCGCCACGTCCGCCTGCGCGCCCCAGGAGGCCGACGGCACCGCCTCCGGCCCGTCCGGCCCGTCCGCCACAGGGCCCTCGACAGCGTCCTGCGCGCCCGCCGCCCTGGCCACGAAGGCCGAGGGGAAGCTCACCGTCGGCACGGACACGCCCGCGTACGCCCCCTGGTTCCAGGACGACGACCCGGCCAACGGCAAGGGCTACGAGTCGGCCGTCGCGTACGCCGTCGCCAAGCACCTCGGCTTCGCCGAGAAGGACGTGGTCTGGCAGAAGGTCGCCTTCAACAACGCCTTCGCGCCCGGCGAGAAGACCTTCGACTTCGACATCAACCAGGTGTCGATCAACGAGGACCGCCGCAAGGCCGTCGACCTGTCCAGCGGCTACTACGACGTGCGCCAGGCCGTCATCGCGCTCAAGGACTCCCCCGCCGCGAAGGCGACCGACCTCGCCGGCCTCAAGGGCGCCCGGCTCGGCGCGCAGGTCGGCACCACCAGCCTCGACGTGATCAACGAGCAGATCAAGCCGGACCGCCCGGCCGCCGTCTTCCAGAAGAACGACCTCGCCAAGTCCGCCCTCAAGAACGGCCAGGTCGACGCCATCGTCGTCGACCTCCCCACCGCCTTCTACATCACCGGCGCCGAGGTGCCGGAGGCCAAGGTGGTCGGCCAGTTCGAGACCACGGGCGGCACCGGAAACGGCACCGGAAACGGAAACGGAAGCGGCAAGGAGCAGTTCGGGCTCGTCCTCGACAAGGGCTCCGCCCTGACATCGTGCGTCTCCCGGGCCGTGGACGCCCTGCGCGCCGACGGCACCCTCGCCGCCATCGAGAAGCGGTGGCTGTCGGAGGCGGCAGGCGCGCCGGTGCTCAAGTGACCGTCGCGAAAGAGGCCGCCCGCGACGAGCCGTACACCCCGTCCGCGCGCCGGATCGAGCGCGAGCGCCACAAGCGCTCCCGCACGCGCCGGGCGACCGCCGTCGCCGCGCTCAGCACCGCCGTGACGCTCGTGGTCCTGTACGTGGTCGTCACCCGCTCCCCCGGCTGGCCGCGCACCAAGGAGACCTTCTTCAGCGCGGAGTACGCCCGCCGGGCGCTGCCGCTGGTCCTCGACGGCCTGTGGCTGAACCTGGGCCTGCTCGTGGTGTGCGGCGCGGCCGCGCTCGTCCTCGGGATGCTGCTCGCCCTCGCCCGTACGGTGCGCGGCCCGGCCCTGTTCCCGCTGCGGGCGCTGGCCACCGCGTACGTCGACTTCTTCCGCGGCCTGCCGCTGATCATCTGCCTGCTCGCCGTGATCTTCGGCCTGCCCGCGCTGCGCCTCCAGGGCGTCCCCACCGACCCCGTCGTCCTCGGCGGGATCGCGCTGGTCCTCACGTACTCCGCCTATCTGGCGGAGGTCTTCCGGGCCGGCATCGAGAGCGTGCACCCCGCCCAGCGGGCCGCCGCCCGCTCCCTCGGCCTGACGAGCGCGCAGACCATGCGCTTCGTCGTCCTTCCGCAGGCCGTACGGAGGGTGGTGCCGCCGCTCCTCAACGACCTGGTCTCGCTCCAGAAGGACACCGGCCTGGTCTCCATCGCGGGCGCGGTCGACGCCGTCTACGCGGCGCAGATCCTGGCCGGCAAGACCTTCAACTACACCCCGTACGTCGTCGCGGGCCTCGTCTTCGTGGTCCTGACGATCCCGATGACCCGGTTCACCGACTGGGTCACGGCCCGGATGAACCGCCGCCAGTCCCAGGGAGGCACGGTATGACCGAGGCTTCGGTCCTCCGCCTGGAGTCCGTCCGAAAGACCTACGGGAACTCGGTCGTCCTGCGCGATGTCGACCTCGCCGTCCCGCAGCACTCGGTCACCGTCCTCATCGGCGCCTCCGGCTCCGGCAAGTCGACCCTCCTCAGGTGCGCCAACCTCCTGGAGGAGATCGACGACGGCGCGATCTTCCTCGACGGCGAGGAGATCACCGACCCGCGCGCGGACGCCGATGCCGTACGCCGCCGGATCGGCGTCGTCTTCCAGGCGTACAACCTCTTCCCGCACATGAGCGTGCTCGACAACATCACGCTCGCCCCGCGCCGGGTCCACAAGGCCGCCCGCCGGGAGGCCGAGGACCACGCCCGCGAGCTGCTCGACCGGCTCGGCCTCGGGGACAGGGCCGGCGAGTACCCGGACCGGCTCAGCGGCGGCCAGCAGCAGCGCGTCGCCATCGCCCGCGCCCTCGCGAACCGGCCCCGGCTGCTGCTCCTCGACGAGGTGACCGCGGCGCTCGACCCGGAGCTGGTGGGCGAGGTCCTGAACGTCGTCCGGGACCTCAAGGAGGACGGCATGACCATGGTCGTCGCCACCCACGAGATGGGCTTCGCCCGCGAGGTCGCCGACCAGGTCTGCTTCCTCGCCGACGGCGTGGTCCTGGAGCGCGGCACACCGGCCGAGGTCTTCGGCGCGCCCGCGCACGAGCGGACCCGCCGGTTCCTCAGCCGGATCGTGGAGGCGGGCCGGCTGTAGCCGCTCGAAGGCGGGACCGTCAGATCCCCTGGCGACCGAGGCCGCCCAGCTCCTCCGCCATCACGCGCCCCGCCTCCTCCGCGAGGGCGTCCTCCGCCAGGTCCTCGTCCGTGTCGAGGCCCGCCAGGTCGGCGAGCGGCTGGTCGAGCCGGACGTGGGCCACGAGGGACTGGAGGGCGCGCAGGGTGGCGGAGGCGGTGGGGCCCCAGTTCGAGAAGTACGAGAACTGCCACCACCACAGCGCCTCGCTGGTCCGGCCGGCCCGGTAGTGGGCCAGACCGTGCCGCAGATCGGTCACCATGTCGGCGAGGTTGTCGGAGATCCGCGCCGGTACGGGCGCCTTGCGCGGCTCGTACGGGTCGAAGACCTCGGAGAACACGTCCACCGGCTCCAGGAGCGCCGCGAACCGCTCGCGCAGCTCGTCCACGTCCAGGTCCGGACCCGCGTCCGGCTCGTACCGCTCGTCCGGGACGATGTCCTCGTGCGCGCCGAGCCGCCCGCCGGCGAGCAGCAGCTGCGAGACCTCCAGGAGCAGGAAGGGCACCGCGCTGTCCGGCTCGTCGCCCTTGGCGACCTCCGTCGTGGCGACGATGAAGCTCTCGATCGAGTCCGCGATCTGCACCGCGAAGTCGTCAGGGTCCTGAGTGATGGAGTGCAGCGTGGCGTCAGACATCGAGGAGCCTCCCTGAGAGTGCGTCGTCGTGCGCACGGACCCGGTCGTCGTCATACATCTAGCAGCCGCCGCCCCTCGAAGGCACGTCCCAGGGTGACCTCGTCGGCGTACTCCAGGTCGCCGCCGACGGGAAGTCCGCTGGCCAGGCGGGTCACCCTGAGGCCCATGGGCTTGATCATCCGCGCCAGGTACGTCGCGGTGGCCTCACCCTCCAGGTTCGGGTCGGTGGCCAGGATCAGCTCGGTGACCGTGCCGTCCGCGAGCCGCGCGAGCAGCTCGCGGATCCGCAGGTCGTCCGGTCCGACGCCCTCGATGGGGCTGATGGCGCCGCCGAGCACGTGGTAGCGGCCGCGGAACTCGCGGGTCCGCTCGATCGCCACGACGTCCTTCGGCTCCTCGACCACACAGATGACCGTCTGGTCCCGGCGCGGATCGCGGCAGATGTTGCACTGCTCCTGCTGCGCCACATTGCCGCAGACCGCGCAGAAGCGGACCTTCTCCTTGACCTCCAGGAGTGCCTGGGCGAGCCGCCGCACGTCGGTCGGCTCGGCCTGGAGGATGTGGAAGGCGATCCGCTGGGCGCTCTTGGGACCGACACCGGGCAGCCTGCCCAGCTCGTCGATGAGGTCCTGAACCACGCCTTCGTACAACGCCAGCGCCCTTCTCGGGGAATGCTTGATTCTTACGGTAGTGGCTTAAATGCAGCGTTAGAAGCCGTACGGGCCGGAAGCCCGGCCCCGACCCCTCAGAGGCTCAGAAGCCCAGGCCCGGCATCCCGCCGCCCAGGCCCTGCGCCAGCGGGCCCAGCTTGGCCTGCTGGAGCTCCTGCGCGTTGTCGTTGGCGGCCTTCACCGCGGCCACGATCAGGTCGGCGAGGGTCTCGGTGTCCTCCGGGTCGACCGCCTTCGGGTCGATCACCAGGCCGCGCAGCTCGCCGGAGCCGGTCACGGTGGCCTTGACCAGGCCGCCGCCCGACTGGCCGTCGACCTCGGTCTCCGCCAGCTCCGCCTGGGCGCGGGCGAGATCCTGCTGCATCTTCTGGGCCTGCTGGAGGAGCTGCTGCATGTTGGGCTGGCCACCACCGGGGAACACGGTCACTCACTCCTGCTGGTCGGGAAGTCGTCGGTAAGCCGAGCCTACGTGCTCGTGGACCGGGGTGCCGACACAACTCTTTCGAGTGAGAAACTGCGGGCTCCTCTACCTGATCAACACCCTCTTGCGGGCGGAAATCCCGGGATTCCGGGCCCACAGCCCACCATTCGGCGGTAGGAAGGGCAGGCACCACGTGCACCGCACGTCACAGAAGGACACGAGCGCTGAGCTGAACAGAGGAGTGCCCCGGTGAGCCAGCAGCCGGACATGCAGCCGCAGCCGGGGAATCCCGAGGGCCCGGGGACGCCCGAGGCCGCCCCGGAGAGGCCCGGAGGCCCGGCCGCCCACCACCGCGATCTGACCGCGTCCCCCTTCCCGCTGGGCGACTGGGGCGAGCCCGCCGAGCGCCTCGACGAGCTCTACCGCTGGGTCGAGTCCAACGCGCTGCGCACCGCCGAGTGGTATCTCTCCGACCGCGTCTGGAAGCGCCGCTGCGCCCGCGCCCTGCGCATCGGCACCGCCGTCGGTGTCATCGCCGGCGCCGCGCTGCCGCTGCTCGACCTGACCGGGGTGGCCGAGGGTACGGCCGGCTGGGGATATCTGTCCCTGCTGCTCGGCGCGGCCTGTCTGGCCTGCGACCGCTACTTCGGCCTGACCTCGGGCTGGATAAGGAACATGGCCACCGCCCAGGCCGTACAGCGCCGGCTGCAGGCCCTGCAGTTCGACTGGGCCTCGGAGAGCGTCCGCGAGGTCCTCGGCCCCACCGAGGGCACGGCCAGCGAGGCCGCCGAACGCTGTCTCGGCGTGCTGCGGCGCTTCTCCGAGGACATCACGGAGCTGGTACGGGCGGAGACCGCCGACTGGATGGTCGAGTTCCGCTCCGGCCCCGCGCCGCTGGCCCTGCAGTCGGTCGGCACCGCCCCGGCCCGCCCCGAGGGCGGCCACCCCGCGGGCCGCTTCCCGCTCCCGCCGGGCACCCGCCCGAACATGCCGCGCCAGCGGCCGCCGGAGCCGCGCTGAGACCCCTCCTGCGGAGGGGGGACCAGGGGGACACCTCAACTGAGGATGATCATCGAGCCCTGGCCCAGGCTGCGGGTCGCCGCCGCGTGGAGGCCCAGCCAGACGTGCCGCTCGCGGGCGAAGGGGCTGTCGTCCTCGTACGGCACGGGGGCGGCGGGTTCGTCCAGGTCGGTGGGGCGCTCCGGGGGCCGGGGCGCGGCCGGCGGGTTCGCGGGGTCGATGCCGATCGAGGGCGCCACGAACTCCAGCTCCCGCAGCAGCCCTTGCGAGGAGCCGAGCGGGCCGCCGCCGGCGAGCAGCTCGTCGTTGGAGAGCGGCACCGGGAAGTCGACCGGCACATAGGCGCCGGCGTGGTCGTAGTGCCACACCAGGTGGGACTGCTGGGCGGTCGCCTCGAACATCTCCAGGAGCTGTTCGTAGTCCCCGCCGAGCTCGCCGACCGGTTCCACGGGCAGCCCGCACATCTGGAGCAGATAGGCGCGGCGCAGGAAGTGCAGGGCCTCGTAGTCGAAGCCGGCGACGGGGGCGACGTCACCGGAGAGCCCCGGCATGTAGGCGAAGACGGGCACGGTGGGCAGGCCGGCCGAGGTCAGGGCGTGGTCGTAGACCGCGATCTCCTCGGCGAAGGGGTTGTCGGGGCTGTGGCACAGCACGTCGACGAGGGGGACCAGCCACAGGTCACAGGCCAAGACAGGCTCGCTCTCCGTCGGTTGCTCAAGGGTGGACTGCCGGGTCGCGCGGTTGCGCGGTGCAGGGACCGTCAGGGTAGTGCGGCCTCGTGACCCCGCACACCCGCTGGACCCGCTGGGTGCCTGCCCCCGTGGACGGCTCCTCAACCCGTACGGCCGGCGCGGGCGTCCAGACGGTCGGCCCACTCCAGGGAGCGGGTGTTGTAGGCGCGTACGACGTCGACCGCGCCGGCCGCGTCGCCGCGCGTGATCGCGTCGACCAGTTCGATGTGGCCGCTCCACAGCCAGCCCAGCAGATCGCGGTCGGAGCGCAGATAGGGCACGGAGAAGACCCAGGCCTGGACGCGCAGCCGGTGCAGGAAGTCGGCGATGTAGTCGTTGGCGGCGACGAGGCGGCCGAGCTCGCGCCAGTAGCGGATGTCGTAGCCGATGAGCACGTCGAGGTCTCCGGCGCGGGCCGCGCGCGCGGCGGCCTCGCCCCGGCGGCGTATGGAGACCAGGGTGACGCCGAAGGAGACGTCGGGCTCGGCGGGCGGCCGGCAGGCGGGGACGTGGCGGCGGAAGATGCCGTCCACGACGAGCATGCGGGCCTCGACCATGCCCCGGTAGTCGTCGACCGAGAACTCGTGCACGCGGAAGCCGCGGTGCTGGTCGGAGTCGAGGAGCCCCTGCGCGCAGAGGTCGACCAGGGCCTCGCGGACGGGGGTCGCGGAGACGCCGTACTGCTCGGCGATCTGCTTGACCGTGAACTCCTGGCCCGGCTGGAGACGCCCTGCGAGCACCTCGTCACGCAGCGCGTCCGCGATCTGCTGTCGCAGGGTGCTGCGGGTGACTCCTGCTCCGCTCGCGGGCATGGTGACCGGCCCCCTCCGTACGACTTCCGGACACCCTAATCCAGGGCCGGGAGGGGGCGGATCACAGTGTTGTCACTCCCGTGAGGTCACTCCCTGAGGTCACTCGCGGAAGTCACTCGCGTGAGGTCACACGCGTGAGGTCACACGGTGTGCTCGTCGGCGACGCTCAGCGCCGCGTCCAGGGCCGCCAGGCCCTCCTTCGCCTCCGCCTCGGAGACATTGCAGGCGGGGACCGCGTGGGTGCGGTTCATGTTGACGAAGGGCCACAGGCCGTTCTTCTTCGCCGTGGCGGCGAAGGCGGCCATGGGCGCGTTGGCCTCGCCGGCCGCGTTGTACGGGACGAGCGGCTCGCGCGTCTCCTTGTTCCTGACCAGGTCGAGCGCCCAGAAGACGCCCATACCGCGGACCTCGCCGACCGACGGGTGGCGCTCGGCCAGCTCGCGCAGGCCGGGGCCGAGGACGGTCTCGCCGATGTGGGCGGCGTGCTCGACGACCTTCTCGTCCGCCATCACGTTGATGGTGGCGACGGCGGCGGCGCAGGCCAGCGGGTGCCCGGAGTAGGTGAGACCGCCGGGGTAGGGACGCTTGTCGAAGGTGGCGGCGATCTCGGCGCTGATGGCGACGCCGCCGAGCGGCACGTAACCGGAGTTGACGCCCTTGGCGAAGGTCATCAGGTCGGGCACGACGTCGAAGTGCTCGGCGGCGAACCACGTGCCGGTGCGGCCGAAGCCGGCCATGACCTCGTCCAGGACGAAGACGATGCCGTACTTGTCGCAGATCTCGCGGACACCGGCGAGGTAGCCGGGCGGCGGGGTCATGATGCCGGCGGTGCCGGGCACGGTCTCCAGGATGATCGCGGCGATCGTCGCCGGACCCTCGAAGGCGATCGTGTCCTCCAGGTGCTGGAGGGCCCGCGCGCTCTCCTCCGCCTCGGTGGTGGCGTAGAACGGCGAGCGGTAGAGGAACGGCGCCCAGAAGTGCACGACACCGGCGGAGGCGGTGTCGGAGGGCCAGCGGCGCGGGTCGCCGGTCAGGTTGATCGCGGTGGAGGTGGCGCCGTGGTACGAGCGGTAGGCGGAGAGCACCTTCGTACGGCCCGTGTGCAGACGGGCCATGCGGACGGCGTTCTCGACGGCCTCGGCACCGCCGTTGGTGAAGAAGATCTTGTCCAGGTCGCCCGGGGTGCGCTCGGCGATGAGGCGTGCGGCCTCGGAGCGGACGTCGACGGCGAAGGCGGGCGCGAAGGTGGTGAGCTTCGCGGCCTGCTCCTGGATGGCGGCGACGACCTTGGGGTGCTGGTAGCCGATGTTGGTGTAGACGAGGCCGCTGGTGAAGTCGAGGTAGCGGTTTCCGTCGTAGTCCCAGAAGTACGAACCCTCGGCGCCGGCGACGGCGAGCGGGTCGATCAGGCCCTGGGCGGACCAGGAGTGGAACACGTGCGCGCGGTCGGCGGCCTTGACGGCCGCTCCGGCCTGGGGGTCGGGTTCGACATGAGGGGTCATGGGTCCGAGGGTAAGGAAGCGCAGGTGGGACGGGCCATGACCATCTTGTCCACCGAGACCGGGGCGGACGAGACAGTGTGCCGGGCGGGCGGAGCATTGACAGCAAGCTGTCATAGTGACAGCCTACTGTCATGACTGGAACTGGGATCGAGACACCCAAGGCCACTGCCACTGTCCATCTCGCCGTCTACGACACCCTCGCCGACTGGGAGACGGGCCACGCGACCGCCTGGCTCGCCCGGGCGGGATTCACGGTCAAAACCGTCGGCACGCGCGCGGGGGACCCGATCACGACGATCGCGGGCATCCGGATCGTCCCGGACCTCTCCCTCGCCGACCTGACCCCCGAGGACAGCGCGTTGCTGATCCTCCCGGGCGCCGAGAAGTACGACGAGGGCGACGAGCTCGCCCCCTTCACCGCCAAGGCCCGCGCCTTCCTCGACGCGGGCGTGCCGGTCGCCGCGATCTGCGGCGCCACGGCCGGGCTTGCGCGGGAGGGCCTGCTCGACGCCCGCCCGCACACCAGCGCCGCCGACGTGTACCTGGCCGCCACGGGCTACCAGGGCGCCGAGCACTACGTCGAGGCCGACGCCGTCCGCGACGGCGACCTGATCACGGCCGGCCCGACCGAGCCGGTGGCCTTCGCGCGCGAGATCTTCGCCCGCCTCGGCGCGTACGAGGGGCAGCGGGACGCCTGGTTCCGCCTGTTCCACGACTCGGACCCGGCGGCCTTCGCCGAGCTGAACGGATGACACCGATGAGCCGCCGCCAGCAGGACGCCCTGTCCCGCACGGCCCTCGGCGTCTTCCGGCTCAACGGCCAGTTCCTCTCGGTGGCGGAGAAGCTGGCCGAGCCGGCCGGCCTGACGGCCGCCTGGTGGCAGGTCCTCGGCGCCGTCGTCCGCGAACCGCTCACGGTCTCCGGCATCGCCCGCGCCATGGGCATCACCCGCCAGAGCGTCCAGCGCATCGCCGACCTCCTCGTACGGGACGGCCTGGCCGCCTACGAGCCGAACCCCGCCCACCGCCGGGCCAAGCTGTTCACCCCGACCGAGGCAGGCCGCGCCGCCATGCGCCGCATCGACCCGGGGCACGCCGAGCTGGCCGCCCGCCTGGGGAAGGAGCTCGGCGGCCAGGAGGCGTTCGACGAGACGGTACGGGTGCTGGAACGGCTGTCGAGGGCGCTGGAGGCGGTGGAGTCCCAGGAGGCCGCGGAGGCGGTGGAACTGCCGGACACCGGCAGCCGGCACGGCGGCTGAGGACGGCGTACGGCAGAGCACCTCCGACGAACCGCGCGACGGCGGGCCCACGTTCGCCGTGGAGCCCGCCACCTGGAGCGCGTTCGTCGCCTGGCAGGACTGACGACAGGGACCGACTAGCAGTACAGGTTCGAACCGGCGGGGACGCCCAGGATCTGGGTGAACTGCTGGTACTTCGTGACCCGGCTCTGCACCTGGGCCGGGTTGCCGCCGTTGCATTCCAGCGAGCCGTTGATGGAGCGGATGGTCTCGCCGAATCCGCGGCTGTCGACCATGGCGTTGTGGGCGGTCATGGTGCCGGGGCCGTTCTGGGTGTTCCAGTACCAGAGGCCGGTCTTCCAGGCGACGGCCGCGTCGCGCTCGACGCGGTAGGGGTCGGCGAGGAGGTTGATGCCGAGGGCGTCACCGGCGGCCTTGTAGTTGAAGTTCCAGGAGAGCTGGATGGGGCCGCGGCCGTAGTACGCGGCCTGGCCGGCGGGGCAGCCGTACGACTGGCTCCAGTCGCAGTAGTGCGGGTAGTTGGCGGTGTTCTGCTCGACGATGTGGACGAGGCCGCCGGTCTCGTGGCTGACGTTGGCGAGGAAGGCGGCCGCCTCTTGCCGCTTCACGGTGTCGCTGCCGGTGGTGGCGAAGGCGGGGTACGCGCTGAGGGCGGCCTTGAGACCGGCGTAGGTGTAGAAGGAGTTCCTGCCCGGGAACATCTGGTTGAACTGGGCCTCGGAGACCACGAATCCGGAGGTGGACGGCGGCGGGGTGGTGGTGCCGCCGTCGCCGCCGCAGGTGCCCTCGTCGCGCCAGACGTCGGCGGTGCCGGGGCGCTCGTTCTGGGTCCACCACTTGGCGTACCAGTTGTGACCGTTGTACGAGGCGGTCATGCCGCCCGTGTAGACGCTGGAGGAGTTCCAGGCGGCCACACAGGCGGGCGCGGCGCCCGCGACGGTGGCGGGCAGGAAGACGGCGAGGCCGGCGACCGTACAGATCGCGGCCAGGACGGTGAGGAGACGTCGCAGCATGCGGCTCGTCCTTCCGGTGGGGGAAGGCCCACGCAACCGCTATTGGTCTGCACCTGTCAATGGTCTGGACCAGATCGAACCGAACCGGACGCGACCGGACTCCTTCATTCAGCGGGACAGCACACGCTCCAACAGGCCTACGAGCAGGGCTCGTTCGGCGACGGAGAGCGGCGCCATCAACTCGTCCTGGGCCTCGGCGAGGACCTTGTCGAGGCGTTCGAGGTGCTTGCGGCCCGGCGGGGTGAGGGTGACGACGTTGCGGCGGCGGTCGTCGGGGTCGGGGGTGCGGGCGACCTGGCCGCGCTGCTCCAACTCGTTGATGACGGAGACGAGATCGCTGCGGTAGACGCCGGTGCGCCGGCTCAGCTCGGCCTGGCTGGCCGGGCCGTACGCGTCGAGTGAGGCCAGGACCGCGAAGTGCCACTTGCGGGAGTCCTCGGCGGCCAGCCGATCGCTCACGAGGCGGTCCGCCCGGGCGGAGGTCATCGCGAGCAGGCGGCTGGGGAGGGCACGGAGGCGGTCGGGGGTCTGCGTCTGCCGCTCGTCCATCTCGCGGGACTCGGGCACGTCGGGGGTCTCGCTCATGCGGTGCAGATTACCTCTTGCGTTAGTGGTCCGAACGATCTAATATCGTTAGTGCCATAAACGTTAGTAGCCTGAACGTTAGAGGGGGACATCATCATGACCGCATCCACGCCCACGCCCACGTCCGTGTCCACCGCACCCGCCGCCGACGCCCGTGCCCTCGGCCTGGCCCACTACGCCGCCCGGGGTCTCCTGGAGCACGTCCTGGCCCGGCACGGCGCCACGTTCCAGCAGCAGATCGCCCTGCGCGCCGCCGTCACGGCCGAGGCCCCGCAGACGGCCGACGCCCTCACCGCCCAGGTCCAGGGCAGCCTCAAGGCCGACCCGGCCGACATCCGCGCCACGCTCGACGAGCTGCGGGACAGGGGGCTGCTGGTCACGGACGGCGCGCAGCTGCGGCCCACGGACGCGGGCCGCGAGCTCCTGGCCGCCATCACCGCCGAGACGGCTCCAGTCAGCGCCCGTGTCTGGGGCGGCATACCGGCCGAGGACCTGGCCGCCGCCGGCCGGGTCCTCGCCCTGGTCACCGAGCGCGCGAACGCGGAGCTCGCGGCGCTGACGAACTGACGGCCTGGCGAACCGACGGCCTGTGACGGCCTGACGGCCTGAGGACAGGCCGGATCGACGTGGATCAGATCATCAGGACGATCCGGCCGGGCCGGCGGCCGGCCTCTGCACGGCGGTGGGCCTCGGCGGCCTCTTCGAGGGGCATGACGTCGGCCACCCGGGTGATGAGCTCGCGGTCGGCGACCTTCTGGAAGATGGCGGCCAGCTCGGTGGGGTCGGGGCGGCCGAAGACGGTGTCGACCCGGATGTCGCGTTCGGGGTCGGGGGTGCGGTCCTTCGCGAGGGCGACGAAGGCGCCGCCGTCCTTGACGGCGGAAAGCACCGGGGAGCCGATCAGGGCGCCGTCGAAGACGCCGTCGACGCGGTCGGGAACGGCCGCCAGGACCTGGGACAGCACGTCGGCGGGTTCGCCGCGGGTGACGCAGTGCTTGGCGCCGAGGACCTTGAGTTCGCTCTCGTCGCCCTCGTGGGCGACGGCCACGACCTCCAGGCCGGCTGCGGAGGCGAACTGGACCGCGAAGCGGCCCACGACGCCGCTGGCGCCGGTGACGAGGAGCGTGGCGCCCGCCGGGAGGTCGAGCACGCCGAGGCCCTGCTGGGCCGTGACGGCGGCCAGCGGGACCGAGGCCGCCTGGGTGAAGTCCACCTCGTCGGCGATCGGCGCCAGCCATTCGGGGTCGACCCGGATGACCTCCGCGTAGGTGCCCTCACCCGTCCGCTCGGTGAACCACGGAACGAAGCCCGCCACCCGGGTACCGGCCGGAAGGGTGCCCGTCGGGCCGGGCGCGGGGTCGAGCAGCCGGCCAGCGAAGTCCGTGCCCAGGACGAACGGGGGGCGGAGCGGGTCGAGCTCGTCGGCGTAGTAGCCCGCCCGGATCCTCATGTCGGCGACGGCCACACCGGCTGCCTTCAGCCGGACCCGGACCTTCCCGGGCACGTCTCCGGCCTCGGGCTCGGGGCGGCGGGCCATGTTCAGGACCTCGGGTCCGCCGTAGGCGGTCACTTCGACGACACGCATGGCTCTCCTCCTGCGCCGGCCCCCTCGTGGCCCATTACACCCATGCCCGTCACCCCCGGCAACAGCTGACGGAAGGACGGGGGAACCTGTCGGAAGGACGAACTCCAGATGGCCGGAATCGAGCTCTCGTACCGAACCGCACACGCGTCCGTACGGTGGCGCCCGTGGACTGGGTCAGCCCCGAGAACGTCATCGCCGTCGTCACCGCGCTGCTCGGTGTGGTGGTCACCTTCGCCGTGCTCGTCATCGAGCGGCGCGTGCCACGCCGCAAGCGGGTCGGCTACCGGGTGCAGCTGGACACCCCGGTGGGGGACAGGGTCACCCGGCTGTTCAACGGGCGGGACGACATGACGGACGCCACCCTCGTGCTGCTGCGCATCGAGAACGACGGCGGCGTGTCCATCGGCCGGGAGGACTACAACCAGGAGAGCCACGGGCTGACCGTCCGCTTCACCCACCGCAGGATCGAGGTGGCGGCCGCCTCCCAGGCGCCCTTCGGCAGCGACGACCTGGTGGCCGACGGCAGCGAGATCAAGATCCCCAAGGTGGCGCTCAACCCCGGGGACTTCTTCAAGGTGCTCGTCCTGCTCACCGGCGGCGAGGCCGGGGACGAGATCACCGTCACCGGGCCGATCCGCGACGGCGGGGTCCACGTCAACCACAGCGCGACCTTCGACGACAAGCCGCCCACCTTCAGCCGCGCCGCCCGCCGCGTCACCATCGCCCTGACCGCCTGTGTGATCACGCTCGCCGCGATCATCGTGATCCGCGACGACGTGCCACCGCCCATCGGCTGCGCCCGGGGCACCCTCGTCGTCACCGGGTCCACCGCGTTCGAGCCGGTCCTGAAGGACGTCGCGAAGCAGTACGAGCACGACTGCCCGGGCGCCACCGTGACCGTCGACGCGCACGGCTCCGCCGCCGGCATACGGCGGCTCGCCGAGCAGGGCGGACAGCAGGGCAAGGACGGCGCCCCCGAGCTCGTCGCCCTGTCCGACGGGCCCAAGCCCGACGGCTACCCGCAGCTGAAGGACTCCCCCGTCGCCGTCTCCCTCTTCACCCTCGTCGTCAACGACCGGGTCCCGCTGGACGACCTCACCCTGGAGAACATCCGCGCCCTCTACCGCGGCGACATCACCAACTGGCGCACCCTCGGCGGCCCGGACCTGCCCGTGCGGCTGGTCAGCCGGGACGCCAACTCCGGGACCCGCGAGGTGTTCCAGCGCCGGGTCCTCGGACGCAACGAGCCCGCCAACTCCTCCCGTAACTGCTCCGCCAAGGACGACCCGGAGGCCCTGGTCATCCGCTGCGAACTGGACCGCACCGATCAGGTCCTGTCCACCGTCACCGCGCTGCCCGGCGCCCTCGGGTACACCGAACTGCGCAACGGCAGTCACCCGAAGGGCCTGCACCGCATGGCCGTCGACGGACGCAGGCCGGACGTGGCGGAGCTGGGCAGCTCGCCCTACCCCTACCGGGAGATCGAGTACGCCTACACCTGGGAGCTGCCCAAGCCCGGCTCGCTGACCTCCAGTTTCCTCACCTACCTGGGGCGCGGCGGCGGCCAGGACGTGGTCCTCGGACACGGCCACCTGCCCTGCGCCACCCCCAAGGGGCTGCGGATCTGCGGAGCGGGATGACTCGGGTCCGGCACCCGGGTCTGGCATCCTCTTTCGACGTGGATCCCTTGAACGCGGAAGACCCGGCCGTCATAGGCCCGTTCCGGCTGCTCGGCCGGCTCGGCGTGGGCGGCATGGGCCGGGTGTATCTGGCCCGGTCGGCCGGCGGCCGTGCCGTCGCCGTGAAGGTCGTGCACCCGGAACTGGCGGCCCAGGACGAGTTCCGGCGCCGCTTCGCCCGGGAGGTCTCCGCGCTGGAGCGGGTCGGCGGCGCCGGCACGGCGCCCGTGCTCGGCTCCGATACCGGGGCCGAGGTGCCGTGGGTGGCCGTCGGATACGTGCCCGGGCCTTCGCTGCGGACGGTCGTCGGCGACGAGTACGGGCCGCTGCCGCCCGACAGCGTGCGCACCCTCGCCGCCGGACTGGCCCGCGCCCTCACCCACATCCACACCGCGGGCCTGGTCCACCGCGATCTCAAGCCGTCGAACGTGCTGCTCACCGTCGACGGCCCGCAGATCATCGACTTCGGCATCGCCCGCGCCCTCGACACCGTCACCGACGGCGGGCTGACCACGACCGGCGCGGTCGTCGGATCCCCCGGCTTCATGTCGCCGGAGCAGGTGCGCGGCGAGCGGCTCAGCGCGGCCTCGGACGTCTTCTGCCTGGGGTCGGTGCTCGCGTACGCGGCGACCGGGCGTTCGCCGTTCGGCGGGTCCGACAGCGGTGT
Organism: Streptomyces sp. NPDC051909; assembly: GCF_040681095.1. Classification (NCBI taxonomy): domain Bacteria; kingdom Bacillati; phylum Actinomycetota; class Actinomycetes; order Kitasatosporales; family Streptomycetaceae; genus Streptomyces; species Streptomyces sp. NPDC051909. Next base: position 38,429 of record NZ_JBFAYA010000010.1, on the reverse strand, counting down.
GCACGCCACCATGTTCCGCATCGCCCACGACGAGCCCGACCTGACCGGCCTCGCGCCCGAGCTCGCCGGGCTGATCCGGGCCTGCCTCGCCAAGGACCCGGCGGGCCGGCCCACGGCGACCGAGATCGTCGAGACGCTTCCGGTCGCCGACCCGTGGCTCCCGGCGGACGTCCTGGCGCGCCTGGGACGGCACGCGGCGCAGCTCCTCGAGGCGGAGAGCGCGGCTCTCGCCGAGCACGCTCCCGCGCCGCCCGCCGGCGCCTCCGGGACCGGCGACACGACGCCTTCCGCGTCCGCCGCGCCCCGGCGCCGGGGCCGTACGGCGCTGCTCTCCGCCGTCACGACCGTTGTGGTGGCAGCGGCGGGCGGCCTCGCGTACACGTTCTGGCCCGATCCGGGCACCGGTGGCGACGAGCAGAAGAACAAGGCGCGCGGCGACACCGGCTCGGTCTCCGCGCGCCCCGCCGGCATCGTTCCGGCCGGCTTCCTCGGCGCCTGGGAGGGCGTCCTCCAGGGGTCGGCCGAGTTCCCCCGGGAGACCGCGCGGATCGAGATCACGCAGGGCGCCGCGGGCTCCAAGAGCGCCGTCTACGTCCAGGTCACCGAGAACCGGCTGTGCATGGGACGCTCCCGGCTCGTCTCGGCCGACGAGGACAAGGTCGTCTACGGCGAGTCCGCCGTGACCACGAGCGTGCCCGCCGACCGCTGCACCCCCGCCGCCCAGCAGACCCTCACCCTGCGCTCCCCCGACGTCCTGGAGTGGACCTCGGGCACCGTGAAGGCCACCTTCCGCAAGGCCCCGAGCGGACCGGCGGCCGTCCCCGCCCGCTTCCTCGGCCACTGGTCGCGCATCCCCGCGCCGGAGATGTACGGCGCGGACGACGACCGCTACACCTCCGAGGTGACGATCGCCCAGGGCCCGGTCGGCGCCTCCGTGATCAGCGTCATCGACGGCTACCCCCGCACCGTCGACGGCGTGAACACCTCCGAGGACTGGTCCTGCGGCACCACGGCCGTCCTCGGAGGCGTCGGCGACAAGCTGATCCTCGGCCCCAGCACCCGGGACACCACCGCCTGGGACCGCGAATGCCAGGAGGGCCTGTCGCGCTATCTGGTCGTCGACAAGCTCAACGGCAAGGACCGGCTGCTCATCTACCCGATGCTCGACGGCGAGCCGAACGAGTACCACCGGTCCTGAGGGACCCCCGGGGCTCCCGGGGCTCCCGGGGGTGGCTCAGCCGCCGAGCATCGGCAGGATCTGCTGGATGAGGAGGAGCGCCGACGCGCCGATCGGCGCCGCGGCCTCGAGGATCCCGCCGACCCGCTCCAGGGCGCTCCGCCGCGCCTCCGGATCGGCGGAGTCGCCGATCGCCGCCTCCGCGGCGGCCACGGTCTGCGCCCCGAGCGGCCGCAGTTGTCCCCGCAGCTCCTGGAGCAGCGGCAGCAACTCCGCGACGGCCCGCTCCAGTTCGGCGGCACCGTCCCCGCCGCCCGTCACGAGCGTCCGCTTGTCGATGCCGGTGCTGTTCGTGGTCTGGTTCATGTGCACCACGTCGCCGTGGTAGTGGTCACCGGCCATCACTTCGCCACCCCCGTGTTGCCGCTGCCGCCGTACATGTTCACGGCGTCTCCGAAGTAGTAGTTGCCGTAGTTGCTGACCGCCAGCGTTCCCACCGAGGCGTGGAACTCCGCGTCCGGCTTGTCGATCGCCTCGGCGATCGAGCGGACGAGCCCTTGCAGGTACTCGGGATTCCCGGTCACCAGGGCCGTGGACTGCCCGTTCGTCTCGATGGCGAGGGCGTCGTGGGACGAGGCGAAGACCACGCCCGCCATCTCGGCGAAGAACCAGAGCAGCAGGGCTACGCCCGCGAACACGGCGAAGCTGAGGACGCCCTCGAAACCGCTGTCACTCGATCCGTACGAGCCCGAGCCCCATGAACTCGACGACGGCGACGTCAGTTCCGCGAGCATCATGAGCAGCAGGAGGACCACGACCGTGATCCCGCCCCGCTTCAGGAAGCGGAGGAACGCCTCCCCGCGCCGGGGCCGGAGCACGAAGGTGTAGACGCGGACGATGTTCTCCAGCGGGTAGGCACCTCCGTGCACCCACAGCAGCCGCTTGCTGATGACAAGACCGTACCCGGGCGGCGGGCCTGGCCGCAGATGCGAAGAGGCCCGCACCCGTCCTTCACGACGGGGGCGGGCCTCTTCGGTGTGACTACAGGAACGAGTTGATCTCGATCGTCTCGTCACGGCCCGGGCCCACGCCGATCGCGGAGATCGGGGCGCCGGACATGTCCTCCAGGGCCTTCACGTACGCCTGCGCGTTCTTCGGCAGGTCGGCGAAGGTCTTGGCCTTGGTGATGTCCTCCGACCAGCCCGGCAGCATCTCGTAGACGGGCTTCGCGTGGTGGAAGTCGGTCTGCGAGTAGGGCAGCTCCTCGACGCGCTTGCCGTCGATCTCGTACGCGACACACACCGGGATCTGCTCCCAGCCGGTCAGCACGTCGAGCTTGGTGAGGAAGAAGTCGGTCAGGCCGTTCACGCGGGTCGCGTAGCGGGCGATGACCGCGTCGAACCAGCCGCAGCGGCGGTCACGGCCGGTGGTCACGCCACGCTCGCCGCCGATGCGGCGCAGCGCCTCGCCGTCCTCGTCGAAGAGCTCGGTCGGGAACGGGCCGGCGCCGACGCGGGTCGTGTACGCCTTGAGGATGCCGATGACCCGGCTGATCTTCGTCGGGCCCACGCCCGCGCCCGTGCAGGCACCGCCGGCGGTCGGGTTCGAGGAGGTGACGAAGGGGTACGTGCCGTGGTCGACGTCGAGCAGGGTGCCCTGGCCGCCCTCGAAGAGCACGACCTTGTCGTCGTCGAGCGCCTTGTTGAGGATCAGGGTGGTGTCGGCGACGAAGGGCTTGATCTGCTCCGCGTACTGGAGCATCTCCTCGACGATCTGCGCGGCGTCGATCGCCCGGCGGTTGTAGAGCTTGGCGAGCAGCTGGTTCTTGCCCTCCAGCGCCGCCTCGACCTTCTGGGTGAGGATCGACTCGTCGTACAGGTCCTGGACCCGGATGCCGACGCGGTTGATCTTGTCGGCGTAGGTCGGGCCGATGCCGCGGCCCGTGGTGCCGATCTTGCGCTTGCCGAGGAACCGTTCCGTCACCTTGTCGAGGGTGACGTTGTACGGGGTGATCAGATGGGCGTTACCGCTGATCAGGAGCTTGGAGGTGTCGACGCCGCGCTCGTTCAGCCCGCTCAGCTCGGAGAGCAGGACCGCCGGGTCGACGACGACGCCGTTTCCGATGACCGGGGTGCACCCCGGGGAGAGGATTCCGGAAGGGAGAAGGTGCAGCGCGTACTTCTGGTCGCCGACGACGACCGTGTGGCCGGCGTTGTTGCCGCCCTGGTAACGCACTACGTAGTCAACGGACCCGCCGAGCAGGTCGGTGGCCTTTCCCTTGCCCTCGTCACCCCACTGAGCACCGAGCAGCACAAGTGCGGGCACAGGCGTACACCCCTTCCGGGCGGGGCAAGACCAAGGTCAGGGGGCCGACGCCGCCTCACCGGTGTGCCCCGGAATAGACGAAGCCCCTGGCGCAATAGCGCAAGGGGCTCTTGCACAAAGAGACTACCCGAGGAAGGACCGAGGTGTCGGATCACGACCAGCTGCTGGTCATCGTCGACCCGGTCGCCCGCCGAATGGACGGCGAGTCCGTACGGATCGCGAAGGATGTGCTGTCGGCGGGCGCCGAAGCGAAGATCTGCCTGCCGGAGGGTCCGGAGGAATTCTCCCGGGCCCTGGCCCGGCGCGGCTCCCGGCGCCCCGTCGTCCTCGGCGACGACCGCGCGCTGCTGCGCGCCGTGACCCTGCTGCACGGTGGGCGGGACCCGGGCGGAGCGGGCGGCGGCGCGGGCGGTACGACGGCCCTCGCGATGGTGCCGATCGGCTCGGCCGACCGGGTGGCGACGGCCCGCGCGCTCGGCGTGCCGCCGGGGACGGTCGCCGCCGCGCGGACGGTGCTCGACGGGACGGTACGGCGGCTCGACCTGCTCGTCGACGACAGCGGCGGCGTCGTGCTCGACCGCCTCGACGTGCCGGCCTCGGGAGGCGGTCCCGCGCCAGCGCCGCCGACCGTCTGGAACACCTGCCGCTCCCTGGTCCGCACCCTGGTGCGGCCCGCGCCGGCGGTCCTCGCCGCGCCCGTCCACCGGCTGCGCGTCGAGGCGGACGGGGAGCTGCTCAGCGACCTCGACACCCCGCTCGCCGGGCTCACCGCCCGCACCCTGGCGGGCGCTCTGGCCCTGACCCTCCGCCCCCCGGGCGACGGGCCGGCCCGCACCACCACCGCCGCCCGCACCCTGACCGTCGCGGGCCCCGACTTCCGCTACCGCGCCGACACGGCGGTCTCCGGCCCGGTCCGCCGCCGGACCTGGACGGTCCGGGCGGGGGCGTGGGCGCTGACGGTGCCGCGGGAGGCGCCTTAGGCCCCCGCCGCCCCCGCCGCCCTCTCCGTCTTCTCCGTCTTCTCCGTGTCCTTGCGGGTGCGCCAGCGGTCCATGATTCCGGCCATCTCGCCGTGCAGGAAGGCGAAGAACTCGGCGGTCTCGGCGAGCCGGCGGCCCGCCGCCGTGTCCGTGCCGAGGGTGTCGGTGCCCTCGCGCAGGATCTTCTCCCAGCGGCTGAGGACCTGGTCGCGGCGGGTGAAGGTCTCGTACCAGAGCTCGTTGTGGAGCACGTACAGGTCGCGGCGGGTGCCGGGGTCGCGCTCGCGGCTGACCATGTCGACCTGGGAGAGGTAGCGCACCGCGCCGGAGACGGCGGCGGGGCTGATCTGAAGCCGTTCGGCCAGTTCCGCCGAGGTCATGGAGGCGGTCTCGGAGGCGAGCAGGGCCGCGAAGACGCGGGAGGCCATGCGCTGCATGCCGGCCGCGGTCATCTCGGCGGCGAAGCGCTCCACGAAGCGGGCCGTGACGTCGTCCTCGGCCGTGCTCACCGTGTCCGTCGTGTTCACCGTGCTCGCCGTGTCCGCCGTCATGTCCTCAGCCCTGCCCTCAGTCATGCCGTCCACTATCTCACCCACTTTCCATACGCTTCTTTAACTTCACAAGTTTGTGAAAGTAGCGTACGTTCTGAACCATGACGAAGGCAATCACCGTCGCCGGACTCCACAAGGCGTTCGGGCGCACCCACGCACTGGACGGCCTCGACCTCACCGTCGAGACCGGCGAGGTCCACGGCTTCCTCGGCCCCAACGGCGCCGGGAAGTCCACCACCATCCGGGTCCTCCTCGGGCTGCTGCGCGCCGACTCCGGCGCCGCCCAGGTGCTCGGCCGGGACCCCTGGTCCGACGCCGTCGAGCTGCACAAGCGCATCGCCTACGTCCCCGGCGACGTCACCCTGTGGCGCAACCTCTCCGGCGGCGAGGTCATCGACCTCTTCGGGCGGCTGCGCGGCGGCCTCGACAAGGCCCGGCGGGCGGAGCTGATCGAGCGCTTCGAGCTCGACCCCACCAAGAAGGGCCGCACCTACTCCAAGGGCAACCGGCAGAAGGTCGCCCTGGTCGCCGCCTTCGCCTCCGACGCCGACCTGTACATCCTCGACGAGCCGACCAGCGGCCTCGACCCGCTGATGGAGGAGGTCTTCCAGAGCTGCGTCGACGAGGCCCGCGGGCGCGGCGCGACCATCCTGCTCTCCAGCCACATCCTCAGCGAGGTCGAGGAGCTCTGCGACCGGGTGAGCATCATCCGCCAGGGGCAGACCGTGGAGAGCGGTTCGCTCGCGGACCTGCGGCACCTCACCCGTACCAGCGTCACCGCCGAACTCGCCGCCTCCCCCAACGGCCTCTCCCACCTGCCCGGCGTCCACGACCTGGACGTCCAGGGCAGGCGGGTCCGGCTCCAGGTCGACACCGACAAGCTCGACGCGGTGCTGCGGTCCCTGACCGAGTCGGGCGTCCGGTCCCTGACCAGCACGCCGCCCACCCTTGAGGAGCTCTTCCTCCGGCACTACAGCGACGAGGTGACGGCGCGATGAGCACGCTCACCGTCCCGCTGACCGGGACCGGGTCCCTGACCCGGCTCGCGCTGCGCCGCGACCGGGTCATGATGCCGATCTGGGCCGTCGTCGTCGGCGGCATGGTCGCCAGTGGCGTCGGCTCGATCCAGGCCCTGTACGACACCCCCGCCGCCCGTGCCCAGGTCGCCGGCGCGATGAGCGGCAACAGCTCCCTGCGGGCCCTGTACGGACCGGTCTTCGACGACTCGGTCGGCGGGCTCGTGGCCTGGCGGTTCGGCGTCTTCAGCGCCACCCTCGCCGCCGTGATGAGCCTGATCATCGTCGTCCGGCACACCCGCGAGGAGGAGGAGACGGGCCGTCAGGAGATGCTCTCCTCCGCCGTGGTGGGCCGCCGTGCGCCGCTGACCGCCACCCTGCTCGCCGCCCTGCTCGCCAACACCCTCGTCGCCCTGATCATCACGGCCGGACTCGCCGGCCAGGGCGCGGGCGGGGCGCTCGCCCTCGGCCTCGCGGTCGGCGGGACCGGGATGCTCTTCGCCACCATGGCCGCGATCGTCGCCCAGCTCACCGAGAGCGCACGGCTCGCGAAGGGCCTCACGGCGGGCGTCCTCGGCACCGCGTTCCTGCTGCGGGCCGCCGGTGACTCCGGAAAGGCCGACGGGTCTTCGGTCCTGACCTGGCTGTCCCCGATCGGCTGGGCCGAGCACGTGCGCCCGTACGACGGCGAGCGCTGGTGGGTGCTCCTCCTGATCGGCGCCGCCGTCCTCGTACAGGCGGGCATCGCCTACGCGTTGACGAACCGCCGCGATGTCGGCATGAGCTTCCTGCCGACCCGGCCGGGACCGGCCGAGGGGCGGCTCGCGACGGCCGGGGCCCTCGCCTGGCGGCTCCAGCGCGGCGGGCTGCTCGGCTGGTCGATCGGCTTCCTCGTCGCCGGGATCGCCTTCGGCGGCATGGCCTCCGGTGCGGCGGACATCGTCGGCGACAACGAGCAGGCCCGCGAGATCTTCGAGCGGATGGGCGGGCAGTCGGCGCTGGAGAGCGCGTTCCTCGCCGCGATGATCGGGATGTTCGGCATGATCGCGGCGCTGTACGCGGTGGGGTCGGTGCTGCGGCTGAACGGCGAGGAGACCTCGGGGCGGGCGGAGCCGATCCTGGCCAACGCCGTCGGCCGGGTCCGCTGGGCGGCCGGCCACCTGGTGATCGCCTTCGCGGGCGCCGCACTGATCATGCTGCTCAGCGGCGTCGGGCTCTCCCTCACCTACGGCAAGGACCTCGGCCCGATCCTCGGCGCCTGCCTGGTCCAGCTGCCCGCGATCTGGACGCTCGCGGGGGTCGCGGTCCTGTTCCACGGCGCCTTCCCCAAGGCCGCGGTGGCCGGGTGGGCGGCGGCCGGGATCTGCCTGGTCATCGGCTGGATCGGCCCGGCCCTGAACCTGCCCCAGTCGGTCCTGAACCTCTCCCCCTTCGGGCACCTGCCGAAGCTGCCCGGCCAGGACATGGCCTGGACCCCGGTCCTGGCCCTGACCGCCCTCGCGGTGGCGCTTGTCGCCGCGGGCCTGGCGGGGCTGCGGCGGCGGGACCTCATGGCGTCCTGACCTCCGGTCCGACCGTCCAAGGGCCCCCGGGAACGGGGGCCCTTCGCCATGAGGCCCCTGGGGCCCCTCAGCCCCTGGGTCACACCTCCACAAGCAGCTCCTTGAAGCCCCGGATCACATACCCCGGCTTCCACTCCGGCTCGGCGGCGAGCCGCAGCCCCGGCGCCTGCTTCAGCAACTCGGCGAAGACGGCCGTGAGTTCGAGACGGGCGAGCGGGGCGCCGAGGCAGTAGTGGATGCCGGCGCCGAAGGTGATGTGCGGGTTGTCGGCGCGGGTCAGGTCGAGCGTGTCGGCGGTCGGGCCGAAGCGGGCGGGGTCGCGGTTGGCGGAGCCGAAGAGCAGGGCGACCTCGGAGCCGCGCGGGATGACGACCCCGCCGAGCTCGATGTCGTCGAGGACCCAGCGCTCGAACATCTGCAGCGGAGTGTCGTAGCGCAGCAGTTCTTCCACAGCTGTGGACAACTTTTCGGGATCGGGCCGCACGCCCCGGCTCAGCAGCGTCCACCAGCCGTTGACCGTGGTGTTCACGGTCGCCTCGTGGCCCGCGTTCAGCAGCAGCACACAGGTGGAGATCATCTCCTGCTCGGTCAGCTCCGGGACACCGAGCAGGCCCGAGATCAGGTCGTCGCCCGGGTTCTTGCGGCGGCGGGCGAGCAGTTCGCGCAGGTAGTCGGAGAACTCGATCGAGGCGCGCACCGCCCGGCGGGCCGTCTCCTCGGAGGGGTTGAGCTCGAACATCCCGCAGATGTCCGCCGACCAGGGCCGCAGCCTCGCCCGTTCCTCGTCCTCCGCCGGGATGCCGAGCATCTCGGCGATCACCGCCACGGGCAGGGGTTCCGCGACCCGGGCGAGGAGGTCGCCGCCGCCGTCCGCGACCAGGCCGGCGACCAGCTCGCGGGCCAGCCGCCGTACGGTCGGCGCCAGGTTCTCCACCGTCCTCGGCGTGAACGCCGTCGACACCAGGCGCCGGATCCGGGTGTGGTCGGCGCCCTCCAGGTCGAGCAGCCCATGGTCGTTGAGCGTGTGGAAGGGCTCGTGGGCCGCGTCCGGCGCCTCCCGGCCGAACTCCTCGTGCGCGAAACGGTGGGTGTACGTACGGCCCAGGCGGCGGTCCCGCAGCAGCGCCGACACGTCCTCGTAGTGCGGGATCAGCCACTGGTGGGTCGGGCCGTGCCAGTGCGCGCGGCCGGAGGCGCGCAGCCGCGCGTAGGCCGGGTAGGGATCGGCGACGAACTCCGGGGACCAGGGGTCGAAAGCGGCGTGAGCGGCATCGGCAGCATCCATGACTGGACGCTACCCGCCGACCTGCACCAGTCGCGCCTCGTACGCGAAGACCGCCGCCTGCGTCCGGTCGCGCAGGCCCAGCTTCACCAGGATGCGGCTCACATGGGTCTTGATGGTGGACTCGGCGACGACGAGGTGGTCGGCGATCTCGGCGTTGGACAGGCCCTGGGCGATCAGCACGAGGACCTCCGTCTCGCGCTCGGTCAGCTCGCCGATCCGCGCGACGGCGGGCGGGCGCGGCGAGACGGCCGCCGCCTTGGCGAACTCGGTGATCAGGCGCCGGGTGACGGTCGGCGCGAGCAGCGCCTCGCCGGCCGCGACCACCCGGACGCCCTCGGCGAGCTGCCGGGCCGAGGCGTCCTTGAGGAGGAAGCCGGAGGCGCCGGCGCGCAGCGCCTGGTAGACGTACTCGTCCAGGTCGAAGGTGGTGAGCACGAGGACCTTCGCGTCGGCGTCGGCCGCGACGATCTCGCGGGTGGCCTCGATGCCGTTCATCTCCGGCATGCGGATGTCCATGAGGACCACGTCGGGGCGCAGGGCGGCGACCTGGGCTACGGCCTCGCGGCCGTTCACCGCCTCGCCGACCACCTCGATGTCGGGCATGGCGCCGAGCAGCACCGAGAAGCCCTCGCGGACCATCATCTGGTCGTCGACGATCAGCACCCGGATCACGGCTGCGGCTCCTCTCGGTCACGGCTCACGGGGACGAAGACGGTGACCTCGTAGCCGCCGTCGGCGGTGGCCTCGGCGGTCATCTCGCCGCCCAGCATCGTGACACGCTCCCGCATGCCGGTGATGCCGTGCCCGGCGCCCATCGAATGGGGCGGGCGCAGCCCTCCCTGAGGGGCGGTGGCCGGGTGACGGGCGGGATTCACAAGCCCCCGCGCCGGGCCGTTGGCGATGCGCAGGCCGAGGCCGCCGAGGACGTAGCCGATCTCGACCCGGGCGGCGGCGCCGGGAGCGTGCCGCAGCACGTTCGACAGGGCCTCCTGGACGATCCGGTACGCGGAGAGCTCGACGCCCTGCGGCAGTTCGCGGACCGCGCCGGTCACCGCCTTCTCGACGTCGAGACCGGCCTCGCGGACGTTGGCAACCAGGGCGTCGAGGTCGGCGAGGGTGGGCTGCGGCGCGTCCGGCGCCTCGTAGTCCTCGGCGCGTACGACCCCGAGGATGCGGCGCAGCTCGGTGAGCGCGGCCACCGCGTTCTCGCGGATGGTGACGAAGGCCTGCTCCAGCTCCGGCGGCGGGTTCTCGACGCGGTACGGGGCGGCCTCGGCCTGGATCGCGACCACCGACATGTGGTGGGCGACGACGTCGTGCAGCTCGCGGGCGATGGTGGTGCGCTCCTCCAGGAGGGTCCGCTTGGAGCGCTCGACGGCGGTGACGCTCTGCTGGGCGGTGACCTCGCGGCGGGCCTGGCGGCGGACCTGGGAGGTCGTGACGAGCAGGAGGCCGACCCCGGCGGTGAACAGCAGCGCGACGGCGTCGCCGGCGCCGTTCGCACCGATGAGGACCGTGGCGAAGAGGGCGTAGCCGGCGGTGACCAGCCACATCCAGCCGGCGGTGCGCGGCCTGGTGCGCAGGGCGACGACGACGAGGACCACGAGGTGGGCGGCGAACGAGTTCGGGGCCCACGGCCACTCTCCGCCGTATCGGCCGAGGAAGGCGATGAAGGGCGTGGAGACGAGCGACGCCCAGAAGGCCAGCATCGGACGTATCAGGGTGAGCACCACGGTCGCGGCCGGAACGGCGGTGTAGACGAGCACCGCCGGATTCAGGGGGCTGTCGGCCTGGGCGATCCCGAGGAAGAAGACGATCATCGCGGCGACGCCGACGACGAGGTGCGGGAGCACGCCGAGTTCGTCGCGGATCCGCTCCGGGAGGAAGCGGAGCGGCCCGCGGCTCAGGTCCATACGCGCCAGCGGGCGGTAGGCGAAGGCGTCGGTGAAGAGGTCCGCGCGCAGACCGCCGAGCGCCTTCAGGGTCAGGCGGAGCTCGGGGCTGCGGCTCGGTTCGGTGGTCCGGGTCGAAGTCACCCGACCACCGTACGGGCGGCCCGCGCCGGGGTCGTCCGGCTGCGTACGGATCCCGGCGGGTCCCCCTTGAGGACTACCCGCGCCCCACCCGAGCCCACCGTGCCCTAGAACGCCAGCTGGGCGATCTCCTCCGCGACCACGGCGCAGGCGTCCGCCGCCGGGTCGATCAGCGGGAAGTGGCCGACGTCCTCCAGGAACGTGCAGCCGACGGTCTCGCCGGCCTCGGCCGCCGCGGCTGCGTAGGCCTCGACGACGGCGGGCGGCACGACGATGTCGGTGCGGCCCTGGACGAGGGTGGTGGCGATGCCGGTCGGCAGCAGGACGGCGGGGTCGGAGAGCGCCGCGCGGGCGGCGAGGTCGGCGTCGCCGCCGAGCAGTTCGGTGACCGCGCCGCCGCACACGTCGAGTTCGACGGCGCGCGTGAAGTGGGCGATCGGGGCGAGCGCCACGACCCCGCGCAGTGCGGGCGGGGCGGGCAGCCGCCAGGGCGAGCCGGCCGGCAGGACGTGCCGGGCGGCGGCCCACAGGGCGAGGTGGCCGCCCGCGGAGTGGCCGGTGAGCACGGTGCGGCGCGGGTCGGCCTGCGGCAGGTGCGCGGCGGCGAGGCCGGGGAGCGCGTCGAGCGCGGCGGCGACGTCGTCGAAGGTCTCGGGCCAGCGGCCGGCGACCGGGGCGGTGCCGCCCTGGCGGGGGATGTCGCTGCCGCGCCGGTACTCGACGCTCGCGACGGCGAAGCCGCGGCGGGCCAGGAAGTCCACGAAAGGGGTCAGGTGCTGCCGGTCGTACGGCGCGCGCCAGGCGCCGCCGTGCAGGGCGACGACCAGGGGCGCGCTCGCCCGGCCGTCGCGCGGCGCGTAGAAGTCGACGACCTGGTCGGGGTGCGCACCGTACGCGGCGGAGGCGTCCGGGGCGACGGCCGGGTGCGAGAAGGCCGATGCCTCTTCGGCGGCGTCGCGTGCGGCAGGGTCGTCCGGCATGGTGCTTCAACCTCTCCTCGTACAGGGCCGATTGACGGGTCCGTCGGCCTGACCTGCGGGGACCGTACCAGGAGTGCGGCCCCCACAGATCAGATGATCGGCCGATGATCGGACTCGTTACGAGGAGGATCGGGCCTGGGCGGGTCAGGCCGCCGGGACGTCCCGAAGCACGTCGGCGAGCACCCGCGCCGCGCGCTCCGCGTCCGCGAAGCCCACGTACAGCGGGGTGAAGCCGAACCGCAGGATGTCCGGGCGGCGCAGGTCGCCGACCACGCCCCGGCGGATCAGCTCCGCCATGACGGCGGGCGCCTCGGCGCAGCGCAGTGCGACCTGGCTTCCGCGCTCGGCGTGCGCGCCGGGGGTCACGGACTCGACCCGGCCCTCGGGGGCGTACGCCCGGACGCACTCCAGGAAGAAGTCCGTCAGGGCGAGCGACTTGGCGCGCACGTCCTCGATCCGGACGCCGTCCCACACGTCGAGGGCGGCCTCCAGGGCCAGCATCGACAGGATGTCGGGCGTGCCGACCCGGCCGCGCACCGCGCCGGCGGCGGCCCGGTAGCCGGGGGTCATGCCGAACGGGTCGGCGTGCGAGTTCCAGCCCGGCAGCGGCGAGTCGAAGCGGTCCTGGTGGCGCTCGGCGACGTACAGGTACGCGGGCGAACCGGGGCCGCCGTTGAGGTACTTGTACGTGCAGCCGACGGCCAGGTCCACACCGTGCTCGTCGAGGCCGACGGGCAGCGCACCGGCGCTGTGGCACAGGTCCCAGACGGCGAGCGCGCCGGCCGCGTGGAGGGCGGCGGTCACGCCGGGCAGGTCCTGGAGCCGGCCGGTGCGGTAGTCGACGTGGTTGACCAGGGCGAGCGCGGTGCGCTCGCCGGCCGCGCCGGGGATCTCGGCCGGGTCGAGCGGCACGATCCGGTGACCGGTGAGGCGTGCCGCGGACTCGGCGATGTACCCGTCCGTGGGAAAGGTCGTGGCGTCGACGAGGATCTCGTCGCGTCCCTCGCCCGCGAGACGGGTGCCCGCGACGATCGCCTTGAAGACGTTCACGCTGGTCGAGTCGCCGACCACGATCTGCCCGGCGGCGGCGCCGACGAGCGGGGCGATGCGGTCGCCGAGCCGCTCGGGCGCGGTCCACCAGCCGGACTCGTCCCAGGAGCGGATGCGCAGCTCGCCCCACTGGCGGGTGATCACGTCGGCCATGACGGCGGGGACGTGCGCGGGCAGCGCGCCGAGCGAGTTGCCGTCGAGGTAGACCGTCCCATCGAGGGAGAACTTCTCGCGGTGCTTGGCCAGTTCGTCGGCCGCGTCGAGCCGGCCGGCCTTCTCGTCGTAGGTCTCAGACATGGCTGCGCGCCGTCCACAGCTCGGGGAACACGTTCTTCTGCGCCCGCTTCTCCAGCCAGGCGACGCCCGCCGAGCCGCCGGTGCCGGTCTTGGCGCCCATGGCGCGCCGGGTGGCCACCAGGTGGTCGTTGCGCCAGCGCCAGACCAGCTCGGCGACGTCACTCAGCGCCTCGCCGAGGCGGACGAGCTCGGCGTTCTGGTCGGCGTCCGCGTAGATCCCGGCCCAGACCGCCTCGACCTCGGGCGAGGGCTCGTAGCGCTGCGCCAGGTCGCGGCCGAGGACCGAGGCCGGCACGGGCAGGCCGCGCCGGGCGAGGAGCCCGAGGACCTCGTCGTACAGGCTGGGCTCCTGGAGGGCCTTCTCCAGCTCGGCGTGGACGCGGGGCGCGCCGCGGTGCGGCACCAGCATGGACGCCGACTTCTCGCCGAGCAGGAACTCCATGCGCCGGTACATCGCCGACTGGAAGCCGGAGCCCTCGCCGAGCGCGCCGCGGTAGGAGTTGAACTGCGCGGGGGTGAGGTGGGCGAGCGGCCGCCAGGAGTGGTTGAGCGCCTCCAGCTCGCGCACCGAGCGCTTGAGCGCGTCCATGGCGACGGGGACGTCGTCCCGGCGCAGCGCGTGGCTCGCGGTCTCCCACTCGTGGACGATCACCGTGAACCACAGCTCCATGACCTGGGTGGTGACCAGGAAGACCATCTCGCCGGGGTCGTCCGAGCGGAGGTGCTGGAGGTGGGTGAGGACGTCCGCCTGGACGTAGTCCTCGTACGGCGTGGTGCCCGCGAAGTCGAGGTTCGGCGCGTCGGCGACGACGTCGGCGACCGAACCGGCTCCGGAGGCATCGGGGAAGGTGGACATTTCTGTCTCCTCGATACGAACTACCGGGTAGCGGTCCGCTCCTCTCGTCCGGCGGTCCATCGACCCGGCCGGCACGGGAGCCCCGGTCCCCTCGGGAGGCGGGCTTCGTCGCACGCACTCCCAAGCGCATCATGACACGAGCGGGCCCTCGATGTAGATCCCTTCTTCGTCATACGGATACGCGTTCGAACGGCAGCCGTTCAGTCCCTTGATCTGCTGCATCATGACGGGCGCGAGCCTGCCCGGCCCCGGGCAGCCCATGTGCCGGCGCAGCCCGATCTCGTGCCCGACCTCGTGGTTGATGATCAGGTGCCGGTACTCGTGGGGCGGGCCCGCGAAGGTCGGGGAGCCGAGCAGCCAGCGCTTGAGGTTGACCACGACTCCGGTGGAGGTCTCGCAGTTCAGCTCGCCGTGGGTGTTCATGCCGTTCGCGGCGCACAGCCGGTCGGCGGTGTCGGGGGTGGCGATCCGGATCACGAAATCGGCGTTCTCACCTGCGCTGACCAGCTGGAAGCGGCCCCGGCCGTGCGCGGCCCAGCCGCGCGGGTGGGCGAGGATCCGTTCGATCTCGGCGGCCGCCTCGCGGGCGGAGATGTCCACGCCGTCCTCGACCTGGACGCGGTAGCGGCGCAGGGTGCCGCCGGCGCCGACGGGCGTGCCGGTGGCCTGGGCGGTGGTGAAGGTGCCCGCGCCGGACTGCGGCACGGTGGTCTTCTTCGGGGTGGGCGTCGGCGTCGGCTTCGGCGTGGCCTTGGGTTTCGGCGTCGGCGTCGGTGTCGGGGTGGCCGGGGCCGTGGTGGGCGGCGGGGTCACGGGCCCCGCCGCCGACGACGCGGCGACGCGCTCGTCCTGCCCCTGGTAGTGCGCGAGGGCGGCCCCGCCGCACAGCGAGACCAGCGCGAGGGCGAGGGCCGGCAGGGCGAGACGGCCTCTCCTCCGCTGTCTCCCCCTTCTGCGGCGACGGTTCTGCTGCGCGGCGCGGCGCTTCCCCAAAGCGGGCTTCCCCCCAAAAGCGGCCTTCCCCCGACGGCCTGGTGTGCGTTCCCGGCGATCGTAACCGTGTGTTCGAACACGCTCGAACGATCGGGGGCGGCTGTTACAGCATGGGTGCACAGGGCCGCCGGGGGCGGAGGTGGCCGGCCGGGCGGTCGGCCGGGGCGGTCGGCCGGGGCGGTCAGCTCAGGGTGTCGGCCGCCGTCGGCGAGGAGTCGCGCAGGAAGGTGGTGCAGCGCTCGGACTCCTCCTTCTCGCCGATCTCGCCGGCCGCCCGGGCCAGGGCGTGCAGGGCCCGCAGGAAGCCGCGGTTCGGCTCGTGCTCCCACGGCACCGGGCCGTGGCCCTTCCAGCCGTTGCGGCGCAGCGCGTCCAGACCGCGGTGGTAGCCGGTGCGGGCGTAGGCGTACGACTCGATGACGCGGCCGCCCTCGTACGCGTCGTCGGCGAGCTGCGCCCACACGAGCGAGGAGGTCGGGTACTTCGCCGCGACGTCGGCGGGCGCGGCCCCGCTCGCCAGGAGCTCACGGGGCTCCGGGTCGTCGGGCAGGTGGGTGGGGGACGGTCCCCCCAGCAGGTTCTCGTGGATGGCCATGGGCCCCAGTCTGCCTCAGCCCGCACCCGCGGCCCGGTCCGTACCCACATCCGTTCCCGCGTCCGTGCCCGGGTCGAGCGGCGGGGCGGTCACGCCGCAGTGGACCTTGCACTCCGGGTGGCAGTCCGCGTGGGCCGGGGTGCGCAGGGTCGTGAAGGCCAGGATCGCGCCCGCCACCAGGACGCCCGCGCAGATCGGCATCGCGCGCCGGAAGGTCTCGCCGAACTCCGCCGCCGAGCGGTACGCCTCCGGGCCCATGCCCGCGAGCAGCGGCAGCGCCGCGACCGCGATCAGTCCCGCCGCCCGGGCCGCCGCGTTGTTGATGCCGCTGGCCAGGCCCGAGCGGGACACGTCCACGGAGGCGAGGACGGTCGCGGTGAGCGGCGCCACCAGCATCGTCATGCCGAGCCCGAGCACCAGCAGGGCCGGCAGCACGTCCGTCAGGTACGAGGCGTCCTCCCCGGCCCGCAGCATCAGCAGCATCCCCGCCGCGCACAGCAGCGGCCCCACCGTCAGCGGCAGCCGCGGCCCGGTCTTCTCGCCGAGCTCGCCCGACTTCGCCGAGAGCAGCAGCATCAGCACCGTCGTCGGCAGCAGCGCCGTACCGGCCTGCAGCGCCGAGTAGCCGGACACCACCTGGAGCTGGAGCGCGGCCAGGAAGAAGAAACCGCTGAACGCCGCGTACACGCACAGCGTCACCAGGTTCACCGCGGTGAACGTCCGGGAGCGGAAGATCGACGGCGGCATCATCGCGCCCTCGCCGCGCCGCCGCTCCACGAGCACGAAGCCGGTGCCGACCAGGACGCCCACGACACCCGGCCACCAGATCTGCGCGATCAGCGCGTACGTGACCAGGGCGAGCGCCGCCGCACCCAGCACCGCGCCGAGCACGTCGAACCGGCCGTGCGCGGCCTGGTCCCGGGACTCCGGGACGTGTCGCAGCGCCACGGGCACACAGACCAGCGCCAGCGGCACGTTCAGCAGGAACACCCACCGCCAGCCGGGGCCGTCCACCAGCCAGCCGCCGACGAACGGCCCGATCGCCGCACCGACCCCGCCGAAGCCGGACCACAGGCCGACGGCCCTGGCCCGGTCGTCCTCGTGGAAACTGGCCTGGATCAGCGCGAGCGAGCCGGGGGTGAGCAGCGCCCCGCCGACGCCCTGGAGGGCGCGGGCGGCGATCAGCACCCCGGCGTTCGGGGCGAGCCCGCACAGCAGCGACGCGACGGCGAACCAGACCACGCCGACCACGAACACCTTGCGCCGCCCATAGCGGTCGCCGAGCGCCCCGCCGAGCAGGATCAGGCCCGCGAGCGTGACCATGTAGGCGTTGACGGTCCACTGCAGGTCGGCCAGGTCGGCGCCGAGGTCCTCGCCGATGTGCGGCAGGGCGACATTGACGACGGTGGAGTCGAGCAGCGCCATCCCGGAGCCGAGGACGGTGGTGAAGACGATCCACCGCCCCGTCCCCGAGGCGAGCCTGATGTCCATGCCCGCATGCTCTCGCGAACGGCGGAGCCCCGCCCGCCGGATGGGCGGACGGGGCTCGACCCGGTGGGTCCTCAGCGGGTGAAGTTGAAGTACTGCCAGGCGCCGTAGACCGTGGTGTTCACGTTGTCACCGGCGTAGCTGTAGCCGTCGATGTAGGCCGCGCGGACGCGGAACCGGTATCCGGCCGCCCCGTCACCGTCCAGCGTCACGTACGCCATGCCGGTGGAGCTCAGCTGGAAGTACTGCGAGCCGGCGTTCCGCCAGGCGCCGTCGTACCAGACCTGGAGATCGAGCCGGGTCCTGCGGTTCGGGTACGAGTTGTGCCACGCCGAGATCAGCGGGTCGGTCGTCTGGTGGTAGGTCCGGTACCAGACGCCGCTGATCTGCGTCCACCGGTAGTGGCGGCTCATCGTGTTCGCCACGCCGGCCCGCGTGTACACGCCGGACCGGGCCTCGGCCGGGGCGTTGCGCGCGTCACCGGCGAAGGTGACGGACACCCAGGTGTCACGGGTCATCTTCAGCTGGGCCGCCAGCTTGCCCTCGGAGTTGACCGTGCCGCGCCGGAGCAGCCTCTTGGGCTCCGGACCCAGCGGGTCCGCCCAGATCTCCACCTCGCGGTTCTTGTACGTCGGGCCGAGCGTGGCCGTGTACCAGACAGGGGTGTTGAAGTTGACGGTGGTTCCGTTGCGGTCAAGGGTCAGCGCGGTCTTGTTCCGCGAGACCTGGACCTGGGCCTTCGCGGCGGCGCTGTTGTGTGTGGCGTCACCGGCGTACTCGACCTTGTAGGCCACGGCGCCGCCCGCGGTGGGCGTGTCCGTGAACGAGAACGCCCCGTTCGCCCCGAGCGCCTTGG
This sequence comes from Streptomyces sp. NPDC051909, assembly GCF_040681095.1. Lineage (NCBI taxonomy): Bacteria > Bacillati > Actinomycetota > Actinomycetes > Kitasatosporales > Streptomycetaceae > Streptomyces > Streptomyces sp. NPDC051909. Next base: position 20,385 of record NZ_JBFAYA010000010.1, on the reverse strand, counting down.
TCCCGAGCGCCTTGCCCTGCGGGGCCTCCACGTCGTACCGCGTGACGGTGAGCGGCGTACCGGCCGGGAGGGGCAGGGACGCCGTGACCGTGCCGGAGACGGTGAGCGGCTTGAGCAGGGGTGCGGTCGCGGGAACGTTGACGGTGATGGCCGGCGCGGACATGGTCGGCGTGTCCAGGACGTGCAGGCGGGGGCTCGCCCCGTATGCGGTGGTGACCGCGAAGAGCCGAGTGCCGCCCGGCTCCCAGGCGAGACCGCCGTCGGCGAGGCTGTCCCCGCCGCTGGAGGTACCCGTGCCGGGGAAGTCGTACTGCCGCACGGAGGCGGCCTCGCCGGGCCGGTAGACGAAGACGTCCCGGCCGTACGCCGAGTCGGAGCCCGCGGCGACGGTGCCGTCAGGTGCGACGGCCACGGCGGCACCGTGGTACTCGCTAGCGTAGCTGCCGACCTCGGCGAGGTCCGAGGTCTGCCACACGAAGTGCTGGTTTCCGGCGCCGGCCGTGATGAGACGGTTGCCGTCCGGGGTGTACGCGAGATCGTTGATCATGCTGCGATTGCTCACGCTGTCGGCGGTCCGCGCGGTGCGGCTCGCCGTGCCCGCGGCCACGTCGTACACGCCCACCTTGAACCGGTGGTAGTAGGACGACGCGGCGGCGATGCTGTTCGGGTTCGCCGGCGAGACGGCGAGCCTCGGGGCGCCCGAGTAGTTCGTCTCGGCGTCCAGCGCCAGAGTCACCACGGGCTCGGCACCGGTGATGTCGAGCGAACCGATGTCTCCGTGGTCGCCGTTGCCGTAGCCGAACCAGATCTTTCCGCCCGCGAGCGCGAGGTGCTGCGGGTCGGTGCCCTCGCCTGTCACGTACCGGGCGGTCTCGGTGACCGTCTGCGTCTCCAGGGAGACGACGGCGTCGGCGCCCGGAACCGCGGCGTACAGGCTCCCCGCGTCCCCGGAGAGCGCCAGGCCGGTGACGCCCGGCAGGCCCGCGGCCGTGGCCAGGACCGTGCCGGAGTAGTCGGTCGCGACGATCTTCCCGAGGTTCGGGTCACTGATGAAGATCTTCTGGTGGACGCCGTCCACCACCATGTCGCCCACGGACGACACCGGCAGGACCTTGCTGCTGTCGGCGGCCGCCTGGCTCGCCGTACCCGCGACCAGCGCCGCGGAACTGAACATGACCGCCAGTGCGGTCGTAGTCGAAAGGGTGCGCTTGCGCACGATGAAGAGACCCCCCCTATGAGTCTCCGGCCTCTCACCAACGGAGGCCCGGTGAGCGCAGACTAGATCACGCCGCCGACAGTCCGCCTCCCGGTATCCCCCTGTTCGCTCGTCCGCAGCCGCTGCGCCGCCCGCACCAGTGCGTCCACGCCCCGTTCGGCCTTGGCCCGGGGGCAGCCCAGGTTGAGCCGGACGAAGCCGGGGGTGCCGTAGACGCCGCCGGGCATGATCGCGACCTGTTCCCGGGTGATCAGCTCCTCCTGGAGCGCGGTCTCGTCGATGCCGAGGGGGCGCAGGTCGATCCAGGCGAGGTAGCCGGCCTGCGGCGGGGTCCAGTCGAGCTCCGGGAGTCCGGCGGCGAGCCGCTCGGCCACCATGGCCATGGTGTCGGCGACATAGCCCCGCAGCGCGTCCAGCCAGGGCGCGCCGTGCCGGTAGGCGGCGATGTGCGCGGTGAGGGAGAGCACCGCCGGGGAGCCGAGGCCCTCGCCGGTCTCCATGCGCCCGAGGAACGCGACCCGCTCGTCCGGGTCGCCGAGGAAGCCGTACGAGCCGGAGAGCGCGGGAAAGTTGAAGGCCTTGGTGCCGGAGGTGACCAGGGCCCAGCGGCGGCCCCGGCCGGGTTCGGCGACGGCGGTCCACGGGGTGTGGGTCCGGTCGGCGCGGGTGAGGTCGGCGTGTATCTCGTCGCTGACGACGGCGGCGCCGTGCCGTTCGGCGAGCCGGGCGAACTCCTTCAGCTCCTCGGCCCGCCACACGCGCCCGGTCGGGTTGTGCGGGGAGCAGAGCAGCAGCATCCGGCTGTCGGGCCGGGCGAGCTCGCGCTCCAGGGCCTCCGGGTCGTCGAGCGGCACCCCGCGCAGCTCGCGGCCGAGGCCGGTGACGACCTTGCGGAAGCCGTCGTAGGTGGGGGTGTGCACGACGACCCCGTCGCCGGGCTCGGTCCACATGCGCAGGAGCTGGGAGAGCTGGCTGAGCACGGAGGGGGCGAAGACCATGGCCTCGGTGTCGACCGCGGTGCCGTGGCGGCGCGCGTACCAGTCCCGTACGGCCTCACGGAACGCGCCGAGCCGCCAGTCGGTGTAGCCGAACACCCCGTGGTCGATCCGGGCGTGCAGCGCCTCCAGGACGGCCGGCGGGGAGGCGAAGTCCATGTCGGAGACGGTGAAGGGCAGCAGGCCGGGGACGCCGAAGCGTTCGGCCGCCCCGTCCCAGGTGACCGACGAGGTGCCGTGCCGGTCTATCGCGCGGTCGAAGTCGAACATGTCCACCCCTTTGAGTACGCCGACGGGCCCGGCTCCACTCTCGTGGTGCCGGGCCCGTCGTACAACAGTGCTGACGTGCGCTTACTTCAGCTTGGTGCCGGTCGAGCGCAGCGCGGCGCACGCCTCGGTGACCCGCTTGGCCATGCCGGCCTCGGCGAGCTTGCCCCAGGTGCGCGGGTCGTAGGTGGACTTCTTGCCGACCTCGCCGTCGACCTTCAGGACACCGTCGTAGTTCTTGAACATGTGGTCCGCCACCGGACGCGTGAAGGCGTACTGGGTGTCGGTGTCGAGGTTCATCTTCACCACGCCGTTCTCGAGCGCGGTGGCGATCTCCTCGGCGGTGGAGCCGGAGCCGCCGTGGAACACGAAGTCGAACGGGGAGGCCTTGCCGTACTTCTCGGCGACGCCCGCCTGGAGGTCCTTGAGCAGCTCGGGGCGGAGCACGACGTTGCCCGGCTTGTAGACGCCGTGGACGTTGCCGAAGGAGGCGGCGAGCAGGTAGCGGCCCTTCTCGCCCAGGCCCAGGGCCTCGGCGGTGCGCAGGGCGTCCTCGACGGTGGTGTACAGCTCGTCGTTGATCTCGTGGCTGACGCCGTCCTCCTCGCCACCGGTCGGGGTGATCTCGACCTCGAGGATGATCTTGGCGGCGGCGGCCTTGGCGAGCAGCTCCTGGCCGATGGCCAGGTTGTCGGCCAGGGTCTCGGCCGAGCCGTCCCACATGTGCGACTGGAAGAGCGGGTTCTGCCCGGCCTTCACACGCTCGGCGGAGATGTCGAGCAGCGGACGGACGTAGCCGTCCAGCTTGTCCTTCGGGCAGTGGTCGGTGTGCAGGGCGACCGTGATGTCGTACTTCGCGGCGACGATGTGCGCGAACTCGGCCAGGGCGACGGCGCCCGTGACCATGTCCTTGTTGTACTGGCCGCCCAGGAACTCGGCGCCACCGGTCGAGATCTGGATGATGCCGTCGCTCTCGGCCTCCGCGAAGCCGCGCAGGGCGGCGTGGAGCGTCTGGGACGAGGTGACATTGATGGCCGGGTAGGCGAACTTGCCTGCCTTCGCCCGGTCGAGCATCTCGTTGTAGACCTCGGGGGTTGCGATGGGCATTCGTCCGCTCCTTGTGATGTGCGGGTGTGTGCGTTGCTGTCCCTGACCTGGGGGGCGACGTCATCGTCGCCCCCATCCTTCCAGACTCCGGCGCGGGGTCCCACGGGCGCGGCATGGATGAGGCGGGGTGTTTCACGTGAAACACCCCGCCTCATCGTAAAACCGCAGGTCAGATCCGGTACGAGACGGCCCAGGGCGCTACGTCACGACTTCGCGGCGGTTCCGCCGTGACGGTCAGGCCGGTCCGCCGGGCCGGTCCGTCGGGCCGGTCGGTCAGGCCAGGCCGAGGTCGGACAGCCGGTAGCCGGTGAGGTACGGCAGACCGGCCTCGGCGATGGCGTCGGCGGCGCCGCGGTCGACGATCGTCGCCACGGCGACGACCTCGCCGCCCGCCTCGCGCACGGCCTCGACCGCGGTCAGCGGGGAGCCGCCGGTGGTGGAGGTGTCCTCGACCACCAGGCAGCGCCGGCCCTTGACGTCGGCGCCCTCGATGCGGCGCTGCATGCCGTGGGCCTTCTGGGCCTTGCGGACGACGAAGGCGTCGAGCCGCTCGCCGCGCGCGGCGGAGGCGTGCAGCATCGAGGTCGCGACCGGGTCGGCGCCCAGGGTCAGACCGCCGACGCAGTCGAAGTCCAGGTCCTTGGTGAGGTCGAGCATGACCTGACCGACCAGCGGGGCCGCCTCGCCGTCGAGGGTGATCCGGCGGAGGTCGATGTAGTAGTCGGCCTCGAGACCCGAGGAGAGGGTCACCTTGCCGTGCACCACGGCCTTGTCCTTGATCTGCTGGAGCAGATCGGCGCGTACGTCAGTCATGCCCAGCAGCTTAAAGCCGACGCCAGGCCCAGGTGGTCGTGACCTCCAGCGGGTCGATGGGGGTGACCAGGCGAGGGAGCGTGTTGAGGCCGTTCGGCGGACCGGACTGCGGCTCGACGCAGACCGTGTCGGCGGGCTCGTCGTAGACCACCACCCACCGGGCGTCGCTGGTGATCCTGAGCTCCAGCGCGCCCGGCCAGGCGAGGGTGACGTCGACGCCGTCCGGCATGCCGAAGCAGTCGTCCCAGGGGCGCGGGAGCGGGTCGATGCGCCGCCCGGTGGGCAGGTGGTCCGCGCCGCGCTCCTCCTGCCAGGCCGGGTGGAAGTCGAGCTCGACCTCGGGCCCGCCGTCGAGGCTGCGCCGGAACCAGGGGTGCCAGCCGGCCTGCGCCGGGAAGGAGGCGCCCAGGGTCTCGATCCCGAGCCGCAGCGTGAGCGCGTCCTCGCCCAGCTCGACGACCTGGGTGACCTTTCCGGCGTACGGCCAGGGCTCGGCGAGTTCGGTGGTGAAGGCGGCGGTGGTCTCCGTGACGTACGCCGTCTTCCAGGCGACATCGCGGACCGTGCCGTGCAGGGCGTGCGGGGCGGCGTTCTCGCCGACCGGCAGCTGGTGCTCGGCCGCGCCGTCCCGGAACCGCCCGTACCCGGTGCGGCCCGCCCACGGCGCCATCACGAAGCTGCCGTGGCGCTCACCGGGGAGCAGCAGTTCGGTGCCGCCGATACGGAGGCTGTCGATCCGGCAGCCGTGCTCCGGATCGATGGTCAACTCGGCGTCACCGGCCGTCAGTCGCGTCAGAGTGCTCACGCCCCGACCTTAGGGCCTGTCCGACCCTGTTCCGCCGGACCGACCCTGATCCGCCGGACCGGCCCTCAGGCGTACCCGGCCGGTCGTTCAGCCGCGGCGTCGCCGCAGCGCACGGCCGACCACGACGGCGGAGGCCAGGGCGAGGGCGGCGGCGGGGGCGATCCAGCGGAGGGTGGCGCCGGTGCCGGCGGACTCGGCGGCGGGGACGGGGGCGTAGCGGCCGCGGGGCGGGGCGTGGTCGACCTCCTCCGCGCTCCGGCCGATCATGGTGCGGCGGGCGTGCGCGGCCTCGGCCGGCTGCCCGGACTCGGTCCCGGACCCGTCCGCCCGCTCCTCACCGTCTGCGTCGGCCAGCGGGTCGAGCGACGGCGGCGGCACCGGGGTGTCGAAGACCGAGGGGCGGCCGGGCTCCTCCACGCCGTCGTCCACCCCGTCGTCGTCGCTGTCGGGCTCGGACCCGGCGGCCGCGGCCTGTGCCGCTTCCGCGGCCTCCTCGGCGGCGACCTCCGCCGCCACGTCCGAGACGGCGGCCAGCGCCTCCGCGAACCGGTCGAGCAGTCGCGCGCCCGCCGCCGCCCGGGCCTCCGTGTCGGCGTCGGCGAGCCGGCCGGCCGTGGTGATCCGGCCGGTGAAGCCGATGGTGGTGCCCTCGGCCACCGGGGTGAGCGCCAGGGTCAGGGCGAGCTCCGCCGTGCCCTTGCCGCGCACCTCCGTGCCCTCGCCCTCGACGGTGAAGCGCCCGCCGTGCTCGGTGAGCCGCAGCGTGCCCCGGTAGGTGATGGTGTTGCCGCCGATCCGGACCTTGAGCCGGCCGGCGAGCGGTCCGGCCGTGCCGTCGGCGTCCTGCTGGAAGCCGGGGACGCAGCGCGCCACCCGGGCCGGGTCCGTCAGCGTGTCGCGCAGGACCTCGGCCGGGACCGGGACGAACACCTCATGCTCCATGGGAGCCGAGCCTACTCAGGCCCGGCCCGCCCGTCGCCTGTTCGCGCCCCGACCCGTGCGCACGAGGCCGGCTCAGTAGCGCGGGTGCACCAGCGTCGAGGGCGGCAGGGCGTCCGTCTCCTCCGTACGGCTGCGCTCGACGCAGCGCTCCGCGACGCGCAGCGCCTGCGCGGTGAGCGAGCGCAACGGAGGCACCGCCGCGTCGAGACCGAGCGGGGGCCGTACGGAGTCGGGCGCGGCGAGCAGGAAACCCCACTCCCGCTCGACCGGCGGTGCGCCACCGGTGGAGCGCCCGGCCCGGTCGGGCCCGGTGGTCAGGCCGGAGGTGCGGCCGGCGGAGCCGTACGGTCGGGTGGCGTAACCCGCGGCGCGCAGGGTCGCTTCGACCGTCCAGTACGTGCGGGGGCGGACGCTCGCCGAGCCGGCGTGCACCACGAGCCGCCCGCCGTCGGCGAGGGCGCCGGCCGCGAGCCCGTAGAACTCCTGCGAGTAGAGCTTCGCGCCGGCGGTGATGCCGGGGTCCGGGAGGTCGGAGATCACCACGTCGTACCGTTCCTGCACGGGCCGGACCGAGCGCAGCCAGGTGAAGGCGTCGCCGTGGGCGACGGTGACCCGGGGGTCCTCGAAGGCGTGCTCGTTGAGCGCGGCGAGGCCCGGGTCGGTGCGGGCGAGCTCGGCGACGCCCGGGTCGAGTTCGACGACGGTGACCGCGTGCACGTCGTCGTAGCGCAGCACCTCGCGGGCGGCGAGGCCGTCGCCGCCGCCGAGGATCAGCACCCGCCCGTGCGGCCCGTTCATCGCGGGGTGCACCAGGGCCTCGTGGTAGCGGTACTCGTCGCGGCCGCCGACCCGCAGCCGGCCGTCCAGGAACAGGTCGGGCGGGCCGCCGGCGCGGCCGGTGACCACCACCTCCTGGAGGTCGGTGTGGACGGCGACCCGGATGCTGTCGCCGTAGACGGCGCGCCGCGCGGCCTGCTCGAAGTCGTCGACGAGGACGGTCGCGGTGGCGAGCACGACGAGCACCGACAGGTTGGCGCCGATGAGCAGGGTGCGCGAGCGGGCCGTCAGATCGTGCCGGAACAGCCAGAGCACCAGGCCGCCGCCCGCGATCGCGTTGACCGCGCCGGTGACGAGCGCGCCGGTGAGCTGGCCGAGCCAGGGCAGCAGCAGGAACGGGAAGGCGAGGCCGCCGACGAGCGCGCCGACGTAGTCCGCGGCGAACAGGTCGGCGACGGTCCCGGCGGCGTCGTGCGCCTCGCGCCGCCGCCCGCGGTGCTCGGCCCCGCCGCCGGGCGTGCCGGCGGGCGTGCCGGCGGGCGTGCCGGCGGCCGACTCCGCCCGCTGGATCAGCGACATCAGGAGCGGGATCTCCGCCCCGGTCAGCACGCCGATGGCCAGCGAGAACGCCACGAGCACCCAGCGCGACTCGCCGAGCCAGGCGAAGGACGCGTACAGCACCATCGCCGAGCAGCCGCCGATGAGCGCGAGACCGCCCTCGACCAGGCCGAAGCCGACCGCGGCACGGCAGCGCAACCGCTTGGCGAGCAGCGAGCCGAGACCCATCGCGAAGACCATGACGGACAGCACGACGGACGCCTGGGTGACCGAGTCGCCGATCAAATAGGAGGCGAGCGCCACGAGTTCGAGCTCGTAGACCAGGCCGCAGGCGGCGCACACGAACACCACCGCCAGGACCGGGTACCGCACCGCGCGCGGCCGCTCGGGTGACCGCGCCGGCCGTTTGGGCGGCAGGGTCAGAGTCACGGGCGGGTCGATCATGTTCGTAACGCTACGTCACAGATTGATCGCCGCCTGTCACCCACACGAGTGTACCTGAGGCATATGTACGGCGCGTCAGAGTGAAGCGGGCATACGTGCGCCGATCCGGGTCCGGGTCACGACCAACTGCCCTTCCTGCGGGTAGGCGTGCCAGGTGCGCCAGCGCACCTGGCCCTCGTGGCGCTGCGCCAGCATCGCCGTGAAGGCGTGCGGCGAGCCGGGGAAGGTCCCCGCGAGGCCGTGCGGATGGTCGGCGACGAGAGCGAGCAACTCCTGTGCGCGGCCCGCGAACGAGCCCTGGGTGAGGGTCTCGACGCGGGCGGCGAACTCGTACTCCCACTCGCCCACTCGCTTGGACACGCCGAGCGGCAGTGGGGTGCTGCTGCCGGGCAGGCAGGCGACGGTCTCCGAGCAACTGCGGCTCTCCTCCTCCAGGAGCACCTGGTGGGAGGCGCCGAGCAGCCGCAACTGCAACTTCGCTCCGGCGAGTTCGAGGTCGAGCACCGCGAGCGCGGGCAGCGGGTCGCGCCCCAGCGCCCAGGCCAGGTCGGCCGCGCGGGTATCGGTGTAGGAGGTCTTCAGGCTGGTGAGCATGGATCGGCTCCGCAAACATGGTTTGACGGGTGAACCGGGGGCGTCCAGGTCGAAGGGTTTCGACCGGGAGTGGGGATCGCCGGCTCGGGTCCACACACGGTCCGAGGGCTGGATGTTCTCGACAGCGAGGGAATCACGAACCATGGGCGGCTCACAGCGTTTTCGCCCAACTTGACGTGGTTTCCATCCCCTCGGGGGCCTCTCGGTTCAACTGTTCAGTCGGAATCGATCGCGTGGCTCCCACAATCCCCCAGTGGCTTCCCGCAATCCCCCAATGGAACGATCGCCCAGGGCCGTTGCCCGGGCACACGCACACCACCGGCGCGCCCGGGCACACGCGCACCACCGATGCGCGCCGCTCAGTCGCCGCCGCCCCCGCCGCCGCCGCACGACGAGCCGCAGGACGAGGAGCCGCACGAGGACGAGCCGCAGCCGCTGCCGCCGACGCCGCCGTGAAGCCGACGACCACGAGCACGATGAGTGCGAACACCACGAAGACTTCCATGTCATCCCCCGTCAGTGAGGAGCCGGTCGACGACCGGCCCCGGTGCTTGTGCCCTGCCTGTGCGAGGGGGATTCCCGCCCCGAAGACCACCGAAGCGCACTTGAGCAAGTCCAGAGCTTCGGCCCAGGATGGCGCCCATGACACGACCGCTGCTCAACCGCCGGCTCGCGGAGTTCGGCACCACGATCTTCGCCGAGATGTCCGCGCTCGCCGCCCGCACCGGTTCGATCAACCTGGGTCAGGGCTTCCCCGACACCGACGGCCCGGAGGAGATCCGCGAGGCGGCCGTCCGCGCCCTGCGCGACGGGCGCGGCAACCAGTACCCGCCCGGCCCCGGCGTGCCCGAGCTGCGCACCGCGATCGCCGAGCACCAGCGCCGCTTCTACGGTCTGGAGTACGACCCCGACAGCGAGGTCCTGGTCACCGCCGGGGCCACCGAGGCGATCGCGGCCGCGCTGCTCGCGCTCGTCGAGCCGGGCGACGAGGTGATCGCCCTGGAGCCGTACTACGACTCGTACGCCGCCTGCGTCGCCATGGCCGGCGGCACCCGGGTCCCGGTCACCCTGCGCCCGCACGCCGGGGCCTTCGCCCTCGACCTGGACGAACTGCGGGCCGCGGTCACCGACCGGACCCGGCTCATCCTGCTCAACACCCCGCACAACCCGACCGGCACCGTGCTCAGCCGCGCCGAGCTGACCGCGATCGCCGAACTCGCCCAGGAGCGCGACCTGCTCGTCGTGACCGACGAGGTCTACGAGCACCTGGTCTTCGACGACGCCGAGCACATCCCGCTCGCCAGCCTGCCCGGCATGCGCGAGCGCACCGTGACCATCGGCTCGGCCGGCAAGACGTACTCCTTCACCGGCTGGAAGGTCGGCTGGGTCACCGCCCCGCCCGAACTGACCGGCGCCGTCCGCTCGGCCAAGCAGTTCCTCACGTACGTCTCCTCCGGCCCCTTCCAGTACGCGGTGGCCGAGGCCCTGCGCCTGCCGGACACGTACGTCCAGGGCCTGCGCGCCGAACTCCTCGCCAAGCGCGACCTGCTGAGCGAGGGCCTGGCGGCGGCCGGCTTCGGCGTGCACCGTCCGGCCGGCACCTACTTCGTCACCACCGACATCCGCCCGCTCGGCGAGACCGACGGCTTCGCCTTCTGCCGCGCGCTCCCCGAACGCGCGGGCGTGGTCGCCATCCCCAACGCCGTGTTCTACGACCACCGCGAGGAGGGCGCGCCGTTCGTGCGGTTCGCGTTCTGCAAGAGGACGGACGTCCTCCAGGAGGCGGTGGACCGGCTGAAGCGGCTCGGTTAGTTCCGGTCCGGCCCCGGCGGAGAGCGGGGGCGTGACGGGGCCCGCCGGGCCGGGGGTGGACGGGCGGCCGCCGATGGTGGAAAGGACCTCGCCGATGAGCTGCGGGTGATCCGGCGCTTCCGACGGGCGCGCTTCCGCTGCCCGGCAGCGCCGTTCAGGTAAACCGATTTGTCGGGTAATGATCGGTTCGCCACGCGCACGGAGGTGCCCCCTGTCCGCCGAGACCCTCGACCGGCCGGCGTCCGCAGCCGCGCCCGCCGTCACCCCCGTGCGGCGGGTGCCCCGGTGGCGGGCGGCGCTCCACCGGGCGGCGCCCGCCCTCGGGCTGTTCGCCGCCGCCCGGCTCACCGGGACCCTGGTGCTCGCCCTGTGGGCCTGGCACATCGGACGCTCGCCGCGGGCGCTGCTCGCGAAGTCCTGGGACTCCGACTGGTACACCCGGATCGCCGCGCACGGCTACGGGCACACGCTGACCTGGCCGGACGGGGTGGTCCAGTCCGACCTGGCCTTCTTCCCGCTCTACCCGGGGCTGGTCCGGGCCGTCACCAGCGTGCTGCCGGTCAGCGGCGGCACGGCCGGGCTGCTGCTCTCCTGGTCCGCCGCCGGGGCCGCGGCCTGGGGGATCTTCCTGGTCGCGGAGCGGCTGGCCGGCCGCCCCACGGCGGTGCTCACCGTGCTGCTGTGGGGCCTGCTGCCGCACTCGATCGTGCTGACCATGGCGTACACCGAGCCGCTGATGACCGCCTTCGCGGCCTGGGCGCTGTACGCGCTGCTCACCCGGCGCTGGCTGTGGGCGGGCGCGCTGGCCGCGCTCGCCGGTCTGTCCCGGCCCAACGGGGTCGCCATCGCCGCCGCGGTCCTCGTCGCCGCCGGCCTGGAGCTGTGGCGGCGGCGCGGGCGGGTCGGGTGGCCGGTGTGGGCGGGGGCCGCGCTCGCGCCCCTCGGCTGGCTCTCGTACCTGTTGTGGGTCGGCGCCCGGCGCGGCGATCTGCTCGGCGGCTACTTCGCCGTGCAGGACGGCTGGACCTCCCGCTTCGACTTCGGGCGGGGCGCGCTCCGCTTCGTACGGGACATGCTGACCGGCACCACCCAGTTCGGCTTCGCGATGGCCCTGGTGATCACCGGAGCGGGGGTGCTGCTCTTCGCGCTGCTCGTGAGCGGGGGGCGGAGGGAGCGGCCGCCGCTGCCGGTGCTCGTCTACACCGGCGTCCTCGTCCTGATCACCGTCGGCGGCTCGGGCTTCTTCGAGTCGAAGCCACGCTTCCTGCTGCCGGCCTTCCCGCTGCTGCTGCCGCTGGCCCGCGCCATGACGAGAGCCCGGCCGGGCGCCGCGATCGTGGTGATCGCGAGCCTGGCCGGGCTCTCCTTCGCCTATGCGCCGTACGCGCTGACGCTCGCGCGCATGGCCCTGTGAGGCCGGGGGCCGGTGCCGGCTACTCGGCGTCGCCCTCGCCGGACTCCTTGTCCTCCGGGGACTCCAGGCCGAACTGCTCGACGATCCACTTGTCGAACTCGATCGACGCGCGGACCCAGCTGACCGTGGAGGACACGAAGTGCTCCAGGGCCACACCGGTGCCGATCAGCATCTGGGCCTCACCGATGAGACGGAGGGTGGCGGAGCCGTCCTCCTCCTCGTGCAGGTGGGTGTAGACCTTGGGCCACAGGGTGCGCCGGTTCCAGTCGTCGATCGCGTCGAGGATCTTGGCCCGGTCGTCCGCGGCGTGCGGACGGTCGTAGAACGTGCGGACCGAGAAGACCTGCTGCTCGGCCTCGCCGCGGAACATGAAGTACGTGCGGAAGTCCTCCCACGGCGCCGCGAGGTCACCCTCGTCGTCGACGATGTACTTCAGCTCCATCTGGTCGAGCAGCTGCTTGACCAGGTCCTGGTCGGGGACGACGGGGCCCGCCGGTCCTCCGGCCTGAGGCTGGGGCTGTGCCCCGAAATTAGGAATCGAGGACGGGTCGATGCTCACCGGGATTTCCCTTCGTACGGATGCCCGCCATCCTCCCTCATGGCGGGCGGGGCGTGGCAAGTCCCCACGGCGCGATCAGCTGCGGGCTGACATGATCTCGACCCATGGGGGACATGAAGCGGGTCAACCGCCAATGGATCTGGATCACCGTGGGGCTCACCGCCCTCCTGCTGCTGGTCGGGGTCCGGGTGCGGTACGAGGGCGGGAACACCGCCCTCGTACGTATCACCGCCTACGACTCCTAGCCTTCCGCCCGCCCCACGATCAGCCCCTCCTCGAAGCGGTCCACCCGCACCGTGTCGCCGTCCCGGACCTCGCCCGCCAGGATCTCCTTGGCGAGGCGGTCGCCGATCGCCGTCTGGATCAGGCGGCGCAGCGGGCGGGCGCCGTACGCCGGGTCGTTGCCCTCCTCCGCCAGCCAGGCCAGCGCCTCCGGGGTGATCTCCAGGGTGAGGCGGCGGTCGGCGAGGCGGCGGGCCAGGCGGTCGATCTGGAGCTGGGCGATGCGGGCCAGCTCGGTCTGCTCCAGGGCGGAGAAGACCACGATCTCGTCGAGCCGGTTCAGGAACTCCGGCTTGAAGCTCGCCCGGACGACCTCCAGGACCCGCTCCCGCTTCTCCTCCGCGCCGGCCACCGGGTCCATGAGGAACTGGCTGCCCAGGTTGGAGGTGAGGATCAGGATCGTGTTGCGGAAGTCGACGGTGCGGCCCTGGCCGTCGGTGAGCCGGCCGTCGTCGAGGACCTGGAGCAGGATGTCGAAGACCTCGGGGTGGGCCTTCTCCACCTCGTCCAGGAGGACGACGCTGTACGGGCGGCGGCGGACGGCCTCGGTGAGCTGGCCGCCCTCCTCATAGCCCACGTAGCCGGGGGGCGCGCCGACGAGACGGGCCACGCTGTGCTTCTCGCCGTACTCCGACATGTCGATGCGGACCATGGCCCGCTCGTCGTCGAAGAGGAAGTCCGCGAGCGCCTTCGCCAGCTCGGTCTTGCCGACGCCGGTGGGGCCGAGGAAGAGGAAGGAGCCGGTGGGCCGGTCGGGGTCGGCGATGCCGGCCCGGGTGCGGCGCACCGCGTCGGAGACGGCCCGCACGGCCTCGCTCTGGCCGATGAGCCGCTTGCCGAGCTCGTCCTCCATGCGCAGCAGCTTCTGCGTCTCGCCCTCCAGGAGGCGCCCGGCGGGGATGCCGGTCCAGGCGCCGACGACATCGGCGATGTCGTCCGGGCCGACCTGGTCCTTGACCATGGCGCTTCTCGTGTCAGCAGTCTTCGCGGCCTCCTGCCGCGCCTCGGCCTCGCTCGCCGCCTCCAGCTCGCGCTCCAGGGCCGGGATCTCGCCGTAGAGCAGCTTGGAGGCGGTGTCGAAGTCGCCGTCGCGCTGGGCGCGCTCGGCGCGGCCGCGCAGCTCGTCGAGCTGTTCCTTGAGCTCGCCGACCCGGTTGAGGGACTGCTTCTCCTTCTCCCAGCGGGCGGTGAGGCCGCGCAGCTCCTCCTCGCGGTCGGCGAGGTCGCGGTGCAGCTTCTCCAGGCGCTGGCGGCTGGCCTCGTCGGTCTCCTTGGAGAGGGCCAGCTCCTCCATCCGCAGCCGGTCGACGGTGCGCTGGAGCTCGTCGATCTCGACGGGCGAGGAGTCGATCTCCATGCGCAGCCGGGAGGCGGCCTCGTCGACCAGGTCGATGGCCTTGTCGGGGAGGAAGCGGGAGGTGATGTAGCGGTCGGAGAGGGTCGCGGCGGCGACCAGCGCGGAGTCGGCGATCTGGACCTTGTGGTGGGCCTCGTAGCGTCCCTTGAGGCCGCGCAGGATGGCCACGGTGTCCTCGACGGACGGCTCGGCGACCAGGACCTGCTGGAAGCGGCGCTCCAGGGCGGGGTCCTTCTCGATCCGCTCGCGGTACTCGTCGAGCGTGGTGGCGCCGACCATGCGCAGCTCGCCGCGGGCCAGCATCGGCTTGAGCATGTTGCCGGCGTCCATGGCGGAGTCGCCGCCGGCGCCCGCGCCGACGACGGTGTGCAGCTCGTCGATGAAGGTGATGATCTGGCCGTCGCTCTCCTTGATCTCGGAGAGGACGGTCTTCAGGCGCTCCTCGAACTCGCCGCGGTACTTGGCGCCGGCCACCATCGCGCCGAGGTCGAGGGAGACCAGGCGCTTGTCGCGCAGCGACTCGGGCACGTCGCCCTTCACGATCCGCTGGGCGAGGCCCTCGACGACGGCGGTCTTGCCGACGCCGGGCTCGCCGATGAGGACCGGGTTGTTCTTGGTGCGGCGGGAGAGGACCTGGACGACGCGCCGGATCTCGTGGTCGCGGCCGATCACCGGGTCGAGCTTGCCCTCGCGGGCGGCGGCGGTGAAGTCGGTGCCGAACTTCTCCAGCGCCTTGTACGAGCCCTCGGGGTCGGCGCTGGTCACCCGGCGGGTGCCGCGGGTCTTGGTGAAGGCGTCCTGGAGGCGGGCGGCGGTGGCGCCCTGCCCGTCGAGCAGCTCACCGGCGCGGCCGCCCTTGGCGGCGATGCCGATCAGCAGGTGCTCGGTGGAGAGGAAGTCGTCGCCGAGCTGCTTGGCGCGGGCGTCGGCGTCGGCGATGACGGCGAGCAGCTCACGGCTGGGCTGCGGGGGCGCGACCGTGGACCCGGTGACGCTCGGCAGCGCGGCGAGCAGCCGCTCGGCGCCGGCGCGTACGGCGGCCTGGTCGGCCTCGACCGCGGCCAGCAGATCGGTGATGTTCTCGTTGTCCTGACCGGCCAGCAGCGCAAGCAGAAGGTGCGCGGGGGTCAGATCGGCGTGCCCCTGGGACACGGCGCGGCTGCTCGCCGCGTTCAGCGCGTCCCGGCTCCTGTTGGTCAGTTCGGCGTCCACGTGCGGGGTCTCCTCCTCGGATACGACGACTCCTTCTTTATGACTCTTCTAGCGTACACAAAGTTGAGCCTATTCCGCTCAAGGTGTCGACGAGAGCTCTGCCCGGAGTAGTTTCCGGGGCATGGCCATCGATCCGAGCAAGCCCAGCGACTCGTACCTCAGCTTCTGGCGCGAGTACCACATGTGCACGCTGACCACGCCGCGCCCGGACGGCACCCCGCACGTGGTGGCGGTGGGTGTCACGTACGACCCGGAGGGCGGCGAGAAGGGCATCGCCCGGGTCATCACCAACAAGCACAGCCGGAAGGTCGCCAACGTCCTGGCGGCGGGCGCGGAGGGCGCGCGGGTCGCGGTCTGCCAGGTGGACAAGGGGCGCTGGGCCACGCTGGAGGGCGTGGCGCGGATCCGCACCGAGGCGGAGGCGGTCGCGGACGCGGTGGACCGCTACGCGGCCCGCTACAACCGGGTCCCGACGCCGAACCCGGACCGGGTGGTCATCGAGATCGCGCTGACCCGCGCGATGGGCCGCGCCTGAGGCCGGCCGGAGGCCGGGTCCCAAGGCCCGGGATCCCGTACCCGAAAAGCACAGCGGCGCCATCGCGTTTCAGGTCCGCGATGGCGCCGCTGTGTGGGGGAAGCACCTGAACGATCTACAACGACGGGGGAATCGTTCAGGCACTGCGGGGGGTGGCGGTGATGGTCTCGGTCCCGACCAGCGGGGACTCGACCAACTGGTGGTCGCGCTGATCGAGATTGACGAAGATCATGCCGTACCGGATGGCACAGCGGACGGGCTGCGGGGCACCCCGCGGGCGGCGAAGACACCGGTAGGCACGGACGTCCTCGTCCTGCTCGCGAGCGACCACGATCGGCTCTCCGAAGAGGGTCACCATCAGCGAGTCACCACGGTGGGGGATGGCCGTGACGAGATCGATGAAGTGCCATCCGGAGCGATAGGCCGAGGCCATCTCCCGTCGGAAGGACCGGTCGTCCGGCGGGACGATCATGCTTCCTGACCCGCCGGGGTGAACTCCCAGGACGGCTCACCGGGAGATGCGAGGACGACGTCCGCAGGTGTGCTCTCCCACGAGGGCTCATTCGGCTCCGCCATCACGGAATGCGACGGGGGGACCTCCCACGAGGGCTCGCCGGTCAGAGCGAGTGCGCCGAGAGCAGCCGCCGCAACGGCTATGGCGCCAAGTGCACGAACCATCCTGGTCATGGCCGATCTCCACCTCTTTTGATCACTACCTCCCCCCCGCGTCCAAAACGATGGCCCACGATCGACCCCTGCACCAGCCGCGCCGGGCATCATGTTCCTGTAATTCATGACCCTGAGGGGGGTGCATATGGGGCAAGAGCCGAGCGAATCCAGACATAATCACAGTCGCGGTGAACTGTGCGACGTGGCCAAAGAGCTGTACGCACACGCTCTGCGCACGGGACGCCTCGCCCGCGCCGAAGCCGACGCCGCACCGTGCCTCACCGACCTGTCCCTTCTGCGCCCCGACCCGGACGACGTCGAGTGGCTGTACCCGGTGCCGCCGTCCGTCGCCCTCAACCAGCTCATACACCCCATCGAGCAGGAGATCCAGACCTGGCGGCAGTCGGCCATCGCCCTGGCCGACGCGTTCGAGCCGTTCCTGGCGATGAGCACCCGGGAATCCTCCACCGGCAGCGGGATCACCGTGCTCGAAGGCCTCGGCGCGATCAACGCGACGCTCGACCGCGTCATCAGCGAGTGCACGGAAGAGCTGCTGACCATCCAGCCCGGCAGCGGACGGCGCCCCGACACCCTCGAAAAGGCCCTGCGCCGGATGGAGCCGCTGTTCGACCGCGGCGTGCGCATGCGCACGCTCTACCAGCACACCGCCCGGCACCACCCCGCCACGCTGGCCTACGTCGAACGCGTCGCCCCCTACGGTCTCGAACTGCGCACCCTCGAGGAGATCATCGACCGGCTGATCATCGTCGACCGGAAGGTCGCCTTCGTGCCGGCCCGCAGCGACCGCCAGGTCGCGCTCGAACTGCGCCACGAGGGCCTCGTGCAGTATCTCGTCGGCGTCTTCGACCAGTTCTGGCTGCACGGCGCCCCCTGGGACGAGGAAGTGCCCTACACGCCCTCCGTGGACGGCATAGGCGGCGTCCAGCGCTCCATCGCCAAACTCCTCGTCGAGGGCCATGTCGACGAGGCCATCGCGCGCCGGCTCGGCATGAACGTGCGCACCTGCCGCGCCCACATCGCCAAGCTCGCCGCCGCCCTCGGCAGCGGCAGCCGCGCCCAGCTCGGCTATCTGATCGCGCGCTCGAACATCCTCGACGGGGAGAACTGACCTCCTGAGATCGAGAAGGCCCCCTCCGCCGGAGCGGAGGGGGCCTTCTCGGGGATCTCGGGATCTCGGAATCAGGAGCTACTCGCCGCGCTTGTGACCCGGACGCCACACCACCAGCGCGCTGGCCTGCTGCACATCCGTGTACGGGACCAGATCACGCCGGTACGAGGCGTGCACCTGGGCCTCGCGCTGGCGCATCGCCGCCGCCGCGCCCTCGACCGCCGTCGACAGCTCGGCCACCCGGGCCTGCAGGGCCGCGACCTGGTTCTCCAGTTCGATGATGCGCTTGATACCGGCCAGGTTGATGCCCTCGTCCTGGGACAGCTGCTGGACGGTGCGCAGCAGCTCGATGTCCCGGGCCGAGTAGCGCCGGCCACGGCCCGCCGTGCGGTCCGGCGAGACCAGACCGAGGCGGTCGTACTGACGCAGCGTCTGCGGGTGCAGACCGGAGAGCTGGGCCGCCACCGAGATGACGTACACCGGGGTCTCTTCGGTCAGTTCGTAAGGGTTCCGACGGCGGTCCATCTCCTCAAGCTCCCTTCGCGGCCTGGAACAGCTCTGCCCTGACGTCCTCGCCCGCGGTGGCCTCGCGGAAGGTCTCCAGGGCCTCGCGGGCCTTGTCGGCCAGCTCCTTCGGCACCGCGACCTCGACCGTGACGAGGAGGTCGCCGCGGGTGCCGTCCTTGCGGACCGCGCCCTTGCCGCGGGCGCGCATGGTGCGCCCGTTGGGGGTGCCCGCGGGCAGCTTCAGCGTCACCGCCGGGCCGCCCAGGGTCGGCACCTTCACCTCGCCGCCGAGCGCCGCCTCGTCGAAGGTGACGGGCACCGTGACGGTGAGGTTGTCGTCCTTGCGGCCGAACACCGGGTGGGCGTCGACGTGCACGACGACGTACAGATCGCCGTTCTGCCCGCCGCGCTCGCCCGGGGCGCCCTTGCCGCGCAGCCGGATCTTCTGGTTGTCGCTGACCCCCGCCGGGATGCGGACCTGCATGGTGCGGGAGGACTTGGCCCGGCCGCTGCCCTTGCAGACCTCGCAGGGGTTCTCGGCGATCAGGCCGCGGCCCTTGCAGTCCACGCACGGATCGGTCAGCGAGAAACCGCCGCCGCTGCCGCGCGACACCTGCCCGGTGCCGACACAGGTCGGGCACACCCTCGGCGTGCCGTTCTTGTCGCCGGTGCCCGAACAGGCCTTGCAGGGCTGCTGGCTGGACATCCGCAGCGGGACCGTGGCGCCCTCGATGGCCTCGGTGAAGCTGAGCGTCACCTCGGACTCGATGTCCTGGCCGCGGCGCGGCTGGGTGCGGGTGCCCGCACCGCCCGCGCCGCGGTTGAACAGGCCGCCGAAGACGTCCCCGAGACCGCCGCCGAAGCCGCCGGCCCCACCGGGAGCACCGCCCTGGCCGCCGAACAGGTCGCCCAGGTCGAAGTTGAACGAGCCGCCCGCGCCGCCCGGCCCGCCGGCCCGGAAGCCTCCGTTGCCGAACAGGGCGCGCGCGTCGTCGTACTCCTTGCGCTTCTTCGGGTCGCCGAGGACGTCGTTCGCCTCGGAGATCGCCTTGAAGCGCTCCTCCGCCTGGGTGTCGCCCTTGTTGGCGTCCGGGTGGTTCTCACGGGCGAGCTTCCGGTACGCCTTCTTGATCTCGGCGTCGGTGGCGTCCTTGGGGACGCCGAGAACCTTGTAGTAGTCCTTCTCGACGAAGTCCTTCGTGCTCATCGACGTCCCTCCTCCCGCTTCCGGGTGTGACTCGTGCAGCCGGTGGGGCTACTGATCGTTGTCCTTCTCGGAGTCGTCCGACTCCTCCGCCTTCGCCGCGGCACCGGGCTGCGCGCCCGGCTGCGGCTCGGCGACGGCCACCCGCGCGGGGCGGACCGTGCGCTCGCCGATCCGGTACCCCGGCTGCAGGATCGCCACGCAGGTCGTCTCGGTGACGTCCGGCGCGTACGAGTGCATCAGGGCCTCGTGGATCGTCGGGTCGAAGGGCTCGCCCTCCTTGCCGAACTGCTGGAGACCCATCTTGGCGACGACGGTCTCGAGCGACTCGGCGACCGACTTGAACCCGCCCACGAGCTCTCCGTGGTCCCGGGCCCGGCCGATGTCGTCGAGCACGGGCAGGAGCTCGGTCACGAGATTCGCGACGGCGATCTCCTTGACCGTGACCCGGTCCCGCTCCACACGGCGGCGGTAGTTCTGGTACTCGGCCTGGAGCCGCTGGAGGTCACCGGTGCGCTCGGAGAGCGCGGTCCGGGCCTGGTCCAGCTGGGCCAGCAGTGCTACGTCCGTAGCGTCCCCGGCCGGGGCCGCCCCCTCCGCCTTCGCGGCGGAGGCGGCGGCCTCGGTCTCCTCGGGCGTGCCGTCGGCGGGGACGTCGGGCTTCTCCTCGAAGCCCGGGGTGTCCTCCGACATCAGGCAGCGCCGCCCTTCGGCTTGTCCTCGTCCACGATCTCGGCGTCGACGACGTCGTCGTCCTGCGCCTGGGCCTGGCCGGCGTCGGCGCCGCCCGCGGCCTGCGCGGCCTGGGCGTCCGCGTAGAGCGCCTGGCCGAGCTTCTGGGAGACGGCCGCGACCTTCTCGGTGGCGGTGCGGATCTCGGCGGAGTCCTCGCCCTTGAGCTTCTCCTTCAGCTCGGCGACGGCGGCCTCGACCTCGGACTTCACGTCACCCGGGACCTTGTCCTCGTTGTCCTTGAGGAACTTCTCGGTCTGGTAGACGAGCTGCTCGCCCTGGTTGCGGGTCTCGGCGGCCTCGCGGCGGCGGTGGTCCTCCTCCGCGTACTGCTCGGCCTCCTGGCGCATCCGGTCGACCTCGTCCTTCGGCAGCGAGGAGCCGCCGGTGACGGTCATCTTCTGCTCCTTGCCCGTGCCCAGGTCCTTGGCGGTCACGTGCATGATGCCGTTGGC
>NZ_JBFAYA010000009.1:0-280114 GCF_040681095.1 Streptomyces sp. NPDC051909 | reverse complement strand
CCCTCCCACCCTCCCCCCCCCCCGCCCGCGACCCCCATTGGCGGGCGAGCGGCCCGGCGCCGGCGCCCCCCGGCGGCGACCCGGCCCCGCCCCCCCCCCCGGCCGAGCCGCTCGCGGCCTGGGCGGGGCGGGGCGGGGGCGGTCAGCCCGCCGAGTAGGCCGTCACCGGGTAGTGGTCGGACAGGTTGGTGTACGTGTACCGCGTGCCCCAGCTGGAGACGGTCCAGGGTGCCGTCGTCTCCGGGATCACGTTGTTCGTCCAGCCCGCCGGGCGGGCGTGGCCGGCCCGGAAGAGGACGTAGTCGAGGTCCTCGCGCGGGTCGGTCGGGTAGCGGTCGTGGGCGATCGAGTTCAGCGCCGTGTCGAAGGAGTACGGGTGCCCGACGCGGGCGTCCGCGCCGACCAGGTCCGCGTCGGTGAGCATGGTGCCGTACTCGGGCGTGCGGGAGTCCACGTTCATGTCGCCCGTGACGATGACCTGCTCGTTCGCCGGGATGTTCTTGGCGTCGAGGAAGGCGTCGATGTTCTTGAACTGCCGGCTGCGCATCTGCGCCGCCTCGCCCGCCGAGCAGCCCGGGTCGGTGGACTGGGCGTGCGTGCCGACCACGTGCACCTTGGTGCCGTCGACGTCGAGCACCGCGTAGACGAAGCCCTTGTTCGAGTACCAGTCGGCACCGCAGGCGTCCTTGTAGACGTACTGCTCCTTGCGCACGATCGGCCACTTGCTGAGGAGCGTCACACCGCCGTCCTCCGGAGTGGTGGTGGAGTAGGCGCCGCCGGTGGCGTCCCAGCCCGACTTCGTACGGCCCACGACCGGGGTCTGGTAGGGGTACTCCGCGGCAGCCTTCGCCTTCAGGGCGTCGGAGGAGGAGTTGTCGAAGGCCTCCTGGAGGACGACGACGTCGTTGCCGCGGAAGAAGGACGTCGTGGGAATGGTGGCGGCCCGGTGGTCCTGGCCCCAGTTCGGGTAGAGCGTCTTGGAGAAGAGGAAGACGTTGTACGTGAGCACCTTCAGGCTCGGCGTCGCGGCGGCTGCCGCGGTGTCCACGGTGGTGGCGGCCGAGGCGGCGGTGGCGGTCCCGGTCAGGGTGGCGGCGGCCAGGGCGATCGAGAGGGCCGCCCCGGGTATGCGGCGGAGAGCGGTGATCGGCACGTGAAACTCCCAAGAGAGAGTGGGGGGTTGGGCTCGGGCGCGGCACATACAATCAGCCGTGGTTACCTTCCGGTAGCCATCGGATGCCACGAATCTTGCGTCGCTCGCACAATCGCGCCAACTCTCGGACATCTGCCCGAATTGCGAGTTTCGCGACCAGGTAAGATGCGCTCATGACCCTCGCGCAGAACTCGAAGATCTTCCCCACCGACCTGGGCCCCCTGAACCCGGTGTGGGCGGAGCTCATCCTCGGTGCCGTCCTCTTCGGCCTCACCTTCCTGATCCTGGCCAAGGGGATCCTCCCGAAGATCAAGCGGACCCTCGAACAGCGTGAGGACGCCATCGACGGCGGCACCGAGCGCGCCGACGACCTGCGCGCCGAGGCCACCGCGATCCGCGAGCAGTACGAGGCCGAGCTGGCCGAGGCCCGCCACGACGCCGCCCGCATCCGCTCCCAGGCCACCGAGGAGGGCTCGGCCGCCATCGCCGCCGCCCGCGCCGAGGGCGTCCGCGAGCGCGAGGCCATCCTCGCCGCCGGTCACGAGAAGATCGCCGCCGAGCGCGCCGCCGCCGAGCGCGAGCTCTCCGCCGACGTCGACGCCTGGGCCCACTCCCTGGCCGGCCGCATCGTCGGCGAGCCGGTCGGCGCCGACCGCGCCTGACGCACCGCACACCCGTACGGGGCCGCGCCCCGGGCCGCTCAGCAGGCCCGGGCCGCGGCCCCGCGTCGTATCCACGCCCGGGTGGGAGACGCCCGCGCCGCCAGCACGCTTGCCCGCCCGGCGCGACCTGGGCAGCCTGGAAGAAGGAGAGGGAGACCGCGTTGACGGACAACGGCCACGACCAGCGCTTCGAAGGCGAGGACGTCGAGCACGCGCGCCCGGTGACCGTCACCGCCCCGCGCCGTGACACCGCCCGCCGTCCCGAGCCCGTGCCGCCGCCCGTCGGCGGCGCGCTGTGGACCCTCGCCGGCGACATCCGGGCCCTGATGATGCTGCCCGCCGCACTCACCCTGCAGGTCGCGCACCCCGCCGTCGGGGCCGGCGTCGACGCCCACTCCGTCTTCCGCACCGACCCGTGGGGCCGCGGCGAGCGCTCCCTGCGCTCGCTCCAGCTGTGGATCTACGGCGGCGAGCACGCCGCCGAGGAGGGGCGCAGACTGCGCGCGCTCCACAAGACGATCAGCGGCACCGACGCCCACGGGCGCCGCTACCACGCCCTCGACCCCGCCTACTACGCGTGGGTGCACGCCACCGGCTACCCCGTCTTCCGCCACAGCCTCGGCTACCTCTTCCGCCCGCTCACCGAGGCCCAGGAACGCCTGCTCTACGCCGAGTGGCTCCAGGTCGGACGGATCCTCGGCATCCACGACCGGGACATGCCGCAGACGATCGAGGACTTCTGGCCGTACTACCGCCGGATCCTCGACGAGGAGCTCGAGGCCACCGTCGTCGTCCGCGAGCTGCTCGCCACCGATCTGCCCGTCCCGGCCCCCGACCGCGGCCCGCTCCCCGTCCGTCTCGCCCTGCGCGCGCTCTGGCCGCTGCTCCGCCGGCCCTTCCTGCGCGCCCGCGCCTTCCTCACCGTCGGCCTGATGCCGCCCGAGGCCCGCGCCGCCATCGGCCTGGCGTGGACCCCCGCCCAGGAACGCCGGCTGCGCCGCCTCGGCCGGGTCGTCCGCGCGGTCGTCCCGGTCCTGCCGGAACGGCTCCGCTACCTCCCGCTCGCCAGGAAGGCCAGGGCGGAGGCCAGAGCCGAAGCCCGGAGGGGCCGCTGGTCCGGCGGCCCATGACCGGGCGGCCCCCTACGACAGGGCGGCCGGGGCGGCGAACGGCGGGAGGCCCTTGAAGCTCTCGTGGAGTGCCAGGCTCGGGGTGATCCGGCGCAGCGCGGCCCGTACCCGGGTCAGCGGGTGGTCGGGGAAGCGGGCGTCCCAGCGCTCGTCGTCCGCGGCGTGGGACGGCAGTCCGCCGGTGATGTCCGCGCCGTAGGGGTGGGCGGTGAAGTAGTGCATCGGGCCCACCTCGTTGAGTATCAGGGCCTCCCGGAGGCCGGTCCTGCGCCCCTCGCCGGCCTGCACCTTCACCACGGCGCTGCAGCGGTCCCGCGGGATCGTCCAGGAGCCGACGAAGGCCTGCCCGTGGCCCTGCGCCAGCGGAACCTTGACCAGCTGGCGCACCGCGGGCAGCGCGTCCACCTCGCCGAGCTCGGCCTCGATCAGACCGGCGCCCGCACCGGCGGCCGACCGGGCCAGACCGTGCCGGAGCCGGTCCGGCTCGCCGAGCGAGGCGGGCAGGTCGGGCACGAGGTCGAAGAAGTGGACGGAGAGCAGCAGCCCCTGCCCGTCGGTCCACACTCCTGGCTCCAGCGCGCTGAATCCGGTGAGGTCGAGCCCGGTGATCGGTGTCATGCGTCATCTTCCCTTGTGCCTGGTGCTTGTTACGGGGCCGCGAGCGCCGGCGGGACCGAGTCGACGGCGTCGATCGCGGTGTCGATCCCGGCATCGGGTGCGCAGGTCTCGAACTCCGCGTCGATTCCCGCGTGTTGTGCCCCTGACTCCGCCCCTGGGCGCCCGTGCCGTGCCGCATGCCGGGACCCTACGCGATCACGGGGACAGGGGCGGACCGGCGGCCAGGGCGGCGAGGTAGTCGTCGAGCAGCCCGGCCTGCCGCTCCGGCGGGAACTCCGCCGGGGCGAGGAGGGCCTGGACGACCAGGCCGAGGGCGAAGGACTGGGCGCCGGCGGCCAGGCGGGCCGGGTCGCCCGCCGGGAGCTCGCCACGCGACTGGGCCGTCGCGATCAGCTCCGCGAGGCGGGTCCGGCCGCGGGTGTAGCGGGCGGCGTGGTCGCTGCTCAGGGCCGGGTCGGCGAGGGCGGTGTCCCAGGAGGAGACCCAGATCCGGTTGCTCGCCGTGGCCTCGGGGTCGAGCGGCAGGATGTCGAGCAGCGCGGCGCGCACGGCGGCCAGGCCCTCGCCGCCGGCGCGACGCGGCCGGGCGGCGGTGCGCTCGTCGAGGAGGTCGAGGGCGTGCCGGACCAGGTCGCGCTTGGCCGGGAAGTAGTGGGTGAGCAGTCCGGTGGTGGCGCCCAGTTCGGCGGCGACCGCGCGCAGGGTCAGCCCGTCGAAGCCCTGCGCGGCGAGGACCCGCCAGACCGCTTCGGAGACTTCACGGCGCCGGGCCTCGTGGTCTCCCTTGGTGCGTGCCATGCTGCTACGGTAATAGTCATAACGCTTGTTGTGTGAATGGGGTCAGCATGTTCGCCCTCCCGCTGCGGGACAACGCCGAGCTCCGCCCACTGGAGGCCTGGCACGCCGAGGAGTTCGCCGCCCACCTGGACCGGGCGCGCGAGCACATCCGGCCGTGGGTCGGCCCGGCCTTCGTCACCGACGACGTCGCGGGCGCCCGTGACACCCTCGTCCGGTACGGCGAGCGCCGGGCGGCCGACGGCGGACGCCTCTACGGCATCCGGCTCGACGGCACCCTCGTCGGCGGCGTCATGTTCGTCGCCTTCGACGCGGCCTCCGGCGGCTGTGAGCTGGGCTGCTGGCTGGAGCCGGCGGGGGAGGGGCACGGTCTGATCACCGGGGCCTGCGCCCTGCTGCTCGACTGGGCGTTCGGCGAGCGGGGGCTGCACCGCGCCGAGTGGCACTGCCGGGCCGACAACGTCCGCAGCTCCGCCGTCGCCGAACGGCTCGGCATGACCCTCGAAGGCACCCGCCGCGAGGCCTGGCCGTACGGCGGCGCCCGGCACGACAAGCAGCTCTGGGGCGTCCTCGCCCGCGAGTGGCAGGCCCGCCGCGCCTGAGCCCGAAACTTCCTCGCGGCATGGCGAGGCGCCCCCGTCCCGTCCGACCGTGGGGCGAGGGCGCCGGTCCGTGCCGCGCGGAGCGGGTCAGCGCCCGCCGTGCTCGTGCTCGTGGATCGAGTTCGTCGCCGCGATCTTCTTCCACGACTTCGGCGGTACGGGCTTCGTTGACGTGCCCGCGGCGGCCGCCGCTCCGTCAGCGCCGGCCGGTCCGGCCTCCGCGGCCACTCCGGCCTCCGCGGCCGCCGGGCCCGCCGGCTTCACCGGCTGGTAGAGCCAGGTGTCGAAGAGACCGGCGAGCGGCCTGCCCGAGATCCGCTCCGCGTACCCCACGAAGTCGGCCACCCGCGCGTTGCCGTACGCGTGCTCCTGCGGCCAGCCCCTGAGGATCGCGAAGAAGTCCTCGTCGCCGACCTCGTCGCGCAGCGCCTGGAGGGCCAGCGCGCCCCGTTCGTAGACGGCGACGTCGAACTGGTTCTCCGCGCCCGGGTCGCCCGGCCTGACCGTCCAGAACGGGTCGTCCGCCGCCCGCGACCGGTACACGTAGTCCGCGAGCTCCCGCGCCGTGCCCTCGCCCTCCTTCTCCGACCACAGCCACTGGCTGTAGCGGGCGAAGCCCTCGTTGATCCAGATGTCCTTCCAGTCGGCGACCGACACGCTGTCGCCGTACCACTGGTGGGCCAGCTCGTGCACGACCACCGACACGTTCGAGCCGTTGGCGAACTGCCGTGGGCTGTAGAACGGCCTGGTCTGCGTCTCCAGGGCATAGCCGCTGGTCACATTGGGGACGTAGCCGCCGAGGGAGTTGAAGGGGTACGGGCCGTAGACCGACTCCAGCCACTCCGCGACCTCGGCCGTGCGCTCGATCGAGGCCCGCGCGGCGCCGTCGTTGTCGCCGAGGTCCCTGCTGTAGGCGTTGACGACCGGCAGGCCGTTGGCCGTCCTGTCGGTCGTGATGTCGAACCTTCCGACCGCCAGCGTTGCCAGATAGGTGGCCTGGGGCTTGTTGGAACGCCAGTTGAAGCGGGTCCAGCCCAGCTTGGTGGACTGCGACTGCAGCACGCCGTTGCTGATCGCCTGGGTGCCGTCCGGAACGAGTACCGACACGTCGAAGGTGGCCTTGTCCAGCGGGTGGTCGTTGGACGGGAACCACCAGACGGCCGAATCCGGCTCCTGCGCGGCCACGCCGCCGTCCGGGGTGCGGTGCCAGGCCGTCCAGCCGCCGATCTTCAGCTCGGACGGCTTGCCCGCGTAACGGACCACGACCGAGAGCGACTTGCCCTTCGCGAGCGGGGTGGCCGGGGTGACCTCCAGCTCGTGCTCGCCGGAGGTGGTGAACGTCGCCACGCGCCCGTTCACCCGTACCTCGCTCGCCTTCAGACCGAGGTCGAGGTTGAAGCGGGACAGGTTCTGCTTCGTCGTGGCGACGAGCGTCGCCGTGCCTTCGAGGAGGTCCGTCGCGGGCTGGTACTTCAGCCGCAGGTCGTAGTGGGACACGTCGTAGCCGCCGTTGCCGCTGGCGGGGTAGTAGGAGTCGCCGATGCCTGGCGCGCCCGGCTCGAAGTCGGCCGCCGATGCCGGGATCGCCAGCATCAGGGAGGCCGCGAGGGCGCTCGGAACGATGATTCTGCGGTGCACGGGTGCTCTCCTGGTGGTCCGGTCGTCGAAGAGAGGTAAGACGCACAGGTGGTCGTCGGTCCTTGCCGACACTATTCAGGGCCCCGACGGCCCGTCACGTCCAGAGCACCCCCTGTCACATGATCGCCATTCGGCCGACATGAACCTCCCGTTCCGGGCGTCTCATCCGCACCGCTTGTCCGTGACG
Organism: Streptomyces sp. NPDC051909; assembly: GCF_040681095.1. Classification (NCBI taxonomy): domain Bacteria; kingdom Bacillati; phylum Actinomycetota; class Actinomycetes; order Kitasatosporales; family Streptomycetaceae; genus Streptomyces; species Streptomyces sp. NPDC051909. The sequence goes on along the minus strand of NZ_JBFAYA010000009.1, from coordinate 273,329 downwards.
GCCCTCTTTTGCGCGGCAGTCGACGGCGGTACGTTCCGCCCCATGTCGATGAGGACGACCCGCACCCCCCGCACCCCGCGGCGCGCGCTCCTGGTCTCGGCGTGCGTCGCCGCCCTGGGACTTCCGCTGCTCGCCGCCCCCACCCCGGCCTCCGGCAGCGCGCTCCCGCCCCCGCCACCGCGCACCGGCTTCGAGGAGAGCGGCGGCGCCCGGTGGACCGGCGGGGCCGAGGAGACGGCCTTCCTCGCCGCCGTCGACCGGGGCAGTCGGCGGCTCGCGGTCCGCACCATCGGCACCACCGCGCAGGGGCGCCCGCTGCGGCTCGCCACGCTCGGCACCGGTCCTACGCCCGTGCTGCTCATCTGCTCGCAGCACGGCGACGAACCCTCCGGCCGAGAGGCCTGTCTGAGCGCCGTGCGCGATCTCGCGTACGACCGGAGCGAGGCCACCCGCCGCCTCCTGGCCCGCACCACCCTGCTCGTGGTGCCCACCGCCAACCCCGACGGGCGCGAGGCGAACACCCGCGGCAACAGCGCCGGCACCGACATCAACCGCGACCACCTCGCGCTGCGCACCGCCGAGGCGCGGGCCCTCGCCGCCGTCATCCGCGACCGGCGGCCGGAACTGGTCTACGACCTCCACGAGTACGGTGCCACCCCGCCGTACTACGACAAGGACCTGCTCGCCCTCTGGCCGCGCAACCTCAACACCGACCCCGCCGTCCACGCGGAGTCGCACACCCTCTCCGAGACGTACGTACGGCCCGCCGCCGGGCGCGCCGGCTTCAGCAGCGGCATCTACGGCATCTGGACCGACCCCTACACCGGCGAGCCGGTCAAGCAGGTCGCCGGCGACGGCCAGGAGCGCATCCTGCGCAACACGGCGGGCCTCAAGCACGCCGTCGGGCTGCTCGTCGAGACCCGCGAGGACGCCCTCGACCCGGCCGAGAAGGACGACCCCGCCCGCAACCACCGGCGCCGGGTCGCGACCCAACGCGCCGCGCTCAAGGGTGCGTTCGGGTACGTGGAGGAACGCGCCGGCCGGCTCGCCGCGGCCACCGCCCGGGCCCGCCACACCGGGTTCGCCGACCGCGGCCCGGTCCTCCTCGGCGGAGCCGACAACGACCCCGCCGAACCGGCCGAGATCCTCCAGAACCCGCCGTGCGCCTACCGCCTGACGAAGGATCAGTACGCGGAGGCCGGCGACGAACTCGACCTGCACGGCGTCCTGGTGGTCCACCGTGAGGGCGGCGGGGCCCTCGTCCCGCTGCGCCAGTCCCAGCGAGCCCTGGTGCCGCTGCTGCTCGATCCGCGGGCCGCCTACGGGCTCACCCGCGGAGAGCCTGTGGAGAGGTGTTGAGGGGGTGGTGAGAAGGCGGTGAGCGGCGTCAGTGGCGTGCGGGTCGGATGATCATTCCGGGTTAGGGTCGCCAATCGGTACTGACCATACCTGAACGGGCCTTAACGACCCGGAAGTTGGAGTGAACCATGACGAACGCGACGCCGCTGCGCCGCACCCTGACGGCCCTGGCCGCCACGACGCTGCTGGCCGGGGGCCTGCTGCTCGGCCAGACCGCGACCGCCCCGACCGCCCACGCGGCCGGCAAGACGGTCGTCTGCAAGGTGGAGGAGCTGCGCAAGCAGGCCGCCCAGCTGCGCAGCAAGGCCGACAAGCTCGACCGCCTCGGCGAGAAGGCCGCGGCCCGCAAGGCCCGCGACCAGGCCGCCGCCCTGGAGCGGAAGGCCAAGGCCTGCGAGGCCGCGGACGACACCGCGCCGAAGCCGTTCCCCCGCTAGGACCTGTCCGGCGGGCCCCGGTGGAACCCGCCCGGCGTTCTTGATCCGCTCGCCCGCCCCGGAGCCGTACGGCTCCGGGGCGGGCGAGCTCCGTATCCGGGCCTCGGGGGCCCCGGGGGCCCGACAGGACGGGTCCGACGCGACTCTCGCCTAGGATTCATCCCCTGATGACTGCCACCCTCGTCGCCAAGGACCTCGCCGCCGGCCACGGCGAACGCTCCCTCTTCTCCGGGCTCGACCTCGTCGTCGCCCCCGGAGACGTCATCGGCCTCGTCGGCGTCAACGGCGCCGGCAAGTCCACGCTGCTGCGGCTGCTCGCCGGGCTCGACACCCCCGAGGACGGCGAGCTGCGGCTGTCACCGCCGACCGCCACCGTCGGGCACCTGCCGCAGGAGCCGGAGCGGCGCGAGGGGGAGACCGTCCGGGCGTTCCTGGCCCGGCGGACCGGCGTGGCCGCCGCGCAGGCGGCCATGGACGAGGCCACCCAGGGCCTGGTCGACGGCACGCCCGGCGCGGACGACGCGTACGCCGTCAGCCTGGAGCGCTGGCTCGACCTCGGCGGCGCCGACCTCGACGAGCGCGCCGAGGAGGTGGCCGGCTCGCTCGGCCTCACCGTCGGCCTCGACCAGCCGATGACCGGGCTCTCCGGCGGCCAGGCCGCCCGCGCCGGACTCGCCTCCCTGCTCCTCTCCCGCTATGACGTCTTCCTGCTCGACGAGCCCACCAACGACCTGGACCTCGACGGCCTCGAACGCCTGGAGGCCTTCGTCCAGGGGCTGCGCGCCGGCACCGTCGTCATCAGCCACGACCGCGAGTTCCTCACCCGCACCGTCACCAAGGTCCTGGAGCTCGACCTCGCCCAGCAGCAGATCACCCTCTACGGCGGCGGCTACGAGGCCTATCTGGAGGAGCGGGCCACCGCGAGGCGGCACGCGCGCGAGGAGTACGAGGAGTACGCCGACAAGAAGGCGGGCCTCGAATCGCGCGCCCTCATGCAGCGCAACTGGATGGACAAGGGCGTCCGCAACGCCCGCCGCAAGTCCACCGACAACGACAAGATCGGGCGCAAGCTGCGCGGCGAGGCCAGCGAGAAGCAGGCCGCGAAGGCCCGCCAGACCCAGCGCATGATCGAGCGCCTCGACGTCGTCGACGAGCCCCGCAAGGAGTGGGAGCTGCGCATGGAGATCGCCGCCGCGCCCCGCTCCGGCGCGGTCGTCGCGACCCTCCGCGAGGCAGCCGTGAAGCGCGGCGACTTCTCCTTCGGGCCGGTCGGCCTCCAGATCGACTGGGCCGACCGGGTCGCCATCACCGGCGCCAACGGTGCCGGCAAGTCCACCCTGCTCGCCGCGCTCCTCGGCCGGCTGCCGCTGGACTCGGGCGACGCGGCCCTCGGCCCCGGCGTCGTCGTGGGCGAGGTCGACCAGGCCCGCAAGCTGTTCCACGGCACCGAGACCCTGCTCGATGCCTTCTGCGCGGCCGTCCCCGACACCGAGCCGGCGGACGTCCGGACCCTGCTCGCCAAGTTCGGCCTCAAGGCCGCCCACGTGCTGCGGCCCGCCACCACCCTCTCGCCCGGCGAACGCACCCGCGCCGCGCTCGCCCTGCTCCAGGGCCGGGGCGTGAACCTGCTCGTCCTCGACGAGCCGACCAACCATCTCGACCTGCCCGCGATCGAACAGCTGGAGTCGGCCCTCGACTCGTACGACGGCACCCTGCTGCTCGTCACCCACGACCGGCGCATGCTGGACGCAGTGCGCACCACCCGCCGCATCGAGGTCGCGGACGGCAAGGTCACCGAGCTCTGATGACGGTCTCCTTCGGGTGGGGGCCGGTCGAGGCGCGCGCCCTCGCCTCCTCCGCCATGTACGTGGTCGTGGTCGACGTGCTGTCGTTCACGACCGCCGTCGGCGTCGCCGTGGAGCGCGGCGCCGTCGTGCACCCGTACCGCCGGCGGGACGAGACCGCCGCCGCGTACGCCCGTGAGCAGGACGCCGTCCTCGCCGTCGGGCGCCGCGCGGCGACCCCCGAGCATCCGTGGTCGCTCTCCCCGGCCGCGCTGCGCGCCGCGCCGGTCCCGGAGCGTCTGGTGCTGCCCTCCCCGAACGGCTCCACCATCGCCGCCGGGGCCGCCGACTCCGGCGCGACCGTCGTCGCCGCCTCGCTGCGCAATGCCACCGCCGTCGCCCGCCGGCTCGGCGCACGTCCCCGGGCCGGCGTCGCCGTCATCGCCTCCGGCGAGCGGTGGCCCGACGGCTCGCTGCGCCCCGCCCTGGAGGACCTGCTCGGCGCCGGTGCGGTCCTGGCGGCCCTCCGCGAGGTCCGGCGGGACGCCGTCCTGACGCCCGAGGCGACCGCGGCGGCGACGCTGTGGACCGCCACGGAGGACCCGGTCGCCGCCTTGCACGGCTGCGCGTCGGGCCGTGAACTGTACGAGTACGGCTATCCCGAGGACGTGGAGGTGGCCGCCGAGATCGACGCGTCGACCGCCGTCCCCGTCCTCGTGGACGGCGCTTTCCAGGAGGCAGCACGATGACCACCGACGACCCCCGCGTGACGCGCCTCGTCGCGATGCTCGACGATCTCGACGCCGACGTCGACGAGACGATCGACCTGGCCGACGAGATCGCGGCCACCGGCGACCGGGAGCTGCTCCCGCGCCTGGAGTCCGAGCTCGACCGGGCGGTCGCCGACCGCAACTCCTACGGCCGCGAACTCCTCGGCGGCCTCATCGCCGCCCTCGGCGGCTCCGACCGTCTCCCGGTCCTGGTCCGCGCCTCCGCCGTGGACCTCGGCGACGACCAGGACGGCCTGGCCGCCGAGATCGTCGACCTGGTGCAGGCCGACCCGAAGAGCGCGGAGCGCCTGCTGCGCCCGCTGACGGAGGACGCGGACCTGACGGTGGCGAACCGCGCGGAGTGGGCGCTGCGCTTCGTGCCGTAGGCACACGCGGAAACGGGTGAAGGCCCGGTCGACCGCCGTCGACCGGGCCTTCACGCCGTCGTCATGCTGTCGGGACCGGGAACTCAGCCCACGGTCCACTTCTGGGCCGCCGTGCCGTTGCAGGTCCAGATCTGCAGCCGGGTGCCGTTGGCCGAGTTGCTGTTCGGGACGTCGAGGCACTTGTCCGCGGGCACGTTCACGATGTCCTTGGCCGCTTCGACCCGCCATTTCTGGGCGCCGGTGCCGTTGCAGTCGTACAGCTGGAGCTTGGCGCCGTCCGCCGTGGACCCGGCCGTGACGTCCAGGCACTTGCCGAGCGCGCGGATCGAGCCGTCGGCGTTCACGGTCCACTGCTGGGCCGCGGTGCCGTTGCAGTCGTAGAGCTGGACCGGGGTGCCGTTCGCGGGGTTCGCCCCGGCCACGTCGACGCACTTGCCGGCGAGGCCGGTGATCGGGCCGCCGGTGCCGGTCGGCGGGGCCGGCTGGTCGTCGGTGACCCGTACGTAGTCGACGGTCAGGGTGTTCGGCATCGGGGTGCTGCCGTCGGGGTCGCCCGGCCAGTAGCCGCCGACGGCAAGGTTGAGGATGAGGAAGAACGGGTGGTCGAACACCCACTCGCGGCCGCCGAGATCGGCGGACGTCCGCGTCTGGTAGGTGACGCCGTCGACCTTCCAGACCAGCTTGTCCGGCGCCCACTCGACGCGGAAGGTGTGGAAGCCGTCCGCGAACGGCGAGCCGATCGAGTAGCCGGCGCCGATGCCGCCCGAGCCCGAGTAGCCGGGGCCGTGGATGGTGCCGTGCACGGTGTTGGGCTCGAAGCCGACGTTCTCCATGACGTCGATCTCGCCGCTCTGCGGCCAGCCGACGCTGCCGATGTCGTTGCCGAGCATCCAGAACGCGGGCCACATGCCCTGGCCGCGCGACATCTTGATCCGGGCCTCGAAGGTGCCGTACGTCTGGGTGAACTTGCCGGACGTGTTGAGGCGGGCCGAGGTGTACTCGCAACGGCCGTACCAGCAGTTGTAGTTGCCCGGGTTCTCGCGCCGGGCGGTGATGACCAGGTTGCCCTGGCCGTCGTGCACGGCGTTGCGGGTCGAGTTCGTGTAGTACTGCCGCTCGTGGTTGTTCACGTTGTCGCCGGTCTCCAGGTTCCACTTGGAGCCGTCGACCGGCGTGCCCGCCGGGGCGTTGAACTCGTCGCTGAACGTGGTGGCCTGGACGCCGACGTCGGCCGCGGCCGCGGCCGACGAGGCTGCCGTGGTCGTCGAGGCCGCCGCGGTCGCGGTCGGCTGTGCCGTGGGGCTGACCAGGGCGGCCACGGTGGCACATCCGAGGCCGAGGGCGAGGAGAAGCCGTGATCGTCGAGAGGGAGGTGCGGACATCGTTGTCACCGCCGACGGTGGGGAGTCGTGGACGGCAACGAAGAGTGCCATGGTCCGGACCAAGCCGACAAGACCTTGGGCTGAATCCGGCCCCAACCGGTGTTCTGTGTTCGGGAGTTGTATGCGGGAGGGGTTGACGAGTGTGAGCGGCCTCCATAGCTTCACACCTTAAAGAAAGCCCGAAGGCCTGGGCTCCCATCGAAAGGTCTGTCAGGTGCATTACAGAATCAGATCCTGGTTCGGCGCCCGCGCCGGGCGCCGCCCCCGCCGCCTCGCCGCCCTCCTGACCGGCGCCCTCCTCACGAGCGGCCTGGTCATGACCGGTCCCGGCGTCGCCGAGGCCGCCGGTGAGCGGGTCGACGTCTGGCTGACCACCACCTCCGACGCCGGAGGCCGTACGGTCACGCGGGGTCTCGCCCCGCAGACGCCGATCGCCTTCGGTCCCGCCGGCGGCAGTGCCAACCGCACCATCAGCGTCGACGAGAACACCACCTACCAGCAGTTCGAGGGCGGCGGCGCGTCGATCACCGACACCACCGCCTACCTCCTGCGCGGCGGCGCGATCAGCGGCGCCACCCGCGACGAGGTGATGCGGAAGCTGTTCTCGCCGACCGACGGCATCGGCCTCTCCTTCGTCCGCAACCCGATCGGCGCCTCCGACCTCTCCCGGCCCGGCAACGTCTCGCTCGACGACACCTGCTGCGACCTGAACGACTTCGGGACCAACGGCTACGACACCGACGTGCGGCTGCTGACCGTCCAGGCCAAGCAGCTCAACCCGGCGCTCCGGCTCAAGGCCGTGCCGTGGAGTGCGCCCGGCTGGATGAAGGACAACGGCCGGATGGACCAGATGGGCTGGCTGAAGTGGGAGTACTACCCGCTCTACGCCCAGTATCTGGTGAAGTACGTCCAGAGCTACCAGGCGGCCGGCGTCAAGGTCGACTACCTCTCCGTCCAGAACGAGCCGAACTGCTGCCAGGCGAGCAACCCCACCGCCATGAACTACCCGGGTATGAGCTGGAACCCCTCCGGTCTTGTCGAGTTCACCAAGAACCACCTCTACCCGGCCTTCCGGGCCGCCGGGATCACCACCAAGGTCCTGGTGCACGACTGGAACTACGGCGACTACGCCGGCTTCGGCTCCGGCGTCCTCGACGACGCGGGCGTGCGCAACGATCCGCTGTTCGGCGGCATCGCCTGGCACGGCTACTTCGGCGACCCGGCCGTCGGCAGCCAGGTCCACGACCAGTACCCGACGGTGAAGCAGTTCAGCACCGAGCACTCCGGCGGCACCTGGATCGGCGACCAGCACAACGAGGACCTCAAGGACATCGTCTCCTACGCCCGCAACTGGAGCGGCAGCCTGACGAAGTGGAGCCTGGCGCTCAACCAGGACATGGGCCCGCACAACGGCGGCTGCGGCACCTGCACGGGGCTGATCACGGTCCAGGAGGGCGGCCCGCGCGCCGGTCAGGTCGACTACACGATCGAGTACTACACGACCGGCCACCTCACCAAGTTCGTGCGCCCCGGCGCGTACCGCATCGCCTCCACGGCCGACTCCACCGTGCAGAACGTGGCCTGGCGCAACCCCGACGGCTCCAAGGCGCTCATCGCCCACAACGGCGGCGCCTCCGCCCAGTCCGTCCGCGTCGACTGGGCCGGCCAGTCCTTCACGTACAACCTGCCGGCCCGCACCACCGCCACCTTCACCTGGTCCGGTACGACGGCGAGCGCACCGACCGGGCCGATGACGGGTCTCGCCGGCAAGTGCCTCGACGTGGCCGGCGCTGCCACCGCCGACGGCACCCCGGTGCAGCTCTACACCTGCAACGGCACCACGGCCCAGCGGTGGACCCTCGCCGCCGACGGCAGCATCCGGGCCCTCGGCAAGTGCCTCGACGTCACCGCCGCCGGGACCGCCGACGGCACCAAGGTCCAGCTCTACACCTGCAACGGGACGGGCGCGCAACGCTGGTCGTACAACGCCTCGACACACGACGTCGTGAACACGGCGGCGGACAAGTGCCTCGACGTCACCGGCAACAGCTCGGCGGACGGGACCCGCACCCAGATCTGGTCCTGCACCGGCGCCGCCAACCAGAAGTGGACCCACCAGCCCTCCTGACGAACCAGCAGCCACCCGCACCCGTAACCCCTCTCTCCTGGAGATCACCGCATGCCGCACCCGCACTCCCGCCGTCGAAGAAGGGCGGGCGGCGCCCTGCCGCTCGCCGTCACCGCCGCCACCGCCGTCCTCGCCGGGCTGCTCGCCGGAGCCGTGCCGAGCGCCGCCGCGACCGGCGCCGAGGCCGACCCGGCACCCCGCGCCGTCGACCGCTTCGAGGGCGAGGTCCCCTTCGCCGGGCCCCCCGCCGAGGGCCTGTTCACCTGGGGCAGCGACGCCGACGACCACCCGCAGCTCACCCTCGCCGAACGCGCCGACGCCCCCGAGGGCACCAAGGTCCTCGAAGGCCGCTACGACATCAGCGGCTGGGGCGGCTTCACCCACGACTTCGCCTTCGACCGGCCGGCGCAGGACTGGACCGCGTACAAGGGCATCCGCTTCTGGTGGTACGGCCAGAACACCGCGCCGCTGCCGCCCGGCTCCGGCAGGCGGATCAACTTCGAGATCAAGGACGGCGGCGCCGACGGCGAGGCCTCCGAGCTCTGGACCACCTCCTTCACCGACGACTGGGAGGGCTGGCACCTCGTCGAGATCCCCTTCTCGGAGTTCCACTACCGCGCCGACTACCAGCCGGTCGGCGGCATCGACCAGGTCCTCGGCCTCGACCGGATGTGGGGATACGCGCTCACCCTGCCCACCGGCTCGCCGGGCGGGAGCTTCGCCCTCGACGGGGTCGAGCTGTACGGCAGGGCCGAACCGGCCCTGAACACCCGGGTCGTCACCGGCGCGGCGGTGCACCCGGTCGACGAGGGCGCCACCGCCCGGATCGACGTCTCGGTCGCCACCACCGGCTCCCAGCCGACCGGCGAGGCCGTCACCGTCGCGTACGCCACGGACGACGGCGGGCCCGCGCGGCCCGGCACGGACTACAGGCCGGTCAGCGGCACCCTCGTCTTCCCCGCCGGGACGCCTTCCGGGACGACCCGCTCGATCACCGTCGAGACGCTGAGGGACGAGAGCGGCGAAGAGGCCGAGACGATCCCGGTGAAGCTCACGGTCGAGGGCGCGAAGGCGCCCGCGGAGACCCCGGTCGTCGCGGTCAACGCGCACGGACTGCCCTATCTGGACCCGCGGCTGCCGGTGAAGAGGCGGGTCGCCGACCTGCTCTCCCGGATGACCCTCCAGGAGAAGGCCGGCCAGATGACCCAGGCCGAGCGCAACGCCCTGCGCTCGCCCGGCGACATCGCGGGCTACGACCTCGGCTCGCTGCTCTCCGGCGGCGGCTCCGTGCCCACGCCGAACACGGCGGAGGCCTGGGCCGGGATGGTCGACGCGTACCAGCTGCGCACCCGGGCCACCCGGCTGCAGATCCCGCTGATCTACGGCGTGGACGCGGTGCACGGGCACAACAACGTCATCGGCTCGACGATCATGCCGCACAACATCGGCATCGGCGCCGGACGCGATCCCGGTCTCGCCGCCCGCACCGGCGCCGTGACGGCGAAGGAGGTCCGGGCCACCGGCGTGCCCTGGGACTTCGCGCCCTGTCTGTGCGTGACCCGGGACGAACGCTGGGGCCGCTCCTACGAGTCCTTCGGCGAGGACCCGGCGCTCGTCAACGCCATGGAGACCGTCATCGACGGGATGCAGGGCGCACGGGACGGCCGCGACCTCGACCGGAACGACAAGGTGCTGACCACCGCCAAGCACTTCGTCGGCGACGGCGGTACGGCCTTCGGCTCGTCGACGACCGGCTCGTACACGATCGACCAGGGCGTCACCCGGGTCACCCGCGAGGAACTGGAGGCGGTGCATCTCGCGCCCTTCGCCGAGGCCGTGAAGCACGGCGTGGGCACCGTCATGCCCTCGTACTCCTCGCTCGACGTCCTGGGCGACGACCAGGGCCCCGTGAAGATGCACGCCCACGCCGAGATGATCAACGGCGTGCTCAAGGACCGGATGGGCTTCGCGGGCTTCGTCATCAGCGACTGGCAGGCCATCGACCAGATCCCCGGCGACTACCCGAGCGACGTGCGGACCTCGGTCAACGCGGGCCTCGACATGATCATGGTACCGACGGACTACCAGGAGTTCACCCGCACCCTGGTCGCCGAGGTACGGGCGGGCCGCATCCCCACCGCCCGGATCGACGACGCCGTCGCCCGGATCCTCACCCAGAAGTTCCGCCTGGGCCTCTTCGAGAAGCCGTACGCGGACACCACCCATCTGGCGTCCGTCGGCTCGGCGGAGCACCGCGCGGTGGCGCGCGAGGCCGCCGCCGCCTCGCAGGTGCTCCTGAAGAACGCGGGCGGCGTGCTGCCGCTGAAGCCGGCCCAGAACGTGTACGTGGCCGGCTCCAACGCGGACGACCTCGGCAACCAGGCCGGCGGCTGGACCGTCACCTGGCAGGGCGCCTCCGGCCGGACCACCACCGGCACCACGATCCTGGAGGCCATGCGGAAGTCGGCCGACCCCGGGGCCACGCTCACCTGGTCCAAGGACGCCTCCGCACCCACCGCGGGACACGACGTGGGCGTCGTCGTGGTCGGCGAGACGCCGTACGCCGAGGGCATGGGCGACGTCGGCAACGGCCACGACCTGGAGCTGAGCGCGGCCGACAAGGCGGCCGTCGACCGGGTCTGCGCCGCCATGCCGTGCGCGGTCCTCGTCGTCTCCGGCCGCCCCCAGCTCATCAGTGACCGGCTGCCCGCGATCGACGCCCTGGTCGCGTCCTGGCTGCCCGGCACGGAGGGCGACGGCGTCGCCGACGTCCTCTACGGCCGCAAGCCCTTCACCGGTCAACTGCCGGTGAGCTGGCCGAAGTCGGAGAACCGGCTGCCGCTGAACGTCGGCGACGCGAGCTACGACCCGCAGTTCCCGTACGGCTGGGGCCTCACCACCCTCCGCGCCACCCCCCAGGGCGGCGAGCCGGCCCTGCGCGCGATCGCCCTCGCCGCCCGCGCCCTCCAGAAGACCGGCCGGGGCAAGTCCCCCGCCGCCCGCCAACTGGCCGCCCGTGCCCGGCTGATCGTCCAGGACCACCTGGGCGGGAACATCACCGAGCGCTCGGCGAAGCCCTTCGCCGACGCCGACCACCTGCTGCTGAGCGGTGACGTGGCGGGCGCGGTGACCAGGCTGACGGAGGCGTACCGTGCGGCGGGCTGACGGGTAGGAGGCCCGCTGTGAGTGGCAGGGGCCGGCGCGCTTCCCTTCGGAAGTGTGCCGGCCCCTCGCCGTTCCCCGGCCGCGTCAGCGCTTGCCGCGCCCCCGCCGGTCCCCGGAGCCGCCCTCGTTCAGGAGGCCCGCCTTGCGGAGGGCGTCGGCCATCGCGCTGTTCGCGGGGGCCGGGGCGCCGCCCTGGGAGCGGTCGCGGTCACGGCCGCCACCGCCACCGGCACCGCCGCCGCGGCGCTGCTGCGGCGGGCGGCCTCCGCGCTCGCGCCTCGGCGCGCCGGAGGCGGACGCGGCGGCCTCGTCCTCCAGGCGCAGGGTCAGGGAGATCCGCTTGCGCGGGATGTCGACGTCCAGGACCTTGACCTTCACCACGTCGCCCGGCTTCACCACGTCCCGCGGGTCCTTGACGAAGGTCTTCGACATGGCGGAGACGTGCACCAGGCCGTCCTGGTGGACGCCGATGTCGACGAAGGCGCCGAAGGCGGCGACGTTGGTGACGACGCCCTCCAGGACCATGCCCGCGACCAGGTCGCCGATCTTCTCGACGCCCTCCTTGAAGGTGGCCGTCTTGAAGGCGGGTCGCGGGTCGCGGCCCGGCTTCTCCAGCTCCTTGAGGATGTCGGTGACCGTCGGCAGACCGAAGGTGTCGTCGACGAACTCGTCGGCCCGCAGCGAGCGCAGCACACCGGTGTTGCCGATCAGCGCCGCGACCTCGCCGCCCGCCGTCTTCACCATGCGCCGCACCACCGGGTACGCCTCGGGGTGCACCGCCGACGCGTCCAGCGGGTCGTCGCCGCCGCGGATCCGCAGGAAGCCCGCGCACTGCTCGTACGCCTTGGGGCCGAGCCGCGCCACGTCCTTGAGCGCCTTCCGGGAGCGGAAGGGGCCGTTGGCGTCGCGGTGGGCGACGATGTTCTCGGCGAGTCCGGCGCCGATGCCGGAGACCCGCGAAAGCAGCGGCGCGGAGGCGGTGTTGACGTCGACGCCGACACCGTTCACACAGTCCTCGACCACCGCGTCGAGCGAGCGCGACAGCTTCACCTCGGACAGGTCGTGCTGGTACTGGCCGACGCCGATCGACTTCGGGTCGATCTTCACCAGCTCGGCCAGCGGGTCCTGCAGGCGCCGCGCGATGGACACCGCGCCGCGCAACGACACGTCCAGGCCCGGGAGTTCCTGCGAGGCGAAGGCGGAGGCGGAGTAGACCGAGGCGCCGGCCTCCGACACCATCACCTTCGTCAGCGTCAACTCGGGGTGCTTGGCGATGAGTTCGGCGGCGAGCTTGTCGGTCTCGCGGGACGCGGTGCCGTTGCCGATGGCGACCAGCTCGACCGCGTGCTCCTTCGCGAGCCGGGCCAGCTTCGCCAGCGACTCGTCCCACCTGTTGGCCGGCACGTGCGGGTAGATCGTGTCGGTGGCCACGACCTTGCCGGTCGCGTCGACCACGGCCACCTTCACGCCCGTACGGAAACCGGGGTCGAGACCGAGCGTCGCGCGCGTGCCCGCCGGGGCGGCGAGCAGCAGGTCCCGCAGGTTCGCCGCGAAGACCCGGACCGCCTCGTCCTCGGCGGCCGTGCGCAGCCGCAGCCGCAGGTCGATGCCGAGGTGCACCAGGATCCGGGTGCGCCAGGCCCAGCGGACGGTGTCCAGGAGCCACTTGTCGCCGGGCCGGCCGCGGTCGGCCACGCCGAAGCGGTGGGCGACGATCGGCTCGTACGAGGAGGCGGGGGCGTCGCTCGGCTCCTCCGGCTCCAGGTCCAGGGTGAGGACGTCCTCCTTCTCGCCGCGCAGCATCGCGAGGATCCGGTGCGAGGGCAGCGCGGTGAACGGCTCGGCGAAGTCGAAGTAGTCGGCGAACTTCGCGCCCTCCTGCTCCTTGCCCTCGCGGACCTTCGCGGCCAGCCGGCCCCGGCCCCACATCCGCTCGCGCAGCTCGCCGATGAGGTCGGCGTCCTCCGAGAAGCGCTCGGTGAGGATGGCCCGCGCGCCCTCCAGGGCGGCCGCCGGGTCCGCGACGCCCTTGTCGGCGTCGACGAACGCGGCCGCGGCGGCCAGCGGTTCCACCGTCGGGTCGCCCAGCAGGCCCTCCGCCAGCGGCTCCAGACCGGCCTCGCGCGCGATCTGCGCCTTGGTGCGGCGCTTGGGCTTGAAGGGCAGATAGATGTCCTCCAGGCGCGCCTTGGTGTCGGCGGCCCGGATCTGCGCCTCCAGTTCGGGCGTCAGCTTGCCCTGTTCGCGCACCGAGTCGAGGACGGCGGAGCGCCGGTCCTCCAGCTCGCGCAGATACCGCAGCCGCTCCTCCAGGGTGCGCAGCTGCGCGTCGTCGAGCATCTCGGTCGCTTCCTTGCGGTAGCGCGCGATGAACGGCACGGTCGAACCGCCGTCGAGCAGTTCGACGGCCGCCTTCACCTGTCGCTCGCGTACGCCGAGCTCCTCGGCGATCCTTGCCTCGATGGACGTCGTCACGATGTCCGACCCGCCTTCTCGTGCCTCAAGCTTGCGGATGCATTCTGCCGGGTCGGTCACCCGTCCGCGGCAACCGACCCGCCCTGGTCTTCCTCGGTGCGGTGCCTCAGGCCCTGCCGGTGAGGCCCGCCGGGAACGCGCCCGCGCCGGCCGCCGTCACCAGGAAGCCCTTGGCGAGCTCGGTGAGCCGGGCCGTGCCCTCCGCGCCCAGGTGCTCGTACGGCGCGGCGTCGAGCCGGTCGGTCTCGGCCTCCAGGGACTCGCGCAGGGCGGCGCCCGCCTCGGTGAGCTCGCCCTCGGCGTCGAGCAGCCCGCGCGCGGTCAGCCGCGCCACGGCCGCGTCCCAGTCCTCGCGCCCCCATCCCCGGGTGCCGAGGACCCAGCGCGGCGCCATGCCCCTGCCGGTGGCGGTGTGGCTGGCAAGCGCCTCCACCGGGTCGAGCCCGGCGCTCAGCAGGGCCGTGACGTGCCCGTCGCCGCGGTGCTCGCGCAGCAGCGTGGTGGCGTGCCAGAGCCGCAGGTGCGGGGCGTCCGGCACCGGCAGGTCCGCGTTGCCCGCGTACAGCGGGCGCGCGTGCCGGGTGCAGGCCTCGGCGGCGCGCAGCGCGAGCTCGGCGGCCTCGGCCATCTCCGCCGAGGCGACGGCCTCGTCGCCGAGCAGCCGCCGGTAGGTGGCGTCCGCGGCCCGCAGCCGGGCGTCGAGGACGGCGCCGGGGGAGGCGGTCTCCCACACGGCGGGCAGGTGCCGGGCGAGGAAGCCGTGCTCGTAGTTGTAGAAGGTCGCGGCCACGGTCCCCGCGCCGACGGCGCCGAGCGGCGCGCTGCGCGCGGCCAGCCGTATCGCGCTCGTGTCCTCGACGCCCAGGCCCCTGAACTCGGCGTCCAGGTCGGACGAGAAGTAGAGGGTCGCGTGCAGCAGGTTGACCGGGTGGGCACAGCGGCGGCCGGCCAGGGGCGGCGGATTCGTCATGGACCCGCACCTTACCTACCGGCCGGTACGCCGGGAATCCCCGCCCCGGCCAACCCCGGCGTACCCGGAGGCCACCGCAGCATGCAGATCGCCGTCCTGCTCAGTGGCGCGGCAGGACCGCCGCGCGGCTTCCGCAGGGGACGAAGCTCAGCGCCCGTACGTGAAGCGGGCCGGTCGCCGCTCCAGGAAGGCGGCGACACCCTCCGCGGTGTCGCCGCTGCCGTGCGCCTGCTCCGCCCAGTGCTCCTCGCGGCCGGTCCGGCCGTCGGCGAACTCCTTGGCCGCGGACTGGGTGAGCAGTGAGCGGGAGACGAGGGTACGGGTGAACTCCGCGACCCGCTTGTCGAGTTCGCCCACCGGGTGGACCTCGTCCACCAGGCCGGTGCGCAGCGCCCGCTCGGTGTCGATCAACTCGCCGGAGAACAGCAGGTACTTGGCGGTCGAGGGGCCGACCAGGGCGGCGAGTCGCCGGGTGGAGGAGGCGGGGTAGACGATGCCGAGCTTCGCCGGGGTGACCCCGAACCGGGCGCCCTCCTCGGCGAACCGCAGGTCGCAGGCGGCGGCGAGCTGGCTGCCGCCGCCCACGCAGTAGCCGCGCACGGCGGCCAGGGTCGGCTTGGGGAAGGCGGCGAGCGCCGCCTCGGCGCGGACGGCGAGGGTCTGCTGCTCGTCCCCCGGTTCACGCAGCGTAGAGATGTCGGCCCCGGCGCAGAAGGTGTCGCCCGCGCCGGTCAGCACCAGGGTGCGCACCGCGGGGTCGGCGGCGAGCGGGGCGAGCAGCCCCGGCAGGGACCGCCACATGTCCGCGGTCATCGCGTTGCGCTTGGCGGGGTTGGCGATGACGAGGGTGGCGACCTCGTCGGCGATGTTCACGGTCAGCTGCGGCTCCATGCTCCCGGATGCTAGCCGGGAGACCGCTCCGTACGATCAAGAAGGGGGGTGCGTATCGTCAGTATGGTCACACCAACGGCGCCGACGACGAAGGCGTCAGCGGGGGATCAGGAGTAGTCGAACAACTGACTTTGGCATACTCACCCGATCAGAATCTGGTCGATATCTGTCGACTTCTGGTCAGTATCTCGAGGTGCGGTGCCGGATTCCCAAGACTCGACCCGTGGCGACAATCGAGCACGAGGGCGGGAGTCGGACTATGGAGAGCCGCGGGAGCGTCCCCGCCCGGCCACCGTCCTACGAAGGGGTCTGGCGCTTCACCGCTCCCGCGGTCGACGTTTCCGTGCCGCAGGCCCGGCACGCCGTCCGCGACCTGTTGGTCCGGCAGAGCGTCCCGGTGCACGACGACACCGTGCAGGGGCTGCTCCTCATCGTCTCCGAACTGGTCACCAACGCGGTGAAGCACGCCGCGCTGCTCTCGCCGGAGATAGCGGTCGAGGTGGCCATCGGGGCGGAGTGGGTGCGGGTGTCCGTCGAGGACAACCACCCCTACCGCCCCAAGGCCCTGGAGGCCGACTGGGGCCAGACCGGCGGCCGAGGGCTGCTCCTCGTCCGGGAGGTCGCCCGCGAGGCCGGCGGCGCCTGCGACGTCGAGCACACCGCGAGCGGCGGCAAGATCATCTGGGCGGCGCTGCCGCTCAACCCGTTCGTGCCGGGACAGGTGCCGATCGGACCCCTGTCCCAGGCGCAGCCCCTGCCCCCGGCACAGCCTCAGGGCGGCCAGGTCCAGGGACGGCCCCAGGCTCGGACACCGTCCCAGGGCCAGACCCAGGGCCAGACCCAGGCTCAGACCCAGGCTCAGACCCAGGCCGTGTTCACCAGCCCCCGGCCTGACCCGTCAGCTCCCTGATCGCGGGGCGCGCCGCGTCGAGCACCGTCATGAACCAGGCGGAGAACGGCGCGGCCGCGTGGCGCTCGGCCAGCTCGGCGGCCGTCACGAAGGCGGTCTCCTCGACCTCCTCCGGATCCGGCCGCGGGCCGGTCTGCACCAGGCCGACGAAGAGGTGGTTGAACTCCTGCTCCACCAGGCCCGAGGCCGGGTCCGGGTGGTTGTAGCGGACCGTGCCGGCCGCCGCGAGCAGCGAGGGCGAGACGCCCAGCTCCTCGAAGGTGCGCCGGGCGGCCGCCGCGAACGGGGCCTCGCCCGGGTAGGGGTGGCCGCAGCAGGTGTTGGACCACACGCCGGGGGAGTGGTACTTGCCGAGCGCGCGCCGCTGCAGCAGCAGCCGGCCCTCCTCGTCGAAGAGGAAGACCGAGAACGCGCGGTGCAGCTGCCCCGGCGCCTGGTGCGCGGACAGCTTCTCCGCCGTGCCGATCGTGACGCCGTTCTCGTCGACCAGTTCGAGCATGATCGGCGCCTCGGCCTCGGTCGGCCGCACGCCGTTCGACGAGTGGTGAGCCACGGTGGCTGATGTGGTCGGCATACCCATCCTTCGATTCGGTCCTGGCCCTGCCGGGCCACCTCAGTCTGCCGTACAAAACCGGCTTGTCCGTACTTCGGAGGCCGGACATGGCCGCTCCCACCGCACCGGAGTACACCCCGGTGCGGCGGGAGCGACACACCCGTCAGACCCCGAAAGCCGCGGGATACGTGATCGTGCCCCCGGTGACGGGCCCGGAACCGTCCAGGGCGAGCGCCATCATGGCCTCGTCCGGAACCTCGAAGGCTGGCTTGATCCCATACGCGGACGCCCGTACGAACCCGAACCGCGGGTAGTACTCCGAATGGCCGAGCACCAGCACGAGCCGCTCTCCGCGCACCCGCGCCGCATCGAGAACCGCCCGTACGACGGCCTGCCCGGCGCCCGTCCGCTGGTGGGCGGGCGCCACCGCGACCGGCCCGAGCGCGGCCGCCGGGACCCCGTCGACATGGCACCGGGTGATCAGCGCGTACCCGGCGACCGTGCCGTCTGGAGCCTCCGCCACGTACGACAGACCCGGCAGCCAGGCCTCCTCGTCGGCGCGCAGGGCGTCGACCAGGCCGGCCTCCTCCGGGGTGGGGAAGGCCGCCGCGTTGATCTCCCGTACGCGGGGGACGTCCGCCGCGGTCTCCTCGCGGGCCTTCCAGCGCGGGTCGGTCGGCCGGAGCGCGAAACCGGTGTAGCCGTAGTCGCCGCCGTGCGCGCGGCGCAGGGCGATCTCGGCGCGGGCCCCGGCGACGGCCTCGGTCATGCCGGGGACCGAGGTGTCCGCCGTATCGGCGTGCTGGGCCAGGGGGCCGTAGTACTCGTCCCAGTCGCTCTCGGGCTGCGGGACGGTGCCGAGGACGTGGTACCCGGCCGCGACGGCCGCCGCCGCGTTCGCGGTGACCGTACGGAGCGGGTAGTGCTCCTCCCAGAACGCCCGGGGCTCGGGCGCGGGGTGCTCGGCGGTCCACACGCACTCGGTGAGGACGAGCGTGCCGCCGGGGGCGAGGAGCCGGCGCCACTCGGCGAGCGCCCGGTCGAAGCCGAGGACGAAGACCGAGCTCTCGGCCCAGACCAGGTCGAAGGACCCGTCGGGCAGTTCTTCCAGCGCGCCCATGTCGGCGCGCAGGGTACGGACGCGGCCGTCGAGCCCGCGGGCGGCGGCGGCCTCCCGCAGTTCGGCCAGGAACGGCTCGTGTAGATCGACCGCGGTCACCTCGGCGCCCGCCTCGGCGGCGAGCAGCAGGGCGGAGCGGCCGGGACCGCAGCCCAGGTCGAGCACGCGCGGGCGCTCGGGCAGCGGACCCGCGAGGCTCAGCAGCCGGCGGGTGGTGGTGTCGGAGCCGGGGCCCTGCCGCGGCAGGCCGTGGTGCAGGGCGAAGAAGGCGTCGTGAAGCGCCTGGGTGGAGACGGTGATGTCGTTGAAGTCGTTGTCGGACAACGTGGGAGACCCTTGTGTGAGAGGGCCCCGGCCGACGACAGGACGAGGTGAGGCGTCAGGTCAGCCGGAGACCCGGAGGCTGAGGGACGACCGGGCGCTGCCGCTGCGGGCAGCCTCCATCGCGACGGTCATCAACCTCAGCTCCTCTCACCGCGCACGTACGAGGTACGCCATGAGCCTAGCAACTCACGGGCCTCACAGGCACAGCTTGGCCTCGTGCTCGGCATGACCGGCGGGCTCCAGCTGGAAGGTGCAGTGCTCGACGTCGAAGTGCGAGCCCAGGCAGCCCTGCAGATCGTGCAGCATCTTCTCGTGCCCGACGGCGTCCAGGGCGTCCAGGGCGTCCTGGGTGACGACCACGTGCGCCGACAGCACCGGCATGCCCGAGGTGATCGTCCAGGCGTGCAGGTCGTGCACGTCCTCGACGCCCGGCAGGGCCAGGATGTGCGCCCGTACCTCCGCCATGTCGACGCCCTTGGGGGCCGACTCCAGGAGCACGTCCAGGGTCTCCCGCAGCAGCCTGACCGTGCGGGGCACGATCATCAGGCCGATCACGATCGAGGCGATCGGGTCCGCGTACTGCCAGCCGGTGAGCAGGATGATCCCGGCGGCGACGATCACCGTCACCGAGCCGAGGGCGTCCGCGAGCACCTCCAGATAGGCGCCGCGCACGTTCAGGCTCTCCTGCTGGCCGCGCATCAGCAGCGACAGGGAGACGATGTTCGCCACCAGGCCGACCACGGCGAACGCGATGGTCAGTCCGCCGCGGGTCTCGGCCGGCTCGATGAACCGCTGGATCGCCTCGTAGAGGACGTATCCGCCGACGACGAGCAGCAGCAGACAGTTGGCGAGCGCGGCGAGGATCTCGGCCCGCGCGTAGCCGAAGGTGCGGTTCCCGGTGGGCGGCCGGTTGGCGAAGTGGATGGCGAGCAGGGCCATCGCGAGGCCGACGGCGTCGGTCGCCATGTGCGCCGCGTCCGCGATCAGGGCGAGCGAGTCGGCGACCAGGCCGCCGATGATCTCCACGACCATCACGGAGAGCGTGATGCCGAGTGCCATCCGCAGCCGGTTCCTGTAGGCCAGGGCCGCGGTGCCGGTCGGCGGCGGCCCGCCGTGGCTGTGTCCGTGGTCGTGTCCAGCCCCCATGACAAGGCCTCCCGGGTCGTGTCGTCAGCGTGCTCGGCGGTCTCTCCGATTCGCCAGTGAACTACGGGTGGGGGGTATGTGCAACCCGGTACTGAACACCGTTGTCATATGCTCTGACCTGCGGTTATGCGAGCCGGGCGGCGAGTGGCCGAAACCACCCCCACGGGGGGCCGCGGCCGTGAGCCGTCGCCCGGACGGCGGATCGCCCGTGATGATCTCCTCAGTACCTGGCGTACCCGCGCGGACACGGGGCGGCACCGGGGAGGCCGTCCCGCGAAACCTCGGTGAACTCGTGCTTCCGTCATCCGATAGCCTCAGCCGACGTGCCGCCGCCGGTGGCCGGGCCGCCTCGCCGCGCCCGGAGCCGTGCCGGGGCCCCGCCGGCCCGTCCGCCAGCTCCAAGGAGTGAGTTCGCCCTGTCGACCGCCATCCTCACCGGTCCGCCGGTACCCGGATCGTCGCTCGACGCCGATCTGCGGTCCCTCGGCTTCGACGTCGAGACCGCCTCCGGCCCCCACGAGACCGGCGCCCTGCTGGCCCGTGTCCCCGCCGGACAGCGCGTCGCCGTCGTGGACCCCCGCTTCGTGGGCCACCTCCACGCACTGCGGCTCGCGCTGACCGACCCGCGCTTCCCGGCCGCCGCCGCACCGGGCGCGCTCACCGCGCAGCCCGAGGCCCGGCAGGCCCTCGCCCGCGCCCTCGACCGGGAGACGGGCCCCGAAGCCGCGCCCGCCGGGCCCGCCGTCGGCGGTGACCAGGCCGTCGCCGTCAGCCTCCCCGACACCCTCGCCGACGCGCTCGACGCCGACGGCGTCGCCGTGCACCGGCCCCAGCTCGGCACCCTCGTCGCCGCCGTGCCGGAAGGACCGGAGGCCCGCCACGAGGCGCGTGCCGCGGTCGAGGCCGTCGACGACGAAGCCGTACGCCTGAAGTCCGCCGTCAAGGCGCACGACGGCTTCTTCACCACCTTCTTCATCAGCCCGTACTCGCGCTACATCGCCCGGTGGTGCGCGCGCCGCGGCCTGACCCCCAACCAGGTCACCACCGCCTCGCTGCTCACCGCGCTGCTCGCGGCCGGCTGCGCCGCCACCGGCGACCGCGTCGGCTACGTCGCGGCCGGCGTGCTGCTCCTGGTCTCCTTCGTCCTCGACTGCACCGACGGGCAGCTCGCCCGCTACGCGCTCAAGTACTCGACGATGGGCGCCTGGCTCGACGCCACCTTCGACCGCGCCAAGGAGTACGCCTTCTACGCCGGGCTCGCGCTCGGCGCGGCCCGTGACGGCGACGACGTCTGGGGTCTCGCGCTCGGCGCCATGGTCCTGATGACCTGCCGGCACGTCGTGGACTTCTCCTTCAACGAGGCGAACGCCGGCAACACGACCGCGACCGCCCTCTCCAACAGGCTCGACAGCGTCGGCTGGACGGTCTGGGCCCGGCGCATGATCATCCTGCCGATCGGCGAGCGCTGGGCGATGATCGCCCTCCTCACCGCCGCCACCAGTCCCCGGATCGTCTTCTGGGCGCTGATCGTCGGCTGCGCCTTCGGCGCCTGCTACACCACGGCGGGCCGCGTCCTGCGCTCGCTCAAGCGGAGGGACCCGCGCTCCGACCGGGCCGCGCGGGCGCTCGCCGACCTCGCGGACTCCGGCCCGCTCGCCTCGGTCGTCGCCGGGATGTTCCGCCGCCGTCCCCGGGGCTTCGTCGCGCCGCTGTTCGCTCTGCTCGGCGCGGCCTGCGTGCTGGCCGGCTCCGTCGTCACCGGCCCCGGCTGGGCGACGGTGGGGGCCGCCGTCGCGTACGCCTTCTGGGCCGGGCAGGCCATCGCCGCCCCCCTCAAGGGCAAGCTCGACTGGCTCGTCCCCCCGCTCTTCCGTGCCGCCGAGTACGGCACGATCCTGTTCCTCGCGGCCAGGTCGGACGCCGCCCACGCCCTTCCCGCCGCATTCGGGCTGGTCGCGGCGGTCGCCTACCATCACTACGACACGGTGTACCGCATTCGCGGCGGCACCGGCGCGCCGCCCGCCTGGCTGGTGCGCACCATCGGCGGCCACGAGGGACGCACGCTCGTGGTGGCCGCGCTCGCCGCACTCCTCGCGGACCGCGGCGACGACTTCACCTGGGCCCTCACCGCACTCGCGGTCGCCGTGGGTCTCGTGGTGCTCGCGGAGTCCATCCGCTTCTGGGTCTCCTCCGGAGCACCCGCCGTACATGACGAAGGAGAGACAGCATGATTGGCCTCGTACTGGCAGCCGGTGCCGGACGGCGTCTGCGCCCCTACACCGACACGCTTCCGAAGGCCCTCGTGCCCGTGGACCCGGCGGGCGACGGCTCGCTGACCGTCCTCGACCTCACGCTGAAGAACTTCGCCGAGGTCGGCCTCACCGAGGCCGCCATCGTCGTCGGCTACCGCAAGGAGGCCGTGTACGCGCGCAAGGAGCAGCTGGAGGCGAAGTACGGCCTCAAGCTGACCCTCATCGACAACGACAAGGCCGAGGAGTGGAACAACGCCTACTCCCTGTGGTGCGCGCGTGAGGTCCTGAAGCGCGGTGTGATCCTCGCCAACGGCGACACCGTCCACCCGGTCTCCGTCGAGAAGACCCTGCTCGCCGCCCGCGGCGACGGCCAGAAGATCATCCTCGCCCTCGACACGGTGAAGAGCCTCGCCGACGAGGAGATGAAGGTCGTCACCGCCGACGGCAAGGGCGTCCAGAAGATCACCAAGCTGATGGACCCGGCCGACGCCACCGGCGAGTACATCGGCGTCACGCTCATCGAGGCGGAGGCCGCCGAGGAGCTCGCCGACGCGCTGAAGACCACCTTCGAGCGCGACCCCGACCTCTACTACGAGGACGGCTACCAGGAACTGGTCAACCGCGGCTTCACCGTCGACGTGGCCCCCATCGGCGACGTCAAGTGGGTCGAGATCGACAACCACGACGACCTCGCGAAGGGCCGTGACATCGCGTGCCAGTACTGACCCGGCTCATCCCCTCGCCGGTCGTCGTCGACATCCGCGGCGGAGCGCTGGACGACCTGTCCACGCTCCTCGCGGACCAGCGGATCTCCAGCAACGGCCGGATCGCCATCGCCATCAGCGGCGGCTCCGGTCTGAAGCTGCGTGACCGCTTCGCCCCCGAGCTGCCGGACGCCGACTGGTACCCGGTCATGGGCGGCACCATCGACGAGGCCGTCCGGCTCGCCGATGCCATGCGCGGCAAGCGCTACGACGCGGTCGTGGCGCTCGGCGGCGGCAAGATCATCGACGTGACCAAGTACGCGGCGGCCCGGGTCGGGCTGCCGCTGGTGGCCATCGCCACCAACCTGTCGCACGACGGCATCTGCTCGCCGATCTCCACCCTGGACAACGACAACGGGCGCGGCTCCTACGGCGTGCCCACCCCGATCGCGCTGGTCATCGACCTCGACGTGATCCGGGACGCGCCGATCCGCTTCGTCCGCTCCGGCATCGGCGACGCGATCTCCAACCTCTCCGCCATCGCCGACTGGGAGCTGTCCCACCGCGAGACCGGCGAGAAGGTCGACGGTCTCGCCGCCGCCATGGCGCGCAGCGCCGGCGAGGCCGTCCTGCGCCACCCCGGCGGCGTCGGCGACGACGACTTCCTCGTCACCCTCTCCGAGGGTCTCGTGATGTCCGGCATCGCCATGTCGATCAGCGGCGACAGCCGCCCGTCCTCGGGCGCCTGCCACGAGATCAGCCACGCCTTCGACCTGCTCTTCCCCACCCGGGCGGCCAGCCACGGCGAGCAGTGCGGCCTCGGCGCGGCCTTCGCGATGCATCTGCGCGGGGCCCGCGAGGAGTCCGCGCAGATGGTCGACACCCTGCGCCGGCACGGCCTGCCGGTGCTGCCCGAGGAGATGGGCTTCACCGTCGACGAGTTCGTGCGGGCGGTCGACTTCGCCCCGCAGACCCGCCCGGGCCGCTTCACCATCCTCGAGCACCTCGACCTGTCCACAGACCAGATCAGGGACGCGTACGCCGACTATGCAAAAGCCATCGGTAGCTGAGCTCCGACCGGTCGTCCACCCGCCGGGTGTGAAGGACCGGCGGAGCGGCGAACACTGGGGCGGCCGCCTGTACATGCGGGAGATCTCGCTGCGGATCACCCGTCATCTGGCGACCACCCGGGTCACGCCCAACCAGCTGACCTATCTGATGACGCTGTCCGGCGTCCTCGCCGCGCCCGCGCTGCTCGTGCCCGGCATCTGGGGCGCCGTGCTCGGCGTGCTCGCCGTCCAGGGCTATCTGCTGCTCGACTGCGTCGACGGCGAACTGGCCCGCTGGAAGAAGCAGTACTCGCTCGCCGGCGTCTACCTGGACCGGGTCGGCGCCTACCTGTGCGACGCGGCCGTGCTCGTCGGCTTCGGCCTGCGCGCCGCCGACCCGTGGGGGAACGGCCGGATCGACTGGCTGTGGGCCTTCCTCGGCACCCTGGCCGCGCTCGGCGCCATCCTGATCAAGGCCGAGACCGACCTGGTCGGCGTCGCCCGCCACCAGAACGGAATGCCCCCGGTCAAGGAGGCGGCGTCCGAGCCGCGCTCCTCCGGCATGGCGCTGGCCCGTCGGGCCGCCGGCGCGCTCAAGTTCCACC
Organism: Streptomyces sp. NPDC051909; assembly: GCF_040681095.1. NCBI lineage: Bacteria > Bacillati > Actinomycetota > Actinomycetes > Kitasatosporales > Streptomycetaceae > Streptomyces > Streptomyces sp. NPDC051909. The sequence goes on along the minus strand of NZ_JBFAYA010000009.1, from coordinate 248,919 downwards.
GGCTGATCCTGGGCATCGAGGCCTCCCTGCTGATCCTGGTCCTCGCGATCGTGGACCAGATCCGGGGCGACCTGTTCTTCTCCCGGCTCGGCGTCGCCGTGCTCGCCGGCATCGCGATGCTGCAGACCGTGCTGCACCTGGTGTCGATCCTGGCCTCCAGCAGGCTCAAGTGAGGACGGCCACCATGACCAGGCCGATGAAGCTGGGCGCGGTCGTCATCACCATGGGCAACCGCCCCGACGACCTGCGCGCCCTCCTCGACTCGGTCGCCCGGCAGCAGGGCGACCCGGTCGAGGTGGTCGTGGTGGGCCAGGGCGTGGAGGTCACCGGGCTGCCCGCGGGCGTCCGCTCGGTGACCCTCCCGGAGAACGTCGGCATCCCGGCCGGCCGCAACATCGGCATCGAGGCCTTCGGGCCCGGCGGCAGCGACGTCGACGCCCTGCTGTTCCTCGACGACGACGGCCTGCTCGCCGACACCGACACCGCGGAGCTGATCCGCCAGGCCTTCACCGCCGACCCGCGGCTCGGCATCATCAGCTTCCGGATCGCCGATCCGGAGACCGGCCTGACCCAGCGCCGGCACGTGCCGCGCCTCCGTGCCTCGGACCCGATGCGCTCCTCGCGCGTCACCACCTTCCTCGGCGGCGCCAACGCGGTGCGCACCAAGGTCTTCACGGAGGTCGGCGGACTGCCGGACGCGTTCTTCTACGCGCACGAGGAGACCGATCTCGCCTGGCGGGCCCTCGACGCCGACTGGATGATCGATTACCGTTCCGACATGGTGCTGCTGCACCCCACTACCCCGCCGTCCCGGCACGCGACGTACCACTTCAACGTGGCCCGCAACCGGGTGTGGCTGGCTCGCCGCAATCTTCCCGCACCCCTGGTGCCGGTCTATCTCGGCGTCTGGCTGCTGCTGACCCTGGCGCGGCGGCCCTCCGTACCGGCCCTCAAGGCGTGGTTCGGCGGGTTCCGGGCGGGCTGGCGGACCCCTTGCGGTCCGCGGCACCCCATGAGGTGGCGTACGGTGTGGCGGCTGACCCGGATGGGACGCCCGCCCGTCGTCTGACATCGTGGTACCCGACTTGCCGCGTATCCCGAACACGAAAGTTTCGACTGTGAGTGACACATCCCAGGACGGTGGGGTCGTGACGAGCGCCCGACCGCCCGCCGACGACGGCCTGAGCCCGGCCGAGCTGGCGGCGAAGTACGGACTCTCCGTCAGCGGGGCCCGGCCGGGGCTCGTGGAGTACATCCGCCAGCTGTGGGGACGGCGCCACTTCGTCCTGGCCTTCTCCCAGGCGAAACTCACCGCCCAGTACAGCCAGGCCAAGCTCGGACAGCTGTGGCAGGTGGTGACGCCGCTGCTGAACGCGCTGGTCTACTTCCTGATCTTCGGCCTGATCCTGGGCGCCGGCCGGGGCATGTCGCGGTCGGTGTACATCCCGTTCCTGGTGACCGGGATCTTCGTGTTCACCTTCACCCAGAGCTCGGTGATGGCGGGCGTCCGGGCGATCTCGGGCAACCTCGGCCTGGTGCGGGCACTGCACTTCCCCCGGGCCACGCTGCCCGTCTCCTTCGCGCTCCAGCAGCTCCAGCAGCTGCTGTTCTCGATGATCGTGCTGTTCGCCGTCGTCGTGGCCTTCGGCAGCTACCCCTCGCTCAGCTGGCTGCTCATCCTCCCGGCGCTGCTGCTGCAGTTCGTGTTCAACGCGGGCGTCGCCATGATCGTGGCGCGGATGGGCGCCAAGACGCCCGACCTCGCGCAGCTGATGCCGTTCATCATGCGCACCTGGATGTACGCGTCGGGCGTCATGTTCTCCATCCCGGTGATGCTGGAGGACAAGCCGGCCTGGATCACGGACCTGCTCCAGTACAACCCGGCCGCGCTGCACATGGACCTGATCCGGTTCGCGCTGATCGACGGCTACGGCGCGTCCAACCTGCCGCCGCACGTCTGGTTCGTCACCCTCGCCTGGTCCGTGGTGATCGGCCTGGGCGGCTTCGTCTACTTCTGGAAGGCCGAGGAGAGGTACGGCCGTGGCTGACCACGACTCCCGGGACCGTGTCCCCACCGTCATCGCGGACAACGTCCACATCGTCTACCGGGTCAACGCCGGAGCCGGCGGCAAGGGCAGCGCCACCGCGGCCCTCAGCCGGATCATCCGCCGCCGCAAGGGCGAGACCGAGCGCGGAGTGCGCAAGGTGCACGCCGTCCGCGGCGTGTCCTTCACCGCCTACCGCGGCGAGGCCATCGGCCTCATCGGCAGCAACGGCTCCGGCAAGTCGACCCTGCTGCGCGCCATCGCCGGCCTGCTGCCCACCGAGAGCGGCAAGGTCTACACCGACGGCCAGCCCTCGCTGCTCGGCGTCAACGCCGCGCTCATGAACGACCTGACCGGTGAGCGCAACGTCATCCTCGGCGGTCTCGCCATGGGCATGAGCCGCGAGGAGATCAAGAGCCGGTATCAGGACATCGTCGACTTCTCCGGCATCAACGAGAAGGGCGACTTCATCTCGCTGCCGATGCGGACCTACTCGTCCGGCATGGGTGCCCGGCTCCGCTTCGCCATCGCCGCCGCCAAGCAGCACGACGTCCTCATGATCGACGAGGCCCTGGCGACCGGTGACCGCAAGTTCCAGATCCGCTCCGAGGCCCGCATCCGCGAGCTGCGCAAGGAGGCCGGCACGGTCTTCCTGGTGAGCCACAGCAACAAGTCGATCCGCGACACCTGCGACCGCGTGCTCTGGCTGGAGAAGGGCGAGCTGCTCATGGACGGCCCGACCGACGAGGTCATCGCCGCCTACGAGCGCGAGACCGCCAAGTAGCCGCGCCGCCGCCGTACCCGCCGCGCCACCGCCGCCGCCCCCGCCGATCCGATCGGCGGGGGCGGCGGTGTGTTCAACGGACGTCCGGTTTTCGCGCGTCGCGCGTCCACCCGGAATGTTCATGCGGTCAACATCGGGCAGGATGAGCGCATGGCAGCGATCCCGGGAGGAAAGAGCTATCACCACGGCGACCTGCGCAACGCCCTCATCTGCGCCGCCGTCGGTCTCGCCGGCGAAGGAGGGCCCGAGCGCGTCGTCCTGCGCGAGGCCGCCCGCCGGGTCGGCGTCTCGCCCACCGCCGCCTACCGGCACTTCGAGGGACGCGGCGAGCTGCTCGCCGCCGTCCGCGACCACGCCCGGCGGGCCCTCGCCGACTCCATGGAGCGGGCCGCCGCCCGCATGCCCGGCGCCGACGACCCCGCCCTCGCCGCCGAGGCCCGGCTCGCCGCCCTCTGCCGCGGCTACGTGGCCTTCGCCGTCGAGCAGCCCGGCCTCTACCGCTCCGCCTTCGGCACCCCTCGTACCGAGGCCGCGGACCCGGAGACCCCGGTCGGCGAGGTACGCGCCTTCACCCTGCTCGCCGACGCCCTGACCGCCCTCGGCGCCACCGCCCGCCCGCCGCGGGCCGCCCGCCCGGCCGCGGACGCCGCCGCGTGGTCGGCCGTGCACGGACTGTCGCTGCTCCTCCTCGAAGGGCCGCTGCGCCGGCTGCCCGCCCAGCGCCGGGACGACGTCGTCGACTCCACCCTCGCCATGGTGGTCTCCGGAACCCGCGTACCCTGACGCCCGGGACGGCCCGAAGCGCGCCGGGACGCGCCCCACGTCATGGTCGGCAAGGTCAAGAACGGGTGAACTTCCGCTCCCTCGGGGAAGGTTGACGCCACGCACGGCGTTGTGCACAGGCGCCCGGCCCCCCGACGCGGCATCCTGCCTCGTACAACGTAAGCTGTACCGGTCTGTTTCGCGGCAAGTGGGGCGATACCCCACGGCGTCCGGGTGCCGGGCGGAGGGCCACGGGCAGGGCTCGGCGGCGTGTCCGAAATAGGATGGATTCGATCCGCGGTGTAGAACGGGAGATGTGACGGCCATGACGCAGAATCTCCAGCTCCACGAGGGTGTCGCCGTCCCCGCGTCGGGCAGCGGCCGGTGACCGGAATCCGGCAGGTGCGAGACCAGGACACCTCGCACGCCACTCTCGACAAGGCCGCGGACGAGAACTTCCCCGTGGCGCCCTTCTTCCTGCCGCGCGCCTGGCGCGACGACCTGATGGCCGTCTACGGCTTCGCCCGGCTCGTCGACGACATCGGCGACGGCGACCTCGCCCCCGGCGGCGCGGACGCCCGGCTCCTCGGCGTCGCCCCCGAACGGGTCGGCGACCGGCTGGCCCTCCTGGACGCCTTCGAGACCGACCTCCGGCGCGTCTTCGACCCCGCCGGCGACGGCCCGCACCACCCGCTGCTCCGCGCCCTCGTCCCCACCGTCCGGCGCTGCGGACTGCCCCCCGAGCCCTTCCTCGGCCTGGTCGCCGCCAACCGGCAGGACCAGCTGGTCAGCCGCTACGAGACCTACGACGACCTGCTCGCCTACTGCGAGCTCTCCGCGAACCCGGTCGGCCGGCTCGTCCTCGGCATCACCGGCACCGCCACCCCCGAGCGGATCCGCCGCTCCGACGCGATCTGCACCGCGCTCCAGATCGTCGAACACCTCCAGGACGTCGCCGAGGACCTGGCCCGCGACCGGGTCTATCTGCCGGCCGAGGACCTCAAGCGCTTCCACGTCACCACCGACGACCTCGCCGCCCCCACCGCCGGGGCCTCGGTGCGCGCCCTGATCGCCTTCGAGGCCGGCCGGGCTCGCGACCTGCTCGACTCCGGAGCCCCGCTCGTCGGCAGCGTCCGCGGCCGGCTCCGGCTGCTGCTCGCCGGCTTCACCGGCGGCGGGTACGCGGCACTCGACGCGATCGCCGCCGCGGGCTTCGACGTCCTGCCCGGGCCGCCCAAGGCCGCCAAACCGAGTCTGATGCGCCGGGCGGGCGCCGTCCTGCTCACGGCGCGGAGAGAGGGGTGAGCCGCACCGTGGAGGGACAGTCCCAGCCGTCCGCGCCCGTCCAGGCCGCGTACAGCTACTGCGAGGCCGTGACCGGACAGCAGGCACGCAACTTCGCGTACGGGATCCGGCTGCTGCCGACCGAGAAGCGCCAGGCCATGTCGGCGCTCTACGCCTTCTCGCGGCGGGTCGACGACATCGGCGACGGGCCGCTCGCGCCCGCCGACAAGAAGGAGCGCCTGGAGGGCACCCGGGCGATCCTCGCCCGGATCCGCGCGGGCGAGGTCGAGGAGGACGACACCGACCCGGTGGCCGTCGCCCTCGCCGACACCGCACGCCGCTTCCCGGTCCCGCTCGAAGGCCTCGACGAGCTCATCGACGGCGTCCTCATGGACGTGCGCGGCGAGACCTACGAGACCTGGGACGAGCTCAAGGTCTACTGCCGTTGCGTGGCCGGTGCCATCGGCCGGCTCTCGCTCGGCGTCTTCGGCACCCAGCCCGGCGCCGCCGGCGCCGACCGCGCCCCCGAGTACGCCGACACCCTCGGCCTCGCCCTCCAGCTCACCAACATCCTGCGCGACGTCCGCGAGGACGCCGGCAACGGGCGCACCTACCTGCCGGCCGACGACCTCGCCAAGTTCGGCTGCTCCGGCGGCTTCGCCGCCGACACCCCGCCGCCCGGCGCCGACTTCGCCGGCCTGGTCCACTTCGAGGTCCGCCGCGCCCGCGCCCTCTTCGCCGAGGGCTACCGCCTCCTCCCCATGCTCGACCGCCGCAGCGGCGCCTGCGTTGCCGCCATGGCCGGCATCTACCGCCGCCTCCTCGACCGCATCGAACGCGACCCCGAGGCCGTCCTGCGCGGCCGCGTCTCGCTCCCCGGCCGCGAGAAGGCCTACGTGGCGGTCCGCGGCCTGTCCGGCCTGGACGCCCGCCACGTCTCCCGGCGCACGGTCAGGAGGCCGGCATGAGCGACGGAGCAACGGGCGGGGCGCCGCTGGGCGAGGTGGTGCCGGCGGGCGCCGGCGAAGCCGCGCGCCGCTGCCGCGCCACCGCGTCCGCGCCGCAGGCTGCCGGGGCTTCGCGTGCCCGCGCGTCCGCCGGGCGCGCCGGCGGCTTCGCGCCGCGGCGGATCGGCGCCGTTTTGGGGGACGATGTCGTGCGACGGCGCCGCGCCACCGCGTCGGCGCCGGGGGCGGCCGCGGCCTCGCGATGCCGCGCCTTCGCCCGGCGCGCCGCCGGCGTCGGCGTCACCCGCACGGCCGGTCACGCGTCCGGGACAACCCGAGGCGCCCGGACCGCGTCACTGAGCACGACGTCCCGAGGGGAGGCCGGATGACCGCCGACGACATCAGGGTCACCGGGGGAGCCGGCGCCGTGCGCGGGCACGGCGGGCGGCCGGCCCGGGCCGTCGTCGTGGGCGGGGGGCTCGCCGGGGTGACCAGCGCGCTGCAGCTGGCCGAGGCCGGAGTGCGGGTCACCCTGCTCGAAGGACGGCCGCGGCTCGGCGGGCTCGCGTTCTCGTTCAAGCGCGGCGACCTCACCGTCGACAACGGGCAGCACGTCTATCTGCGCTGCTGCACCGCCTACCGCTGGTTCCTGGAGCGCGTCGGCGGCGCGCACCTGGCGCCCGTGCAGCGGCGCCTGGACGTGCCGGTGCTCGACGTCGGGCGCCAGGCCGGGCCGCGGCTCGGCCGGCTGCGGCGCTCCGCCCTGCCCGTACCGCTGCATCTCGCGGCGAGCCTCGCCACATATCCGCACCTGTCGCTCGGCGAGCGCGCCGGCGTGGCCCGGGCCGCGCTCGCGCTGAAGAAGCTCGACCCCGCCGACCCCGCCCTCGACGGCATCGACTTCGGCACCTGGCTCGGCCGGCACGGCCAGTCCGCCCGCACCGTCGAGGCGCTGTGGGACCTGGTCGGCGTCGCCACCCTGAACGCCGTCGCCCCCGACGCCTCCATGGGCCTGGCCGCCAAGGTCTTCAAGACCGGCCTGCTGTCCGAGAACGGCGCCGCCGACATCGGCTGGGCGCACGTCCCGCTCGGCGAGCTGCACGACACCCTCGCCCGCAAGGCCCTCGACGCGCTCGGCGTGCGCACCGAACTGCGCGCCAAGGCCGAGCGCATCACCCGTGGCGACGACGGACGCTGGAGCGTGACGCTGCCGGGGGAGACCCTGGAGGCCGACGCCGTCGTCCTCGCCGTCCCCCAGCGCGAGGCCCGCGAACTGCTGCCCGACGGCGCCCTCGACGACCCCGACCGGCTCCTCGACATCGGCACCGCGCCCATCCTCAACGTGCATGTGGTCTACGACCGCAAGGTGCTGCGCCGGCCGTTCTTCACCGCGATCGGCAGCCCCGTCCAGTGGGTCTTCGACCGCACCGAGTCCTCCGGGCTCACCGGGCCCGGCCAGTATCTGGCGGTCTCCCAGTCCGCCGCCCAGGACGAGATCGACGAACCCGTCGCCGTGCTCCGCGAGCGCTACCTCCCGGAACTGGAGCGGCTGCTGCCCGCCGCCCGCGGCGCCGGCGTCCGGGACTTCTTCGTCACCCGGGAGCGGACCGCCACGTTCGCCCCCACCCCTGGCGTCGGCCGGCTCCGGCCAGGCGCCCGCACCCGCGCGCCCGGCCTGTACCTGGCCGGCGCATGGACCGCCACCGGCTGGCCCGCGACCATGGAGGGTGCCGTCCGCAGCGGTTTCAGCGCCGCGGGCGCCGCGCTCTCCGCACTCGGCCGCCACTACGACCATCCGCTGCAGGAGGCGGCATGAGTGTGAGTACCGGAACTAGAGGAGAGACCGTGCCGACTGTGCCACCGGGGAATCCGGCTGTCGACACCGCGGACGTCGCCGCACTGCTGGAGCGGGGCCGCGCCCTGTCCACGCCCGTCATGCGAGCGGCCGTCGACCGCCTCGCGCCGCCCATGGACACCGTGGCCGCCTACCACTTCGGCTGGATCGACGCCCTGGGCCGCCCGACCGAGGGCGACAGCGGCAAGGCCGTGCGCCCCGCGCTCGCCCTGATCTCCGCCGAGGCCGCCGGCGCCGCCCCCGAGGTCGGCATCCCCGGCGCCGTCGCCGTGGAGCTCGTGCACAACTTCTCGCTCCTCCACGACGACCTCATGGACGGCGACGAGCAGCGCCGCCACCGCGACACCGTGTGGAAGGTGTACGGCCCCGCCCAGGCCATCCTGGTCGGCGACGCGCTGTCCGCCCTGGCCAACGAGGTGCTGCTCGAACTCGGCACCGTCGAGGCCGGCCGCGCCACCCGCCGGCTGACCACCGCCAACCGCAAGCTCATCGACGGCCAGGCGCAGGACATCTCGTACGAACACCGCGAGCGGGTCACCGTCGAGGAGTGCCTGGAGATGGAGGGCAACAAGACCGGCGCCCTGCTCGCCTGCGCCGCCTCCATCGGTGCCGTCCTCGCGGGCGCCGACGACCGCACCGCCGACAAGCTGGAGGAGTACGGCTACCACCTGGGCCTCGCCTTCCAGGCCGTGGACGACCTCCTCGGCATCTGGGGCGACCCGGACGCCACCGGCAAGCAGACCTGGTCCGACCTGCGCCAGCGCAAGAAGTCGCTGCCCGTCGTCGCCGCCCTCGCGGCCGGCGGCCCGGCCTCCGAGCGGCTCGGCGAACTGCTCGCCGCCGACGCCAAGAGCACCGACTTCGACTCCTTCTCGGAGGCCGAGTTCGCCGCCCGCGCCGCCCTCATCGAGGAGGCCGGCGGCCGGGACTGGACCTCCCAGGAGGCCCGCCGCCAGCACGAGATCGCCGTCAGCGCCCTGCACGACGTGGACCTCCCGGCCCACGTGCGGGCCCAGCTCACGGCACTGGCCGATTTCGTCGTCGTACGGAAGAGATGATCACCATCGCTCTGATATGAGTGCGCAGTCGCCGGCCGGTGCCACCCGGCACCGGCCGACGGCAGACCCGAAGAAGCAGAAAGTACGCGCCAGTACACCGCCTGCACGAAGGGGAAGCCATGACAGCGACGACCGACGGAAGCGCCGGGGCCATGGGACCCCGAGCAGCCGCGGCCAGCACCACCGCCACGACCACCACCGCGCCCGCGTTCACGTCGCAGGGCGCCCTCGACAAGGCCGCCGCCCGAGCGGCCGAACGCTCCGTCGCCCACCTCCTCGGCCGCCAGGACCCCGAGGGCTGGTGGAAGGGCGACCTGGAGACCAACGTCACCATGGACGCCGAGGACCTGCTGCTCCGCCGGTTCCTGGGCATCCTCGACCCGGAGACCACCCACGCCGCCGCCCTCCACATCCGCGGCGAGCAGCGCGCCGACGGCACCTGGGCCACCTTCCACGGCGGCCCCGCCGAACTCTCCGCCACCGTCGAGGCCTACGTCGCCCTGCGGCTCGCCGGGGACGTCCCCGAGGACCCGCACATGGCGCGCGCCGCGACCTGGGTCCGAGAGCAGGGCGGCATCGCCCGGGCCCGCGTCTTCACCCGCATCTGGCTCGCCCTCTTCGGCTGGTGGAGCTGGGACGACCTGCCGGAGCTCCCGCCCGAGCTGGTCTTCCTGCCGAGCTGGTTCCCGCTCAACATCTACGACTTCGGCTGCTGGGCCCGGCAGACGATCGTGCCGCTCACCGTCGTCTCCGCCAAGCGGCCGGTGCGGCCCGCGCCCTTCCCGCTGGACGAGCTGCACACCGACCCGGCACGGCCCAATCCGGGCAAGCCCCTCGCCCCGGCGGCCAGTTGGGACGGCTTCTTCCAGCGCGTCGACAAGGGACTGCACCTCTACCGCAAGGTCGCCCCGCGCCGGCTGCGGAAGATCGCCATGAACGTCGCCGCCCGCTGGATCGTCGAGCGGCAGGAGAACGACGGCTGCTGGGGCGGCATCCAGCCGCCCGCCGTCTACTCGGTCATCGCCCTCCACCTGCTCGGCTACGACCTCCAGCACCCGGTCATGAAGGCCGGTCTCGAGTCCCTCGACCGCTTCGCCGTGTGGCGCGAGGACGGTGCTCGGATGATCGAGGCCTGCCAGTCCCCGGTCTGGGACACCTGCCTCGCCACCATCGCGCTCGCCGACGCGGGCGTACGGCCCGACCACCCGGCCCTGGTGAAGGCCGCCGACTGGATGCTCGGGGAGGAGATCGTCCGCAAGGGCGACTGGGCCGTGCGCCGGCCCGGACTCCCGCCGGGCGGCTGGGCCTTCGAGTTCCACAACGACAACTACCCGGACATCGACGACACCGCCGAGGTGATCCTCGCGCTGCGGCGCGTCGCGCACCCCGAGCCGGCCCGGGTGGACGCGGCCGTCCGGCGCGGTGCACGGTGGACCGCCGGCATGCAGTCGCGGAACGGCGCCTGGGGCGCCTTCGACGCCGACAACACCAGTCCCTTCCCCAACCGGCTGCCGTTCTGCGACTTCGGCGAGGTCATCGACCCGCCCTCGGCCGACGTCACCGCCCACGTGGTGGAGATGCTCGCCTGGGAGGGCCGCGCCGACGACCCCCGCACCCGCCGGGGCATCGAGTGGCTGCTCGCCGAACAGGAGCCCGGCGGCGCCTGGTTCGGGCGCTGGGGCGTCAACTACATCTACGGCACCGGCTCGGTGGTGCCCGCCCTCACCGCCGCCGGGCTCGCCCGCAGCCACCCCGCGATCCGCCGGGCCGTCGGCTGGCTGCGGTCCGTGCAGAACGAGGACGGCGGCTGGGGCGAGGACCTCCGCTCGTACAAGGAACAGGGCTGGATCGGGCACGGCGAGTCGACCGCCTCGCAGACCGCCTGGGCGCTCATCGCGCTGCTCGCGGCCGGCGAGCGGGAGTCCGAGGCGGTCCGGCGCGGCGTCGCCTGGCTGGCCGAGACCCAGCGCGAGGACGGCTCCTGGGACGAGCCCCAGTTCACCGGCACCGGCTTCCCCTGGGACTTCTCCATCAACTACCACCTCTACCGCCAGGTCTTCCCGCTTACCGCGCTCGGCCGCTACGTGAACGGGGAGCCGCCCCTGCCCGGCCGGAAGGCCCGCTGATGGCCGGCGAACCGGCGGCCGGGGCGGCCGGGGCATCCGAGGGCGCGGGGCCCGCCGTGCCGCCGCTGGTCGTCGCCTGCGCGCTCGGCATCGAGAAGCTGGCGCTGCGCAGCGGAGACCGGGGCGGGGCGCCCGCACCGGTCACCGTGGTGCGCACCGGCATGGGACCGGCGCACGCCCGGCGGACCGTCGCGCGCACCCTCGGCCGGGAGGCCTGGCGGGACGCCGCCGTCATCGCCTCCGGCTTCTGCGCCGGGCTCGCGCCCGGCATGCACCCCGGCGACCTGATCGTCGCCGAGGAGACCCGCGGCCCCGACGGCACCACCCCGTGTGTCGGCACCGACCTGCTGGTCAAGGCCCTCAGCCGGGCGCTGCCCGGCCGTACCGTCCACACCGGCCCGCTCACCGGCTCCGACCACGTGGTGCGCGGCCCCGAGCGGGCCGCGCTGCGGGCCGGCGGCGCGATCGCCGTCGACATGGAGTCGGCCGCCACCCTGAGCACCGCCGTCGCCGCCGGAGCACGCCCGGTTGCGGCCGTACGGGTGGTCGTGGACGCTCCAGAACATGAACTGGTCCGGATCGGCACGGTGCGCGGGGGAATATCGGCCTTCCGTGTGCTTCGTGCGGTCCTGCCCGCATTCTTCGAATGGCACCGTTCTTTGCTGCTCCCCAGGAGGTGAACGAGTTATGGCCATGCCGCTCCGTCAGTCCATCCGGGTCGGGACCTATCTCTTCGAACAGAAGCTCCGCAAGCGGGACAAGTTCCCGCTGATCGTCGAGCTGGAGCCGCTCTTCGCGTGCAACCTCAAGTGCGAGGGCTGCGGGAAGATCCAGCACCCGGCCGGTGTGCTCAAGCAGCGCATGCCGGTGGCCCAGGCGGTCGGCGCCGTCCTGGAGTCCGGGGCGCCGATGGTCTCGATCGCGGGCGGCGAGCCGCTGATGCACCCTCAGATCGACGAGATCGTGCGCCAGCTGGTGGCCAAGCGGAAGTATGTCTTCCTGTGCACCAACGCCCTGCTGCTGCGCAAGAAGCTGGAGAAGTTCACGCCCTCCCCGTATTTCGCCTTCGCGGTGCACATCGACGGGCTGCGCGAGCGGCACGACGAGTCGGTGGCGAAGGAGGGGGTGTTCGACGAGGCCGTGGCGGCCATCAAGGAGGCCAAGCGGCACGGATTCCGGGTCACCACCAATTCGACCTTCTTCAACACCGACACCCCGCAGACGATCATCGAGGTACTGAACTTCCTCAATGACGACCTGCAGGTCGACGAAATGATGATCTCGCCCGCCTACGCCTACGAGAAGGCCCCGGACCAGGAACACTTCCTGGGCGTCGAGCAGACCAGGGAACTCTTCAAGAAGGCGTTCGCGGGTGGAAACCGGCGCCGCTGGCGCCTGAACCACTCACCGCTCTTCCTGGACTTCCTGGAGGGCAAGGCCGACTTCCCGTGCACCGCGTGGGCGATCCCCAACTACTCTCTCTTCGGGTGGCAGCGCCCCTGCTATCTGATGAGCGACGGCTACGTCCCGACGTACCGCGAGCTCATCGAGGAGACGGACTGGGACAAGTACGGCCGCGGCCGGGACCCGCGCTGCGCCAACTGCATGGCGCACTGCGGGTACGAGCCCACCGCCGTCCTCGCCACCATGGGCTCGCTCAAGGAGTCCCTCCGCGCGATCCGCGAGACCGTCAACGGAAACGGGTGACGCGAGATGACGGGTGACCCGGCCATGAAGGGCGGATCCGGCCCCCGGGGCACGTTCGACCTGCGGGCACTCCTGGCCGCGCGGGGCGGCGAGCGCTACGAGCTGCACGCCCGCCACCTCAACCACCAGCTCCCGCGGATGCTCCACACCATCGGCTTCGACAAGGTCTACGAGCGGGCCGAGGGCGCCCACTTCTGGGACGCCGACGGCAACGACTACCTCGACATGCTCGCCGGCTTCGGCGTCATGGGCCTCGGCCGGCACCACCCCGTCGTCCGGCAGGCCCTGCACGACGTGCTCGACGCCCAGCTGCCCGACCTCACCCGCTTCGACTGCCAGCCGCTGCCCGGTCTCCTCGCCGAGCGGCTGCTCGCGCACAGCCCGCACCTCGACCGGGTCTTCTTCGGCAACAGCGGCACCGAGGCCGTGGAGACCGCCCTCAAATTCGCCCGGTACGCCACCGGCCGGCCCAGGATCGTGTACTGCGCGCACGCCTTCCACGGCCTCACCACCGGCTCCCTCTCGGTCAACGGCGAGAAGGGCTTCCGGGACGGCTTCGCACCGCTGCTCCCCGACACGGCGATCGAGCTCGGCGACCTCGACGCCCTGGAGCGCGAGCTGCGCAAGGGCGACGTGGCCGCCTTCGTCGTCGAGCCCATCCAGGGCAAGGGCGTGCACGAGACCCCGCCGGGCTTCCTGCGCGCCGCCCAGGAGCTGCTGCACCGGTACGGCGCGCTGCTGATCGCCGACGAGGTGCAGACCGGCCTCGGCCGGACCGGCGACTTCTACGCGTACCAGCACGAGGACGGCGTCGAACCCGACCTGGTCTGTGTCGCCAAGGCGCTCTCCGGCGGCTATGTGCCGGTGGGCGCCACCCTCGGCAAGGACTGGATCTTCAAGAAGGTCTACTCCTCGATGGACCGGGTGCTCGTCCACTCGGCCAGCTTCGGCGCGAACGCGCAGGCCATGGCCGCCGGACTCGCGGTGCTCTCGGTCATGGAGTCCGAGGACACCGTGGCGCACGTGCGCAGGGTCGGCGACCTGCTGGCGGCCCGGCTGCGCGAGCTGGTCCCGCGCTACGAGCTCCTGAAGGAGATCCGCGGCCGCGGCCTGATGATCGGCATCGAGTTCGGCCGCCCGACCTCGCTCGGCCTGCGCAGCCGCTGGACCATGCTCCAGGCGGCCCGCAAGGGACTCTTCGCGCAGATGGTCGTGGTGCCGCTGCTCCAGCGCCACCGGATCCTCACCCAGGTGTCCGGCGACCACCTGGAGGTGATCAAGCTGATTCCGCCGCTGGTCGTCGACGAGGCCGACGTCGAGCGTTTCGTGACCGCCTTCACGGCGGTGATGGACGACGCCCACGCGGGCGGCGGACTGATGTGGGACTTCGGAAAGACACTGGTCAAGCAGGCGGTCGCGCAGCGCTGACCTGATTCCGGCGTCCTTCGGTCACAGGGTTCCGGCTCGGGGTTCCACCCGGGGTTCCGCCCGGGGGGTCCGGCTCGGGGTTCCGCCCGGATTTGCCTCTGGGGCAAGAAAGTTGCCTCAGAGGCACGTGCCTGGCGCAATGGACGCATGAACCACGTCACCGACGCCCTCCCGGACGTCGCTCCGCAGCTGCGGGCCCTGCGCCGCAGGCGCGGGCTCACCCTGGAGGGGGCCGCCCAGCGCGCCGGGCTCTCGCCGGCCCATCTGTCGCGGCTCGAGACGGGGAACCGGCAGCCCTCGCTGCCGATGCTGCTCGCCCTCGCCCGTATCTACGGTACGACGGTCTCCGAGCTGCTCGGCGAGGTGCCGCCGGAGCGCGACCCGGTCGTGCGGGCCGGGCGCTCCGAGCCGGTCGAGGCCGACGGCTGGATCTACCGGCAGGCGGGCGGCGCGGGCCGCGCCATGCAGGCGCTGCGCGTCCACGTCCCGTACGCCACCAGCGCCGACATCGTGCGGGTCCATCCGGGCGAGGAGTGGATCCACGTCCTGGAGGGACGGGTCAGGCTCGCGCTCGGCGACGCCGTGCACGTCCTCGACCCCGGGGACAGCGCGCACTTCGACTCGCTCACCCCGCACCGGATCGGCGCCGCCACCCGGTCGGGCGCCGAGCTGCTGTTCGTCCACACCCTGATGCAGAGCCCCGCCGCCGAGCTGTGCCTCGGCGACGGGACCCCGCATCGACGCTGAGGTCTAGAAAGGACCGACATGTCCGAGAAGTCCGCCCCGGTCACCGGCGAGGAGCGCGGTGAGGGCAAGTTCCCCAAGGGCCTGGTGCTCCGGCTCTTCGCCTACCTCATCGCCGGCCACGTCTTCGCCGCCTTCCTCTATCTGCTCTTCGCGATGGGCGCGAAGTAGCGGCGCGGGGTGGCTCTGAAGGGGCCTATGCCTCCGTGAGCAGGCGTTCGCGCAGGCGCTCCCGGGTCTCCGGGGCGAGCCGCAGCCCCTCCGCCAGGTAGGCGTCGACCGAGCCCCAGCTCTCCTCGATGGTCCCGAAGGCGGCCCGCAGATACTCCACCCGCGCGTCGAACAGCGGCGCGAGCAGCTCCATCACCTCGGGCGACATCCCGTCCGGGGCGGTGGAGCTGCGCTGCACCTTGTAGCGGCGGTGCGGCGCGTTGGACTTCACGTAGTCCGCCTCGATCGCCTCGCGCTCCACGCCGACCGCGAGCAGCGAGATCGCGATCGCCAGGCCGGCCCGGTCCTTGCCGGCCGCGCAGTGCATCAGGGCCGGGACGCTGTCCTCGGCCATCGCGTGCAGGATGCGGCTGTGCTCGGCGGTCCGCCCGACGATCATCTTCTGGTACGAGTCGGACATCCGGGCCGCGGCCTTGCCGTCGCCCAGGATCCCGCGCAGCTGATCCAGGTCCCCGTCGCGGACCAGCTTCCAGAACTCCTTGCCGTCCGCCGGGTCGTTGAGCGGGATGTTCACGTTCCGCACGCCCGGGAGCTCGACGTCCGCGCCCTCGATCCGTCGGTCGGCCTCGTTGCGGAAGTCGAAGACCGTGTGCAGTCCCAGGGTGGCGAGGAAGGCCGCGTCCTCCGTGGTGGCGTGCGCCAGGTGACCGCTGCGGAAGAGGTGCCCGGGGCGCACGGACCGGCCGTCCACGGTCGGCAGTCCGCCCAGATCGCGGAAGTTGCGTACGCCGGTGAGCTCGGGCTCGGTCGTCGCTTGCGTCACGGTTGCTCCTGCTCTCGAGATCGGTTCCTGCGGCAATCATCATGGCTGGCGGACCGCGCGGGCACCCCCTCGGGATGGAATGGGTGATCTGTCCGTATTGGGCGATTGCGTATAACGCGCCCTGGTTGCAGGGGAGATGGGATCCGGGGCGTGAGCAGCGTCATAGACGTGACGGACCGTGGCTGATCGTCTTTTCCAAATTCCCCTCGGCAAAGGGAGATCGAGAGACCGTCATCCACGGAGGGTCACCGGAATTCCGGGCGGATATCACGGAATTCGAGATCGAATGGAACCGGCGGCTTGTTCCGCTCGTCCCCGCTCGTCTAGCGTCGCGCTCACTCCGGACGGACCGCCGAATCCTGCCGCCGACCGGAATCCGCACTCACCCGTACACGGCAGGAGCGGGGGACCCAGGTAAGTCGCCGATCCCTCGGAGAGAAGGACGGCTCGGGGTGAAGCCGCGCGACCGCGCGGCCGGACATCTCCAGTCCGAACCCGACAGCTCACCTCGCAGGCGACGGAGAGGAAACCGCCATGCCCGCGAAGGGTAAGCACCGCCGTACCAAGGCCAACCCGATCACCCGCGGGTTCGTGGCCGCCGGCGCCGGAGGCGCCGTCGTCGCCCTCCCGCTGATCGGTGCCACCGGCGCGCACGCCGCCGAGCAGGCCGCCCCCGCCGCCCCGCTCCAGGCCGTCGCCGCCGTCGCGCCCGCCGCCGTCACCCCCGCCAAGGCCCCGGCCGCCAAGGGCACCAGCTACACCGTCGTGCGCGGCGACTACCTGTCGAAGATCGCCACCGAGCACCACCTCGCGGGCGGCTGGCAGAAGCTCTACCGCGACAACCGCCAGGTCGTCGGCGAGAACCCCTCGCTGATCTTCCCCGGCATGAAGCTCACCCTCGGCGCCAAGAACACCGCCAAGGCCGCTCCCGCCAAGGCCGCCCCCGCGCCCAAGGCCGCCGCGCCCAAGAGCTCCGCGAAGAGCTCCGCCAAGAACGGCGACACCGCGCCGAGCCGCGCCTCCCGCGGCAGCGAGCGCACCGCGGCCCCGGCCGCCGCGAGCTCCTCCTCGTCCTCCGCCGAGTCCACCTCGGCCGGCGCCGCCACCTCCTCCGGCTGGTTCGCCCCGGTCGGCGGCGGCGTCTCCACCCCGTACCGCGCCTCCGGCTCCATGTGGTCCTCCGGCTACCACACCGGTGTCGACTTCATCGCCTCCACCGGCACCACCATCCGCGCGGTCGGCCCCGGCACCGTCTACTCCGCCGGCTGGGGCGGTGCCTACGGCAACCAGGTCGTCATCCAGCACGCCGACGGCACCTTCTCGCAGTACGCCCACCTCTCCTCGCTGTCCGTCTCCGCCGGCCAGACCGTGAGCGGCGGCCAGCAGATCGGCCTCTCCGGCGCCACCGGCAACGTCACCGGCCCGCACCTGCACTTCGAGATGCGCACCGGCCCGGAGTACGGCTCCGACATCGACCCGCTGGCCCTCCTGCGCCAGCACGGCGTGAGCATCTGACGTCACGTCGACCATCCGACCCCGTTCGGACAGCACCCGGAGGCCCGGCACGCACGTGCCGGGCCTCCGGCGTATTCCGGCTTGGTGGAATCTTTATCGGTGGCATATGTCACCCGGCGTCAACCCCTCCTTACGGTCGCGTAGGTCACATCAGGAAGGGAAAGATGTGGTCCCGTGGCAGACGATTCGAGATCTACAGAAACCAATGCATTCGGGTCGTACGCGGCGATCGGTGACAGCTTCACCGAGGGCGTGGGGGATCCCGGTCCCGACGGGGCCTTCGTCGGGTGGGCGGACCGGTTCGCGGTCCTCCTCGCCGACGAGCTGCCGGAGAACGACGAGTTCCGGTACGCCAATCTCGCCGTACGGGGGCGCCTCCTGGACCAGATCGTCGCGGAACAGGTCCCGCGGGCGAAGGAACTCGCCCCCGACCTCGTGACCTTCTGCGCCGGCGGGAACGACATCATCCGCCCCGGCACCGACCCCGACGACGTCGCCGAGCGCTTCGAGCGCGCCGTCGCCGACCTCACCTCCGCCGTCGGCACCGTCATGGTGACCACCGGCTTCGACACCCGCGACGTGACCCTGCTCAAGCATCTGCGGGGCAAGATCGCCACCTACAACGGGCACGTCCGGGCCATCGCCGACCGGTACGGCTGCCCGGTGCTCGACCTGTGGTCGCTGCGGTCCGTCCAGGACCGGCGCGCCTGGGACGAGGACCGGCTGCACCTCTCGCCCGAGGGTCACACCCGGGTCGCGCTGCGCGCCGCCCAGGTCCTCGGCATGGAGGTGCCCGCCGACCCGGAGCAGCCGTGGCCCCCGGAGCCGCCGCGCGGCACCCTGGAGGTCCGCAAGGACGACATCCACTGGGCCAAGGAGTACCTGGTGCCGTGGATCGGACGCCGACTGCGCGGCGAGAGCTCCGGCGACCACGTCGAGGCCAAGCGCCCCGACCTGATGCCGCTCTAGCTCCGGAGGAGCTTCGGCCCCGTGTACGCGGGAAGGTTCGCCGGGACGCGTTCCAGGACGCCCCCGGCGAACACGTCGTACAACGGCAGCGTCTCCAGGTGCACATAGCCGATGTGGCAGTCGCACACCGCCAGCGGGCACGGCCGGGGCCGCAGCGCCGCCCGGTACGAGCCGTCGTAGAGGTTGCCGAGCTCGGCCTTCACGAAGTGGCAGCGCCGCACCGTCCCGTCGCCGTCCACCGAGACCACCGACTCGCCGGTGCGGCACGGCAGCCCCGCCGAGGGGTGCGGATGCCGGCTGTACGGGAAGAGCGGGTCGAGCTCCGTCCAGGCGGCGGCCTCCGCGTCCGTGTACGTGTGGCCCTCGGCCGCGTTCACCCACAGGTACACGTGCCCCGGCAGCTCCGCGCGCAGCCGCCGGGCGTGCTCCCGGTGCTCGGGAAGCCCCACGATGCCCACGCTGAAGCGCACCCCACGCGCGGCCAGCTCCCGGCACTTGCCGAGGAAGCGCTCGTACGGCGTCTGGCCCGGGTGGTAGGTGCACCACAGCGCCGCCGTGTCGAGGTCGGCCTCCGCCAGCCACTCGGTGCGACAGCTCAGATTGGTCTGGATCGCCACCCGCTCCACCTGCGGAAGGCGCGACAGCTCGACGAGCGCGCGCCGGTACCAGGAGCGCACCAGGCCCTCGCCCCACGGCGTGAACAGGATCCGCAGCCGGTCCCCGGTCTGCCCGGCCGCCCACCCTGCGAAGCGCTCCAGCGCGGCCCGGTCGGCCCGCAGCCGCTCCGGGCTGTCCCGCCGCTTGGCGAAGGGACAGTAGGGGCAGTCGTAGTCGCAGGAGGCGAGCGGCCCCCGGTAGAGCACGGTCAGATCCATGGCCGCCCCCTACTTGGCCTCGTACGCGGCCATGGCCGCCCGTACCGCCGGCGAGAACAGCTCGGGACCGAGCCCGTCGGAGTGCGCCAGGCCCTCGGGGGAGAGCCGCAGCAGCCCCGCCGGGGCGTCGGTGTCGAGCCAGCCGCGCTCCTCGAAGCGGGCGAGCTCGGCCGGGAAGTCGGTGAAGGGGGAGCCGCCCCCGAACCGGTCCGCGTACTCCGCGAGGGGCATCCCCGCGGCCTGGAGCAGCGACTGCAGCAGATGTCGGCGGCGCGCCTCGCCGTCGTCGACCCGGCGGCCCACCTCGGCCCGGGAGAAGTCCCGCGTGTCGGTGTAGGCATCGATGATCGAGCGGATCTCGGGCATGCCGACCGCGTAGTCGAAGGAGTAGTGCAGCCGCGAGGTGTAGGAGCGGGCGCCGCAGCCCAGGCCGATCATGCCGTCGGTCTGGCAGGCGTGGTCGTCCGGGCCGAGGGCCGGTGCGTCCGCGCGCCGGAACATGCGCATCGACACCTGCCGGTAGCCGCGCGCGAGGAGGTGGTCGCGGCCGTGCCGGTAGAGCCGCAGCCGCCGCTCGTCCCACTCCCGCTCGCTCTCGGCCGGGCCCTTGCGGCCCAGACCGGTGAGCGGCCGGACGTACAGCGGATACAGATAGAGCTCCTCCGGGCGCCAGACGAGGGCTGCGTCGAGCGAGTGGCTCCAGGAGGCCTCGGTCTGGCCGTCGATGCCGTAGATCAGGTCGATGTTGAGGACCGGGACGCCGCAGTCGCGGATCCGGCCGAGGGCCGCCTCGACCTCGGCCCGGCGCTGCGGGCGCACCGCCGCCCTGGCCTCGGACTCGACGAAGCTCTGCACCCCGATGCTCAGCCGGGTCGCGCCGCGCTCCGCGAGCACCGTGAGCCGGTCGGCGGTCGCGGTGGACGGGGAGGTCTCCACGGACAGCGGCACCGCCCGCAGATCGGCGCCCATGCGCCGCTCGGCGATGTCGCACAGCCGCTCCAGCTCGGCAGCGGTGAGGAAGGTGGGCGTGCCGCCGCCGAACGCGGCCGTGGCGAACCGCACCGGCGCCGTGTCGCCGAGCGCATCGCGTACGGCCGTCGCCTGCCGGTCGAGCGCGTCGAGATAGCGGGTGGTCAGTTCGTCCGGGGCGCCGATCCGGGTGAAGAGGTTGCAGAAGCCGCAGCGGACCTCGCAGAAGGGTATGTGCGCGTAGAGGGACAGCGCGTCCTTCGGCTCGTCCGCCCACAGCCCGGCGAGGGCGGGCCGGTCGGGCAGCGGGCGGTAGGCCGTCTTGTGCGGATAGGCGTAGACGTAACTGGTGTACGGGCGGGGGTACGCGTGGCGGTACGGGTGGGTGGTCTCGGGCATGGTGGTCACGCGGCGCCCTCCAGGGCGGCCGTCCCGGCGTCCGGGCCGGGCAGCACGAACTGCGCGTACGGCACCGTCCACACGCTCTCGTGGCCGAGCCGGTGCCCGGTGAAGCCGTCGTCGCCGTAGGCCGTGCCGTGGTCGGAGCAGACGATCGCGAAGCAGTCGCGGCGGCTGCTCATCGCGGCGAACAGGCGCCCGATGTGCCGGTCCACGTACTCGAGCGCGGCGGCGTGCGTGGCCCGGGAGTCGCCGGCCTCCCGGCTCGCGCCGTCCAGATGGAACCAGTTGGGCTGGTGCAGGGCCGCGACATTGACGAAGAGGAACAGCCGGCGGTCCCGGGGCAGCGCGGCCACGACCTCCTCGGCCCGGGCGACCTGGGACTCGAAGGAGGTCGGCGAGGCCACCCCGAAGGACGGCTCCCAGTGGCTCTCCTGGAAGAGACCGGGCAGCACCGTGCCCAGCGGCGGCTGTCTGTTGAAGAAGCCCACCCCGCCGAGGCAGACCGTGCGGTAGCCCTCGTGCGCGAGCGCCGACACGAGGTCGGGGGTGTCGTGGAAGACGAAGGTGCCGTCGGCGGTGGTCTCGCTGCCCGCGAACCGGGCCGCGAAGAGCCGCGGGTGCGGGCCGGGCGTCGCCGGGGTCGGCAGGAAGCCCGCGAACATCGCCTGGTGCGAGGCGTAGGTGAAGCTGCCCGGCGCGTGCCGTCGCTCCCACGCCCCGCCCGGCAGATGTCGGGCCAGGTTCGGTATGCGGCCCTCGGCGGCGAGTTCGGCGGCCACGTCGAAGCGCAGGGTGTCGAGGGTGACCAGGAGCAGATCGTGGCTGCCCACGATCGTGTTCATGTCGACGGTGTTCATGGAGTTCACGGCGTGCTGGTTTCTGTGGTGCTCGTGGTTCTGAAGGTCGTTCGGGTACGGAGCAGGGCGGCGACCTGGGCGGCGTAGGTGTCCCGGCCCTCGGCCCCGCTGCCCGGCAGCCCGGTGAGGCCGGGCAGCAGATCGCCGAAGGCGTTGACCTCGCCGACCGAGAAGCGGCGCCAGCCGGCCGCGGGCAGCAGGTCGACCCCGACGCAGTGGGTGCCGGGGAAGGCGGCGGCGGCCCGCTCGCACACGTCGAGCGCGTCGGTGAGCCGGCCGCCGGCCGCGCCGATCGCGGCCCGGACCGTGGCCAGGTCGCCGCGGGCGCCGCCCAGATGCAGATTGGTCATGGGGGAGCGGCTGGTGCGCGCCACCGCATGGGTGGCCCGGCCGTCGACCACCACGACCCGCAGATCGGCGGCCCGGCCCTCCAGGGCGGCCTTGGGTATCCAGCGCTCGATGTGCAGACCGTCCGGGGCGAGGGCGTCCACCAGTGCGGCGACCTCGGCCTCCGTGCGGTAGCGGCGCACCCGGAGCGAGTTGAACAGGAGCCCGTCCGGGGCCCGTTCCACCGAGGTGGTGGCCTGGACCCGGCCGCCGCCCGCGGTCTCCACGGCGAGGACGCCCGAGGCGGAGGAGCCGTGGGCGGGCTTCACGAACACCCGGGCGAGCCCGGCCCCGGCCATCAGCGCCCGCACATCCGCCCAGCCGCGCACCGGCGGTGCGCCCGCGCCCGAGGTGGGGGAGTCCGGCACGGGCACCCCGGCCGCCCGCAGCCGCCCGTGGGTCAGCCGCTTGTCGAACAGGACGGCGGTCTCGGCCGGGTCGTCCACCAGGACCGCCCCGGCCGCCGCCACCCGCGCGGCGAGCCCCGGAAGGGCGCCGGTGAACGCCTCGTACCAGCGCCGCGAACCCTCCACCCGGGTCGGGTCGTCCGCACCGCGCAACAGTCGGTCCACCTCGGGATCCTCCCCGGGGGTGTCGACCCGGACGGTCTCCCCGGGGCGGAACTCCGCTGCCCCGCGCAGCACGTCGACCCACGGCACCACACGCGCCGCGGGCAGCCCGGCGGCCGCCACCGCGTCCAGGAAGAACCGGACCCGGCGGCTTCCGGGGTTGCCGACGACGGCCAGGTCCCGCCCGGTGGGCCGGACCCGGCGGAGGTCCGCGGCGGAGGTCACTCGCCGACCGCGGTGTAGCGCCAGGTCCTGCCGTTGTACTCCCGTGGGACCTGCCGGTCGCTCACGTCCACGGTGACACCGTGCGGCGCGAGCGCGGCGGTGACCCGCTCGCACATCTCCTCGGACAGGAAGTGGTGCGACAGGTCGAGCCGCCGCAGGTGGGTGAGCGGCTGCCCGGCGAGCAGCGTCTCGGCGCCCCGGTCGGTGAGCTCGCCCATGGACAGGTCGAGCTCCTCCAGGCGGGCGACGACGGGGGCGGTCGCCACCGCGTCCACGACCTCGTCCTGGGTGTCGCTGTTCCGCAGCCCCAGATACCGCAGCGCGGGCAGCCGGGTGCCGGCCAGGATCGGCTCCAGGTCCGCGGGCGTGCTGTCGTTGCCGTAGTCGTCCCGGCCGAGCCACAGCTCCAGGTGCTCCAGGGCGGGGAAGTCGCAGGCGCCGATGTCCCGGACCACGGCGCCCGGCAGACCGCCGGTCTGCACGACGAGCCGGCGCAGGCCCTCGTGCCGCACCGGCGGGAAGGCGAGCTCGCTGCCGCCGCGCACGGCCAGGGTGACCAGGCCGGGGTAGGCGGCGAGCAGCGGAGTGACGTCGGACTGGATGATCCAGCTGATCTCGCAGTCCTCGGACAGCATGTCGCCGAGGAACACCGCCTCCAGGGCGGGCAGTCGGTCCTTGGCGGCGACCAGCGCCTCGACGACGGGGGCCGAGGAGTTCTCGTAGGCCTCGTCCCAGCCGCCGACGACCACGGCCCGGACCTTCGCGGTGTCCACGGTGTCGAGGAAGCGCGGGAAGAGCTCCTCCCACTGCTCGTCCTCGGGTTCCGCGTAGGTCGCCGCGGAGAGCCGCCAGGCCACCGCGGCGGGGTCGGGCAGCCCGGACTGCTCGGCGGCCTCCACCTTCCCGCCGGGAGCGGGGAACTCGAACACGGGCAGGTCGTGGAACTCCCGCAGGTAATTCCCGATGGTCATGAACGCTCCAGACACCAGAGGGGCCGCCGGACGGCGTGGATCGGCCGATGCCAGAAGTTCTACCAAGCGGCACTGACAACGCCCGTACCCGGGCCGGGAGCTGCGCGTACCGCTCTTCGCCGGGCCACCGACCGGCCCGTCCCTGGTACGGAGAGGTGAAGGACGGCGCCGCCCGGTCGTGGCGCGGGGGCCGGGCGGGCGGCGGCTGGTGGGATGTGCGCGGCCGGAGGACCGGCAACCACCCCCGAAGGGACCGCCCATGACACCACGTCAGCCCCACGACCTGCCAGGCGCCCGCCCGGCCCGCCCGCTCCGCGCCCTCGCCGTCGGCGCCGCCCTCGGCGGGGTGCTGCTCGGCGCCGCCGCCCCCGCGAACGCCGTCGCGCCGGGCGCCGTCCCCGCCGCGGCCGTACGGGCGCCCGCACCGGCCACCGTGACGGTCAGCGGCAGCGGCCGGGCCGCCGCCGCGCCCGACCTGGCCGTGCTCTCGGTCGGGGTCGAGGCCACCCGCAAGACCGCGAAGGAGGCCCTGGCAGCCCAGAACACGGCCGCGAAGGCCCTGGTCGACGCGCTGCACGCGCAGGGCGTCGCCGACCGCGACATCCGCACCGAGAACCTGTCCCTCGCGCCCGTCTACGCCCAGAGCAGCGCGGGCGAGAGCAAGGTCACCGGATACCAGGCCGGACAGAGCTTCGCCGTGAAGGTCCGCGACCTCGACCGGACGGGCCAGATCATCGGCGCCGTCAACGACGCCACCGGCGACGCGGGCCGGATCAGCGGGGTCGTCTTCGACGTGTCCGACCCCACCGCGCTGCGCGCCGCGGCCCGCGAGGCCGCCCACCGCGACGCGCGGGACAAGGCCGAGCAGTACGCCCGGCTCAGCGGCCGGCGGCTCGGCCGGCTCGTCTCGCTCACCGAGGGCGAGAGCGCCCGCCCCGGCCCCGCCGCGGTCCCCGCCGCCGCCGACGGGGGTGAGGCGGTGCCGCTCGCACCCGGCGAGATCGAGGAGCACGTGACCGTCACCGCGGTGTACGAGCTGGTCTAGGAGTCGGTCGGGAGTGGATCCGTAGCCGATCGGGCGCCGACCCGGGCGCCGGCCCAGGACAGACCCCGGTCGGGCGGTGGCACGGGCGCCGGTCCGGGCCTCCCCGGCCGCCGGCCTCGCTCCAGGGCGGCGCCGGACCCGGCGGGCCGCCCATAATGAAGGGACCACCGACCTCAGGAGGCCCTGTGACCGGCACCGGCTCCGACCCCTCGCTGCGGGCACGGCTGCGCGCGCTGCGCCCCGCGGCCTTCGGCGCGGACCCGAGCGGAGAGCGGCTGGAGCGCATCCGCCGCTCGCCGAACTTCGCCGACGGGGTCTTCCAGAACCCGGAGCAGGCCAGCCACCGGCCGTCCGGCTCGACGATCGAGTTCGCCAAGGTCTACTTCGAGAAGGAGGCGCGGGCGCGCCGGGCCCCCACCGGCCGCATCCCCGTGCACCCGACCACCATCGCCGACCTGGCCAGGCCGCCGGCCGGCGGCCTCCGCCTCACCTGGATGGGCCACTCCAGCGTCCTCGCCGAGATCGACGGCCGCCGGGTGCTCTTCGACCCGGTCTGGGGCGAGCGCTGCTCGCCCTTCGCCTTCGTCGGGCCCAAGCGCCTGCACCCCGTGCCCGCCCCGCTGGCCGCGCTCGGCCCGGTCGACGTCGTGGTGATCTCCCACGACCACTACGACCACCTCGATCTGCCGACGATCAAGGCCCTGGCGACCAGCGACACCCTCTTCGCGGTGCCGCTCGGCGTCGGCGCCCACCTGGAGCACTGGGGCGTACGCGCCTCCCGGCTGCGCGAGCTGGACTGGAACGAGTCCACCGAGGTCGGCGACCTGCGGCTGACCGCCACCCCGGCCCGCCATTTCTGCGGCCGCGGCCTGCGCAACCAGCAGCACACCCTGTGGGCCTCCTGGGTCGTCGAGGGCCCGGAGCACCGGATCTACCACAGCGGCGACACCGGCTACTTCTCCGGCTTCCAGGAGATCGGCGCCGCCCACGGCCCCTTCGACGCCACCATGATCCAGATCGGCGCCTACTCCGAGTACTGGCCCGACATCCACATGACCCCGTCCGAGGGCCTGCGCGCCCATCTCGACCTCCAGGGCGGCAGCCCGCACGGAGTGCTGCTGCCGATCCACTGGGGCACCTTCAACCTGGCCCCGCACGCGTGGGCGGAGCCGGGGGAGTGGACGAGGTACGAGGCCGAGGAGGCCGGCCAGGCGGTGGCGTTTCCCCGGCCCGGTGAGCCGTTCGAGCCTGCGGGGAAGCTGCCGTCCGACGCCTGGTGGCGCGGGGTGGCCCATCCGATCGCTCACCCCTGGCGCCGACCCCGGCCGGTCGAGGCTCCTGCCGCGGCACCCAGGCCTGATCTCGACCTGGCGGGTGAGAGGTGACGACGGGCGAGAACGACCATGGCTAGGTTGCGCACCTGCTGACTCGCCTTTCGGACGAAGAGCGCGGTCGTGTGGTGAGCGCGTTGGCGGCGTGACCAGGCGGGCGCCTTCGTGAGTGCCCAGCAGTTCGGGCCCTTGCCGACCAGAACGGGATCATCCTCGGTTGTCGTCCGAACACGCGTCGTGGCTGCCTGAGCGTGCACCCGATCCTTGCATCCGGCCGCCGCGCCCCGGGTCGCCGACCGGAGGCCTCGCCGAGCCCGTGCCAGCAGCGCGTCGGTGCCCGTCCGTGGCGTTCCGGTGGGGCAGGCGCACCATGATCCGGCGCCGGCACGGCGCCGGCATGCCTGCCTGGGTCATGTCCCCAGATCCTCCGCCACGGGCAGACACTCGGCGAGCAGGTCGACGACGTCGCGCCAGGCTCGCCGCGCGTGCCGTGGGTGGTAGCCGACGCCGGGTACCACGGGGTGGTCGACCGGCGGGTGGTGGAAGGCGTGCAAGGCACCGCCGTAGACCGTGAGGCGCCAGTCGACGCCCGCGGCCTGCATCTCGGCGGTGAACGCGTTCCGTTGCTGGGGCGGCATGATCGGGTCTTCCGACCCGACCCCGGCCCACACCGGGCAGCGGATGCGCGCCGCCTCACCCGGTCGGCCCGTGGTCAGTGCGTTGACTGTCCCGATCGCGCGCAGGCTGACGCCACCGCGCCCGAGTTCCAGCCCGACGGCGCCCCCGGTGCCGTAGCCGACGGCGGCGATCCGGTCGGGGTCGGTCCGCGGTTCGGTGCGCAACACGTCGAGCGCCGCATGGCCGATGCCCCGCATCCGGTCCGGATCAGCGAGCAGCGGCAGGCAACGGGCCAGCATCTCCTCGGGGTCGCCCAGATAGCGCCCGCCGTGAAGGTCGAAGGCCAGCGCTACATATCCCAGTTCGGCGAGAGCGTCGGCGCGGCGGCGCTCGACGTCGCTGAGCCCCATGCCCTCTGGTCCGAGCAGCACCGCGGGCCGGCGGTCGACACCGGCCGGGAGCGCGAGGTGCCCGATCATCGTCAAACCGTCGGCCGGGTACTCGACCGTACGCGTCGTGATCGTCGTCATGAGACCGGACTGTAGTGATCGTCGAGCCCGGTCCGGCCGGTGTTCCGCCGCTGGCAGAACGGCGACTCCCGATCTCATCGACATTGATCCACGACAGCGGGGATCAGGCCGGCCTGGCGGTCGGCGGCATTCGCACGCTCGGGCACGCGGAGGTGACCCTCCCCGCGACGACCGGAGCGGGTTCGTCCGCGGACTTCCTGCCGGCGATCGTGGTCGGCGACCGCGGGCGGCCGCGGCAGGCCGCGGAGGCCCTGCACGGTCCTGCGCGGGCGGTCCGAACTCGGCCCCGCGCACCCCGAGAGGCCGGCGGTTCACCGGCGAGGCGGGCGACACCGCAGGGGCCATCAGGCACCTGCGTCCGCTGCTCGACGATCGCCTGGAACCGTCCCGGATCCTCGACGACGCGCAGGCGGCCTTCGAACCGACATACCGTCACATCACCCTCGCCCGCGCCCTGCTCGGCCGACCGCGACGCCGACTGTCTTTCGTGCGACCCCTTCAGTTGCCGGCGATCACCCGTGTAGCGTTCCCGCGCTCGACAGCATTCAGCCGAATACAGCCGAAGAGTCGACGAAACGAACCGGAGACGACGAAACATGCGTTGGTTTTCCGCAAGACGCAGAACGGCCACCGCCGTCTGTGCCGCACTGCTCCTCGCCGTGGCGTCACCCGTCGCCGCGCAGGGCGGCAGCGGGAATGGGACGGACGAGCCCGTCTACGTCCAGAAGAGGTGGATGGCGGCCTTCAACGGGGCTCGCCTGTCGCCCACCGCCCAGGTACTGCCCGGGGCCTACCGGGGAGCCTGGGAGCACATCAAGAACATGCCGGTGGACGAGAGCGCGTTCACCGAGGTCACCACCCAGCCGCTCAACGGCGACGCGCCCCACTACCGCGACCGATCCGCCTCCAACTCCGGTAGCGGGTTCGGCTATTCGTCGGGCCGCATATCCGCCCTCGCCCTCGACCAGGACCGCCCCGGCGTGCTGTACGCCGGCGGCGCCAACGGCGGCGTGTTCCGGTCCACGGACGACGGGGCGCACTGGACGCCGATCGCCGACCACCTGCCGGCGCTGTCCGTCGGCGCGCTCGCCACCGGGCCCGACGGCGCCTTGTGGCTGGCCACCGGCGAGGCGACCACGGCCGCCGACAACTTCCTCGGCAGCGGTGTGTACCGGCTCGCCGACCCCCTCCACGACTCCTTCGAGGAGAGCGACCGCGTCGGCGGCACCGAACTCGACTCGTCCTCCATCGGCAGGCTCCGCTTCGACAGCGAGGCCGGGTACGTCTTCGCGGCCTCCTCCCACGGGGTGTACCGGCGTGCGCTCTCAGCCCCGCAGCCCGCGGCCTGGGAGCGCGTCCTCGCGCCCTGCGCGGGCGTCGGCGTCACCGGGACCGCCTGCGGTGCGAGCAGTTTCTTCGCGGACCTCGCCAACGACCTGGCCATCCAGCCCGGCACCGGCGGCAAGCGGCTGGTCGCCAACCTCGCCTGGCGCAGCGGCGCCGGCTACAACGGCTTCTACTACTCCGACGACGCCGGTACGACCTGGCGGCGCGCCAACCCCGGCGGCGCGGTCAACCCGGCCGAGATCGGCAACGCCTCCTTCGCGTACGCCGCCGACGGCAGCCGCCTGTACGTCGTGATGGAGTCGCCCGAGCTCCTCAACAAGGCGACCGGCTCCGGCGCGTCCTCCTCGCTCGCAGGCGTGTACGTGTCGAAGAGCGGCGCGGTCGACGGCCCGTACAGCCAGATCGCCACCTCCTCGAAGCTGGCCACCAGCGGCTCCGCGATGAAGATCACGAAGATGGGGCCGGGCTACCAGCCCGGCACCCAGGCCTGGTACGACCAGGTGATCGGCGTCGACCCGGCCGACCCCGAGCACGTGTACGTCGGGCTGGAAGAGGTCTTCGAGTCGCGCAACGGCGGCTCCGACTGGCAGGCCGTCGGCCGGTACTGGAACTTCGGCCTGGACTGCTTCAGCTACGACCCCGCCCTCGACACCTGTGACGAGGACGTCATCCACCCCGACCAGCACGCGATGGTCTTCTCGAACTGGAAGGGCGGCACCCCGGAGATCTACGTCGGCAACGACGGCGGCGTCTTCGCCCGCCCCCTCGCCCAGACCCCCGGCAAGGGCTGGCGCAACCTCAACAGGAGCGGGACGCTGCGCACCCTCCAGTACTACTCCGTGGGGGTCGGCGCTCTCCCCGGCGGACAGGGCGACGCCGTCTGGGGCGGCCTGCAGGACAACGGCGTCAGCGTCCAGGTGCCGCGGGGCGCCACGTACACGCACAATGGAGACGTCCAGCAGCTCAACCCGACGGGCGAGATGAGCGAGCCGTACGGCGGTGACGGCGGCGACCAGCTGGTGAACCCGGAGAACGGGTGCGAGACGGTCGGCGAGTACACCAATCTCGCGATGCAGATCACCCGCAACTGCGGTTACACGGCGAGCGCCGACGGCTCGGAGGACGTGATCACCGACATCGCCCCGGCGGACCCGGGCGCCCGCTTCATCGCTCCGTTCGGCGCGGACGGTGCGGACAAGGGCTACTGGGTGGCGGGAGGCCAGTACATCTGGGGCAACAGCAAGACCTGGGAGACGAAGAGCGGCGCCGACTGGGACCGTCTGTACGACACCGGCGCGGGCCACTCCACCACGGCCCTCGACAGCCGGAACCGGGTCGTCTGGGCCGCCTGGTGCGGATCCTGCAACCCGGGCGCGTCCTTCGGCCGCGGCGTCGTCACCAACTACGGCGGCACCTGGCACCAGGTCGACCTGCCCGCGGACTTCCCGAACCGCTACGTCGCGGGCATCACCATCGACCCGTCCGACGCCTCGGGCAAGACCGTGTACGCCGTCCTCAACGGCTTCTCCCGGCACTGGAACGAGGGCCCCGGCGCCGGCTACGGCCACATCTGGCGCACCACCGACGGCGGCGTCACCTGGCAGGACGTCAGCGGCCCGGCCGCGGCCGCCGACTCGTTCCCGGACGCCCCGGCCAACCGCCTGCTGATCAGCCCGAACGGCACCCTGGCGGTGGCCACCGACCTCGGTGTCTTCACCAGTACCCCGTCCACCCCGGGCCACTGGAAGCGCCTCGGCCTCACGGACCCGGCCGCCACCGGCAACCTGCCGACGGCGGCGGCCCTCTACCTGGCCCCGAGCCCGGACGGCCGCGAGCTGTACGTGGCCACCCACGGGCGCGGCATCTGGAAGACCGCGATGCCGTAACCGACCTCACCCGCACGACCGTCGCCGCCCCGCATCTCGTACGTGCGCGGGGCGGCGACGGCGTGTGGGCGGCCGGGCCGAGGGGTTCGGGCGGGACGCGAAGATCGCGTAGAAAGCGAAGGATGCGATAGCGAATACGGACCGGGTCCGTCCGGCCCGGTCCGTGGCGGTGCGTGGCGAGAACCGGCCCGGAGGATGGGCCCCGTAGTGGTCACGCACAGGCGTGGCGCGCTCACCTGACGGATTCCGGTCCGGCGGGGCGAGGAGGGCTGCGCGGCTGAGTTTCGGGCCCACCTCGGTCCCCGGCCCGCCCCCGCACCGCCTCCGGTCCGTTTCCGCCGGACCCTCCGAACGGTGATTTTCGGCCAATGATTCCCGGCCGATGGCGAGCGGGCGATACCAGAGTGGGACGGTCTACGGGTAAGTTTGCCAACTGCGCACCGCACGTGAACGGTTGACGACTATCGTGGCTGCTTGGTGATCATCGGTAGGCTCAACTCACTCACGTCACACCTCCCCCCGTAGTGCACCCCCGTAGTACGCCGATTCCTGGGCACGTACCAAGGACACTCATGTCTCAACTTCGCGCACCCGCCGCGCGGTCCGAACGCCGCGAGGGCGGGCGGCACGGCCGGTCAGGCGCCCGCACGCCCGCCGGTCCGACCGGCGCCGGCACCGATCCGACCCCGGCGCCGTCCCCCGCGCCGCTTCCCGCCGAGGCACGCATACGCTCCCAACTCCTGCGTACGTCCGTGCTTCCGGCGGTCGCCGTCGCCCTCGGCGGCGCCGCGGCCGAGTTGTTCACCATCCGCACCACCGGTGCCGAGGCCGGCCCCGGACTGTGGGCTGCGCTCACCGGAGCCGCGGCGATCACCGTCGCCTCCGTGACCGCCGCCGCCATCGGCGCCGACCGCGCCGCCAAGACCATCCTCGACCGGGCCGGCACGCTGCGTCAGGCCACCGTCCGCGGCCAGGGCGAACTGCGCTCGGTCGTCGAACAGTTGCGCAGGGGCGAGACCCCCGCGGCCCGTCCCGCGCTCCCCGCGGGCACTCCCTCCGGCGACGAGTTCGACCGCCTCGCCGACGAACTGACGCGCTCTCACGAGGCCGCCGTGGCCGCCGTGGTGCAGGCCTCGCAGCTCTCCAGCAGCGTCGGCAACGAGCAGAAGGTCGAGGTCTTCGTGAACCTCGCCCGCCGCCTCCAGTCCCTCGTCCACCGCGAGATCCAGCTGCTCGACGAGCTGGAGAACGAGGTCGAGGACCCCGAGCTGCTCAAGGGCCTGTTCCACGTCGACCACCTCGCCACCCGCATCCGCCGCCACGCGGAGAACCTCGCGGTCCTCGGCGGCGCCATCGCCCGCCGCCAGTGGTCGAACCCGGTCACCATGACCGAGGTGCTGCGCTCCTCCATCGCCGAGGTCGAGCAGTACCCCCGGGTGAAGCTGGTCCCGCCGATCGACGGCACCCTGCGCGGCCACGCCGTGGCCGACGTCATCCACCTGCTGGCCGAACTGGTCGAGAACGCCACCCTGTTCTCCGCCCCGCACACCACCGTGCTGATGCGCGCCCAGTACGTCACCGCCGGCCTCGCCATCGAGGTCGAGGACCGCGGCCTCGGCATGCCGGTGGCCGAGCAGAACAAGATGAACGCGCTGCTCTCCGACCCCGACCAGGTCAACGTGGCGCACCTGCTCCAGGACGGGCGCATCGGACTCTTCGTGGTCTCCGCGCTCGCCCGCCGCCACGGCATCGCCGTGCGTCTGCAGTCCAACATCTACGGCGGCGTCCAGGCCGTGCTCGTCCTGCCCCAGGGCCTGCTCGGTGCCGACCCGGAGGGCCTGGCCCGCGGCGAGGCCGCCCAGGCCCAGGTCATGCAGGCGCAGGCCGCGCAGGTCCAGGCCGCCCAGGCCCAGACCCCGCAGCACCAGAGCCAGCCGCAGCCGCAGATGCAGCCCCAGCCCCAGTCCCAGCCGCAGCCCCGGCCCCAGGTTCCGGCGGCGGTCCCGGCCCCGGCGCCGGCCCGCATCGGCACTCCCGGCGACCACCCGACCGCCCCGCTGATCATGGACCGCGGCGCCCTCGGCGTCCCCGCCCAGTCCCCGGCACCCCAGTCCCGCGCGCCGCAGCCCCCCGCGGCGCCCGCGCCCGTCCCCGTAACGGCGCACGCACAGCAGCACGCCCCGGCTCCACATCACACCGCCCCCGTCGTCCCCCCGGCGGCACAGCGGCCCACGGCCCCCGCCCCCATGGCGGCCGGCCCCGCTCACCCCGCTCCGGCGGCCGAGGTCCCCCCGGCCCACCGCTCCGGAGCGACGGGCAGGCCCGACCTTCCCAAGCGGCGCGCCCAGGAGCACCTCGTACCGCAACTGCGCGAGGAGCCCACGGCCCGCCCGTCCGAGGAGCCCGCCCTGCACGACCCGGGTCTGATGGCCGCGTTCCAGCGCGGCATCGGACTCGCCGAATCCCAGCCCGCCCCCCGTGAATCGCTGCGTCCCCCCGGCGACGCGCACAAGGAGTAGATGTACATGGCGAGCAATGTGCCGCACGGCCATTCCTCGGATCTCGACTGGCTGCTGAGCGGCCTGGTCCAGCGGGTCCCCTACACCCGCAACGCCGTACTGCTCTCCTCCGACGGCCTCGTGAAGTCCGTGCACGGCCTCGACCCCGACGCGGCCGACCACATGGCCGCGCTGGCCTCCGGGCTCTACTCGCTCGGCCGCAGCGCCGGCGCCCGCTTCGGCGACGGCGGTGAGGTCCGCCAGGTCGTCGTCGAGCTGGACTCCACCCTGCTCTTCGTCTCCACCGCCGGCTCCGGCACCTGTCTCGCGGTGCTCGCCGGCCGCGAGGCCGACGCCGCCGTCCTCGGCTACGAGATGGCCATGCTCGTCAAGAGCGTGCGGCCGTATCTGGTCACCCCGGCCAGGCAGGCCGCCGGCACGGCGGGCAGTGCGGCCCAGTGACGATCGGGTCCCACCAGGAAGGGCCATGGCTCGACGACGCGGCGGGCCGGCTGATACGCCCGTACACCGTCAGCGGCGGCCGGACCCAGCCGACCGCCGCGCTCGACCTGCTCTCGATGGTGATGGCGACCGGCACCCTGCCGCAGACCCACATGGGTCCCGAGCACAGCCTGGCCCTCGGGCTGTGCGAGGGGCCCACCTCGGTGGCGGAGATCGCGGCGCACTTACGGCTCCCGGCCGTCGTCACCAAGGTCCTCCTCTCCGATCTCGTGGACTGCGGGGCGCTGACCGCCCGCGCGCCCCGCTTCCACGCCAATCCAACCGACCGTTCCTTGCTGGAGGCAGTGCTCGATGGCCTACGACAACGGCTCTGAGCGCCACGACCGAGGTCACGAAGGCTTCGCGAGCGACCCCTTCCCCACCGCCCTGAAGATCCTGGTGGCGGGCGGTTTCGGGGTCGGCAAGACCACCTTCGTGGGCGCGGTCAGCGAGATCGAACCGCTCAGCACGGAGGAGCTGCTCACCTCGGTCAGCGCGGCCACCGACAGCCTGGAGGGCGTGGAGTCCAAGACGACCACCACGGTCGCCATGGACTTCGGGCGCATCACCCTCGACGGGCGCAATGTGCTCTACCTGTTCGGCACGCCCGGCCAGGAGCGCTTCTGGTTCATGTGGGACGAGCTCTCCGAGGGCGCCCTCGGAGCGGTCATCCTGGCCGACACCCGCCGTCTGGAGGACTGCTTCTCGGCGGTCGACTTCTTCGAGCGGCGCGGCATCGGATTCGTGGTCGCCGTCAACGAGTTCGACGGCGCTTTCCGTTACGAGCCGGAGGAGGTGCGGGCGGCCCTCGACCTCAAGCCCGATGTGCCGGTGGTCCTCTGCGACGCCCGCATCTCCAGCTCTGCCATCCGCACCCTGCTGACCCTCGTCCAGCATCTGCTCACCAACATCCCGGCCGCCGCGCCGACCTACGGAGCCACGACATGACCTACGACCCGACCGGTCATCTGCTGCTCACCCCGATCGACCGGGAGGCCCCCGCCCGGGTCCGCCGCCTGCGCGAGCTGGGGCTCGGCGAGCAGCCCGACCCGGCCTTCGACGAATTCGCCCACCGGCTCGCGGAGGTGACCGGCGCCCCGTACTCGATGGTCAACTTCATCGACGAGAACCGGCAGTTCTTCGCGGGCCTGCACACCCCGGCCGGCACCCACACGGGCACCGACCTCGGCGCGAACGCCGCCGGCAGCGGCGGCGTCGGCCGCTTCATGGCCCGCGACCACGGCTACTGCCCGCACGTGGTGGTGCGTCGCAAGGCCCTCGTCCTGGAGGACGTCTGCGACTACCCGCGGTTCGCGGGCAACCCGGTCGTGGACGAGATCGGCATCCGCTCGTACATGGGCGCGCCGCTGATCGACCGCAGCGGCGTGGCCCTCGGCACCATCTGCGTCGTCGACACGGACGTCCGGCCGTGGGGCCGGGCCGGCCTGGAGACGATCAAGGCGATGGCGGCGGAGCTGGTCGAGCAGATCCACCGCCGCGAGGACGGCCTGCTCTGACTGGTCGATACTGCCTGCGCGTCGGTCGATCCGGACCGCGCGCGGGGGTGCCCCGGGGTCCGGCGAATTCGCCGGACCCGGGGGCACTCGCCGCCACGGGTGATTCCCGTGGCGGCGCGTCAGGCCTGAGTGTCAGGCGTGCGCGGGCTCCATCGTCTCCGTCGGTTCCATGGTGACCACGTCGGAGAGCCGCTCCGACCAACTGCCCTTGTCCTGGCCGAGGGCGATCTCGGCAAGCCGGACGAGCTGGATGTCGGAGGTGCCCGCGGGGGCGAAGATGTGGAAGGCGTCGCGGAGGTACCGCTCCAGGGGGCGGTCGGTGTACAGACCGGCCGCGGAGTGGATCTCCATGGCGGTGCGGCCCGAGTCGATCGCCGACTCCACGTTGACGAGCTTGGCGTTCATCAGCTCGGCGTCGCAGGACATGCCCTGGTCGAGCAGGTGCACCGCGTGATAGGCGGCGAGCCGGGCGGTCATGAGCCGGGACTGCATCTGGCCCAGCTTCAGCTTGACCGTGGGGAGTTCGGCCAGCGGCTTGCCGTAGCGGATGCGCTCGGTGGCGAAGCGGGTGGTCTCCTCCAGGATCGCCTGGTGGATGCCGAGCGAGACGGCGGTGAGGTTGGCGCGGCCGTAGAGCACGCTGGAGGAGTAGGCGACGGAGAGGCCGTCGCCCTCGTCACCGAGCCGGTTGGCGGCCGGAACCCGGCAGTTCTCGAAGATGAGCTCGCCGAAGCTGAAGCCGTGCAAACCCATCGAGGGCTGCTGCGTACCGGTGCGGAAGCCGGGGCGGTCGGCCTCGACGAGGAAGGCGGTCAGGCCCTTCGAGCCCGGGCCGGTCCGGACCACGACGCCGTGCAGGTCGCCGACGTGGCTGTTGCCGACGTAGACCTTGCGGCCGTTGAGGATGTAGTCGTCCCCGTCACGGACCGCGGTCGCCTCCATCGCGAGGACATGGCCGCCGGACTCGTACTCGGTGACCGCGATGGTCGGCAGGCACTCGCCGGCGGCGATGGCCGGAAGCCAGGTCTTGCGCTGCTCGTCGCTGCCGAAGTGCACGATCTTGGCGGTGCCCAGCTGCGAGGCCTGGACCATGGCGCCCATCGCGCCGCTGACCCGGGCGAGCTCTTCGATGATGATCGTCTTGGCCAGGTGGCCGGCGTTCATGCCACCGTACTCGTGGCCGATAGTCGCGCCGATCCAGCCCTGCTCGGCGATCAGCCGGGACAGCTCGTGGTGAACCGTGCGGGACGCCTCCATCTCCGGTATCCGTGGCCGGACCTCACGCTCTGCGAAGTCCCGCACCGTCTGCCGGAGCTGATGATGCAGTCGGCTGCTGAAGTAGCCGTCCATACGAGTCCCTCCCTACGAAACGCCTGCTCGTCGAGTGGTCCGAACAGGTGGAACATCGGCAGTGGTCCCGTCCCGAACAGGCCGACCACTTCATGGTGTTGATCTTTCTTGGGAGGATCAATATCGGCACCAAGTTTGTCTGAAACCGGAACGGTTGACGTTTGTTTCTGACTGTGTTTCGCGCGGTCTGGGCCTGCTCGGCCCGATCCGGGAGGTGTTCGGCAGGGTCAACTTTCTGCCACATGCCAACGGCAAGATATTCATGGGCATATGCGGGTGACTCGGAGGTGGTCATTCCATAACGCACTTGATCACCCGAGGGGCGGCATTCCGGACCCGTCCGACAGGTTCGACGGCACCCGGACCGCCTCGCTCGCGGGTGGCCGGGGCGGCTCGGAGGGTCGTCCGGGGAGCGCGCGACGGTGTCGCGCGGCGCGAGGGGGCGTGACGGAGGGTGACAGTCGTACGTCACGGAGCG
The DNA here is from genome assembly GCF_040681095.1 of Streptomyces sp. NPDC051909. Taxonomy (NCBI): domain Bacteria; kingdom Bacillati; phylum Actinomycetota; class Actinomycetes; order Kitasatosporales; family Streptomycetaceae; genus Streptomyces; species Streptomyces sp. NPDC051909. The sequence goes on along the minus strand of NZ_JBFAYA010000009.1, from coordinate 212,345 downwards.
TGCGCGGGCGCATGCGCCGGGGTGGCGCCAGGGCGGCGCCGTCGCGCGCCGGGCCGCCGCTCAGTGCAGGAAGGCGGTGATCCGCGCCCGCAGACCCGCCGGGTCGAGGCCCTGCCCGGCCAGGTGCTCGTCCACCGTGCCGTAACGCCGCAGCTCCCGCCGCCCGATCCCGAGCCCGAGCACCCGGTGCGGCACCTCGACGAGCGCGTCGTTCGCGGCGCCCGTCGACGTCCCCGCGAGATACGGCTCCACCAGCACCACGTCCGGCCGCGCCCCGGCGACCGCGCGGCGCAGCGCGGCACCGTCGAAGGGCCGTACGGTCGTCGCGTACAGCACCGTCACGTCGAGCCCCTCGGTCGCCGCGAGCACCGCGTCCAGCATCGGCCCCACCGCCACGACCACCCCGCGGGATCCCTCGCGCAGCGCATGGAAACCGCTCCGGGTGAGCGGATGCGCCGAGGCGTTGGCATGCACCGAGAGCCGTACGTACACCGACTCGTCGCTCGCCGCCGCCCGCCGCAGCAGCGTCTCCGCCTCGTCCGGATGCCCCGGTACGTGCACGGTCCAGCCGTCCAGGGTGTCCATCAGGGCCACATCGCCCGGCGACATATGGGTGAAGCCACCGGCCGGCCAGTCGTACGAGCCGCCCGCGCTGACCAGCACACCGTGCGTGCCCTGGTGCCCGAAGTCCAACTTCAGCTGCTCGAAGGGCCGCTCCACCAGGAACGACGCGAAGGTGTGCATGATCGGCCGCAGCCCGGTCAGCGCGATCCCGCCGCCGACGCCGATGAGCAACTGCTCCCGGATCCCGACGTTGATCGCGCGCTCGGGGTGCCGCTCCAGGGCCGGCCCGAAGCCGTCCCTGCTGATCTCGGCGAGGACGAGCGCGAGCCGGGGGTCCTCGTCGAGCAGGCGGGTGGTGGTGGCGATGAAGCGGTCGCGCATGGTGTCCATGACGGAGTTCTCCTGGTCTGTTCCGGTGGGGAGCGGGGTCAGTTCTTGGGCTCGACGCGGGCGACGACCGCGCGCGGCCGGCCCGGGTGCGGGGCGGTGAAGGCGGCGTACAGCGCCTCGTGGTCCCGCCCGTCCACGGTCTCGGCGGACCATCCGGCCGCCGCGAACCGCGAGGCGATGCCGCCGGGCCAGCCGTAGGTGGCGGAGCTGTTGTCGATCACCAGCGTGTGCAGCTGCTCCAGGCCGGCGGGCCCGGCGTAGGCGAGCGCCTCGTGGTTGCTGCCCTCGTCGAGCTCGGCGTCCCCGATCAGCACCCACACCCTGGGTTCGTGGAGCCCCTGCGCCCGCAGCCCGAGCACGGTCCCCACGGCCAGCGGCAGCCCGTGTCCCAGCGACCCGCTCCCGATCTCCACCCCCGGCACCAGCGTCCGGTCCGGGTGGTGCCCGAGCACCGACGTGTACCCGCCGAACCCGCTCAGCGCGTCCTCGTCGACGAACCCCTTGTCGGCGAGGACGGCGTAGTACGCCATGGGCCCGTGCCCCTTCGACAACAGGAACCGGTCCCGCCCCGGATCCGCCGCCGTCTCCGGCGTGACCCGCAGCACCCGGTCGTACAGCACCCACAGCGCGTCGAGCGTCGAGGTCGCGGCGGTCGAGTGCTTCTCGTCCCCGGTCATCAGCCCCATGAGCCGCTGCAGCCGGGCCGTCGTCGTGTACGTCGTGTTCGTCATGCCCCACACCGTGCTACCTCAAGTCCACTTGAGGTCAACCCGCCGCTCCACGCCCGCCGCCGGGCCCCCTGCCCGTAAACCGGTTCGTGAGCACGCGCTGAAGTGCGGTATTGTTCTCATGCGCGTTCGGCCAGGGAAACCCCAGGTCAGACGGGCACCGGGACGTGGCGCAGCTTGGTAGCGCACTTGACTGGGGGTCAAGGGGTCGCAGGTTCAAATCCTGTCGTCCCGACTTGAGAGAGTCGCAGGTCAGGGGCCGTTTCAGAGAGATCTGAGACGGCCCCTGACTCGTTCCTGGGCATTGCCCTGGCTGGTGGCCGACTTGACGTCTCCGGTCGCTTTCCGGGTGTTGCTCGGCCACGGGCGATGTCCTGAACTGCGCGCCGGTTTCAGGTTGCTGGGAACGGGGACGCTCGCGAGTCATCCGATTGTCGTTGCGTGGCATCCATGATCCATGGCGATCGAACCGCATCACATACGGCTTCGAGCCGGCGGCGGCTCGCCCGCGGGTCGATGAGGAGCAGTCCCCACAGCACCGGTACGAACGGGACGGCGTCGAGGGCGAACGCGTAGCCGGGCCCGACCGCGGCGATCAGCGCGCCGGCGACCGCCGGCCGACTAGCCGGCCGACCAGCCGGCCGAGGTTGTGCACGGTCGGGGCGAGCGCCTGCGCGTGGACGTAGTCCGCCGAGGTCGTGAGCTCGGCGACGAGATACGCGGGGTGAGGGGGGAACGGCACTGTGGTTCGACGGCCTCCCGCGTGAAGGACTGACCACACCGCCGGCGCCGCGCGCGTGGTGGGCGCGGCGCGGGGGCGGCTCGGTGCCCGAATCGCCTACCCGTGGGTCCGGCCGCATACTGACGGCGTACAGCGGGCGGCCGGGGGCCGCGCTGGCAGAGCCGGGCCGCGGGCGGGCCCGGGCCCGTGGCCGTACGGCCGTCGTCGTCGACGGCTCAGCAGGGACCACCGCCATGACCACCACACGACCTTCCGCGCGGATTCCGGGCTTCCAGGGCGAGCTGATCGGGCCCGCCGACGATCGGTACGAGGACGTCCGCCGGTGCTTCAACCGGGACCACGACCAGCATCCGGCCCTGGTCGCCCGCTGCACGAGCCCGGAGGACGTCCGCGCGGCGCTCGGGTACGCCCGCGAGAACAGCCTGGGGATCTCGGTGCGCGGCGGCGGCCACGCCACCGCGGGCTTCGCGTCCTGCGAGGGCGGGCTCGTCGTCGACACCGGCCCGATGAAGCACGTGGCGATCGACGCCGAGGCCCGGACCGGACGCTTCGGGGCCGGCCTCACCTGGGGTGAACTGGACGCCGCCACGCAGGAGTTCGGCCTCGCCCTGACGGGCGGCCGGGTGTCGGACACCGGAGTCGCGGGACTGACCCTCGGCAGCGGCTCCGGCTGGCTGGAGCGGATGTACGGGCCGACGGCCTGGAACATGCTGTCCGCACAGGTGGTGACCGCCGACGGGCGGATCCTGCGCGCCGACGCGGAGGAGCACGCCGACCTCCTCTGGGGCCTGCGGGGCGGCGGCGGCAACTTCGGGGTGGTGACCGAGTTCGGCTTCCGGCTGCATCCGGTCGGCCCGCTGCTCTACGCCGGGATGCTGCTGCACCCGCGCGCGGCCGCCGGGCCGCTCACCCGCTTCTACCGGGACTTCCTGGAGCAGGCGCCCGACGAGGTCACCGGGGGCGTCGCCCTGATCACCGCGCCGCCCGAGGAGTTCGTGCCGGCGGAGGCCCGCGGCAAGCCGGCCGTCGGCGTCATCGTCGCGTACGTCGGAGACCCGGCGCGGGGCGAGGAGGTCCTGAAGCCGCTCGTCGAGTGGGGCGAGCCGCTGGTACGGAGGGTGGGGCCCATGCCGTACACCGCCGTGCAGCGGATGCTGGACGACGGCACCCCGAAGGGCGTCAGCGAGTACTTCAAGATCGACTACCTGCCCGAGCTGCCGGACGAGGCCCTCGACCTGGCGATCGCGCAGGCCGGGTCGGTCACCGCGCCGATGACCCAGATCATCTTCTGCCCGCTCGGCGGGGCGATGGACCGCCTCGACGCCGACGCCATGGCCCTCGCCACCCCGCCGGTCAAGTGGGTGTACTTCTGCCTGGCCGTCTGGTGGGGGAACGAGGGGCGCGAGCGGCACGTCGACTGGGCGCGCGGCTTCCACGCGGCGATGCGGCCGTGGACGACCGGGACCTCCGTGCCCAACTTCATCTCCCCGGACGAGGGCGCCCGGCTGCGGACCTCGTACGGCCCGGAGAAGTACGCCCGCCTCGTGGCGCTGAAGGACCGGTACGACCCCGGGAACGTCTTCGCCCTCAACCAGAACATCCCGCCGAGCGGGTGAGCGTCGCTCCGCTCGCTCCGCCGGGCGCTCAGTTCGGGCCGGACCAGTCGAACGTGATCGTCTTGCTGGACTGACCCGAGCGGTCCCACGAGAAGCCGAAGGCGTCGGCCCGGTCGGTGGTCGCGCGGCCCCAGGTGGCCAGCTGGCCCGGGCCGGTCTCGCAGCCCGGAAGGTTGGTCGACTGCACGCGCGCCCCTTCCAGGGTGGTCGGGCCGGTGAGGGCCTCCCCGCGCGCCTCGACCCGTCCCGGGACGCTCGCCCGCCAGGTGGCCAGGTCCTCGTCGAACTCCACCTCGATGGGCGCGAACTCCATGCCCCGCACCTCGAAGGCGCCCATGCTCACCAGCTCCGCGGGCCAGCTGCCGGCCTGCCCGCTGAAGATCATCTGAAGCGCCTGCCGCTGCCCGTCGTCGGCCCGCTCGTCGAAGATGAACGCCGCGTACGCGTCCGAGTGATCGGCCCAGACATTGCCGACGAAGGAGCCGAGCATCACCATGTTCAGGCCGTCCAGCCGGACGTCACCGAAGTTCCCCTCGCGGATGTGCCACACCAGGACGCCTTCGCAGTCGCCGGTCGTCGGCGGCTGTGCGAAGGTGCACGGGCACGGAATATTGCACTTGCATACGTCGAACCAGTCGCCCGCCACGTGCCAGGCAGGCGCAGCCTGTGCCGCCTGCGTCATTGTTCTCACCCCAGTCCCTTTTTTCCTCTCCTTCCATCGTCCGCCCGGGCCGCCACGGCAGCCACCGGCGAGCGGAGCGTGCGGTTTGCGGCCGCCGCGATCCGTGCTGTGCTGGAAGGGGCGGACGGGAGTGCGTCATGCGGACGATTCAGCGGCGGAGCACCAACGGCCGTCCGTTGCGAACGGGAGCGCTGCTGCCGGTCCGGGAACTCGCCGTCGCCTGGTCGCTGCTCGTCGTGATCGCGGCCCTGTCCTGGGCGCTCACCGTGGGCCAGGCCAGGGACATGGGGGTCGAGCCCGGCACGATGGGGATGGCGCTGCCGCTGTTCCTGCTGCTGTGGCTGGCGATGATGGCCGCGATGATGCTGCCCTCGGTCGCGCCCGTCGCGCTGACCTGGGCGAAAGGCATCGCCCGCCAGTCGAGCGGCGCCACCCGGGCGCTGCGCACCACCGAGTTCCTCGGCGGCTATCTGCTCGCGTGGACGGCCTTCGGCGTGCTCGCGTACGGCGGCCTCGCGCTCACCGGAGCCCTGGTCGACCGGAACCCGGACGCGGGCCGGTGGATCGGGGCGGCCGCCTTCGCGCTGGCCGGGCTGTACCAGCTGGGCCCGCTCAAGGACATCTGCCTGCGGCACTGCCGCAGCCCGATGGCCCAGCTGATGCGGTACGCCTCCTACCGGCCGCGGCTGCGCGACCTGCGGGTGGGGCTGCATCACGGCGCGTACTGCGTCGGCTGCTGCTGGGCGCTGATGGTCCTGCTCGTCCCGCTCGGGGTCATGAACATCGCCGCGATGGCGGGAGTGGCGTCGCTGATCTTCCTGGAGAAGCTCTGGTACCGGGGCCCGCAGCTGGCCCGCCTCGCCGGTGTCGCCTTCCTCGTGCTCGCCGTGCTCGCGCTCTTCCAGGACTGGCTGCTGCCCGGCCTGCGGAGCCCGATGACGTCGATGTGACCCGGCGGGCCCCGATGCCGGTAGGATTTGCGAAATTCTTCAATTCGGCAGTTCAGTATGCAGACAAGTCCTCATGGGCGGGAGTGCGGGAGAGTGGCGTGAACAGGACGCAGGTTCCGCTCTATCAGGCCAAGGCGGAGTTCTTCCGGATGCTCGGGCACCCCGTACGCATCCGCGTCCTCGAACTCCTCCAGGACGGGCCGCTGCCTGTCCGCGATCTGCTCGCGGCGATCGAGGTCGAGCCGTCGAACCTCTCCCAGCAGCTCGCGGTGCTGCGCCGCTCCGGGATCGTCACGGCGACCCGGGGCGGTTCCACCGTGGTGTACGAGCTGGCCGGCGGCGATGTCGCCGAGCTGCTCATGGCGGCGCGCCGGGCGCTCTCCGTACTGCTCAGCGGCCGGCAGGACCTGCTGGCCTCGCTGCACGAGGCCACCGAGCGGGCCTCCCGGTGAAGGGCATGGAGGGCGCCGGGCCCTGGCGCCGTCACCGGCGGCCCGCCGCGGCGGTCGAGCACGCCCTGCCGTGTGTCGGCCGGCATGTGACCAGCACCCGGGTGGGCCCCGGCGCCGTACGGGAGGCCACGCAGGCCGTACGGGACAGCCTGGCCGGGGTCGGCGTCGACCCGCGGAGCTCGCTCGCCGACGCGGTGCTGCTCGTGCTCGGCGAACTGGTCGCGAACGTGCTGCGGCACGCCCGGCAGACCACGGTGATGGACATCGGCGTGACCGCCGCCCCCGGCCGGCTCGTCCTGTCCGTCGCCGACGGCGATCCGCGCCTCCCGGAACTGGACCCGGCACGGACCGGGGACGGCCTGCGGTCGGTGATCGAGGTCGCCGCCCTGTACGACGGCGAGCTGAGCGCCGAGCCCGCGGTGAACCACCACGGCAAGATCGTCATGGTGAGCTTCTGCCGCGCGCCCGGCGGCCACACGGGGCAGCACGCCCCCACCTAGGCGCGCCCGCGGCGGTGTTCGCAGGCCGTGTCGTTCGGAGCTCGTGTCGTTCGGAGGCCGTGTCGTTCAGAGGTCGTTGCCCGCGTACGACAGATTGAAGCTCTTGTTGGTCAGCGGGAAGTCCGGGACGATCGTGTCCGCGAGGGCGAGCGGCAGCGCCGGCCAGTTGAAGAACGACGGGTCCACCGGCTTCACCCGGGCGAGACGTCCGTCGGCCGTCGTCTCGACACGGGTCGTCAGCGTGCCGCGCCAGCCCTCCACGATCCCCACCCCCGAGCCCGCCCGTGCCGCCACCGGCACGACGGACGCGCCCGGTGCGAGGCCCTCGCCGAGGTGGTCGATCAGGGCGAGCGACACGTCGATCTCCTCGGCGCGGACCAGGAAGCGGGCGAGGACGTCGCCGGTGTCGCGCACCGGGACGGCGAGCTCCGTGTCGTACGAGAGGAAGGGGTGGCCGACCCGGGCGTCCGTGCCGGTCAGGCCGCTCGCCCGCGCCACGTAGCCGAGGCAGCCGAGGTCCCGGGCGGCCCCGGCGTGGAGCACGGCGGTGCCGGTGAAGCGGTCGAGGACGGTGGAGTGGGCGAGGGCGAGCCCGGCGATCTCCCGGACGTCCCGGCCGAGGGACGCGAGCCGGGCCGGGTCGGGCAGGGCGCGCAGGACGGTGCCGCCCGGGACCACGCCGCCGCGCAGCAGACGGTGGCCGGTGACCTCGGCGTTCAGCCGGAGGAGCTGTTCGCGCACCCGCTGGGCGTGCGCGTTGAGGATGCCGTGGCCGACGTCGTTGCAGAGCATGCCGAGGTCGGCGACATGGTTGTGCAGCCGCTCCAGTTCGAGCAGCAGCGCGCGGGCGCGGGCGGCGGCGGGCGGGATCTCGGTGCCGGTGGCCTCCTCGACGGCGAGGCAGTACGCGAGGGCGTGCCCGACGGCGGTGTCGCCGCTGATGCGCTCGGCGAGCGGCAGCCCGGCGGCGGTCGTCCGGCCCTGGAAGAGCTTCTCGACCCCCCGGTGCACGAACCACAGCCGGGCCTTCAGCTTGAGGATCGTCTCGCCGACGACGGAGAAGCGGAAGTGCCCCGGCTCGATGAGCCCGGCGTGCACCGGCCCGACCGGGATCTCGTACACGCCGTCGCCCTCGACCTCCAGGAAGGGGTACGGGCCCTCCTGCTCGGCGAACGGCGGCGGGGGCCCGGCGTCGGGCCGCATCGGGTACCAGCCCTTCGGCCAGTGGAAGTGCCGCACCAGACGGCGGGGGAGCGGATGGCCGAGCGGCACCACGCCGTGCAGGTCCCGCATCTCCCGCTCGAACCGGCCCGCAGGAAAGGACAGCTGGGCGAGGGTGGGCACCTCGGGTTTGTCCGGGTCCAGGTGCACATGGAGCTCGGTGCGCACGTCCGGCGGCCCGGCGGTGAAGAGATACACCACACGGATCCGGACCCCGTCGTCGTGGTGTGCGGCGACGAGCGCCAGGCGGTGACCCTCGTCGAGCAACTCGGCCGTCCGCGCGGGGAGTTCCCCGACATGGATCTCGTGGGCGGTGCGCATGGTCAGTGGCCTCCGATCGTGGCGGCGGCGTCGTGCAGGAGATCGGTCAGCGGGCCGGTCGTGAGGCCGAGCACGGCGCACGCGACCAGACCGAGGACGAGCGGCCAGACGGCACCCGCCCCGCCCGGCACCGGAGCGGGGGCGAGGGCGGGGGTGGACGGTACGGGAGAAGGGCCGAGGACCATCCGGGCGGTCCGCGCGGCGAGCGCCGCGAAGGCGACCAGGACGAGGAGCAGCGCGGCGCCCGTCGCCCAGCCCATCCCGGCACCGGCGGCGAAACCGGCCCGCACGATGCCCAGTTCGGAGGCGAAGAGGCTGAACGGAGGGAAGCCGAGCAGCGCGAGGACGGCGAGCCCGAAGACCCCGCCCAGCCACGGCAGCCGGGCGAGCAGCCCCCGTACCCGCCCGATCAACGTGGTCCCGGTCAGCCGCAGCACATGCCCGGAGGCGCAGAAGGCGACCGACTTCGCGAGACCGTGCCCGGCGATGTGCAGCAGCACCGCCGCAAGGGCGAGCGGGGTGCCGATCGCCGTGCCGAGGGCGATCAGGCTCATGTGCTCCATGCTGGAGTACGCCAGCATCCGCTTGTAGTCCCGCTGGGCGAGCAGCAGCCCGGTGGCCAGCGCCAGCGTGAGCAGGGCGATCCCGGTGAGCAGCAGCCGGGTCCAGCCGTGCCCGAGCGCCGCGTCCGCGATCGTCTCGTACCGCAGGACCGCGAGGAACGCGACGGAGAGCAGCACCCCGGACATCAGCGCGGAGACGGGCGCCGGTGCCTGGCTGTGGGCGTCCGGTAGCCACGCGTGCAGCGGCACCAGGCCCGCCTTGGCGCCGAAGCCGAGGATCACCAGGGAGACCCCGAGCCGGGTCACCGACGGGTCGAGCGCGCCCGCGTGGGCGACCAGCGTCGGCCAGTCCAGGGCGTCCGCCTCGTCGACGCCGGCCTGCCGGGCCGCGTAGTAGACGAGGACCGTGCCCAGGAAGGCCAGCGCGATGCCGGCCGAGCAGATCACCACGTACTTCCAGGCGGCCTCGACCGACCGGCGGGTGTGCCGGTGGCCGACGAGGAACGCGGTGACGATCGTCGTCGCCTCGACCGCCACCCACAGCACGCCGAGGTTGGCGGTCACCACGGCCAGGCACATCGCGGCCAGGAACGCCTGGACCAGCGTGTGCAGCGTGGCCGTGGCGCGCGCGGACAGGCCCTCACCGGCGCCGTACGAGGGCAGGCTCGCGCAGGCGACGAGTGCGACGGCGCCCACCACGAACAGCATCCACACGGTGGGCGCGTCCGCCCGGAGCAGACCGTCGAAGGCGTCGAGCGCCCCGCCGCGTGGCAGCGCCGCAGTGAGCAGCATCGCGCTGCCGAGCACGGCGACCGGGGACACCAGGCCCCACCAGGGGGCGCCGGCGGCGGGCGGTGGCTCGGGGACCGGGGCGGCTTCCGCGGCCTGTTCGGGCTCCGGGCCCGCCGCTCCGACCAGCACCGCGACCGGGCGTGGCTCGGCGTGCGGAGCCCGGCGCCGCAGGCGGGCGAGGACGAGGGCGTGGGCGCCCGCCACGACGCCCGGCACGGCGACGGGCACGGCGAGGACGGCAGCGGTCATGGTGGCCTGCATCAGTCGTGCAGCTCCCTCAGATCGTCGAGATCGGTGGTGCCGAACGCGGTCCGCATCCGCGCGGTGAGCAGCTGGAGGACGAGCATCGCGGTCAGGACGTCGAAGGAGACGCCGAGTTCGACGATGAGCGGCACACCGGAGGCGGCGAGGAACGCGGTCGCCGTGATGCCGTTGTCGAGCAGCAGGAACCCCACGACCTGGGCGAGCGCCCGACGGCGGGTGACCAGGACGAAGAAGCCGATGAGCACCACCGCCAGGCCCACCGGCAGCGCCCGCGTCGCCGGGGTCGGGTCGAGCTCGGCCAGCGGGCGCGCCACCGCGTAGGCGAGCAGCGTCAGGGCCGCCGCCGCGAGCAGCGAGGCCGCGACGTTCACCACCGGCCGGGTCTCCCGGCCCTCCGCGCCCCCGGTGTCGTACGGGCGCCGGTCGGCGGTCGCGGCGGTCAGCGCCCGGCGCATCAGATACGGCAGCACCCCGGCCCGCAGCACTCCGATGCCGACCGCCACCGCGACCAGGTCCGCCCGCTCCTCGTGGATCCCCAGCAGCAGCGCGATCGCGCCCAGGGCCACGCCCTGCAGGGCGAAGGTCCGGACGATCGCGGCGAGTTCACGCCGCCACAGGATCACCACGGCGGCCAGCAGGAACGCCCCGCACGCCAGGTCGAGCAGCTGCACATACGCACTGTCGCTCATGTCCGGCTCACTCTCCGCTCAGGAAATAGGAGGCGGTCACGGCGAGCAGCGCCAACAGGAAGGAGCCGGCGAGGAGTTCCGGCACCCGGAACAGGCGCACCTTCGCCCAGAACACCTCCGCCGCCGCGAGCACCGCGCCGAGCAGCGTCACCTTGGCCGCGAACGCCACCAGCGCGAGCGCCAGCGCGCCGACCGAGGCGTCGGTGGCGATGCCCCACGGGGCGAACAGCGAGGCGAGGAGACCGAGCAGCACCGTGAGCCGCATCTGCGCGCCCAGCTCGACCAGGGCCAGGTCCCGGCCCGCGTACTCCAGGACCATCGCCTCGTGCACCATCGTCAACTCCAGGTGCGTGGACGGGTTGTCGACCGGGATGCGCCCGGTCTCGGCGAGCACCGCGACCGCGAGGGCCGCCGCCGCGAGCAGACCGGCCGGTGACGCGAGCCGGTCGGGCTCGCGCACCGCGCCGTCGACGATCGCAGGCAGATTGGTGGTCCCGGCCGGTATCGACAGCGCGAACACCGCCATGAGCAGTGTCGGTTCGACCAGTGCGGCGATCGTCATCTCCCGCGAGGCACCCATGCCGCCGAACGCGGTGCCCGTGTCGAGCCCCGCGAGCGCCAGCGTCACCGTGCCGAGGGCGAGGAGCGCCACCACCAGGATCAGATCCGCCCGCCCCGCGACCGGAGTGTCCGTCGACAGCAGCGGCACCAGCGTCGCGACCACCAGCGTGGTCGCCACGAGGAGCGCGGGCGCCACCCGGAACGCCGGACCCGTGCCGGCCGGCGCGATGGGCTCACGGCGCAGCAGCTTCCGCGTGTCCCGCAGCGGTTGCAGCACCCCGGCCCCGGCCCGCCCCTCCAGACGGGCCCGCACCTGCCGCATCAGCCCCGTGAGCAGCGGCGCCCCGGCGACCACGGCACCCGTCTGCACGGCGACCGCCGCGTACCCCAGCGCGCTCACCAGCCCACCACCAGCACCACGAAGAGGGAGAGGAGCCCGACGAATCCGTACCCCAGATAGACGTGCACACTGCCGCCCGCGAGCCGCCGCGCGGCCCGCCCGGTGCGGGCGAGCCCGTCGAGCACCGGTCGGTAGAGCCGGTGCTCCACACGGTCCGGGACCCGGCCCCGGAACCGTACCCGCTCCACCAGATAGGCCGACTCGCGCACATGCGTGACGTCGACGTCCTGCTCGGGAGCCAGCACGTCGTCGAAGACCCGCTGGAGCGGCTCCGCGAACGAGGTAGCCGTGTACGCCATGCGCGGGGTCGGGGCCCCGCCGCCGCAGTCCCACAGCCGGGCCCTGCGCCGCCGCCCGCCGAGCGCCCTGGGCAGAGCGGTGGCGAGCAGGACCGCCAGGGCGAGCGCGAGGGCCACCCACAGCGGCGACAGCGAGGCCGCGATGTCGTGCAGCCGTACGGTCAGGGCCCCGCCCGCCACCGAGCCGGTGCCCGGCAGACCCGCGGCGGCGACCGCCCGGTCGAGCCCCGGTCCGAGCAGCCCCGGCACCAGGGCGAGCCCCGCGCACCCCGCGGCGAGCAGGCCCATGCCGGCGAGCATCAACGGCGGGGCCTCCCGGGCCCGTTCGGCCTCCCGGCCGCGCGGTCTGGCGAAGAAGCCGACCCCGAGGGCCTTCACGAACACGGCCGCGGCCACCCCCGCAGACAGCGCGACGAGCGCCACCGACAGCGGCAGCGCGATCGCCACCGCGACCCCCGGCATCTCCAGACCGTGGATCAGTGACTGCAGCAGCAGCCACTCGCTGACGAACCCGTTCCCCGGCGGCAGCGCCACCGCACCGAGCGCGCCCACCGCGAACAGCCCGGCCGTCACCGGCATCCGGGGCCGCAGCCCGCCGAGCCGGTCCAGGTCCCGCACCCCCGTGGCCCGCACCACCGCACCCGCGGCCCCGAACAACAGGGCCTTGAAAGCGGCGTGGTTGACCACGTGCAGCAGGCCGGCGGAGAGCGCGAGCGCCGCCAGACCCCCGTCGCCCGACGCGGCGAACAGACCCGCCGCACCCGTCGCCACCAGGACCAGACCCAGGTTCTCCGCAGTCGAGTACGCGAGCAGCCGCTTCACGTCCGAGGAGATCGCCGCCTGCAGGATCCCGTACACCGCCGAGATCCCGCCGACCCCCAGCAGTCCCAGCCACCACCACGCCGGACCGCCGCCGAGCAGGTCGAACCCGGTGCGCACGATCCCGTACGCCCCCAGGTTGACCATGGCCGCGCTCATCAGCGCCGACACCGGCCCCGGCGCCTCCGGATGCGCCCGGGGCAGCCAGGCGTGCAGCGGCACCGCGCCCGCCTTCGACGCGAACGCCGCCGCCGTCAGCACGAACACCGTCCCCCGCACGGCCGGCGACAACTCCCCGGACCCGGCGCGCAGCGCGTCGAAACCCTCCCCGCCGGCCCGCGCGGCGAACAGCGCGAAACCCGCGAGCAGCAGCACCAGACCCAGGTGGGTCATCACCGCGTACCAGAGACCCGCCCGGCGCACCTCGGCCCGCGCCCGGTGCTCCACCAGGACGAGCAGCAGCGAGGAGAGCGCCATCAGCTCCCACACCAGAAGGAACGTGGACACCGAGGCGGCGACCGGCACCAGGACCAGCGTGAGCGCGAACAGCGGCAGCACCGCCTGCGCCGTGCGGGACGCGAGCCCGAGCGTGCCGTGCCCGGACGCGTAACCGATGCCGTACACCGCGACCGCCGCCACCACCGCGCCCGCGACCGCCATGAAGAGACCGGCCAGCGCGTCCACCTGCCAGACCGTCCCCGCGAGCGGCAGCAGCCCCGGCAGCCGGCCCGTCCACTCCTCCCCGCCGAGCGCCGCCACCCCGGCGACGCAGCCCGCCGCGCCGACCCCGGCCGTGCACCCGCCCGAGACCACCAGGCGCGCCCGGCCCGGCAGCGCGGACCCCGCCACGGCGCCCGCGGCGGCCAGCGCCCCTGCGACGCCCAGGCCCGCCGCGATCACCGGCCGGTCACCCGGCGCAGCGCCGCCACGATCGCCTCGGGTTCCGGCGGACAGCCCGGCACCGCCAGATCGACGGCCACGACGTCCGAGACCGCGCCCTCGATCCCGTAACCCCCGGCGAACTCCCCGCAGTCGATGGCGCAGTCGCCGACCGCGACGACGATCGGCGGCTCGGGCATCGCCTGGACCGTGCGCCGCAGGGGCTCGGCCATGTTCCGGGTGACCGGCCCCGTCACCAGGGCCACGTCCGCGTGCCGGGGCGAGGCCACCAGGCGGGCCCCGTACCGCTCGGCGTCGTGGACCGGGTTGAACGCGGCGGCGATCTCGATCTCGCAGCCGTTGCACGAACCGGCGTCGACACAGCGGACCTGCGCCGAGCCCCCCAGCCGCCGGGCCTGGGGGAGGGGGCCGTCGGCGGGCGCGGGTGGCGCCGGTTCGGCGACCCGCCCGGTCGTACGGATCTTGCGCAACAAGCCCATGAACGCCCCTCCCGAAAGGGTGGTGAGGACACTCCTCCGCGTCGGCTAACGGAGTTCTCCGTAGCCGGAGTTACGGAACTTTCCTTGCGCTTTGCGTGCTTTGTTGAGATTTTGTACGAGCGTTCCCGCGGTGACCAGACCGCGCCCCGAACCGAGGGAGGCGACCGCCCCCGCACGCGGATGCTGTCCATGTGCGGCGAGGGCGGCCGCCGGTCTCGGCGGTGCCGTCAGGGCGATGGCGACGGCACGTCATCCCCTCGTTCGGGGCTGCGGGGTGGTGCGGGAGCCGGGCCATTCGTCGCTGCACCACTCGCGCAGCTCGCCGCTCTCGCCCTGGTGGGCGGCGAGGGCGGTGGCCAGGTCGGCGTGGACGGTCATCTCCGGGCCGTCGCCGCTCGGGACGAGGGAGCCGTCGGCGGGGATCGCGGCCAGTTCGAGGGGCCGGCCGCCGGCCCGGAGCCGGCGGGCGGCGTCGGCGACCGCCAGCTGTCCGCCCGCGGACCAGCCGCGAAGGCCGGTGAGATCGAGGATCACCGGGCCGTCGCCACGGGCCACGACCCAGCCCACCGCGCCGCCGAACCGGCTGACCGCGTCGGCCCCGAGGTAGCCGGCGAGCGAGAGCACGCTCAGGCCGGGGCGGGTGGTGTAGCGCCATTCGATGGTCATGGTGTTGCCTTCGTGGGTTGCAGGGGGAGGGTGATCCAGACGCTCTTGCCGCCGCCGTCGGCGTCCCGGCGGACCACACAGGTGCCGCCGGAGGCCGTCATCACCTCGGCGATCATGGCGAGCCCGCCGCCGCCGGCAGTGGCCGCGGCGAGGACCCCGGGGTGGTGGGGGTGCCGGTCGTGCACGGCGAACGCGAGCGCGTCGTCGCCCGCGGCGAAGGTGACGGTGAGGCTGGGGGAGACGGCGGCGGCGTGCCGGACGCTGTTGGCGACCAGCTCGCCGAGGATCAGCAGCGCGGGTGCGACGGCGGGGTGACGGCCGGGGATGCCCCACTCGGCGAAGGTCGTCTCGGCCGTCTCGCGCACCATCCGGACCGCCGCGGGCAGCGTCGGCACCGTCAGCACATGACGGTGGGGCAGCGCTGCCGTCGCGGAGCTCATCGAGTCTCCACCGTGCCCAGGCGGTATCCCGTCACGGTCTGCGGGGTGATCCGCAGCAGGGTGTCGTGCGGTCCGTACGCCCAGCCGGGCAGGGTACGCCGGTAGTGCGCGGCCTCGACCGCCTCGGCGACCGGTTCGGCGGGCCCGGTGACGGTGACGCTCCAGCCGCTGCCGGCCGGCATCCGGATCTCGTCGACCTGGTACGTCAGCGAAGGGCGGGCCTGCAGCAGATCCGCCTGCACCGGGGCGCGGACGATCAGCCTGCCGTATTCGAGGACGTGCACGGCGGGCCGTACGAGCGCCTGGTCGCGCTGGCTGAAGACCAGGCGCCCGTGGGCGGCGCCCTCAAGGAGCCAGAGGGCCTCGGCCCCGGAGGTCTCGACGACCCGGCGTGTGGTGGGCACGCTCATCGGGCCGCCTCCTCGGGGACCCGCCCCGACCCGTGTCCGGGGTGCCCCGGCTGCCCGGGGACCACCGGCAGGATCCCGGCGCCGTGGAGGTGGGCGCGGGCGCCCGCGATGGCCTCGGGGGTCGTGGCGTACTCCCGGCCGTCGAGGCGCAGCAGGTCGAGCGCGCCGACCGAGTCGAGGGCCTTGCGCTGCCCCGGCCGTATCCCCGAGGTCATGACCACGATGCCGCGGCGGTTGAGCTTCTCCACGGCGTCCTTGAGGACGAGCGCGCCGGTGGCGTCGATCGTGGTCACCCGGGACATCCGCAGAATGACCACGCGGACGTCGGCGACCTCGGCGAGTTCCAGCAGGAAGCGGTGGGCGGCGGCGAAGAACAGCGGGCCGTCGATCCGGTAGGCGACGATGTGCTCGGCGAGCAGGGCGTGCTCCTCCGCGCTGTGCTCGCCGGGCATGTCGGCCTTGAAGTCGACCTCGGCGAGACGGGCCTGCCGGGCCACGGCGCGCAGCGCGAGGGCGCCGGCCACCAGGAAGCCGATGATCACCGCGTACACGAGGTCGAGCGCGAGCGTGGCGACGGCCGTCAGGACGAGCACGACGGCGTCGGAGCGGGTGGCCTTGGCCATCGCGCGCAGCGAGCCGACCTCGATCATGCGGATCGCGGTGGCGATCAGGACACCGGCCAGCGCGGCCAGCGGGATCCGCGAGACCAGCGGGGCGGCGGCGAAGACGATCACCGCGAGCACGGCGGCGTGGAAGAGGGCCGCGAGCCGCGACGAGGCTCCGGTGCGCACGTTGACGGCGGTACGGGCGATGGCGGCCGTGGCGGGGACGCCGCCGAACAGCGGGGCGGCCAGGTTCGCCAGGCCCTGCCCGAACAGCTCCCGGTCCGGGTCGTGCTTCTGGCCCACCGTCATGCCGTCGGCGACGGTCGCGGAGAGCAGCGACTCCAGGGCGGCGAGCGCGGCGACCGCGACGGCGGGCGCGAGCAGCGAGCCGAGCGCCGAGACGTCGAGGAAGGCGAGCGAGGGCGCGGGCAGCCCGGCGGGCAGGTCGCCGATGGGCGCGGCGGCGTCGAGGTGGAAGACCTGGGCCGCCACGGTCGCGGCGACGACCGCCACGATCGAGAAGGGAATGGTGGGCCGCCAGCGGGCACCGAGCAGCATGATCAGGGCGACGCCGGCCGCGAGACCGACGGCGGTCCAGTTCGGGGCCTTCAGGAACTCCTGGATCGCGTGCCAGGTCACCACCAGGACGCGGTCGCCCTCGGGCTTGGGGACGCCGAGCGCGTTCGGGATCTGCTGGAGGCCGATGACCAGGGCGATGCCCAGCGTGAAGCCCTCGACGACGGGGGCCGGGATGTAGCGCATGTACCGGCCGGCCCGGGCCACGGCCAGGGCGATCAGCAGCACACCGGCCATCAGCCCGACGGTCAGCACGCCGCCGGGGCCGTACTCCGCCACGATCGGCACGAGGACCACGGTCATGGCGCCGGTCGGGCCGGACACCTGGAGGTTCGATCCGCCGAACAGCGCGGCGAGCGCTCCGGCGACGACGGCGGTGGCCAGACCGGCCTCGGCGCCGAGGCCGGAGGAGACGCCGAAGCCGAGCGCGAGCGGCAGGGCCACGATGGCGACGGTGAGGCCGGCGAGCAGGTCGCGACGGGGGTCGCGGCGCATGGCGGCGTAGTCGGCGCGGGCAGGCAGAAGCGAACGGATCCGGCGCAGGGCCGGGGCGAGGGCGGTGCTCATCGCGCGGCGACCTCGGCTTCCCGCAGCTCGGCCAGGAGCTCGTTCTGCCCCGCCAGCATCTCGGTGAGGATCCGCCGGGCGGCCTGCATGAGGTCGGCGACGTCCCCGCCGGCGAGCGTGTAGACCACCGTGGAGCCCTCGCGGGTGGAGGTCACGATCCCGGACCGGCGCAGGACCGCGAGCTGCTGGGACAGCGCCGGGGGCTCGACCTCGATCTCGGCGAGCAGCTCGCGTACCGCCATGGGTCCGTTCTGCAGCAGTTCGAGGACGCGGATGCGGACCGGGTGACCCAGCATCCGGAAGAACTCGGCCTTGGCCTGATACAGCGGAACCGGCACGGGTCTCGCCTCTCCTCACGCCCCGCTGGGCGGGGTCTTCGGTCGGTGCTGTGCCCGCGGCTACCTGCGGGCACAGCGAAACCATCATGTATCGAATTGCCTAATTATGCAATTCATGCATTGGAAGAGGCGAGGAGGGCGAAGCGGAGGGAGGGGGGATCAGCCGGCCTCGACCAGACGGATGCCGGTGACCAGGTCGGGCCGGATCCGGACCACCTGGTCCATGGTCTGGTCCGACCAGGGCGTGAGGAGACGCTCGTAGCGGGCGAGGTCTTCGGGGTCGGTCACCAGATGGCAGTACCCGGTCACGACGGCGCTCCAGCCGAGGCGCGAGCTCGTGTCGATGTCGTCCGCCTCGTAGGCGACGACGACCCCGCGCCCGTCGGACTCCCGCGTGCTCAGGACGAGCGCACCGCTCTCGTGGGTGCGGATGACGATCTGCCCGTCGTCGACGATGTGGTTGACCGGGCGGATCGCCGGGAGGGCCTGCCGCGTGAACACGATCCGGCCCAGGGGCACGCCGGCCAGCAGGCGCAGCGCCTCGTCGGGGTCGAGCTCGACCGTACGGCGCCGACCGGTCACGGTCGGGGCGGGTGAGCGGGTCGGAGCGTCGTTCATGGGCAGTGTCCTGGGGGCTGTGAGGGTGACTGATGCCAGTAGACGACCGGGCGGGGCGGGACGGAAGGGCCGTTCGGCCCCTTGCCGCCGCTCGCGGCGGCTCGCTTCACTGCGGGGGACGAGGATGTCACGCAGGAGACGCGAGGGGTGAGCAGTCGGTGATCGTCGCGGTGGGACACATCGATCTGAGCAGTGAGGCGAGGGCCGCGGTGGAGGCGGAGCTGCGCGCACGGCTGAGCCGGCTGCCCTCCGGGGAGGCCGGCCTGGTACGGGCCGGCCGGGGCGTCCCCGCCCTCTTCGCCCGCGCGGCGAAGGCCGCCGGCCGCCGTCTTGTCGTCACCTTCCCCGCCTCCGTATCCGGGGCGGGCCCGGCGCCGGAGGCGCTGCCGCCGGCCGACCGCCTGCCCGCCGGAGACCTGCTCGCGCTCGCGGACGAGGTACGGCTGCTCGCGTACGACCCCGCCGACCGCGACGCCCGCGTGTGCGCCGACGAACACCTGGTCAAGGGCTGCCGGCACCTGCTCGCGGTGTGGGACGGCTCGCCGTCCAACGGCCGGGACGCCACGGCCCACCTCGTCGCCTACGCGCTCTCCCGTGGCATCCCCGTGGACGTCGTCTGGCCGGACCTCGCGCGTCGCGAGTCCCCGGCCCCGACGCGATAGCGGCGTGGACGGGCAGCGGTTCGGACCGGCAACGGCGTGGACGGAGCGGAGGTCCCGGCACGGCAGGGGCGTCGAACACCTGTCGGCGGGCCGTTCGGCCCTTGGGCCGGGACGGGCGGGTCGGCTTCACTGCGGCGCGTACGTGGCCCCTTCCCGACGCCAGTGAGGCGGTACGCAGTCCGATGAACCCGATGGCCGAATCCCGCACCACCGCCAGGCACCGCCCGTCCCGCGGACGGGAGGGAGGCGCGCGGCCGGCCGCCGAGGCGGCGCGCACCGTGGGCGCCTCGCGGGCCTTCGCCTGGCTGCTGATCGTGACCGGCGCCCTGGGCACGCTCGCCTCGTTCGTCATCACGATCGACAAGTTCGAACTCCTCGCGAACCCGGCCTTCAGCCCGTCCTGCAACCTCAGCCCGGTCGTCTCCTGCACGAACGTCATGACGAGCGACCAGGCCTCGGTCATCGGCTTCCCCAACCCGCTGCTCGGCCTCGCCACCTATCCGGTCGTCGCCTTCATCGGCATCGCCGTACTCGCCGGCGCGGCCTTCCGCCGCTGGTTCTGGCTCGGCCTGAATCTGGGCACCCTGCTCGGCGCGGCCTTCTGCATGTGGCTGATGACCCAGGCGCTGTACGAGATCGGCGCGCTGTGCCTGTGGTGCTCCCTCGCCTGGGCGGCCACCATCGCGATGTTCTGGTACACCACCGTCCACAACCTGCGCCACGGCATCGTCCGCGCCCCGCGCGGACTCGTCGCGGGGGCACTGGAGTTCCACTGGGTGGTGCCGGTCACCTGGTACCTGGTCGTGGTGCTGCTGATCGCCACCCGCTGGTGGGACTACTGGCGGACGCTGTTCTGAGTCCTGAGTCCTGAGTCCTGAGTCCTGAGTCCTGAGCCGTACCGGGGTCAGGCGGCGCGGCGGACCGCCAGGATCGTCGTGTCGTCCGTCAGGCCCGTCGCCGCGTGTGCCGTGGCCGCCGACCGAAGTCCCTCGCTACGCGCCTCCGCCCACCCCCAGCGCCTGGACGTCGACCATTCCATAGGCCTGGTTGACGTAGACGTTGGTCAGGCGCGGGTTGCGGTAGTTCAGCGTCTTGTGGGCGACGATCGGCAGGTAGTAGGCGTCGTCCGTGATCTTGTGGTTGATGTCGCGGTAGAGCGCGGCGGCCTTCGCGGGGTCGGTCTCGGCGGCGGCCTGGTCGAAGAGGGTGTTGATCGCGGGGTCGTTCACCTGGGCGTAGTCGGTGTTGCCCGAGTCGGTGATGAACCGGCCGTCGGCCAGGGGCTGGAGGAAGCCGGCGCCCTGGGGGTGGTCCGCGCCCCAGCCGGCCATGATCAGGCCGTAGCCCTTGTTCTTGACCGTGCTCGGGGAACCCACGCTGGAGTAGAAGGTCGAGAGGTCCAGCTTCTCGATCTCGATCGTGATGCCGACCTGCTTGAGGCTGCTCTTCAGCGCCTCGGCGGTGGTGAGGTTCTGGGTCTGGTTGTCGCGCACCGCGAGCTTGGCGGTGAAGCCCTGCGAGCGGCCGCAGGCGCGCAGTTCCTCGCGGGCCTTCTCGGGCTGGGGCGTGCCGGCCGCCAGGCCGTAGGGGTCGTAGGCGTCGGAGCCGGGGATCGTCGGGGGCAGCAGGCTGCCGAGCGGGGCGCCCGCCGTCGGTCCGCCGCGCGCGGTCCGCAGCGCCTTGGCGTCGGTCGCGTAGAAGACCGCCTTGCGGCAGTGCTCGTTGTCGAACGGCGCCGTCTTCGACACCAGCGCCACCATCGGCACATAGCCGGTGGCCGGCGCGTCCGCCGCGGCCTTCAGCTTCGGGTCGCCGAGCACCCGCGTCCGGGCGGCCGGCGACAGGCCGCCCTGCATGGCGTCCAGATCGGCCGAGCCGTCGAGGAGCTGCGTGGTCAGCGCCTCGGGATCCGTCGTGACGGTCAGCTCGATCCGGTCCGGCAACGCCCGGCGCAGCGGGTCGGTGGACTGCTTCCAGTTCGTGTTCCGCACCAGGACCAGCGATGTGCCGGGGGTGTACGAGCCGAACTTGTACGGTCCCGAGGCCACCGGCTTCTGCCCGTAGCGCTCGCCCGTGTCGCGGTCCCGGGGCACCGGCGAGGTGGCGCCCATGGCCAGCAGATGCGGGAACCTCGAGTCCGGCTCGGCCAGGCGGAACACCAGCGTGCGGTCGTCGGGCGTCCCGATCGCCGACAGGCCGTTCTTCCCGGGCGTCGTGTCCTTCGCCGGACCGGGGTACTTCCCCTGCGGGTCGAGCGCCTCGACGAAGTAGGTGGGGCCGCCGCTGACGACCGACTGGTCGAAGACCCGCTCGATCGCGTACTTCACGTCCTTGCTCGCGATCGGCGTGCCGTCCTCGAAGGTGAGGCCGGACCGCAGACGCACGGTGTACGTCCTCCCGTCCGGCGACACCTCCGGCTGCGCCTCGGCCAGATCCGGTACGAGCGAGGTGCCGGCCCGGCCGGGCTTGGCGTCGTACGTGAGCAGCGTCCGGGCGTAGAGGCGCTGGACGTTCCAGACCCAGCCGAAGTACGAGCGGCCCGGGTCCCAGGAGTCGGCGTCGTCGGCGGTGCGCAGCCGGAGCGTGCCGCCCTTGGCGGTGGACGCGTTGACGACGTTCGTGACGGCCGCGTCGAAGCCGGTGGCGCCGGGAGCGGCGGTGTTCTTCGAACCGGAGTCCTTGGAGGCGGAGTCGCCGTCCTTCTTCTTGCCCTGGTTCACCAGGACGGCGGTCGTGACACCGGCACCGGTGACCAGGGCCGCCGCGACGGCGATCGCCACGATCCGCCGCCGGTCGCGCGCGGGCCGGCCCGGCGCGGTGGGGGCCGGCGGGCCGGGCGGCCCGGGCCAGGTGGACACCGGGCCCGGGGCCTGCGAGGGCATCGGCGGCACGGTCCGAGGCATGGGCGGCGCGGGAGCCTCCGGGGCGGGTGTCTCCGGCCGGGGCGTCGCCGGTACGGGCTGCGCGGGTGCGGGTGCGGGTGCGGGTGCGGGCGTGGGCTCAGGCGCGGGCGCCGGTGCGGGTCGCTTGGCCAGGGCGTTCCGGGGGTCGGGCGTCGCGGGCGGAGGCGCCGACTTCGCGGCGGCTCCCGCCGGCTCGGCCGGCGCCTCCGGGCGGGTGAGCGCCACGGCCACCGCCTCCGGCAGCCAGTCGGTCTCCCGCGGCAGCCCGCCACCATAGGTGTGCGTGCCGGTCTCGCCGAGCAACCGGGCGAACTCCGAGAGGAGTTCGGGCACGGTGGGCCGGCGCGCCGGGTCCTTCTCCAGGCAGCGGGCCACGAAGTCCGTGCCGTCGGGCAGGCCCCGGAGGTCCGGAGCCTCGTACACGGCACGGAAGTTGACCGAATGCGCGGGGCCGACACCGAAGGGCGCCGTTCCCGTCCCGGCGAAGGCGAGGACCGCGCCGAGCGAGAACACATCGCTCGCCGGGCCGATCTGATGACCGGTCACCTGCTCCGGCGACATGAAGCCGGGGGTGCCGATGACCATCCCGGTCTGGGTGAGGACGCTGGACTCGGTGGCCAGCGAGATGCCGAAGTCGATGACGCGGGGGCCGTCGGTGGCGAGCAGCACGTTCGAGGGCTTGAGGTCGCGATGGATCAGACCCGTGCCGTGGATGGCCTCCAGAGCCTCGACGAGCCCGGCGCCCAGGTGGTGCAGCGAGCGCCGGGGCCAGGCGCCGTGGGTCTGGACCGCCGCGTCGAGCGGCAGGCCCGGCACATAGGCGGTGGCGAGCCAGGCGGGGGAGCCCTCGGGGTCGGCGTCGACGACGGCCGCGGTGAAGAAGCCGGTCACCCGCCGGGCCGCCTCGACCTCCCGGGCGAAGCGGCGAAGGAAGTCGGGGTCCTCGGCGAGCTCGGCGCGCACCACCTTCACCGCGACCATCCGGCCGCTGGTCGAACGGCCTAGGTACACACGGCCCATGCCGCCCGCGCCGAGCCGCGCCAGGATCCGGTACCGCCCCACCTGCCGCGGATCTGCCGCGCCCAGCGCCTCCAACGTTCCCCCCGGTCGGTGGCCCCACCGTCGGGGGCCGTCCGGTGACGATTACATCAGACCCCCGCGCCCCCGGAGGCCGCCGGGCGTCGCCGAGGCGGCAGCCCCCGTTCGGCGGGCGTCCGGCCCTCTCCGCGCGCTCCCGCCGGTTGCGTGTGCGGTCGGCCGCCGGGGCATGGCCGAAACGGGGTGGCCCGGCCGCGGCGGGCCGCTCGTTCGGCGGAGGCGCGTGCGCGCCCCCGCCGCGACAGGCGACGGCCCGTGACCTGACTGCATTTCAAGTGCGAAGGATGGCAAGTGAGTTGCGCAGGGGGCGTGCGACGCCCGGCACGCGCCCCGGTGCACCCTCCCCGATTGGCTCGAAAGTCGCCATTGCCCGGATAAACCCCGCCGGAAGCAAGATCACTGCTTCGAGGTAACGCCCCCGGTACGGCTGGGCAGGCCCCCTCGCCCGACGGTTACTGTTCCCCCGGATCTGGACGGAATCCCAGAGTTTGTATCGGTTTTTCCTCTTTTCAAGGAGCGCTCGTCCCATGACCGTTGAGACCGGCCCGGAGCTGGAGCTTGAGCCCTCGCGGCCGCAGTCCAGCCTCAGCACCGCGGCAGCCCGGAACCTCGCCACCACGACCAAGTCCGCCCCGCAGATGCAGGAGATCACCTCCCGGTGGCTGCTGCGCATGCTCCCCTGGGTGGAGACGAAGGGCGGCGCCTACCGGGTGAACCGCCGGCTGAGCTACACCGTCGGCGACGGCGTCATCGAGTTCGTGCAGGACGGCGCCTCCGTCCGGGTCATCCCCCGGGAGCTCGGCGAACTCGCCCTGCTGCACGGCTTCGAGGACGAGGACGTGCTGCGGGCGCTCGCCGACCGCTGCGTCCAGCGCGACTTCCGCGTCGGCGAGGTCCTCGTCGAGCGCGGCGCCGCCGCCGAGCACATCCACCTCATCGCGCACGGCCGGATCAGCCAGACCTCGGTCGGCAAGTACGGCGACGAGGTCGCCGTCGCGGTCCTCGCCGACGGCGACCGGTTCGGCGAGAACGCCCTCCTGGACGCCGACGCCACGTGGGACTACACCGCCACCGCCGAGACCCCCGGCACCCTGCTCACCCTCTCCCGCGCCGACTTCGCGGCCGTGCAGGCCCAGGCGCCCGCGCTCGCGCAGCACATCCGCGAGTTCAGCGCGCTGCCCGAGCAGCGGCAGAACAAGCACGGCGAGGCCGAGATCGCCATGTCCGCCGGCCACGTCGGCGAGGCCGAACTCCCCGGCGCCTTCGTGGACTACGAGCTCAAGCCGCGCGAGTACGAGCTCTCCGTCGCCCAGACGGTCCTCAAGGTCCACACCAGGGTCGCCGACCTCTACAACGGCCCGATGAACCAGACCGAGGAACAGCTCCGGCTCACGATCGAGGCGCTCCGCGAGCGCCAGGAGCACGAGCTGATCAACAACCGCGAGTTCGGTCTGCTCCACAACGCCGACTTCAAGCAGCGGATCCAGACCCACTCGGGCCCGCCCACCCCGGACGACCTCGACGAACTGCTCTGTCGCCGCCGCGGCACCAAGTTCCTCTTCGCCCACCCGAAGACCATCGCGGCGATCGGGCGCGAGTTCAACTCCCGCGGGCTCTACCCGGACCACGTGGACGTCGGCGGCCAGTCCGTCCCGGCCTGGCGCGGGGTCCCGATCCTGCCCTGCAACAAGATCCCGATCAGCAACGAGCAGACCAGCTCGATCATCGCCATGCGTACCGGCGAGGACAACCAGGGCGTCATCGGCCTGCGCCAGACCGGTCTGCCGGAGGAGTACGAGCCCGGCCTGTCGGTGCGCTTCATGGGCATCAACGAGCAGGCGATCATCTCGTACCTGGTCACCACCTACTACTCCGCCGCGATCCTCGTGCCCGACGCGCTCGGCGTGCTGGAGAACGTACAGATCGCCCGCAGGCGCGACTAAGCGGATACCCGCTCGTCCGAGGGCCGCGCCCGGCCGGGCCCATCCGGGCCGGGGCGGCCCCCTCATCCCAGCAAGGAGCCACGGATGCCCGACCCCGGGCTTTCCCCGCTGCCCGGCCCGCCCACCGTCCCGTTCCGGTCCAGGCCGGTCCCGGCCCCGGTCGACGTGACCGTGCCACCGGCGCCGGCCGAGGCGCCCGTACCGCACGAGTCCGCCATCGAGCGCATCCTGCGCGGACCCAGCGGTCTGGGCACCACGGCGCTCTCCCTGGCCCGGCGGCCGGCACCGCCGGAGGCGCCGCCCGAGGCCGGAGCCGTACCCGAGGCCGTACCCGACGTCGTACCGGAGGCGGTCGCCGAGGCCGTGGCCGAGGCACTGGCCGCCACCGGGACCACCGCCGACCAGGGCACGCCCATCCCCGGCCTGTACTTCCACCCCATCGCCGAGCCGGACCCGGCCCGGGTGGCGGAGGTCAGCCGCCGGATCAAGGAATGGGCGGTGGACGAGGTCCAGGCGTACCCCCCGGAGTGGGAGGACCAGTTCGACGGCTTCTCCGTCGGGCGCTACATGGTCGCCTGCCATCCGGACGCGCCGACCGTCGACCACCTCATGGCCGCCACGCGCCTGATGGTCGCCGAGAACGCGGTCGACGACTGCTACTGCGAGGACCACGGCGGCTCGCCGATCGGCCTCGGCAGCCGTCTCCTCCTCGCGCACACGGCCCTCGACCCGCTGCACACCACGGCCGAGTACACACCGGCCTGGCGCGAGTCGCTGGAGTCGGACGCGCCGCGGCGGGCCTACCGCTCCGCCATGGAGTACTTCGACCGGCTGGCCACGCCGTCCCAGTCGGACCGCTTCCGGCACGACATGGCGCGGCTGCACATGGGCTACCTCGCCGAGGCGGCCTGGGCCGAGACCGACCACGTGCCCGAGGTGTGGGAGTACCTGGCGATGCGCCAGTTCAACAACTTCCGCCCCTGCCCCACCATCACCGACACCGTCGGCGGCTACGAACTGCCGGCGGACCTGCACGCCACCCCCGCCATGCAGCGGGTCATCGCACTCGCCGGGAACGCGACCACCATCGTCAACGACCTGTACTCCTACACCAAGGAGCTGGCCAGTCCCGGCACGCACCTCAACCTGCCCGTGGTGATCGCCGAACGCGAGGGCGTCTCCGCCAAGGAGGCCTATCTGAAGGCCGTCGAGGTCCACAACGACCTCATGCACGCCTTCGAGGCCGAGGCCGCCGCACTGGCCGCCGCGAGCCCGGTGCCCACCCTGCTGCGCTTCCTGCGCGGCGTGGCCGTGTGGGTCGACGGCAACCACTACTGGCACCAGACCAACACCTACCGCTACAGCCTGCCCGACTTCTGGTAAGCACCCGACTTCCGGCGAAGAAATGGATTTCTCTGTGACCACCGAGCTGACCCCCACCGACGCCTCCACGATCATCCCCGGTCCCGCGAACCCGTACCAGGGCGACATCGCCCGCTACTGGAACGCCGAGGCCCGGCCCGTGAACCTGCGCCTCGGTGACGTGGACGGCCTCTACCACCACCACTACGGCATCGGCGAGATCGACCACGCCTCCCTCGGCACCCCCGAGGACAGCGAGTACGAGAAGAAGCTCATCACCGAGCTGCACCGCCTGGAGTCCGCCCAGGCCGAGGTCCTCCTCGACCACCTGGGCCCGATCACCGCCGACGACACCCTCGTCGACGCCGGCTGCGGCCGCGGCGGATCGAGCGTGATGGCCCACCAGCGCTTCGGCTGCAAGGTCGAGGGCGTCACCCTCTCCTCCACCCAGGCCGAGTTCGGCAACAGGCGCGCCCGCGAGCTGGGCATCGACAGCCACGTGCACGCCCAGGTCTGCAACATGCTGGACACCCCGTTCGAGAAGGGCAGCATCGCCGCCTCCTGGAACAACGAGTCCAGCATGTACGTCGACCTCGACGACCTGATGGCCGAGCACTCCCGCTTCCTCCGGGTCGGCGGCCGCTACGTCACCATCACCGGCTGCTGGAACCCCAAGTACGGCCAGCCCTCCAAGTGGGTCTCCCAGATCAACGCCCATTTCGAGTGCAACATCCACTCCCGCCGCGAATACCTGCGCGCCATGGCCGACAACCGTCTGGTCCCGAACGCGGTGATCGACCTGACCGCCGCGACCCTCCCGTACTGGGAGCTGCGCGCCACGTCCTCGCTGGTCACCGGCATCGAGGAGGCCTTCATCGAGTCGTACAAGGACGGCTCGTTCCAGTACCTCCTGATCGCCGCCGACCGCGTCTGATCCGCCGCCCCACCGGCGGAAAGGGGCCGGGCCCGTCCTGTGGACGGGCCCGGCCCTCGGGCCCTCCGCCCCAGGTCCGCCCAGGCCCGCCCGGGTCCTCCGGCTTTCGACGGTCCTCACGACTCCCAGGGCTTCTCCCAGGGCTTCTCCCAGAGCTTCTCCCGGTGCCCCGGTCCGGAGTCTCCGGGCACCTCGGGCACCCCGGGCATCCTCCGCTCCGCCGGATCCGGCGGCTTGCGCGGCTCCTCCCGGCCCTCGCGCCGTCCCGGGGCGGCCGGCATGCCCGGGTGGCCGGGTTCGCCCGGGGTCACCGGTCCCTCGGGCAGGCACACCCGCAGCGCGCGTTCGGTCCGGTCCGGGTCCGGCACCGTGACGGCGATCCGGGCGAAGGGCGACTCCGGGGCCAGGTCCATCCACAGGGCCGGGGCCTCGGCCCGTACCGCGACGAAGTCCGTGCCGGCCGGGCCGCGGCGAAGGCCCACGCAGCGGCCCGGCAGCCACACGCCCCGGCCCGCCGTGCCGCGCAGCACCCGCCACCAGCTGGGGTCGACGCCGAGCGCGCGCAGCGCGGCCACGGGCACGCGGATCGTGCGCCGCCGGGCGACGAGCGCCTCGCGCGGTCCGAGGCGGACCACGATCTCCGTTCCCTCCACCGCCACCCGGGTCACGGCCGTCACCCGCCTCCGTCCAGGGCGGCGAGCCGCCGCCGCGCCGCCGTGGCGGAGTGCCCGCGGGGCGGGTCGCGCCAGGCCGTACGGTCGAGCAGCTCGTCGGCGTCCCGCAGGGTCCAGCGGCGTGCGGTCAGGCCGGGGTCGTCCAGCTCCGCCCAGTCGAGCGGTGCCGCGACCGGGGCGCCGGGCCGGGCCCGTACGGCATAGGGGGCGACGGCGGTCTGGCCGTAGCCGTTGCGCTGGACGTCCAGGTAGAGGCGCTCGCCGCGGTCCTTCCTGCGTGCCGCGGTGGTCAGTTCGTCCGGGTGCCGGGCGACCAGGAGTTCGGCGAGCTCGCGCGCGAACTCCCGTACCTCGTCGAAGGTGTCCCGGCGCTGCAACGGCACCACCACGTGCAGCCCGCGCGAACCGGTGGTCATCAGCAGCGAGGGCAGTTCAAGCTCGTCGAGCAGCGCGCGCAGCCGGTGGGCCGCCCGGCGCACCGCCGCGAAGTCGTCGCCCGGCGGGTCGAGGTCGAAGACCAGCCGGTCAGGGTGGTCGGGGCGGTCGGCGCGGGACAGCCAGCGATGCGGGGTGACGCAGGCCTGACCGGCCAGATAGACGAGGGAGGCCGCGTCCTCGCAGAGGACGTAGGCGACGGTGCCGTCCGCCTTGGGCAGCTCGGCGTGGGCAAGCCAGTCGGGGAAGTGGTCCGGGAGGTCCTTCTGCATGAAGCCGGAGTCGTCGATGCCGTCGGGATGCCGCTCCAGCATCAGCGGGCGGCCGCGCAGCTGCGGCACCATCCGCCGGGCGATCCGCCGGTAGTAGTCGGCCAGATCGGCCTTGGTCAGTCCGTCGTCCGGGAACAGCACCTTGCCGGGCCGGGCCACCTCGACCCCGCGCCGTCCGACCCGGACCGTCAGGGCGCGCTCCCGGCTCTCCTCGCTCGGCGCGCGTGTGGTGCTCACGGCCTCCTCCTCACAGCAGGGCGGCTACCCCGTCATCCGGCCGCCACTCCGGACTCCGCCCCGGCGTCCGCTCCGGACTCCCCGCCCCGGCGGATCGTGCAGTGGAGGGAGTCGTCGAGGACGTCGGCGACGATCGTGTCGCCGGGGTCGGCCTCGCCGGAGAGGAGGAGGGTGGCGATGCGGTTGTCGAGCTCGGTCTGGATGGTGCGGCGCAGCGGGCGGGCGCCGAACTCGGGCTGGTGGCCGTGGGCGACCAGGAGCCTCTTCGCCGCCTCGGTGACCTCCAGCTTCAACCCCTGGGCGTGGACGCGGTGTTCGCTGCGGTCCAGGAGGTGCTCGACGATCTCCGTGAGGTCCTTCTCGGTGAGGCTGTGGAAGACGATGATGTCGTCGATGCGGTTGAGGAACTCGGGCAGGAACCGCCCCCGCAGGTCCTCCATCAGCTCGTCCTTCAGCTCGGCGGCGTCGCCCTCGTGCGCGAGGATGCGGTGGGCACCGATGTTGGACGTCATGATGACGACACAGTGGCGGAAGTCGACCGTGCGTCCCTGGCCGTCCGTCAGGCGCCCGTCGTCCAGGATCTGCAGGAGGGTGTTGAAGACGTCGGGGTGCGCCTTCTCCACCTCGTCGAAGAGCACCACGCTGTACGGGTTGCGGCGCACCTTCTCGGTGAGCTGGCCGGCCTCCTCGTAGCCGACGTACCCGGGCGGCGCGCCGACCAGCCGGGCGACGGTGTGCTTCTCCTGGAACTCGCTCATGTCGAAGCGGATCATGCGGTTCTCGTCGCCGAAGAGGAGTTCCGCGAGGGTCTTGGCGAGTTCCGTCTTGCCGACGCCGGTGGGACCGAGGAAGAGGAAGGAGCCGACGGGCCGGTTCGGGTCGCCCATGCCGGCGCGGTTGCGGCGGACGGCCTCGGAGACGGCGGTGACCGCCTCGTCCTGGCCGACGATCCGGGCGTGCATCTCCTCCTCCAGCTTCAGCAGGCGTTCCTTCTCGCTGGTGGTGAGCTGGGAGACCGGGATGCCGGTGCGGCGGGAGACGATGTCGGCGATGTCGGAGGCGGTCACCGACACGACGCCCTCGCGGCGCTCCTCGATGCCCGCGAGCTCGCCCTCGACCTGGGCGATCTCCTTCTTCAGCTCGGAGGCGCGCTCGAACTCCTCGCCCGCGACGGCCTGGTCCTTCTCCCGGCGCAGCTTGGCCAGCCGGTCCTCGCGCTGGACGACCTCGGTGGAGCGGCCCGCGCTGCGCAGCCGGACCCGGGCGCCCGCCTGGTCCATCAGGTCGATCGCCTTGTCGGGCAGGAAACGGTCGCTGATGTAGCGGTCGGACAGTTCGGCCGCCGCCGCGAGGGCGCCGTCGGCGAACCGGACCTGGTGGTGCGCCTCGTACGCGTCGCGCAGGCCTTCGAGGATCTGCACGGTCTCCTCGACCGTCGGCTCGGGGATCAGGACGGGCTGGAAGCGGCGTTCCAGGGCCGCGTCCTTCTCGACGTGCTTGCGGTACTCGTCGATGGTCGTCGCGCCCACCACGTGCAGCTCGCCGCGGGCCAGGGCGGGCTTGAGCATGTTGCCGGCGTCCATCGAGCCCTCGCCGGTCGCACCCGCGCCGACCACGGTGTGCAGTTCGTCGATGAAGAGGATGATCTCGCCCTCGGCCTGCCGCACGTCCTCGATGACCTTCTTCAGGCGCTCCTCGAACTGGCCCCGGTACTGCGCGCCCGCCACCATCCCGGACAGGTCGAGGGAGACCACCCGCTTGTCCTTGAGGGTGTCCGGCACCTCGCCGGCCACGATCCGCTGGGCCAGGCCCTCCACGATGGCCGTCTTGCCGACGCCCGGCTCGCCGATCAGCACCGGGTTGTTCTTGGAACGCCGGGACAGGATCTCGACGGTCTGCTCGATCTCCTCGGCCCGCCCGACCACCGGGTCCAGCCTCCCGGCCCTGGCCTCCTCGGTGAGGTCCCGCCCGAACTCGTCCAGGGTGGTCGCCGGCTGCTTCGGCGCCGCCACCGGCGTGCTCTCCGGCCGGGACGCCTGCTCGGCGAGCCCGCGCAGCTTCTGCACGTCCAGGTCCTCGGCCCGAAGGAAGCGGGTCGCGCCGGAGTCCGGGTCGCGCAGCAACGCGCCGAGGATGTGCTCCGGACCGATGTACGAGACCCCCGCGGCCTGCGCGTACGCATGGGCGGCGGCCAGGGTCCGCTTGGCCGCCGGGGTGAGGCCCGGTTCCGAGGACGGCTCGCCGGACTCGCGGGGCAGCACCTGGGAGATCTGCTCGGCGAGCCTGTCCGGGTCCACCCCGGCCTCGGACAGCACCCGGCGGGACGGCTCCACCCGTGTCGCCGCCCACAGCAGATGCTCGGTGTCGAGGTCGTCCGTACCGTCCTCCACCGCCCGCTGGGCCGCCCGGCTGAGCAGTTCGCGGGACGACTCGGTGAGCAGCCGTCCGATCGGCACGCGCTGGACCGCCGGGGGAGAGGAGGCCGGCGACATCCCGAAGAAGCGGTTCAGCAGGTCACTGAAGGCCTCGGAGGAACCGAAGGGATCGGACGGGCCGAAGGGGGAACCGAACGCCATCGACATCTGCTGCTCCTGAGGAGGGGTGGGGGCGCCCGCCGCGCGCCCGCCAGGGGCGGTGGTCGTGCCACGGCGGGGGTCGTGCCGCGGTGGGGGTCATCCCCACTCAAACCCGGCCACCGGGACCCCGCAAGCGGGGTCGGCCCGCGTGCGGGGCGCCGGGGGCGTGGATACGCTGGCCGCGCTTCGGTCATCCGAAATGAGCCGGATCATCCGGTCCGCTCGGCCGTCCCCGTGCCTCCTGGGAGTCGTGTGAGCACCCCGCAGCCCGTCCTCGCCCCTCCCGCGAAAGCCGCCGTCTTCCTGGTGGCCACCGTGAGCCCCGGCGGCGAGGCCGCGGTGCGCGACGCGCTCGACGGGTTCGCCGGACTCGTCCGGTCCGTGTCCTTCCGCGCGCCCGAGGACGGCCTCACCGGCATCGTCGGCATCGGCGCCACCGTCTGGTCCCGGCTCTTCGGCGCCCCGCCGCCGGCCGGGCTGCACCCCTTCCGGGAGCTGCGCGGCCCCCGTCACCACGCCCCCGCCACCCCGGGCGACCTGCTCCTGCACGTGCGCGCCGCGCGCATGGACCTCTGCTTCGAGCTGACCCGCCTCGTCGTGGCGGGCCTCGGCGACGCCGTCACCGTCGTCGACGAGGTGCACGGCTTCCGCTACTTCGACGAGCGCGACCTGCTGGGCTTCGTCGACGGCAGCGAGAACCCGCGGGGCCGGGCGGCGGCCGAGGCCGTCCACGTGGGCGACGAGGATCCCGCGTACGAGGGCGGCAGCTATGTCGTCGTCCAGAAGTACGTGCACGACATGGCGGCCTGGGACGCCCTCCCCGTCGAGGAGCAGGAACGCGTCGTCGGCCGCACCAAGTCCGCCAACATCGAACTCCCCGACGAGGTCAAGCCCGCCGACTCGCACGTGGCGCTCAACACGATCACCGACCCGGACGGCACCGAGCGGCAGATCCTGCGCGACAACATGCCCTTCGGCAGCATCGGACGCGGCGAGTTCGGCACGTACTTCATCGGCTATGCCCGCACCCCCGAGGTGACCGAGCGGATGCTCGGCCGGATGTTCCTCGGCGAGCCGCCCGGTACCACCGACCGCATCCTGGACTTCTCCACGGCCGTGACGGGCTGTCTCTTCTTCGTCCCGAGCGCCGACTTCCTCGACGACCTTCCCGACCCGCCGCCGCCGCTCGCCGCCGCGACCGTCCTGCCTGCCGTACCTGCCGTACCTGCCGTACAGGCCGTGTCTGCCGGTTCGCTCGGCATCGGCAGCCTGAAAGGAGCCTGATCGCCATGACGTCTCCCGGCGACTCCGCAGCCACCACCAACCTGCACCGCGAACTCGCCCCCGTCACCGCCGCCGCCTGGGACCAGATCGAGGAGGAGGCCCGGCGCACCTTCCGCCGCCATGTCGCCGGCCGCCGCGTCGTCGACGTGCCCGACCCGGCCGGGCCCGGCCTCGCCGCCGTCGGCACCGGCCACCTCGCCGGCATCGACGCGCCCGCCCCCGGCGTCACCGCCCGGCTGCGCGAGGCGAAGCCGCTGGTCGAACTGCGCGTGCCGTTCACCGTCAGCCGGGAGGCCGTCGACGACGTCGAGCGCGGCTCGAACGACTCCGACTGGCAGCCCGTCAAGGACGCCGCCCGCGCCATGGCCTTCGCCGAGGACCGCGCCGTCTTCGAGGGCTACCCGGCCGCCGGCATCGACGGCCTGCGCGAACGCAGCTCCAACCCGGTCCTCGGGCTGCCCACCGAGCCCCGCGACTACCCCGACGCCGTCAGCCGGGCCCTCACCGCGCTCCGCCTCGCCGGCGTCGACGGCCCCTACGCGCTGCTGCTCGGCGCCGACGACTACCGGGCCGTCAGCGAGACCTCCGACCACGGCTACCCGATCGCCGCCCACCTCGCCCGGATGCTGGACGCCCCGCCGATCTGGGCACCCGCCGTCACCGGCGCGTTCGTCCTGGCCCTGCGCGGCGGCGACTTCGAGCTGCGCCTCGGCCAGGACGTGGCCATCGGCTACACGGCCCACGACGCCGAGAACGTCGAGCTGTACTTCCAGGAGACCTTCGCCTTCCTCGCCTACACCGACGAGGCCGTCGTCGTCCTCGAACACTGAGCCGCCACCGTGATTCAGGCCCCCACGGACACGACGACCGCGTGCATCGGGCCGCCGGGCGTGCGGTACGTGACGGTGTCCCCGGCCCGCCGGCCGAGCAGCGCCGCGCCGAGCGGGCTGTCCGAGGTCACCAGGGCCGGGTCGTCGGCATCCGCCAGTTCCCCGACGTGCACGGTCGACTCGCCGCCGTCCTCGAACCGCACGGTGACGGTGGAGCCCACCCCCACCACACCGGTGGCCGGCGCTCCGGCCTCGGCGGCACCGCGCAGCCGCTCCTCGATCCGGTCGATGCGCTCGTCGAGCCGTCCGACCTCGTCGGCGCGCTGCAGCTCGTCCGCCTCGTCGGCCCGGTCGCCGACGGCGTCGTCCTCGCCCTTCAGGGTGGCCGCCACCGCGGCGCGCTCGGCGCGCAGCTCGGCCAGCTCCCGCCGGAGGGCCCGGAGGGCGTCGGCGCTGATCGGCCGGGGACCGTCGGTCATGGCTGCTCCCGTCGAGGGGGGTACGGGGGTGGGCGGCGTCGACTCCATTACCGCACCGCCCGACACGCCCGGCAATCCGGGCCCGCGCCGCCCCCGGGCTCCCGGCGCCGTCGGTCGTCGCGCCGTGCCTCCTCGTCCGCGGCACCGTGCGTCAACGGACTTCCTATACCCGCAGGGGGTATGGCCTGGGCGGCGGTACGGGAGTTCCCTGCGGTGGCGTTCTAGGATCGAGGGGTGATCAAAGGCGTCATGTTCGACTTCTCCGGCACCCTGCTGTGCGTCGAGTCCATCGCCCACTGGCTGGACGCCGCCCTCGCCGAGGCCGAGGTCGGGCTCTCCGGCGACGAGTTCGCCCACACCGTGGAGCGGCTCACGTACCACGGGGCGATGCCCGGCGGGCCGAACCCCCAGCGGCTGCCCGCCCGGCTGAAGAGGCTCTGGGAGGAGCGCGACCTCGACGCCGATCGGCACCGCGCCGCGTACACCGCGCTCATCCACGAGGCGGGCGTCACCGACCCCGCCCTGGTCGACGCCCTCTACGCCCGGCACAAGACGCCCGAGGCCTGGCACCCCTACCCCGACACCGCCCGCACCCTCGGCGAGCTCAGCCGCGGCGGTGTGTCCGTCGCCGTGGTCAGCAACATCGGCTGGGACCCGCGGCCGGTGTTCCGCGCCCACGGGCTCGACAGGTGGGTGGACGTCTACGCTCTCTCCTTCGAGGTCGGCGTCCAGAAGCCGGACCCCGGGATCTTCCGCTTCGCCTGCGAACGACTCGGCCTCGCCCCCGCCGAGACCCTGATGGTCGGCGACGACCGGCGGGCCGACGGCGGCGCCGAGGCGCTCGGCGCCCGGGTGCACTTCGTCGACCACCTCCCGGCCGACCAGCGCCCGCACGGGCTGCTCCCGGTCTTCGGCCTGCTCGGCGACCCGGCCTGAGGCCCGTACCCGCCCCCGGGCCGGTCACACCCAGTTGACCTGGGCCTTCGCGAGCAGCGGATCGTCCTCCAGCTCCCACAGCGGCACCGCCACGTTCCCGGTCCGGTATCGGCCGCCGAAGTGCAGACCCAGGACCCGGTGGTCGGTGAGGTCGAAGACCGGGGAGCCGCTGTTGCCACCCAGCGTGGAGCAGTCGTGCCCCATGACCAGGCCGCCCGGTGTGAACTCGGTCGCCATGCCCGGCTGCAGCCGCTTCACGTTGTAGACGTCCATGAAGATCCGCCGCATCGACTCCGGCTCGTTGCGCCGCCCGTCCCAGGCCGGATAGCCGATCACGTACACCGGCCGGCCGGGCACGCTCGCCGGCGCGTCCGCCGCGACCGCCAGCGGGGTCGGCAGCGGCTCGCCGTCCGGCGGCGCGATCCGCAGCAGGGCCAGGTCCACGTCCGGGTGGATGCCGATCACCTCGGTGATCTCGTACGGCAGGGGGCCGGCGGCCGGCACCGGGCCCGGCGCCTGGTGCGCGGGCAGTTCCTCGCCCGGGTCCACCCGCGCCGCCATGCCCTGCTGGAAGCTCCAGCCCGCGCCCTCGGCCCGGCTGAACTCGGCGGCCACGTGCCGGTTGGTCATCACCGCCTCCGGGCCGACGACGAAGGCCGTGCCGATCCAGTCCAGGCTCGGATGCCCGGTGACCTCCACCCGCCCCACCCGGGCGATCGACTCGCGGATCGCGGTCCGGGACGCGTCGAGCACCGACCAGTCGCCCGGCTGCGGGGCGAAGTCCTGCCCCTGCACCAGGATCGCGGGCCGGCCCTCCAGGAGGACGATCGCCTCGACACCGAAGTACTCGTCCTCGTCGATCTCGTCCGCCCGGTCCGCGGCCAGCTTCTCCAGTCCCGTGACGCCCGCCTCCAGGACCCTGGCCCGCTCCTCCTGTGCGAAGCGCCCGATCTCGGCCGCCGGGGCGACGCCCGGCGGCAGCTCCTGCGCGGACTCCTGGATCTCCAGCTCGGCCTCCAGGCGGCTCCGTACCCGCGCCGCCACCGCGCCGAGGTCGCCGAAGACCTGCTCGGGGCCGGTCGCCACCGGGGACCCGGTGTGCGAGCCGCTGCGTGATCCGTAACCCATCGCCCGTCACCTCCGCCCGCCGCCCGCGGGCGGCTCAGTCTTCCTCCGCCGGCAGCGCCGCCTGCGCCGCCATGATCTCCTCGTACAACTCCGGCCGGTGCTCCCGCAGATGGGCCAGGATCCGGCTCAGCTGGGTGCCGACGTTCACCACCGTCGTGCTACGGCCCTGGTACTCCACACCGCTGACCCGGCGGGCCCCGCGGTGCAGGGCGACGACCGTCCAGCGGTCGGTGAACACCGGCGAGCCGGACGAGCCGCCCTGGGTGTCGGTGAAGTACGCGAGGCTGTCCTCGTTCACCTGGTAGACGAGGTTGTTGCGCAGCGCGACCCGCTTCGGCATGCCCTTGGGGTGCTGGATGATGTTGACCGCCTGGGCGTCGCCCGCCCGGCTCTCGAACGGCTGCGTCGCCACCCGGAGCACCTGCCGCTCCGGCTGAGCCACCGTCAGGCGCAGCACCGCGTAGTCGAGTTGCGCGTCCCAGGCGACCAGGGCACTTGCCGTCGCCTCCTCCGTCTCCGCCTGGTCGGCGCCGTAGTCGAAGCGCGAGCGGGAGTTGCGCACCTGCGTCTGGAGGTCCTCCTCGGCGGCCTGCTTGCGACCGCCGCCGATGCCGTTGCGGGCGTTCACCACGTGGTGGTTGGTGACGAGGAGCCCGGGCGCGATCAGCCAGCCCGTGCCGACGTGCGGATACGCGGGATGCAGCGGACGGCCCTCCTCGTACGGCGGCACGGTGACCCGGGCGACCGCGCCGCCCGCGAGGAATCCCTCGTGCAGGAACTCGAAGGGCACCATGTCGTCCCGGACGACGATCTCCTCCAGGGAGTCCACCGACAGGAACTCCGCCGGGAGTTCGGGCTCGCCCGCCGCGTCCCGCACCACATGGTCCAGGGCCTGCTGGAACACGGCGACCGCGGCCGGGTCGGCGGCGAGCCGGATCGCGTTGCGCAGCCACAGCTCCAGCGGCACCTCGCCCTCCATCAGGCGCTCCACCCGGTTCATGGTCCGCAGATCGGACTGGATCTGCTTGAAGGGGGTGGGCTGCGGCAGCAGGGCCATCCAGAAGTGGTCCTTGATCCCCGCGAACAGGTCTCCGCGCAGCGCCCGGTCGGCGAGTCCCGCCTCCGTCGCCGCGTTCTCCACACCGAGGAGCTGGTCGGCGTCGAGGTACGGCTCCTGGCGCCAGGCCGCCTCCGCCTGGTCCGGCGGCGGGGTGAGCCCCACCAGCTCCGTGCCGCCCGGCACCGGCCCGTAGCCCGGGCCGCCGCCCCGTTCGGCGAGCGCCGAGCCCGCGTCCACGGCCTCGGCCACCCCGAGCAGCAGGTCCCCGCTGCGGTCGCTCAGCGTCAGTGCCCGCCAGGCCAGGCTGTCCAGGGTGCCGTGCCGCCGGGCCTCGCGCAGTGCCTCCTCGACCCGGTCCGGCGGCATCGGGGCGCCTTCCGGGCCGCCGGCGGCCCCCGGTTCCGCCGAACGGGCGCCCGCCGCGGCGGAGTCCAGGATCCGGGCCAGGGGCTCGCGCAGCTGCGGCTCGTCCGCCATCGCCGCCTCGAACCGGCGGGCCAGGGCCGCCATCACCGCCTCGTCGTCCTCCGGAAGCCCCACGAGCCGCAGTGCCCGGGCCAGGGCCGGCGGGTCCACCCGGCAGGCCGAGACGGCCGCCGCCCGGGCGAGCGCCGGCTGCCGGGCCAGGTCCTCGTCGGGCAGCCCGCGCAGCCGCCGGGCGAGGCGTTCGTCGGTGTCGCCGGAGTCCGCGTCGGCGGCCGCCGCGAGCCGCGAACGGGCCACCAGGACGCCGATCGACTCGTACGGAAGGCCGAGGCCCGCCGCCACGCCCTCCGCCTCCTGGAGGTCACGGTCCGCGTCGGCGAAGTCGCCCGCGTCCTGCGCGAGCCGGGCCGACAGCTGGAGCAGCTCAAGGCGGGTCTCCGCGCAGCCCGCCTCCGTGGCCCGGTCCACCGCCCGCTCCGCCGTCTCCCGGGCGTCCGCCGCGCGCCCCGACCGGGCCAGGGTCTCCACCAGGAGCGCGTGCAGCCGGCTGCACGGCGTCCACGGCTGCCGCTCGGCGAGCCGCCGGGCCGCCGCCTCCACGTACCCCTGGGTCAGCAGGTCCTCGACCTCGCGCGCCGCGATCCGCTCCCAGTCCTCCTGCTCGGCCCCCGCCATCACCTGGTCCGGCACGTGCCCGCCGATCCGGCCGAGCAGGAAGGCCGCCGAACGCGGCGCCATGTCGCGGTCCGCGCCCACCAGGTGGGACTCCACTCCGGAGCGCCAACGCGCTTCCACCGTACGGGGGTTCTCGCCGAGCCGCAGCCGGTGGTAGATCTCCTCGGCCCGGTCGCGGACCGTGTCGCGGGCCGCGTGGTACGCCACCGCCCGGGCGTCCACGGCCCGCATCAGATCGGTCCGCGCGCCGTCGGAGAGCCGCAGCATGATGGACCGCAGATCGGGCCGGTGCCGGATCGCCAGCGGTCCCGCCGACTCCATCAGGTCGAGCCGCGAGGTCAGCAGCCCGAAGAGCCGGCCCGCCTCCGCCGTCGAGGGCACCGCCACCCCGGCGGGCTCCGCCAGCACCTCCCGCACCAGGTCCGGCGTGATCACCCGCAGCGCCAGTCCGGCCTGGACGAGCGCCCGCACGTCCGGGTCGGCGATGTGCTTGAGCAGCCGGTCGTACAGGGTGCCCTGGATCAGCATCTGGTCCACGCTGGTGTGCAGCCTGCGGCGCGCGGTCAGACCGCTGAGCAGCTCGCCCAGTGACTCCGTGTCCGCGCCGAGGCACAGCGCGGTGCGCGCCGCGAGCCGCAGGCTCAGCGGATGCCCGCCGACCCGCGCGTACAGACTGCGCGCCAGCGCCTCGTCGTCGATGCCCGCGGACATCAGCAGATCGACCGAGGCCTGCTCGTCCAGCTCCGTCAGCTCCATGTCGCGCGGCACGATCACCCGCGCCGGGTGGTCGATCGGGGCCCGCCCGGCGACCACGAACCGCAGCCGCGGATACGCCGAGCGCAGCGCCGTCCACACCGCCCACATCCGGGAGATGAGCGGTGAGCCGCGGTACTGCGCCTCCTCGAAGGAGTCCACCGCGATGACCAGCGGCGGCTCCATCACGCCCGGCGGACCGGCGACCGCCTTCGCGACCAGGCTCGCCAGCTCGCGCGCCAGGTCCTGCTCGCGGGCGCTGGCCCGGGCGTGGAAGCCGGCCGAGTAGTCGCGCCCGTAGGTGGCGCGGGTCGTGGAGAGCTGCGACAGCTCGTCGAGCCGGCTGCGTTCGCCGCGCTGCACCCCGGCGGTCCGCCCGCAGCGTTCGGCGAGCGAGTCGAACGCCTCCCGGTGCTCCGGGTACTGGATGCCCAACTGCCGCGCCGACTCGGCGATCACGGTGGCCGGCTCGTGGATGGAGAGGGTGGGACGTTCGAAGTCGATGCAGGCGAACGGGAATCCGTCCGGCGCGGCCTCCTCCAGAGCGTCCAGGAGGAAGCGGGCGAGCAGGGTGCTCTTCCCGATCCCGCCGATCCCGTGCAGCAGTACGGGCGGCTCGGCGGGTTCGGCGGGCAGCGCCAAGTAGGCCTTCAGCGCGTCCAGTTCACGCGTCCGGCCATGGAACGTGTCCCGCACGAGCAGCCGCAAGGGCTGCAGCAGCCGCGCCCGCTCAAGGCGCTGCTGCACCTCCTCGACGGACGGCAGCAGCGCGCCGGTCCCCGGCACCTGCCCCAGCCACAGCACGGCCTGGAGGAGATCGGACAGCTGCTCCACGTCCGCCCCGGGGGGAATCGCCGCCCGCGCGCCGGACAGCAGGGCGAGCGCCTCCCGGGCGACGCCCGGTTCCGTCCCCGGGCCGGGCGCGTTCGCGGCGAGGGCCCGCCGGGCGGCCTCCGGGCCGGCGAGGCCGCGCAGGGCCTCGGTGCGCACCTCGGGCGTCAGGGTCCAGCGCACCGAGCGCTGGGGGGTCGCCGACGCCGTGCAGTCGTCGACGAGTTCGAGGACCGCCCGGCCGCCGGCCTCGCGCTCGCCCGGGAGCTTCAGCTCCGCCGGGTCGAAGGACTCGAGGAGGCAGGCCGCCTCGCGGTAGGCGCGCCGCAGTTCGGGCAGGGCGGTGACCACCGGCGCGGCGGGGGAGCGGAGCCCGGCCCGGAGTCGTACGAGGTAGTCCTCGCCGGGCGCGAGGGCGAGGCGGATCCGTACCGCCTCCTCGACCGCCGTGCACAGCCGCCGCATCGGACTGTCCCCGGGAGCGTCCCCGGGACCGGCCCCGGAACCGGCCGACTCCGCCGCCCGCAGCACCTCCTCGGCGGCGTCCGCCACGAGGTCAGGCGGCGGCGGACCGCCGGCCTCGTGGAGGAACTTCCGGAAGAAGTCCCGCAGTTCCTCCGCGCCGGCCGGGACAGCGGTGTCGCGGCACTCGTTGTTCCTGATGTCGTACGGGAGTTGGTGCAGCGTCGTCTCGTAGCCGAGCAGCACGAGACGCGGCACCGTCTCCTTCCGCACCGGCGTGTGCTCGTAGATCGCGAGCGCGAGCTTGCCGATGCAGTCGTAGACGTCGGAGTTCGGATCGAGCGCGTCGCACTCGTCGAGCACCAGCCAGAAGCGGTCCTCGGCGGCCGTCGCCCGGCTCACGATCCGGTGCGCCGCGTCGTCGATCGAGGGCAGTGGATCGTTCAACCGTGTCGGATTCAACGGGAATCCGTCCGCCTCCGGACCCGCCACGAACTCCCAGAGCCGCGCCACGAGCCGCTCCGCCGTCGAGGTCCGCGACAGCGTGACCCGCACCGGACGGAACCCGCGGTGCTGCCCCAGGTGCCGGATCAGCCGGTAGGTGTACGAGCGCCCGCTGTCCGGCTCGCCGTCCACCACCAGGACCGTCTGCTCCGGATCCGCCACGAAGCGGCGCAGCGTCTCGCGCAGCTCCGACCGGCCGAGGAACACCTCGGTGCCGTGCCGCAGGACCACCGCGTCGAACGGGTCGGCAGCCGGGTCCCGGGCGGCCTCCTCGTCCTCCCGCAGCCGTCCGAGCAGCGCCCGTACCTCCATGCCCCGCCCCACCGCGTCGGCGGCGTCGAGCCGGTCCAGGGCGTCGAGCCGGGCCAGCGCGTCGAGCAGCCGCCGCTGGTGGACCACGTCCCGGCGCGCCGCGCCGACGATCAGCCGCGCGTTGGCGTCCCGGTCCGGGGTGAGCGGCAGACTCGTGACGAAGTCCGCGGTCAGCGAGGTGCCGAGGAGCCTGGTCCGGGGATCCGGATCGTCCAGGAGATGGTCCCGCACCCAGCTGGTGACGAGGCCCCACTCCGTCTCGGTGAGCGGCATGACGCACCTGCCCGGGCGTCCCTGCGCCGTTGGGGACGCCTGCTCGCTGCTGTCATCGTCCCGCCGGGCGCGGGCCCCCGCAATCGCTGCCGGGGAGGCCCGGGCCGTACCGCGGCTCGTACCCGGGCCGTAGCCCGGCTCGTACCCGGCCCGTACCCCGGCTCAGTCCGCCATCGCGATGTCCTCGAACGACTCCAGGCGCCGCCAGCGGTCCTCCGGCCCGCGCGAGGGCGGCATCAGATCCACGTCCGGCAGCGGCCCCAGCTCCAGTTCGGTGATCTCCGCGACGTCCGACACCGGCACCTGGTACGTGCGGTACGGGCCCAGCGGCGGTGGCGCGCCCGGCACCGCCCCGGCGAACGCCCGGTCCGCGTCCCGGGTCAGATCCGGGCTCTGGTCGAGCACGTACCCGGTCGCCGCGAGCGCCCCGTCCTGCATGAAGGCCGCCACCTTCCAGAAGCGCAGCGGCACCTGGATGCCCCGGTACGGCGGATCGGAGTCCTGGAGCACCGGCCCGGTCAGCACCACCAGCTTGCGGTCGAACGCCGCCGCGTGGTCGAGGAGGTAGTTCTCCAGGCCCTGCCACAGCTGCTTGCCCTGGTTGAACACATCCGCCTGCGGCGCCGCGTTGGTGAAGTGGAAGGTGTCCGTGTTCGCCCGCCCCGCCTCCGCCGCCGCGCCCCACACCGGGTCGAGCCGGCGCACCAGATGGCCCCGGTCCAGGCTGTTGTTCCGGTAGACCTCCTCGCCCGCCTGCTGCTCGCGCGGCAGGCGCGGGTCGTACAGCCAGACGTCGTCGCGTTCCACGTCGTCGAGCAGCGCGCCGCCCTCGATGCAGACGGCGGTGGACGCGGCGAGCCGCCGGTCGGGCCGGAACACCACGGTGAAGTGGGTGTACGGCAGGATCACCGTCTCCACCGACGCGCGGGCCGGCAGCGCGAGCGGTACCACCGGGCCGAGGAAGCCCTCGTCGTAGCCGGTGCGGTCGTCGAGATCGTGCCGGGAGTCGCTGGGGTTCATACGATGTAAGTACCGCGCGGACGAGGGTCGCCCACAGCACCGGACCCGCAGGCCACTCGAACAGACGCCCCCGGTGCCCCCTCCCCACGCCGTGAGGAGGTCTCCCATGCCCACCGGACTCTCCCTGCACGTCGGCCTCAACCAGGTCGACCCCGAGCGCTACGACGGCTGGGACGGAACCCTCCTGGCCTGCGAGAACGACGCCCGCGACATGGCGCGCCTGGCCCACGCCGCAGGCTTCTCCGAGACCGTCCTGCTCACCCCCGAGGGCACCGTCGAGGGCGTCACCACCGTCCTGCGCGCGGCGGCCGAACGGCTCTCCGCCGGCGACATCCTGCTCTTCACCTACTCGGGCCACGGCGGCCAGGTGCCCGATGTCACCGGACCCGACGACGAGCCCGACCGGCGCGACGAGACCCTGGTGTTCTTCGACCGCCAGTTCCTCGACGACGAGGTCCACCAGGAGTTCCGGCGCTTCGACGACGGCGTACGGATCGTCACCCTCTTCGACTGCTGCCACAGCGGCAGCAGCGTCGAACTCCCCGGCAGCGAGGCGATCACCGGCCGCTATCTGCCCGAACCGAAGCAGATCGCGCTGTACGAGCGCGACCGGGTCTTCTACGACGACCTGCAGCGCTCCGTCGCCAAGGCCGCCGCGGCCACCGGAGACGGCCAGGGCCCGCCGGTCATCCTGATCTCCGCCTGCCAGGACAACCAGACCGCCGCCGACGGCCCGGTCAACGGCGCCTTCACCGAGGCACTCCTGGAGGTCTGGGAGGACGGCGTCTTCCGCGGCGACTACCGCACCTTCCACCGGGCGATCCAGCGCCGGCTGCCCCCCACCCAGAGCCCCAACCTCTACACCACGGGAGCCCCCGCGCCGGCCTTCCTCGGCCAGCGCCCGTTCACGGTCTGAAGAGGGTCACACGGTCACGGCCGGAGCGCGGTGGCCAGCTGGGCGCGCGAGCGCACGTCCAGCTTCTGGTAGATCCGGGTCAGCCGCGCCTCGACCGTCTTCACGCTCAGATACAGCTTCGCCGCCGCCTCCTGGTTGCTGGCCCCCGAGCCGACCAGGCGGGCGAGCCGCAGCTCCGCCTCGGTCAGCGAGGCGAGCCCCGGCAGCGCGTCCTCGCCCACCGGGCCCTCACCCGCCGGACCGGCCGGCGCCTCGCTGGTCAGCGCCAGCCACGGCGCCGCGCCGACCCGCTCGAACACCGCCGCCGCCGACTGGAGCGCCGCCTGCGCCGCCGAGCGGCGCCGCCGCCGGCGCTCCACCCGGGCCAGCGCGATCAGCGCCCGGCCCTGCTCGAGCGGCAGGTCCGCCTCGCCGAACCGGGCCGCCGTGCCCGCAAGCAGCTCCGCCGCCGAGTCCGTCCGGCCCTCCGCCGCCAGGCACAGCGCGTACGCCCGGTCGCAGCCGAGCAGCACCGTCGTCCGGCCGAGCCGCTCGCCCACCGGACGCACCTCGGCGAGCAGCGCCGTCGCCTCCTCCACCGCGTCGTGCGCGAGCAGCGCCTCCGCCAGCTCCTCGTGCCAGCGCAGCATCGACGGATCCACCGTCGACTGCGCCCGCTCGTTCGCCTCCACCCGGCGCAGCGTCTCCAGGGCCGCGCTCACATCCCCGTTGATCAGCTGCACCCGGCCGAGCGCGTACAGGCTCCGGGACAGGAAGACCCGGTCGCCCTCCTCCTCCGAGGCCTGCACACTGCGCCGCGCGTAGCTGGCCGCCCGGGCGAAGCTGCCGCCCGCGGTCTCGGCGAGCGCCAGGGCGTACCAGGCCGGGCCCGGTGACAGGCCCGCCTCCAGGGTCAGCGCGAGCGACTGCCCGGCGTGCCCGAGCGCCGAGGGGCAG
This sequence comes from Streptomyces sp. NPDC051909, assembly GCF_040681095.1. NCBI lineage: Bacteria > Bacillati > Actinomycetota > Actinomycetes > Kitasatosporales > Streptomycetaceae > Streptomyces > Streptomyces sp. NPDC051909. The sequence continues at coordinate 168,272 of NZ_JBFAYA010000009.1, read as the reverse complement.
GGACCGATCCGCGACTCGATCTCGGCGAGCGTGCTCAGGAGTTCGATCGCGTCCTCCACCGAACCCCGCCGCTGCACCAGCGGGAGCAGCGCGCCCAGCTGGGCCCGTGCGTCGAGCAGGCGCCCGTCGAAGAGGGCGTGACGGATCGTCAGGATCTGGGCGGCGTTACGGATGCCGGCCGGGCGCTCGGCCGTCTCCAGGGCCCGCGCCTGGGCGAGCACGGCCTCCGCGTCCGGAGCCCCGAGGGCCCGCTCCATCCGCGCCTGTACGGTCAGGGCCTGAGCCGCCGTCCGGGGGTCGCTCATCGACACGGCGAGCGCCGCCGACTCCATGGCCGCCGCCCGCGAACGCAGCGGATCGCCGTCCGCGAGCACGTACTTGACGGAGAGCCGGAGCTGGACGGCGGCCCGCAGCGCGGTGTCGCCCTCCGAGTCCTCCATGGCGTGTACGTACATCTCGTCCAGGCCCGTGAGGCCCTGGCCCGCGGTGTCGAGGACGGCGAGCCGGGCCCGGACCCGGTCGGCGGGCGCCGCGTCCCGGGCCAGCAGATCGGTCGCGGCGCGCATGGCGAGATCGGCGCGGGCCGCCCGGGCGGCCTCCTCGGCGGCGTCCACCAGGCGGGCGATGCGCTGCTGCCCGTGCCGGCCGGGCGTGGACTCGGCGGCGAGCAGGGCGAGTTCGGCGGCGAGCGCGCTGTTGCCGCGCCGCCGGGCCAGGTCCGCCGCCTCGGCGACCTCGGCGGCGAGCTCCTCGTCGGGCGCGTCGGTGGCGAGCGCCCGGTGCCGGACCGCCTCCACCGGGTCGTCCACGACGCCGGCCAGGGCGGCATGGCCCGCGCTGCGTTCGGCCCAGTTCGCGTCGTGGACCAGGGTGGAGGGCAGCAGTCCGGCGGTGAAGGCGATCGTGCCGTCCTCGGAGAGCGAGACCAGACCGGCCCGCTCGGCCGCCGCGAGGTCGGCCTCCGCGTTCGGCCGCCCGGCCCGGCGCACCAGGGCGGCGTGCGGGCGCAGCGCGAGCGCGGCGAGCAGCAGCGTCGCGCGCACCTCCGCCGGGGCCGCGCCGAGCAGCTGCCGGGCCAGGTCGCGGGCCCGGCCGGAGAGCGTCAGGGCCTCGGCGTGGTGCACCGGGGTGCGGGCGTCGGCCAGCGAGCGGCCCACGGCGAGCGCGAGCCGCGGATTGCCGCCGCTCGCCTTGTGGATGCGGCCGGCCATCCGGGACGGCAGCCGGTGGTGGATGAGCAGCTCGGCGATCTCGTCGGCCTGCAGCGGCGGGACGAGCAGCACGTCCGCCTCCGACGGCACCCACAGCCGGGTGCCGTGCGGTTCGGTACCGGCGCCGCCGGGCGCGGCGTCGGGGCCCGGCCCGGGGCCGTACGCCGCGTACGCCTCGGGTGTCTCCACGCCGATCACCCGCAGCGTCGGCGGCGCCAGGTGCAGCGCGAAGCGGAGCAGGTCGGCGCTGTCCGCGTCGATGTGCTGCACCCCGTCGACCACGAGCAGCGCGGGGCCGCGCGCGGTGAGCGCGCGCAGGATCCCGGCGATGCCGAGGCGCAGCGCGATCGGGTCCCAGCCGCCGTCCTCCGGCGGCGCCTCGCGGCACAGCATGGCCACGGCGGCCCGCTGCGGCCCGGGCAGCCCGTCGAAGACCCCGGAGGCGAGGACGCCGATCCCGCCGATCGGCGCGTGTCCGCAGCCGCGGCGGCCGCCCGTGCCCTGGCCGCCGGAGAGGTCCCCGGTGTGGCCCGCCGGGTGGCCCCCCGCGTGGTCCGCGGGGCCGCGCGGGGCCGGGAGCTCCGCCAGGAGCGGCTCGCCGTCGGCGGTGGGCGCGGCGCCCGGCTCCGTACCGCCGTGTGCGCCCTGTCCGGCGTCGTACGGGAGCGCGTGCGGACCTCCGGTGCCGGCCCGGCCCGGCCCGGTGACGGTGGCGGCGACGGAGGCCACGAGGGCGGCTGCGGCCGCGCCGGGTATGTCACGGTCGCCGGGGAGGGTGGCCAGCCACAGCACGGTCTCGCCGCGCGCCTCGGCGCGGGCGGCCGCGGCCGCGGCGACCTCGGTCTTGCCGACCCCGGCGGGTCCGGTGAGCAGCGCGCGGCCCCGGGCCTGAAGGATGCGTTCCAGCCGGCCGAGGAGTTCCTCCCGGCCCACCGGCGCAGGCCGGAGCGGCGCTGTCGTCACGTGTCCACCACCCTCCGGAGCTCGGGCCCCTTGCCCCGTGAGGTCCCGTTGCGCAGAGAGAATACGGAGCCGGGCGGCTGAGTCCAGGCCCCTTGTCCGGCATACGGACAACCGGCCCCGGTGAGCCGTGCGCGTCCAACTGCCGGAAGCGCCCGTGGTTTAGACCACGGGCGCTTCGCTGACCAGCGAAGATGCTGGTGTGTGGGGGGTGGTTCAGCAGTGATCCGATGTGCGGATCGGGCGGATCAGAAGGTCAGGCCCCAGGAGTCGATGTAGCCGGTGTCACCCGAGTACACATCGCGGACCTGCAGCTTCCAGGTGCCGTTCGCGACCTCGCTCGACGCGTCCACGGTGTAGGTGGTGAGGACGTTGTCGGTGCCGTCGGACGAGGAGGACTGCTTCAGGTTGCGCACGGTGCCGTCCGGGGCGATCAGGTCGATGACCAGGTCGCCGCGGTAGGTGTGCTTGATGTCCACGTCGACCTTGAGGGCGGCGGGTGCGTTGCCGGTCAGGCCGGTGACGGCGATCGAGGACGACACGGTGCTGTTGTCCGAGATCGTCACGTTGTTCGTGTTCGTGAAGACGGTGCCGGCCGGCGGGGTCGTGCCGGTGACCGCGTCCACCGTCTTGGCGGCGTCGGCGATACCGGTTCCGCAGCCGCCGGTGCAGGTGCCGGGGAGCGGGCGGGCGTTGCTCTTGATCGCCGACTCGATGTCGGCCGGGGTCAGGGTCGACTTGGCCGACTTCAGGAGCGCGGCGAGACCGGCGATGTGGGGGGCCGCCATCGAGGTGCCCTGGTAGGGCTTGTACGTCTCGGTCGACTGGGTCGTCAGACCCGAGTTCAGCGTCGAGTAGATCGCGTTCTCGGGGGTGGTGACGGTGCCGGGCGTGTCGGTGGCGTTGCGGGTCTCGCCGCCGGGCGCGGCCACGTCCACGATGCTGCCGTAGTTGGAGTAGTACGACCGGGCGCCCGCGCGGTTGGTCGACGCCACGGTGATGACGCCGGAGCAGTTCGCGGGGGTGAAGCCGGAGGCGTTGGCGTTGCTGTTGCCCGCGGCGACGACGACGGTGGTACCGCGCGAGACGGCGCCGTTGATCGCGGTCTGGTAGACGCTCGGGCAGGTGGAGCTCGCGCCGCCCAGGCTCATGTTGATGACCTTGGCCGGGTTCGGGTTGGCCGGGACGCCCGGCACGCTGCCGCCGGAGGCCCAGGTGATCGCGTCGGCGATGTCGGAGGACGAGCCGCCGCACTTGCCGAGCACGCGCACGGGCTGGATCTTCGCGTTGTACGCGATGCCCGCGATGCCCTTGGTGTTGTTCGTGACCGCGGCGATGGTGCCGGCCACGTGGGTGCCGTGCCAGGAGGAGTTGGAGGCCTTGGAGCCGGTGCCGCACTCGCCGTCGGTGGCGTTCCAGTCGCCCTCGTCCTTCGAGTCCGCGTCGCGGCCGTTGCCGTCGCGGGCGTCGGAGGCGGTGGAGATGAAGTCGTAACCGGCGATGACGTTGGACGCCAGGTCCGAGTGGGCGGCGTAGCCGGTGTCGATCACGGCGACGGTCACGCCGGAACCGGTCGTCTTGTCCCAGGCGGTGGGGACGTTCATGCCGCCGGTGGGCTCGAAGAGGTCCCACTGCTTGGCGTAGTCGGTGTCGTTCGGCGTGACCGCCATCGGGTACGCGCGGATGTCCGGCTCCACGGAGGCGACCTGCGGGTCGGCCTTGAACGCGGCCATGACGTCGGCGACGTCCTGCTTGTCCGCGGCCCCGCCGAGGTCGACGAGCGCGGCGCCGCCGGCCAGACGGCGCTCGAAGGAGAGCTTCTCGCCGGTGGTGGCGCCCTTCTCGGCGGCGTCGCTCTTGGCGGCGGAGTTGGAACCGGCCTCGGCGGCCGAGGACTTGTAGGTGACGATGACCTTCTCGACGGGCGCGCTGGGCAGCCCGGTCATCGCCTGGGAAGCCGGCGCCGGCTTCGGGGAAGGAGCGGCCGGGACGGCGGCGAACGCCCCGGAGGTGGTGGCAGCGGCGCCGAGGATCGCGGCACTCGCGACGACCACGGATATGACTCTCCGCCTGGAACCGTTCAAGGTGTGGCCCTTTCGGAATTACGACGTGAGGGAGCAGTGGCGGCGGCGCGGGAACGTCGGCGCGAAGTGGGGTCGCGGTCCTTCGGTCCCTGGGCGTGGGGGCCCGTGCGCCGCCACCGGCGCGACGGCCCGGGTCAAGGCCGTCCCCGGCGACACCATCCACCCGTCCTCATGCACCTGACAGGTGGAGGTGGGGAAAGGAACTACCGGTGCGGCAGACAGTAGGGAACGACGAGGTGAACTCGATACGGGGAAAACCCTTGTCGGGTCCAAGGGGAGGGAGGGGGAGGGGCGAGAGGCGCGAGGGGAAGGAAACCTAACGGTCGGCCCGACGACGGACGTCCGGCAACAGGCCCCGGACCAGCGAGAACTGCCCCACGTGGGCGAACGGGGGCGCGACCGGCCCGCTCAGCCCAGTTCGAGGGTGGTCACACCGAACACCCGGTCCTGGGCGATGGGGCGGATCGGGCCCGTGTACATGCGGGCCGTCTCGAAGGTGGGGGTCAGGCCGCGGGAGAGGGCGAGGCGGGCGGCGGACGGGTTGGCCTCTGGCATGTCGACGGCGACGCCCGGGGAGCCGAAGGCGCGGGCCTCCGCGGCGAGGGCGTCGAGGAGCGCGGACGCGTCGGCCGGGGTGTCCGCGAACAGCGGGCCGATCCGGGCCTCCGACTCCGCGGGCCGGACCACGCCGTACCCGCTGATCCGGCCCTCCGAGAGACGGACAAGGGCCCGGTGCCCCGGCGTGCTCAGCCAGGGCGCCAGGAACCGCGGCCGGTCGGCCGGATGACACGCGCTGTCGTACGCGGCGAGCTCGCCCGGATCCACCCGCTCCGCCGCCACCACATCCGCCACCGGCCGCTCGGGCGGCGGGACTTCTCCCACGTAGCGGGCCGTGCGGTATGCGGGGGCGAAGCCCGAGCGGCGGTAGTTGTCCTGCTGCGCGGGCACCCCGTCGAGCCCCACCGTGCGGTCGCCCGCGTGCGCGAGCGCGGTCCGCCAGGTCGCCAGACCGTGGCCGAGACCGCGCAGATCCGGCCGTACGAGATAGAACCCCAGGAAGGAATACGTGTCGCTGTAGTTGACGACCGAGATAGCGGACACCGGCTCCCCGCCGATCCGCCCGACGAAGAAGCCCTCCGGGTCCTGCGCGAAGAACGCCCCGGCGTCCGCCGCGCCCGGGTTCCAGCCCTCCTCGGCGCACCAGTCGCGCACCAGGGCCCAGTCCTGGAGGGAGGCACGGGAGACGTGGAGGGTCATGGGGGTCCCTTCGACGGCGGGCGACGGCACGCGGAGGAGGCGGGGCGGCCGAGCATAGTGCCGTCCGCGGGCCCGCCCGTCCCGCCGCCGTCGCTTTCCGGCCGTCGCGGCCGCGGGCGTATCGGGGAGGTCCGTCCGGCTCAGCCGACCAGCCGCAGCGCCGTCTCCGCGACCCCCACCCGCACCGACTGGCCCCACGTCAGTTCCAGCGCGTCCGACTCCATCCCGTCCCCGAAGGCGACGAGCCGGTCCGACTCCACGACCAGGCCCAGCCGTTCGCCCGCGCCGAGCAGCCCCTCCACCCGCGCGGTGCCGGTGACCGGCGACGGCCAGGCCTCCCGCACCGTCCAGGCGAGCCGTGCGTCCGTGGCGGCGGGCAGCGGCAGGGCGCTGGACCGCTGCTGCCAGAGCGAGCGCAGCCAGCCGGTGGCGCCGGTGCCCGTGCCGATGAGGACGCCCGACGAGGCCTGCGCCTCGGGCGCGGACGACGGGGCGCGCAGCGTGTAGCGAGCCGTCTGGTGGCCCGGCGGGCCGATGTAGATCTCGTTGAGCGCGAGCAGCCGCTGCGCGTCGTCCGTGACCGCCTCCGCCATGGTGAGCAGCTCCGCCGCCGCCCGCGCCGCCGTGGCGGACGGCAGGAGCCGGCGCGCGTCGCGCGGCCGGTGGCGCACCAGAACGCCCGGATTGCGCCCCGGATCGGCGTCGATCCCGACCACCGGCTGCCCGTTCAGGTACTTGGCGACATTCGCCACCAGGCCGTCCTGCCCGACCACCACGACCACGTCCTCCGGACCGAAGAGGAAGCGGTCGAGGTCGGCCCGCTCGACCCGGGCCTGCCGCCAGCGCAGCGGCACCGCCGCCGCGACCTCGGCGAGCGCCCGCCCGTTCCGCTCGTGCCGCTCCCGGACCTCGTCCACCGAGCGGCCCCGCGCGGCCAGTTGGAACGCCGCCTGGCCGTGCGTGCCGTGCCGGGCGAGCAACTCCTCGTACTCCGTGGTGCGGTGGACGAGCACGGCCCGTGGCGCCAGACTCATGACCGCGCGCCCCCGGCCGCCCGGCCCTCGTCGCCGGTGCCGCCGCCCGCGCCGCCGAGCCTGGCGAGCAGCCCGGTCAGGACGTCCGGCGACAGCGTGAGGTTCTGGATCCGGGGCAGCTGCTCGGCCGCCCGGGTCGCGGCCAGCGCGTGCAGGGTCGCCGGGGCGACCTCGGCGTGCGCCCGCAGCCACGCGGACTGCGCCTCGGCGCGTGCCGCGCCCACCTCCCGCGCCGCCTCCGCCTCCGCCCGGGCGAGCCGCACCGTGCGCGCGGCCTCGGCCTCGGCCCGTACCGCGTCGGCGGCCGCGGCCTCCTCCGCCTCGCGGCGCGCGTTGGTACCGCGCTGGTCGACGAGCCGCTCCTCCTGCCGGGCCAGCTCGATCTTGCTGGCCAGTTCGTTCTCGGCGATGGCGCGCTCGCGCTCGACGGCGACGGCCCGCCGCTCGTACGTCGCCCGGTCCGCCTCCTGCTGGATCTGCTCGCGCGCCGGGGTGCGCAGCGCGCGCTCGACCTCGGGCTCGGGGCGCAGCGCCACGACCCGTACCGCCACCACCTCGATGCCGGTCTCGGGCAGCCGCGGCTCCGCCGCGAGCCCCGCCGCCATCCGCTCGCGCACCGCGCCGACGCCGTCGACCAGCGCCTCGGAGAGCGGGATCCGGGCGAGCACGTCGAGTGCGTGCTGCTGGGCGGTCTCGGTGAGCAGCGTGCCGATCTGCTCCAGCGGGGTGCCGCGCCAGGCGCCGGTGTCGGGGTCGAGCGAGAAGTCGAGGCGGGTGGCGGCGGCCGCCGGGTCCCCGATCCGGTACGTGACGGTCGACTGCACGCTCACGTCCTGGAAGTCGGCGGTACGGGCGTGGAACGCCATCGCCAGCTCGCGGTCGTCGACCGGCACCTCGGACAGCGCGGCGGACAACGAGCGGAACCAGAAACTCAGCCCGGTCCCCTCGTGGACCAGCTTGCCGCCCCGGTGGTGGCGGACGTGCGCGGTGGGCGCGGACCGCAGATGGCGCCAGCCGGCCCGGCGGGTGATGTCGGCCATGGTGAACCTCCCCTTGTCGTCGATATGACGGTAGGGTCGGAGGGGCTTTTCGTCAAGATGACGAAATGGCATCCTGGGAGGATGATTCCCCGGTATCAAGGGAGCGTGCCGCCGGTCCGGCCGCCGGGCCCGCGCCGTGCAGCCGGGCCGAGACGTCCTCGTGGGCGAGCCGGCGCAGGGCGAGCAGCACCGGTTCGTAGAGGGTGGTGTACGCGACGGTCGCCTCGATCGCCTCGTCGAGGACCGGGTACTCCTCGATCGCCGCGTACTCCTCCTCGGCGATCGGGTGCAGCGCCAGCGCGTAGCGCCGGATCACGTCCGTCCCGCCGCGGTAGCCGAGCGACCGGACGGCCGCCACCGCCCGGGTCAGCGAGGCGAGCGCGGGCGCCTCCTCGTACACCCGCCAGCCGAGCTCGGCGAGCAGCGCCCGCACCTCGCCGTGCACCTCGTCCCAGAGCGCGCGGCCGGGATCCGTCTCCTCCGGCGCCTCGACGTGCGGCGGCAGCATGTACGTGGCGATGCCGAGCCGTTCGTGCCGCCCGAAGGCCGGGTCGTCCGCGACCGCGAGCACGTCACGGGCCTGCTGGACCGTCATCCCGCCGACCGTGAGCAGCGCCCGCACCAGGCGCAGCCGGCGCAGGTGCTCCTCGCCGTAGTCGGACTGGCGGGCGGTGACCGGGGTTCCGGGCGCGAGCAGGCCCTCACGCAGGTAGTACTTCACCGTCGCGACCGACACGCCGCCACGGGCGCTCAGCTCGGAGAGGCGCACCGGGGATCCACCGTTCCTGATCTGTCTGTGCTGATCCCGTGGAGGATATTCCGGCCGCCCATGGCGCGGCGGGGGAACGGGCTCGTCCCGGGGCGTGCCTCAGCGAACCGGCTCGGGGGCGGGGAGCGTGTCCGGTACGACGAGGAGCCCGGGCCCGTCCGGGGGCACGGGTCCGTCGAGCCCGGCCCCCTCGCGGGACGCCGGCACCGCGCCCTCGACCGCCGTCTCCGCGGCGTTCGAGTCCGCGGCCCCCGCCCCGACGCCCGAGGTCAGCAGGACCACGCCGCGCGCCGCCACCAGGGAGGCCGCCGCGGCGACCGCCCAGCCCCAGACGCCCGCGCGGAAGGTCTCGCCGAGCAGGGCCACGCCGATGACCGCGGCGGCGGCCGGGTTGGAGAGGTTGACGACGGCGAGCGGGGCGGCGAGGCCGCCGCGGTAGGCGGCCTGGGAGAGCAGCAGGCCGCCGACGGCGAAGGCGGCGATCAGGACCGCGAGCAGCGCGGTCTGCCACCAGGTGGCCAGGCCGCCGGGCAGGTCGCGGGCGAGGGCGACGGTCAGCGTCTGGGTCAGCGCCGAACCGACCGCCGAGGCCACTCCGGACGCCGTCGCGTGCCCGAGCCCCCGGCCGCGCGCCGAATCGCTGTCGCCCGGTCCGCGCCCGGCCCGGCCGCGCGCGGCGAGCAGTCCGACGATCAGCAGGGTCGCGGCGGTGACGATCAGGGTCTCGCGCAGGTCGAGCACCTCGTCGGGCGCGACCGGGCCGGTCACGGCCACCAGGCCGACCAGGCCCGCGAGGGTCCACAGCGCACCGCGCCACTCGACCCGGGTGACCCGCCGGTGCGCCCCGTACGCCCCGATCGGCAGCGCCGCCACCAGGGTCAGCGCGCCGAGCGGCTGGACGAGGGTGAGCGGCCCGTAGCGGAGCGCGGCGACGTGCGCCAGCGCGCCGGCGGCGTTCAGGCCGACCGCCCACCACCACTGCGGGCGGCCGAGCAGTCGGCGCAGCGCGCCGCGCCCGCCGGTGGAGGCCGAGGCGAGGCGGGACTGGGCGACGGCGGCGAGGGCGTAGCCGGCGGCCGAGACGAGGGAGAGCAGGACCGCCACGACCGTTCCGGCGGCCCCGCCCGTGACGGGGCTCATCGGAGCGCCCCGGCGGTGGCGGCTGCCGTGACGGGGGTGCGCGGCACCGGCGGTGTCGCCCGGCGGCCGTCGTACGGCGGGCGGTGACGGTGTACCGGCGCCGGTACGACGAGCAGGGCGAGCGCGAGCAGCACGGCGGCGACCAGCGCGTCGAACCAGTAGTGGTTGGCGGTGCCGACGATGACGAGCAGGGTGAGCGCCGGATGCAGCAGCCACAGCAGCCGCCGACGTGAGCGCGTCGCCGCGATGAGGCCGATCGCGACCATCAGGGCCCAGCCGAAGTGGAGCGAGGGCATCGCGGCGAACTGGTTCGCCATCGAGTCCGTCTCGGGCGTCGCCCCGTAGACGGAGGGTCCGTACACCCGCGCGGTGTCGATCAGTCCGCTCGCCGAGAGCATCCGGGGCGGCGCGAGCGGCAGCAGCAGATGCAGCGCGAGCGCGGCGGCGGTGAGCAGGGCCAGGACCCGGCGGGACCAGAGGTAGTGGGCGGGCCGGCGCCAGTAGAGCCAGGCGAGGAAGGCGAGGGTGGCCGGGAAGTGCACGGCCGCGTAGTAGGTGTTCGCGGCCCGTATCAGGCCGTCGCCGTGCAGCAGCAGCTGCTGGACCGTGCCCTCGCCGGGCAGGTGCACGGCGCGCTCCAGGTCCCACACGCGGTCGGCGTTGTGGAAGGCCCGGGCCTCGTGTCCGTTCGCGAAGAGCCGGCCGAACTTGTAGACGAGGAAGAGCGCCGTGACGAGCACCAGCTCCCGCACCAGCGGCGGCCGCCGGGGGGTAGCCGTCGGCCCCGGTCCTGCAGGACGTGTCTTTCGTATCCCGCGTATCCCGGTAGCCATGGCGCGGCCCCTTTTTCCGTCAATTCGGACAGCAAACGGAGGAACTGTAGATCCGATTTCATCGAGACGCAAGCGTCTCGATACGTTTGCGTCTCGATTGCGCACCCCCTACTCTCGGATGTGCGGAAAACCGTCCGCTGGGGTACCGGGTCTCCGGGAGGAACCGATGTCCACGCACGCCGCGACCGCCGCCGCCCGTCGCAGCAAGCTCACCCCCGAGCGGGAGGCCGAGCTGTACGAGGCGGTCATCTGCCTCCTGCGCGAGGGCGGCTACGACTCCGTGACCATGGAGGGCGTCGCCGCCCGCACCAAGTGCGGCAAGGCCACGCTCTACCGTCAGTGGGGCACCAAACCCGCACTCGTCACCGCAGCCCTGGACAAGGCCCGCTGCGCCGTCTTCACCGGCATCGACACCGGCTCCCTCGTCGGCGACCTGCGCGAGGCCGCCCGCATCGCCGCCACCCGTCGCGAGCGCGACGCCGAGCTGATGGAAGCGGTCAGCCAGGCCTATATCCAGCACCCCGACCTGCGCGCCGCGCTCCGCGAGACCGTGATCGCCCCCGAGGTCGCCGCCCTCGACGCGATGCTCGGCCGCGCCGTCGAGCGCGGCGAACTCGCCGCCGACCATCCCGCGACGGGCTTCGTCGCCCCCTGCTTCCTGGGCATGCTCCGCATCGAGCGCATCTTCGAGGACCGCTTCGCCGACACCGCGACGATGCGGGTGTTCGTGGACGCGGTGCTGCTGCCAGCCCTCGGCGTGACGCCGGAGCCGGACGAGGCCGCCGAGCCGGACGGGCGGCCGGAGGCGCGCGACCGGGAGCGGCGGCCGGAGGCGCGCGACCGGGAGCAGCGGCCGGAGACGCGTGACCGGGAGCAGCGGCCGGACGCAGCGCCCGAGGTGTGAGAGCCCCCGCCGTCCGGCACCCTGAAGCCATGCCCCACGCCATGCCCCGCTCCTCCCGGCCGCCGGTCCGGGTCCGCGTCCGCCGCGTCTACGAGCCGCCCGAGCCCGACGACGGACTGCGGGTGCTCGTCGACCGGCTCTGGCCGCGCGGTCTGGCGAAGGCCGACGCGCGGCTCGACGAGTGGCCCAAGTCCCTCACCCCCTCGAACGAACTGCGGCGCTGGTACCACGGCCCCGAGGGCGAGTTCGAGGAGTTCCGGCACCGGTACGAGCAGGAGCTCGCCGCCCCGGACGCCGCCGAGGCCCTGTCGCAGCTGCGCGCCCGCGCTGCCGAGGGGCCGGTCACCCTGCTCACCTCCGCCAAGGACCCGTCGGTCAGCCACACGGCGGTCCTCATGGAGGCGCTGGGCGCGGAGGCTCCGGGCGAGCGGTGAGTGGTGAGTGGTGAGCGGTCAGCGTTGCGGCGAAGGGGCGACGCTTTCCCGCCACCAGAGGGCGGGAACCCGTTCACGGGCCCCGCCCGCCGCACCATCACCCGGCCCGTCACCCTCGCCGGCACCGAACTCCCCGCCGGCACGAGCGTCTTGTCGCGGCTGTCCGGGCTCCCAGCTCGCCCGGGTCCAACTCCGCGCGACGCCCGGCGCGTTCACCCGCCGCCTGTCAGCTGCTGAGCCGGCGCAGCCGGGGCGCCTCCGCCACCGGATCCACCGGCCCGGCGCCGCTCGCCGCCACACGGGCGGCCAGCTCCCGCGCCCACGCGACGAGCCCGGCGACGTCCACCCCGTACGTCTCGGCGCCCCCGTCCCGTACGTACCCCTCGATCCGCACGGCCCCGCGCAGCAGCAACCGCGCCCCGCCCGTCGCGTTCCCCCGCGCCGCGTGCGTCAGCCCCACGGCGAGCTGCGCGAGGCCCTGCCACAGCTCCCGCTCACCCTCGGGTCCCGACTTCCACGCGTCCTCGAACACCTCGTGCGCATGGAACGGCATCCCGGCGTCGAGCAACCGCTGCGCCTCCCGCACCGTCCCCTCGGGCGTCCGCACCACCCCCTCCGGCTGCCGCGCGACCCCCTCCGCCCCGTACGCCAACGGCCGCCCGAGTCCGTCCCGCGGCCGCCCACTCCGCGCCCGCCCCGCCGCGTCCCGGTCCCTGCCCCGGTCCCTGCCCCGATCCGTGCCCCGATCCGTGCCCCGATCCGCGCCCCGATCCGTGTCCATCCCCCCATTGTCCGCCGCCGCGCCCCGGTGACCCCCCGTGTGCTGATCCACCCCGTGAAGTGAGGTAATGTTCTCTTGCACGCCGACACCGGGTCCGACCCGGGGGCGGACGAGCACCGGGACGTGGCGCAGCTTGGTAGCGCACTTGACTGGGGGTCAAGGGGTCGCAGGTTCAAATCCTGTCGTCCCGACTCGAGAGAGTCGCAGATCAGGGGCCGTTTCAGAGGAATCTGAAACGGCCCCTTGATCATTCTTGGGGACCAGTTGGGGACCAACCCGTCTTGACCGGACGGACAGCTCCTCCCGCCAGGGCTATGGGGAAGGGTCCTGGCACAAGGGTCGGCCCCGTGAGGGCGCGGTCCTGCTCACGGCGTGGGCTCGTGGGGCGCAGGACATCCTCGGCGCGCCGAGGACCGGTCCAGCGCCCGGCACCTTGCCGCTCCACCACCACGTCGTCGAAGACGGAGCTGTCATCTGCCGTCCCCACGCCGTCTCCCGCCCGCATGTCACCCCGCCGGCCAGCCGATCAGACTGGCCGCGACACCAAGGGCTCCAGCACTGAGGAGAGCGCTGACGACGCCGCGTCGTGCCGCAAGCAGCCAGACGGCTGCCGCGCCCAGGACCACGTACTGCCATCCGAACTGCAGCGCCAGCGCGAGCGGGATCGCAGAACCGGCGATGGCACCGATCACCGCGGGTCCGGCGCCGTCGAAGAACGCCTGGACACGCGGGTTCGACCGCAGGGCATCGAACTTCGGCGCGCCTGCGATCACCAGGGCGAAGGAGGGGGCGAAGGCGGCGAAGGCGGCAAGCAGCCCGCCCCAGATGCCGGCCGCCGCGTAGCCGACGACGGCGACGGTCTGCACGACCGGTCCGGGGGTGATCTGCCCCAGAGCGACGGCGTTGAGGAACTCGCCGTCGGTCATCCAGTGGTACGTGTCGACGGCGTCGGCCCGCATCAGCGGGATGATCACGAATCCGCCGCCGTACGACAGCGCGCCCACCTTGAACGCCACCCACGCCAGCGCGCCCAGTCCGCCGGCCGCAGGAGCGGCGACGGCCGGCGGTACGGGCCAGGCCGAGGCCCGCCCCGTACGCGGCCCCGCCGAACGGGCCTTGGCCGCCACCTCCAGCAGACCCGCGGCGACGAGCACCAGGACCAACCACGGCCCCGTCACCACCGCCGCCACCGCGCCCGCGAGCACGTATCCGATCCACCGGCCGCGCGCCGAGCGCTGCTCACCGGCCCGCTTCCAGCTCGCCGGTACGAGGCCGACGGCGGCCTGCACGGCTACGGCGGCCACCGCCGCTCCCGCCCCGGCCGCCGCGCCACGTACCCACACCGGCGGGTTCCCGGCCAGGAACAGCGCGGCCAGCGCAAGGATCAGCACGAGACCCGGCACGATGAAGCACACCCCGCCCACGACCGCTCCGCGCCACCCGCGCAGCCGCCACGCCGTGAGGATCGCCAACTGGGTCGAGGCCGGCCCCGGCAGCAGATTGGTCGCCGCGATCCCGTGTTCGAACTCGTCGGCCGTGATCCACCCGCGCCGTTCGACGCACAGCCGCCGCAGCAGCGCGATGTGGGTGGGCGGCCCGCCGAACCCGACGCAGCCGATACGCCCCCATTCCCGGGCGATCGTCCCCAGCCCCACCCGCGGCGGCGTTGCCGACTCCTGCCCGCCGCCTATCGCCTCGTCCAACACCCTGACTCCTCGCGCGCGCTACCCCCGGGCTCTGGGGGTAGTGGATATCGGCAGACGATATCCGTCCCGTATGAACGCTCGGGATGAGGGCCGACGGCGCCCCGGACCGGCAGGCCAGCTACCAGGTCACCGACAGCAGCCCCACCAGAACCCGTCCCAGAGCCGCAACGAGCGCCCGGCCGCTCTCCCGGCCCTGCGGGGAGCGCACGCCCCTGACGCCCGCATCGCCATCCCCGAGCAGGGACTTCCCAGCCGTGCCCACCCGTGCCCATCCGTGCCTTCGGAGCGGCGAACGACCAGGGACTCCTTGCGTATGATCCGCCGCATGCCGAATGGGCGAGCGATATCCGCAGCGCCGGAGAGCCGCCGGGCCGCCGCCACGTACCTGGGCTCGGCCGTGGAGCTGCCCACGCCCAACGCCCATGCCGCAAAGGCGTTCCTCGGGCAGCTGACGGCCGCCCTCGCCGCGTTCGAGCCCGCGGCGGACGGGCACGCCCTGGTCCAGGTGGGGGCGGTGCCCCGGCAGTCACCTCGGCCCGGTACGCGCGGTCGACAAGCGGTGGCGATCGCCTTGCTGCTCGTGCTGTACGCGGTGCCCCTTGTCGCACTGGGCCGAGTCAGCCCGCTCAAGGCCGGCGCAGCCGCGTTCTCCTTGAGTGCGGGAGGTGTGCTGGGTCTGGTCGGCGGATTCATGCTGTGGCGGATGGGACGGCGCGTCCGTTCACTGTGGCTGCTGCGCCGACGCGGGATCGGCGTGGTCGGCAAGGTCACCGGAGAGGTGCAGCACTTCGACAAGGGCGGACCACTCTGGATCATCTCCAAGCTGGCGTTCACCACGGTCGACGGACAGCGGATGCGGGACGTCCGATCGGTCGTCTCCGTCTGGTTCCTCGCCGCCGAGACAGTCGGCAGCCAGGTCGAGCTCCGTTACGACCCCGAGCACCCTGACCGTGCCGGCCGGCCGCTCACCGTCGGCTTCGCCTTCCGCACTCTGCTGGTCGCGGCCGTGGCCCTGGTCCCGGGCGCGGCCTTCGCCCTCTGCGTCCTGGTCAACCTGCCGGTCTGACGACAACCGGCCCAGACGGGATCGCCCTGGGTCGGAATGGTCGCGTATCGACCCTCGCGGGTCGGCCGGGAGCCGTTACCACGGAAGACCTCCTCGAAGACCTCGTCGGCGCGGCGCCTGACCCCGGCGCCCGCCACCGTCCTCGACCCGGCCCGCGCGGTCGCCGAGGCACCGACCGCGCACGCCCTCGCGACTCCTCCTGATCGATTCCGGTTACCTGGACACCTCCGACGCCCCCAGCGCCGCACCGGCCGGCAGCCCTGCCCTTCACCACCCTGCACGCCGACCGCAGCTTCTGCGTCCGGGCCTACGGCGGGCAGGACATCGCCGTCGTCCGCACCCTCAACACCCCTTCGGGCGACGGCCCGGTCAAGGTCTCGATCACCTACTACCGCCGCGCCGCCTGAGCCCGAACTCGGCTCCGTCATGCCCGCGCAGGGGGTCGGGCATTCGCGTCGAAGTTCTCGTGTCGCGTACATGACAGCCATGGCGGCGGTGCCCTACGCTTCCTCCCGGTTCGGTACCCGAACCGGCTGGAGCCCCACCGGCATGCCGTCACGCGGCGTCTGCCGTCCAGCTCGAACGGTCAGTCATCTACGCACCAGCGCAAGGTAGTTCACGATCTGGCCGCATCTCCACCACGAGGGCGCTCCCAGGTCGTGCGCGGTCCACACCCCCGACACTGAGGAGACCCCTCGTGCGCTACAGGACGCTTGTCGCCGCCACCGCCGCGGCCGCGCTCGCCACACTGACGTTCAGCACCTCCGCCCAGGCGAACCACTCGTGGGGCAGCTACCACTGGGCCCGCACCGCCAACCCGTTCACCGTGAAGCTCGGCGACAACCTCAGCTCCGGCTGGAAGAACTACCTCGCCACGGCGTCGAACGACTGGAGCAAGTCGACGGTGCTCGACACCACCGTCGTGGCCGGCCAGTCCTCCGCCAGACGGTGCGCGGCGACCAGCGGGCGGGTCGAGGTCTGCAACAACACCTACGGCAACAACGGCTGGCTCGGCATCGCCTCCATCTCCGTCAGCGGCAGCCACATCACCGCCGGCACCGTCAAGCTCAACGACAGCTACTTCAACACCGCGACGTACAACACCCCGGCCTGGCGCCTGATGGTCACCTGCCAGGAGGTCGGACACACCTTCGGCCTCGACCACCAGGACGAGGACTTCGGCAACCCGAACCTCGGCACCTGCATGGACTACACCAGCAACCCCGACAGCAACACCCACCCCAACCAGCACGACTACGACCAGCTGGCGACCATCTACGCCCACCTCGACTCCACCAGCACCGTCGACCAGTCCGCGGCGGTAGCGCAGGTCGGCACCGAGCAGGCGAGCTGGGGCACGCGCGTGGAGCACACCGCGGGCACCGACCTGTACGTGAAGGACCTGGGCCACGGCAACAAGGTCATCACCCACGTGATCTGGGCACGCTGACCCGCGACAACGGAAGTGGCGCCGGCCGGTCGAGACGGCCCCTGAGCCCGTCGGCGTAGGCGGGGTCCCGCAGCTTGTCGGGGGTCCTGGACTCGGTAGGGCGGACGCGTTCGTGTGTCGCGCCGAAGCGCTGTCCGATCTCCTTCAGGGCACAAGACGCTCGTCGCGCGGTCGACGGCGGCCGACCTGCTGGTCCTCGGAGCACGGCGCCGCGAGGGCCACCTCGGCATGGAGCTGGGCCGGGTCGCCCACCGGGCCCTGCACCACGCTGTCTGCCCGGTCGCCGTCGTCCCGCAGCGCCACCGCGCTCCGACCAGGGGTGAAAGGTGACGGCCGGCGCCACTCCGCACGCTCGCGGCGACATCGGACGCCGTGTCGCGGGACGTGGTCATGGTCCTGGCACCGCGTCGTGTCACCGGCCGGCGCATTGTCGTGGAGGGCGCGCCCGGAGCCGGGGGCCGTTCGGACGGCCCGGCGCGGCGGGGTCCGCGAGGAGAGGGCCGGGAGGGTTGGAAGGGGACTGAAGGTACCGTTCCAGCCCTCCCCGAGTGGTGACTCCGTCCACGGCTGCTCGATGGGAGGCCAGTACGCGCTCGCGTGTGCGGCGGTCCTGAGAGCGAGGACGGAGCGGTTGGCGTGCGCCTCCGGGGCGGTACCTGCGGACGCCCCGAGTTCCCTCGCCGAGCTGAACGGCGGCGATCGTGTGCTGATGTGGCCGGCGCGGAGGGCTTCGCCGATGGCGGGCGGCGTGTTCGCCGTCTCCAGGCGGCTTTCCCGCTGGGCGGCCGGCCTCACCATGGAACCCGGTCGCCTGCGACCGCCGGCAGGAGGTGCTGTCCCGCCTCGCTTCGCGCGCGACTCCACGGCAGCCCCGCAAGCCGCCCGGGTAAGCCTCCTCACCCGTCAACGCCCTCTGGGGGCGCGGAGCCATGGCCGAGGTCATCGACCTCGCCGCCCAGCGGTTCCCCGGTGGACGCGCCGCGTGCCGCGGCCCGCCGGGTGGGAGTCACGGCGTCGACGGCACGGGATGACGACTTCACGTACTTCACGTACCCCGGCGCCATGCCCGCCCGGTCTGCCAGGCCCCTGCGAGTGAGACCGGGCAGTCGCCTGCGCCGGGCCACTCGTCGGCCGATGTCTCGGAGCCGGGACCGGCGGTGATCGGCAGTCCCCGCCGCCCGGGTGCTTCATGAACACCATTCCCTCCGTGAGGGCTGGCCACCGCCGCGATGAGCGGACAGGCGGCCGCCGAGGGCCGGAGCCGTGGCGGTCATCCTTGCGGTGGCGGTTCGTTGGCGGCGGCGTCGGCGATGCCGAAGCGCAGCAGCTGGTGGCCGAGGTCGACCAGGGCGCGTCCGGCCGCGTATTCGTCGCCGATCTCCGGCGCGGGAGGGTCGTGCGGGTTGCGGTGGGCTTCGGTGTGGCTCTCCAGCCGGTTGTCACCGGTGTCGAGGACGGCGTGCACCTTCGTGACGTCGCCCTCCTCGAAGAGGTCCACGCGCAGGGTCCACGTCTTGGTACGCATCGGTGTGTTCGTCGTCTGCTCGTTCATGTCCAGACCTGTCCTCTGAGGGGGTCGGTGAGGGTTTCGCCCCGGGGGAGGGGTGAGTCGGGCCGAGGCAGCCGCCCGCTGTAGGGCCCGTCGGTGTGGTGACCGCTGGTGGGTACGGGAACCACCTTCTTCGTCCGGAGTCCGTATCTCCAGCGTGAACGAGGCCGAGACTGTTGGACATGGGCCGCCCGGCCCAACGCGGGGCGGCGGTCGGCCGCGGTCCGTGGGCGCCGCCGACTCGGTCGCCGCCGTCCACCACGAGTGGGCAGTCGGGGGACATGGCGGATTCACCGAGGCGCTTTCAGCCTGGTCGTCGGGGCAGTGACGGGGCCGTTCGGCCTTGGTGCTGGGCGGGGGCGGGAGTACGGTGGAAATTGGCCTGCAGGGCGAGCGAGGGAGTTCGACCGGATGGCCCCGGGCGATGGGCGGATGTGCCTTGCGCGGGGCGTTTGTCGACGGTCGTGCTGAGAGGCTGGAAGGTCTGTGAGACCGGAAGGCGACCTCCATCACCTGATCCGGACAATGCCGGCGAAGGGAGCCCACCTTGCAGGTTTCCGTCTGCTTGCACGACATCACTGCGAGTTGCGATCAGCGACGGGACGGTGGCTGGTGCTGTGACCGGGAAGGTTCGCCGGGTTGGCCGTTGGGGCGGTTGGATGGGCGGTGACGTCCGTTCCGACCGCTGGAGGCGTGAGTGGCCGAGCCTGCGCCACGTGCACGGACCTACGCCTCCCGGGCCAACCCGATCGAGGCGCACTTCGGCCCGCTGCGGCAGTTCACGCTGGCCAACTCCAACCATCCGAACCACCCGGTGCAGACCCGGGCCCTGCACGCCTGCCTGCGCTGGCGCAACAAGCACACCCGACACGCAGGCGTCCTGGCCGCACAGCGACGCGAACGCGCTCGAATCCGCAGCGAGAAAGGCGTCGGCTGGGGCGGCAGACCAATGCCAGCGGCGGCCTGACGCCCAACCCGGCCCAGCCGTCGGTATCTGCGCTCTGCCACGGTCTACCCGGCACGGCCTATTTACCCTCATGTACCAGCACGGCGGTGGTTATCCGGCACAGAATCTTCTTGGCGTTGATTCCCCTGACCTCGACGAGCCACGAGCCGTCGGCGACTCGGAACACCTCGCGTGCGGGCGTTTCCCCGGCCGAGCCCTTGACTTCTCTGGGGACGTACTCCATGGCGAGCTTGCGTGCCAGTTCGTCAGCCGCCGCTCGACCTCCGTCCGGGACGGCACGCTTTGCGACGAGCTGCCAGCGGTGGTCCTCCTCGTACCGGGGGCAGGTCTCGGCCTCCACGAGGACGACCCACCGAGCTTCCTTCTGCGGAACCGCGTCATTGATCACAGTCGAAACGTAGTGCTTGGTGCCGTCGCAACTAAAGGCCGGTAAGGCGAGTCGGACACGACCGGCGTCCACATCGGAGCGTCCGAAGGGCCTCGCCGAGCGCAAGCGCATGCCGCTTCGGCCATGGCTGGTCCGTGAAGAGTGGCGGACTCGCCGGCCACACCTTGAGCGCCTGCGAAATCCCCGGGCGTCCGGGCGCGGAAACGCGCGCGGTTCAGCGCATCGGCCCTGACGGCGGCGTCGGCTCGACCGCTGAGCACCACTGTCACCGGGCTGGCACCGGCATCGGCGAGGGCAACCGGCCGTGCGGCGGCATTTTCGACCGGCGCGGCGCCACGTCCACCACCACCCGGCTCGCGCTGGAGCCGGGGGAATGACCGCCGTGCCGTGCGCATGCGCAGACGATCACGTGGCAGTCCTTCCGTCGTCACCGGGCTCGGGCGTGCGACCTCTCCGTGCCCTGTGCTCTGGTCGAGGCCGGTAGGGTGCGCGGGCACCAAGGCGACCGGAGGACCGAGCACGTGACGACGATCCAGCACGGCCGGGCGGGCAGACGGCAGGCACAGCGTCGTATCCGCCCCAGGCGTTCCCCCGCTGTCCCCTTGATCGTCCTCGCCTGGGCCGGCGCGGTGGCCGCGGTATGGCTGTGGTGGCTCAACACGCCCGCCGTGCTCGCCGACTCCGGGGATCGGCTGATCCACGCGGGGCGGATCACCGGCCTGCTCGCCGGATACGTGATCGCCTTGGTCGTGGTGCAGATGGCGCGGGTTCCGGCCCTGGAGCGGCGGGTCGGGTCCGATCGCGTGTCGCGGTGGCACGCGACGAGCGGGCGGTACGCACTCTCCCTGACCCTGGCGCACGTCCTGCTGACCGTGTACGGGTACGCGCTGCAGGGCCGGATCGGGGTGGTGGAACAGACGGTGTCGCTGGTGACCGAGTACCCGGAGATGGGCAAGGCGGCGATCGGCACGCTGCTCCTGCTGGTCGTAGGACTCATGTCGGCCGGGGTCGTACGGCGCAGGATGCGCTACGAGACCTGGTACTACCTGCATCTGCTCACGTACCTGGCGGTGTACCTCGCCTTCTGGCACCAGCTGGCCACAGGAGCGGAGTTCATCGCCGACCGGGCCGCTCGCGCGGCCTGGTGCGTGCTGTACGGCGCGGTCGGCGCGCTGCTCGTCTGGTACCGGGTACTGACTCCCGTACGGCTCAACCTGGTCCACCGCATGAGGGTTGAGGAGGTGGTGCCCGAGGCCCCGGGCGTGGTGTCCGTGCTCGTCCGCGGGCGCCGGCTGCACCGCCTCGGGGCGGAGGCGGGACAGTTCTTCCGCTGGAGGTTCCTCACGAAGGGGCTGCGCTGGACGGCGAACCCGTACTCGCTCTCCGCGCCGCCCCGGCCCGACCTCCTGCGGATCACGGTGAAGGCCGTCGGCGGGCACAGCGCGGCCCTCGCCGAGCTGAGGCCCGGTACCCGCGTGTGGGCCGAGGGCCCGTACGGGTCGCTGACCGCCGCCCGCCGCAGCCGCGGCAAGGTGCTGCTGATCGCGGGAGGGGCGGGCATCACCCCGCTGCGCGCGCTGTTCGAGACCCTCCCGGGCGCCGGGAGCGATCTGACACTGCTGTACCGGGCCCGCACGGCGGACGACCTCGCGCTGCGCGAGGAGCTGGAGGCGATCGCCGACGACCGCGGGGCACAGCTGCTGTACGCGGTCAACGGACCGGACGGCAGGCGGCGGGCGATCAGCGCCGAGATGCTGCGCCGGATCCTGCCGGACATCGCCCGGCACGACGTGTACGTGTGCGGGCCGCAGGGGCTTGCCGAGGAGTCGTACGCCGCCCTGCGGGAGGCGGGCGTGCCCGACCGGCGGATCCACCACGAGTCCTTCGCCTTCTGAGATGCCGCGTGGGGTGTGACGCCTGGGGGCTCCGGGACGCTGAGCGGGGTGTGAGGAAGACACACCCGCTCCGCCGCGCGGTGCTCGCCGGCGCGGGCACCGTATCCGCCGTCGTGCTCCTGCTCGCGCTCAAGCCGACCACGGATCCCTCGCTCGCCCAGGACGCGGCGGGCCTGAGCACCCCGGTGGCGTCCGCGGTCCCGGCCGACGCCGGCGCGACTTCCTCCGCCCCCACTTCGCCGCCGGCCTCGGCGAGCACCAGCGCCTCTGCCTCCGCCTCCGGGAGCGCGTCGCCCTCGGCCGTCCCGTCGGCGTCTCGTACGACCACCGCTCCGACGAAGACGAGTGCCCCCATCGCGCCCCGGACCACGTCGGGCACGTCGGGTGCTTCCGGCACCTCGGGCGGGTCGACCACCCGGTCCGTCGCCGGAGCCACGATCAGTACGCAGTACGGCTCCGTCCAGGTGCAGATCACGGTCAAGGGGAGCACGATCACCGGGGTCACCGCCCTGAAGTCGCCGTCCTCCACCCCACGGAGCAGGGAGATCTCCGCCGACGCGATCCCCCAGCTCGACCAGCGGTCGCTGGCGGCGCAGAGCGCGAACATCGACTCCGTCTCGGGAGCCACCTACACCAGCGCCGGCTACCGCCAGTCGCTCCAGAGCGCTCTGGACAGGGCCGGTGTCTGAGCCGCGCGTGCGGCATGCGGAACACGTGATGGGCACGGTGTTCTCCTTCGACGTCCGCGGGTGTTCCGACCTCTCCCGTGCGCGCGGGGCGCTCACGGAGGCGGTGGCCTTCCTGCACCACGTGGACCGTGTCTTCTCCCCGTACCGCGAGGACAGCGAGGTCAGCCGCCTGGCGCGCGGAGAGATCACCTCTGGGCAGTGCGGCCCGGATGTCCAAGACGTGAGGGACCTCTGCGAGAACATGACGCGGCGCACCGGAGGCTGGTTCTCCCCCTGGTACGCGGGAGACGCCGGCGGGTGGGATCCGACCGGGCTGGTGAAGGGCTGGGCGACGGAGCGCGCGGCCCGCATGCTGGCTTCGGCGGTTCCCAGTGCCGCCGTGTGCGTCAACGGTGGCGGTGACATCCAGATGCTCGGCGGGCCCTGGCGCATCGGCCTCGCCGACCCCCTGAACCCGGGCGCGCTGGCCGTCGTGGTGCAGGTGGGAGCCGACGCACAGGAGGTGGCCGTGGCGACGTCGGGTCCGGCGGAGCGCGGCTGCCACATCCTCGACCCGCACACGACGGAGCCGCCCGCGCACGCCCTGGCGGCGATGACGGTCGTCGGCCCCTCGCTCGCGATCGCCGACGCCTTCGCCACCGCCGCCTACGCCATGGGCGACGCCGCCCACGTCTGGCTGGAGGAACAGCCGGATGTCGAGGGCCTGGCGACGAGTGCCACCGGCGTCACCTGGGAGACCTCCGGCTTCTCTCGCCGGACCCGCTGACGCCTCGGCCGGGCAACGACCGGTGGCCGACCTGTCGTACGGGGACGGAACGGCAACCGGCAGTCACCGGATCAACCGGATCAGAAAAGCGATTTGAGGAGCCGGTTCGGCGAGCCGCTACCCGCGCTCTTCACCACGCCGCTCGTCGTGGCGGCCGCCATCGCGTCCCTGACATGCGCGGGGGTGGCCATCGAGGTGCCGCTGATGGTGTTGGTGGCGGTGTTGGTGGCGGTGTTGCTGGTGTTCCAGGACGGGGTGATGCCCACGCCCGGCGCGAAGAGGTCGACGCAGCTGCCGTAGTGGGACCAGGACGCCTTGGCGTCGGTCGTGTCCGTCGCGCCGACGGCGATCGCCTCGGGGGCGCGGGCGAGGCCCCCGGGTCCCGGCCGACGGGCCGTCGTCGGACACCCCGAGGGGACCTGTCGGAAGTACGCGCAGCGACCACAGCGGTGTCACTCGCGGATGTGAAACCTCGTCCTCACCTCGCGTCGGAGGGAGTGGGCCACTTCCGGGTCGAAGGGCTCGGTGCTGGGGGTGAGCATCGCTGCGGCGGCCACGGCCACCCCCAGGGCGCAGGCGCTGACGGGATCGTCGCCGGCGGTCAGCCGTGCGGCGATGGCGGCCACCATGCCGTCTCCCGCGCCGGCGTCGCTCAACGGCTCGCCGGGAAGCGGTGGCACGTGCAGTTCGGTATGGCCGTGGCCGGTCGAGCACACCGCGCCCAGCGCTCCCACCGTGGTGACGGCGACTTGGGCGGCTCCTGTGGTGAGCAGGTGCTCGTTGACGGCTCGGGCGTCGTCGAGGCCGCGGATGTCCCGGTCGGTCAGGCTCGCGGCCTCCGTCCGGTTGCACCTGAGGAGGTAGACGCCTTCCGTGAGTGCTCCGCTGAGCGCCGGCCCGGAGGTGTCCAGGATCAGCCGGGATCCGGCTTCCCTGACGCGGCGGGCGACGGCCGCGTAGAAGTCGGCGGGCAAGCCGCCGGGCAGGCTGCCGCTGGCCACGACGTACGGGTGGTCTCCGGCGGCTCGCGCAAGTGCGTCGAGGCACCGCAGCCCCTCGTGTTCGCGCAGTCGTGGGCCGGGCGGCACGATGTGGTAGCTGTGCCGCGATTCGGTCTCGAACAGCACGAGCGCTTCGCGGGTCTCGTCCTCGATGTCGACGGCGACATGGTCGACGCCTTCCTCGTCCAGCAGCCGGTTCAGGCGCAGGCCGACCTCGCCTCCGGCGGTGTGGACGGCGGTCGCCCGTCCTGCGAGCCGTACGACACCACGGGCGACGTTGATCCCCCCACCTCCGGCGGCCACCGACCTGACCCGGGCCCGGTTCTTGCCGATGCGTGCCAGGTGCGCGACCTCCCACACGAGATCGACGGTGGGGTTGAGCGTCAGGGTGAGCACTGACGGCCCGGCGGCCGTACTCCGTGATTCCCCTGCACTGCCGGTCTCTCCGGCTGGGGTGGGGGCCGGTGTTGCGGGCGTTCTCATCGTGGTGCCCGTGCGGTCGCGCCCGTCGGGAAGACCTGGCGTGCCGTCTGCTGGACAGGGCCTTGTGGCATCGTGCCCACCTCCGCGGACAGGGAGACGACTCGCTTCCCATGCTGGGGCAGCGCGAGGTCACCCGCATACCGGCCCGGCCCCGGTCAGTGCGTATCAGCGCCGAGCGTAGCCATGAGCTCCGTACAGGCGGACGAAGTGGGCCGCCGTGATCGTCGCGCGGTGCGCCAGGCCGTGGGCCTGCCGCTCGTACAGCTCTACGTGTTCCCGTCCGCCCGGGCCGATGGGCTGGACGAGCCGGCCACCGGTCCGCAGCTGCGCGACCAGCGGCTCCGGTACCTCGGGGAAGGCCGCGCAGACGACGACAGCGTCATACGGTGCACGGGCCGGCATACCGAGGGTTCCGTCGCCGAGGACGACCGTGGCGTTCTCGACGCCCTGTGCGGCGAGTCGGCGGCGGGCCTCCTCGACCAGATCCGGCCAGCGTTCGACGCTGACCACGTACGCGGCGAGGCGGGCCAGCAGCGCGGTCTGCCAGCCGTAGCCGGTGCCGACCTCCAGGACACGTTCGCTGCCGGTGAGGCCGAGCGCGGACACCATCATGGCGACGAGTGAGGGCTGGGTGGTCACCTGGTCGCGCGGGAGCGGTACGGGCGTGTCCCGGTAAGCGGACGCCACGTGCTCGGCGGGTACGAACTCCGCCCGCGGGGTGCCCCGGACAGCCTTGAGCAGCCGCTCGTCCGTGACCCCTGCGGCCCGCGCCGCTCGGACCAGATCCTCGGGAGATGACGCGTGCCTCATGGGCCTGAGCCATGTTCAGGCGACATACGCGAGAACCTCTTCCATGCTCCCAGGGTCCGCTCCCGGCCCGTCCCGTGCTACTCAGTGGGTCTCCCCAGCGGGGCCACCAGGCCGCTCCGTCCGTCTCGCGTCCTCGTCCCGATCCCCTGGATGGGGGACCTCACCTGTCTGCGGCCCTTGATACGACGGGTGGGCGGACGGTTCTGCCGCGCCCGCCGCCGTACCGCTTCCACGATCCGTCCGGCTGGCCGAGCCGGGCCTACGAGGGAGGCTCGGGGGCGTCGTCGCCGAACTGCCGGTGTCGGGTCATCGAGCGGTGAGAACGTGCGCCCACGGCTCGTCGATGTCGGCCAGGCCCAGCACGGCGGCCACGTTGTCGAGCATTCCGGCGCCGAACCAGCGTCGCACGGCTTCGTCGTCGCCCAGCAGCTGCCGCACGGTCTCGACCTGCTTGGCGTAGCAGCGGCGCACCGCGTCCGCCACCAGCGGCTCGCCGGCGGCACAGTTCGCGTGCATGAGGAAACGCAGGATGTTCCGGTCCGCGACGAGCGCGGCGTAGGCGCCGCGGGCCGCGTCCAACGATGCCTCGGGCGCCGGCCCGGCCCCACCCGGCGTGGGCGAGTGGGCGACCAGCGTCTCGGTCATGACGACGGATACGTGGTCGACCACTGCCGCGAACAGGGCTTCCTTGTTCGGGTACAGGCGGTAGAGATACGGCTGAGAGATGCCGACCCAGTCTGCGATCTCGTGCGTCGTCGTCCCGTAGAAGCCCTTTTGCGCGAAGCAGCCGATCGCGGCGGCCACGATGGTTCGACGTCGTTCGTCGCTCTTCGTGCTGGTACCGGGGGCAGGCATGGGTATCAGTCAAACATGTCTGCCCTCAGCCTCCAAAAGTCACGCCACGCTCGGCGTCGGACAGCACGTCCGCGGGCGTGAGTGCCTCGATCGCCACCAGCGGGTTCCAGTAGTCCAGGTAGTGGGTGATGCGGGCGTTCTCGTCCGTCCGGACGACGGAGATGCAGGTCTGCTCATACGGCTTGCCGGTCGGCACCGCAGTTCCCTTCGAGCGGAATTCGGCGATCACGAGGCTCGGGTCGACCGTGTCGTGGAACACCAGGTCGACGAATTCCACGTCGAAGTTCTCGGGGAAGTGCGTCATGTGCGCGACCAGTGCGTCACGCCCCACCACTCGCTTGGGCACGCCGGCCGGCGCGTACGGGAACTCGAGCACCGCGTCCGGGGCGAACAGCTCCACCCACTCGTCGGTGCGTCCTGCGGCAGTGAGGCGCAGGTGCTCGGCCAGGGTGTGCTGGGCAGCGGCGCGGCGGGCGGCGGTGTCTTCCTTGACTGTCACTTTCTCTCCTACGTTAGTGGTCGACCTATAACCTACCACGTCGTGAGCCGTTGCGGACAGACGAGCAGAGACGGGGACCTCGGGGGTGAAGGCCCGCAGCCGGTAGGTGCGGGCCGCGCGCCGCGTCGGCTCGAAGCCGGGCGAGCGGGCCAGGTTGCGCAGCGCGCCGGCGGCGGTTGCCTCGGGGATCCGCCAGGGCCGGGCGGTGAGCTGCCAGAAGGCCACCGTGCGCCCGATCGGGTGGCCGGCGATCCAGCGGGGGCGTTCGGCGCAGGCTCGTGCCATCGCGTGGGCGACGCGGAGCGAGCCGAGGGCGTAGGCGGCCTCGGCTTCGGTCCACAGGCCGATGGGGGACAGGGCGCCGCCCCCGTGCGCCTGCCCTGCCTCGCCGTCCTCGCCCGTGCCGTGGGCTGCGCACCCAGCGGGCTCAGTCGAGGAAGTGGAATCCAGGCCGGGGGTGCATGAGGAAGTCGTGGTGCGAGATGTTCCACGCGTACGCACCCGCGAGGCCGAAGGCCACCCGGTCGCCGGCCCGCAGGCCCGGTGCCGGGACGTGACGGGCGAGGAGGTCCTTGGGGGTGCAGAGCTGGCCGGTCAGGGTGATCGTGTCCGACCCCGCGGCGGGCCGGGGCCAGGGGTGGGGCCATGCGTCGACGGGCAGTACCGAGCAGGGCTGGTCGTGGCCCTTGGTCGCCGGGGTGCGCAGGTGGTGGGTGCCGCCGCGCACGACGGCGAAGTCCTCGCCGTGGCTGCGTTTCACGTCCAGGACCTCGGTGGCGTACCAGCCGCAGTAGGCGGTCAGCGCCCGGCCCGGCTCGATGCGCAGGGTCAGGTCCGGGTGGTCCGCGACGAGCCGGGCGAGCCCCTTGCCGTACGTGGACCAGTCGAAGAGGCGGTCGGGCGTGGAGTAGTCGACGTGCATGCCGCCGCCGACGTTGACCTCGGAAAGGCGGACGCGGTGCCGGTCTGCGAGGCCGACGGACCAGGCGACCACGGAATCGGCGACGCCGGTCTGCTCCTCGGCCTCCAGGCCGCTGGCCAGGTGGGCGTGGACGCCGAGGAACCGCAGGTGCGGCATGGTGCCGTCGGTCAGCAGGGCGACGGCGGTGTCGGCGTCGGCCGGGTCGAGGCCGAACGGGGTCGGCCGCCCGCCCATGGCGAGGGAGCTGCCCGCGAGGGACGCCGCGGACAGGGGCAGGTTGAAGCGCAGCAGGACGCCGACGGGCGTGTCCGGGGCACGGCGGGCCGCCAGGACGGCGAGCATGCGCAGCTCGTACAGGCTCTCGACGTGGAAGCGCGCCACGCCCAGGTCCAGCGCCGCCTCGATCTCGGCCGGTGTCTTGCCGGGTCCGCCGAAGGCGAGGGGGCGGCCGGGTACGGTGCGGCCCACATGGGCGAGTTCGCCGCCCGACGAGACCTCGTACCCGTCCACGTACGGCGAGAGCGCGGCGAGGAGTTCCGGTTCGGGATTGGCCTTGGCGGCGTAGTACAGCTCGACGCGCTCGGGCAGCGCGTCCCGCACGGCGGCGGCATGCCCGCGCAGGGCCGCCAGGTCGTAGACGTAGGCGGGCAGGCCGTCGGAGGGCAGGTCGAGGACGAGGTCGCGCACCGTGCGGGTGGGGGCGGTCATCGGATGTGGCTCCACGAGTCGTCGGTCGCTCCGGACAGCACGTCCTCGGCGAAAGGGGAGGGGAGGCGGACGTATCCCGCTTCCCGGTCGGCCTTGCGCTCCCAGCGGGTGAGCAGGTTGGCCTTGGCCGGCAGCGGCACACCGGCGAGGAGCGCGGCGAGGCGTGGCGGGCAGCCGTGGCGGTCGGCGTACGCCTGGAGGGTCGCGCGGACCTGGGCCCACAGGGCGGGCTCGGTCTCGGGGTGGAGGTCGGCGACGGCGGCGAGGACCTCGGCGATGTGGTTGACGAACAGGCAGTACACCACGCGGTCCCAGCCGCGCTCCGCGTCGTACGTCATCGGGCCGGCCACCTCGGCGGGCAGCGCGCCGAGGGTGTCGGCGTGGTGCTCGGGCAGCAGCTTGGTGCCTTCCAGGTCCCGGAAGAGCACCTGGGCGGGCATGCCGTCGTCGTCGACGCAGACGACCACGTTCTGCAGGTGAGGCTCCAGGACCAGGCCGTGGTCGAAGTAGGCGGCCAGGACGGGCGGGACGAGGAGCTGGAGGTACGCGCTCCACCAGTCGAGCGCGGTGCCGGGGCCCGCGCCGTCGAGGAGGCGGGAGATGTGGCCGGGTCCGCTGGGGTACTCGTCGGCGACGGCGGCGGCCAGGAGCGGTGTGGTGCCGGGCAGGAGCCGGGTGGCGATCCCCTCGCGGACGATCACACCGAAGCCTTCGAGCAGCGCCCGGTCCGGCGTGCCGTCGGGGCCGGGGAGGGCGAGGCTGCGGTAGGCGGGCTCACGGAGCATGGCGCTGCCGGGAAACCGGACCGTCAGGTCGTCCAGGACGGGCGCGAGCAGCCGGGTCAGGGCCACGGCGCCGGTCAGCTCGTAACTGGCGTTCTTGCGCAGACAGTTGGTGATGCGGACGTTGAGGCTGAACTTGAGGAACGTGTCGCCGTCGTAGAGGGTGCGGACGGAGGCCGTGGCGGCGAAGGGGGTGCCGCCGGTCCCGAGGTCCAGGATGTCGCCGCGGTCGAGGGCGGCACGCAGCGCGGGGTGGCCGCTGAGCATCTCGTACTGCCAGGGGTGCGCGGGCAGCAGCCGGTAGCCGTCCGGCACACCGCCGGCCCGGGCGTCGGCGAGCCGGTCGAGGGGAGTGGCCGCCGCCGGCTCGGCGGTCTCCTCGATGATCAGGTGCTCCCGGACGGCGAGGTGGCGCAGCGGGAAGGCGGCGCCGGCCTCGGGGGCGTACGCGAGCCAGGAGTCGTCGTCGCCGGTACGGGCCTTGGGGGTGGGGTGGAAGCGGTGGCCGAAGAGCAGGGACTGCTCAGAGGCGAGGTAGACGTCCGAGGCGGTGGTCGCACCGGTTGCGCGGGCGGCGAGCGCCGCCGAGACGGCCTGGTGGCTGGAGGCGATCTGCTCGGGGAACTCCTCGTTGTGCACGCCGGTACGCAGCGACAGCTCGACCTGGATGTGCTCGGCGAGGCGCCGCCAGTCGATGCGCTCCCAGCCGCCCTCGCGCTGCTCCTGGACGGGACCGGTGAAGCGGTGCGCGCCCAGCAGGGACGTGCGGCGCAGCGCCACCCGGAGCAGTACACCGCGGCGGGGCAGGCGCAGCAGCAGGTGGCCGTCGCTGGCGGCCGTCTGGTGTTCCGGTCCGGAGACCTCGCGCAGCAGGCAGTTGAGGAGGGTGTGCGCCACGACGGTGTCCGCGTCTGGCAGTTCGGCGGGAGCAGGGGTGCGGTGGGCGGTGCCCTGGGTTCGGGTCGGCGACATCATCGGCTCCAGCGGGTGCGGAGGGGGTTCACGAGGGGCAGAACGGTGGGCACGACGGTGGCCAGGGCCACGGCGGTGCCCGTGAGGACCGGGGCGGCCGGCCCGAAGGAGCTGTTGCCGACGGCGGCTGCGACACCCGCCGCGACGGCTCCGGCCTTGGAGAAGAACTCCAGCGAGCCGAACATGGCTCCGGGCGCCCGGCCCTTCGCGCAGTCGGCGGCCAGTACGGACAGACAGACCAGCCCGAGGGTGAGGCCCGCACCCAGGACGAGGCGCACGGCGGTGAGGGCGGGCAGCGAGTCGGCGACGCCGTGGCCGGCGAGACCGAGCGCGATGCAGAGGAAGCCGAGGGCGAGGCCGGGCCGGGGGCGGTGGTGGAACGCCCGGTGCATGGCCATCGCCGTGACCAGGTAGCACAGGTGCGGCAGGGCGAACAGGACTCCGGAGACCGCCGGGGAGGTGCCGGGAAGCCGGTCGTCGATGAGCGAGACGAGGTACGGGAAGGAGATGACGGTGGAGAAGACGAAGGCGAACTCCAGGGCGTACAGGGCGAGCAGAGAGGTCCCCGGCGCCGCTGCCGGCGCCGCCGCTGTGGTCTCCGGTGCCGCTGTCGCCTCCGGCGCGTCCTTCGCCCGCGGCGCCTCGGCGCGCCCGCCCCGGGACTCGGGCAGCGCACAGATCAACAGGGCGGCGGTGAGGGGCAGTACGGCGAGCAGGGCGTACTGGCGGTGCGGGGAGAGCCAGGGCGACAGGGAGCCGACGACGACCGGTGCGAAGACGAGGGCGGCGCGGGCGGCTCCCTGCATGAGCGTGAGCGCCTTCGACAGGGCCGGTCCCTCCAGCGCCGCCCCGAGGTAGCCGTTTGAGGCGGCGAAGGTGCCGCCGAGGATGCCCTGGAGGACGAGCGCGGCGGTGAAGGTCGCGATCGAGTCGGCCCAGCCGGCGAGGAGGAACGCCACGGCGAGTCCGAGCTGGGCGCGCAGCAGCAGCCGCTTGCGGCCGAAGCGGTCCGCGAGGCGGCCCCAGAAGGGCGCTCCGACTGCGGCGAAGACGGTCGGGACGATGTAGAGCACGCCGGCCCAGCGGGCGGTGGGATCGCCGAGCTCGGGCAGGATCCGGGTCAGGAAGGGCGGCAGGCCGAGCGCGGCGAAGGACGCCACGAAGTAGCACCCGGCCACGGCGTGCACCTGCCGGCGGGCGAGTACGGGGCCCGCCGAGGGCGCGACGGCCGTGGTGGTGTCGTTCGGCGGGGCGGCGGTGGCACTCATTGTCCGGCCGTCCTCAGGTAGTTGGGGCCGGTGGTGTAGTGCTTGTTGATGTCGGCGGCGCCCGACCGCTCCTTGGAGAGCAGGGTTCCGGCGGTGACCATGGCCTTGACCGGGAGTTCCGGTGCGTCGAGGACGTGTGCGCGCAGTACGGCGCCGGGCTCGCCCGGACCGGTGCCGAGCCGTTCTACCGCCTCGGTGAGCCGGTCCCGCACGAGCCGCAGCAGGGTCGCGAGCGGGGCGCGGCCGTGCCGGGCGAGGCCGAAGGCGTAGGCGCCCGCGCACAGGTGGACGGTGATGGTGGTGAACAGGTCGGTGACGGCGCGGTCGTCGTCGCCGAAGATGCGCGCGTCGTCGAAGTCGGCCGGGTCGGGCGCGTCGGCGCCCAGAGTCTCGTACAGACGGCGGGTGTTGATACGCGGTCCGTCGTTGTCCTTCAGCAGCAGCCGGAGGCGCGTGCGCCCGTCCGCCGCCCGGTCCAGGACGAGCGAGATGTTCTGCTGGTGCGACTCCAGGGCGATGCCGTACCCGAAGAGCGTGGTCTGCCAGTCGAGGAGCAGGGTGAGCACGGCGTCGAGCAGCGCCACCGGGTCCCCGCCGTACAGCCGGTCCGCGAGGTGGTCGATCAGGAGCCGGCCGCCCGGGGCCTCACCGAGCAGCGCCGCCATGGGGACGACGACGGAGTCGTCGAGGCCGGCCGGGTAGCGGCGGCACAGGACGGCGAGGAGTTCGTGTCCGGCGTGGGCGTACACGGTCTCGTCGGCGTGCAGGATCGATGCGCGGAACCGTGGCTCCCTGGCGATCACGGTCTCCAGGAGCCGCTGACCCGCCGCCCCGTCCACGAGCGTCCCCGGCTTGATGGTGCGCCGGTTGCGCAGGCCCAGGGTCGCGGTGTCCAGCGGCAGTTTGAGGTGCAGGGACGGGTCCTGGGCCAGGGCGACGGTCCGCATGGACAGCGTCGGTACGACGTCCAGGTACGGGCGCGGGGCGAGCACCGCGTGCTCGTGCAGGCCGGTCGACCGCAGGGCCTCCTCCAGCGGCGCGCCCGCGGTCAGCGGGTGGACGGGCAGCGCGAGATGGGTAGGGGAGAGTTCCGGCAGTCCCAGCTCGGCCGGCGACGGCCAGCAGGCCGGCAGGCGTTCGGCCCCGCCTGGCACGGTGACGGCCTCGTGGGGCAGGGCGACCCAGTGCAGGGGGAATCGCGGGTGGAACTCGGGTGCGTAGGCCCTCACCTGGTCGTCGCCCAGGCCCGAGCGGCCGCGCGCCGTCGGATACACGGGGTGATCGAGCCGGGCGGCGAGCGTGTCGTGCGCGAGCCCTCCGGCGTATCCGGTCCAGCGGGCGGGGTCGTCCCCGTGGAGGCCGGTGAGCCGTGCGGCGGTCTCCTGGCGGGTCCGCTCGTGCAGCCGCATGGTGGCGAGGGTCTGCCGGCATTCTTCCGTGTACGAGTCGAAGCCGGGGTGGTCGACCGGCTCGGCCAGGGTCCTGAGGACGGCGAGGATCTCGTCGTACGTGGTGAGCGGGCCGCCGTCGGACTCACGGACGAGCAGCGGGAGCCGGGCCGCGTAGGTGCTCTGGAAGCCGTCCTCGGCGACCGGCAGCAGCAGGGCGTCGTCGTCTTCGGTGGCGCGGCGCAGCCAGGGGCCGTCCGTCCGCCGCACGAGGGTGCTCCGGCTGCGCAGCCCGACGACGTCCTCGCGCAGCAGCGCGGACAGGACCCGCAGGAGCAGGTTCCGTTCCGCGGTGTCGATTCCCTGGCGGCCAGGAGCGGTTTCGGCGAGTTCGGCGGTGGACGTCACGGGGCGATCTCCCAGCGCTGCGCGGCCAGGAAGTCCGCGACGACCCGGTCGACGGTCGTCTGGTCGGTGCCGGTGGCCCGCAGGACGCCGACGTAGTCGCGGTTGGTGTGGTGGAGCTCGTGCCGCTCGCCGGGTTCGCGCAGTGGACGGTAGGTCAGCTTCACGCCGTCGATGTCGAGGTCGGCGGGGCCGGGGGCGGACTGAAGCGTTCCGGCGGTCTCGGCGCAGGGGTAGTCGAGGCGGGCCGCGCCGTCGGTGCGGGCTCCGAGGTCCGACGGCAGCGGCTCACCGAGGTGGGTGCGCAGGATGTGCTCGAAGAGCGGGATGTCGAGGAGCTGGGCGAGCAGCAGGTCGCACTGGTCGCCGATGGCCCGGTAGTTCACCTCGATGATGTGCGCGCGGCCCTCGTGGACGACGAACTCGGTGTGGCAGGCGCCGAAGCCGACGCCGAGGGCGTCGAGCTGGGCGAGGATCTGCTCGACGACCGGCTCGGGGTGGGCGGGGACGAAGGTCAGGCGCTCCTCGATGAAATACGGCGGCGGCGACAGTTCGGTGTGGAAGCCGCCGAGGACGTGCCGGACGCGTCCGTCTCCGAGCGTCTCCAGGGTGTACAGCTCGCCGGCCAGGAACTCCTCCACGACCAGTGCCGCCTCGGGCCGGCGGGCCTGTATCTCCTTGCAGCGCAGCAGGAGTTCCTCCTCGCTGTCGACCAGCACCACGTCCTCGCTGGCGACCCCCTCGCGCGGCTTCACCACGCACGGGTAGGGCACGTCGAGCGCGGCGAGCCCGGACGGGTCCTGCCCGGCGGGGAGTTCGGCGGACCAGACGGTGTCGGCGCCGGTCTGGGCGAGGTGGCGGCGCAGGTGCGCCTTGTCCTTGGTGCGCAGCGCGGCCCGCCAGTCCTTGGCGGGCAGGCCGAAGTACTCGGCGGTCAGGGCGGCCTGGGTCTGGAGGTGGTCGCTGTTGGTGAAGACCGCGTCGGGCCGGTGGTGGGTGGAGATCCGGGTGATGACGCTGCGGAAGTCGCGTACGTCGCACTCCAGGATCTCGATGTCCGGGTAGGTCCGGCGGTGGGAGTCCGGCTGGTCCGTCAGGACGGTGACGTCGAGACCGAGTCGGGCCGCCGCGGGGAGGAACCCCTCGGTGACCGAGTCGGTGGGGTTCAGGGCGAGCAGATACAGCCGCATGGGAATGCCGGGGCCTTCCGGGGAGGGGACGTGTGGTGTGGGGGCGGGTCGCGCGCCCCGCAGAACCTCAACAGCGAGATTAGGTTAGGCAACCCTAAGTTATCAACCGGTCCTGCGCCCCAACACGCCACTGGCCCACGACTGATTGGGCGTGTCGATCTACCGCTACCCTCGATGCAGGTAAGGTAAGCCTGACCTCACTTACTCGCGTCGTGGAGGAGCTTCTATGGGGAAGGGTCCGGGGGCGTGGGCCGCCACGGCGGGCACGGCGGGCACGGCCGAGCGTGATGCCTTCGGCGTGGCGTCCTCCCTCGCCGGTACGTACCGGCGGGTCATCGCCGCCTGTGACGCTCTCGACGCCCGGATCGTCGACCCGGGGTCGATGGACGACCCCGCCGCGCTCCTGCCCGACGGGGCGGAACTGGCCTGCGCCCCCGGGGTCCTGGACGCCTTCCTCGACGCCTCCGCGGCCCGCATCGGCGCATGCCACGGCCGCGCCCCGCGCAGGGACGTCGCCGCCTCCAGGGTGCTGCACGACTACCTGTGGTCCGTCAGCCTGCTGATGAGCGGGGCCTGGTACCTGGAGCGCCGCGTGCCGCGCATCGCACCGCGCGACGTCCGGGTGGACCTGACGACGGGTGCGATCGGCATCGTCCCCGGGCAGGACTTCGCCTGCCTGCCGGACGATCCGATGGCGGGTTCGCCCGAGGCGCACGTCGTGGGCCACGAGGAGGCGCTGCGCGCCGAGTTGCGGGCCGCGGTCGTCGACCACGTGCGCCCGCTGCTCGCCGCGATCGGCCCGTCCGTCCGGCGCGGGCCGCGCGCTCTGTGGGGCATGGTCGCCGATGATCTGATCTCCGGCGTCTGGTACCTCGGCCGTGCGCTCGACCAGGAGGAGCGTGCGGTGCGGGCCGCGACCGAGCTGCTTCCGACGGCGATCGCGCCGTTCCCCGGTGGGGCCGACTTCCGCCGTCTCGCGGGGCGTGAGGGCCGCCGGTACCCGACCCGTACACGTCTCGGCTGCTGCCTGTACTACGCGATCGAGCCGGACCGGGCGTGCCTGACCTGCCCGCGGACCTGCGACGCCGAGCGGCTGCGCCGCCTCGAGGACGAGGGCTGAGCGCCGTAACGCACGCGGACCGACGGCGCACGTACGACGACGGGCCGGGGCCGGCGGGCGTACCGTCTCGTACGTCCACCGGCACCGGCCCGTCCGGAACGGCCCTGACTACTTGGCCGGGTCGACCTTGAAGATCTTCGCCATGTCGTCGAGCACCAGGTCGGCGCCCTGGAGCGAGACGGAGGTCATCCAGACGGAGTCCTCGACCTCGTGGACGTTGCCCTTCTGGACCGCGTTCAGGCGCTTCCACAGCGGGTTGGCGAGGAACTTCTGCTTGCGCTCCTCACCGCCCGAGAAGGTCGTCATGAAGATGTGGTCGGCGTCCGCCTGGGCGATCTGCTCCTCGCTGATCTCGATGTTGAACTCCTTCTGGTCCTGCTGGTTGGCAGGCCGCGCGAGTCCCATGTCGGTCAGGATGATGCCGCTGAAGGTCTTGGGCAGGTAGATGCGCGTCGGGCCGTCGACGAAGCGCGTGAGCGAGTAGGTCTGCTTCGGGTTCTTCGCGTTGATCGCGTCGCCGATCTTCTTCGCGCGCGTCTGGTACGCCGTGAGCTTGTCGGCGGCCTTCTTCTCCTCGCCGAGAGCCGTGCCCAGGAAGGTGACGTTCTCCTTCCAGATCGGGCCGGTGGTCTTCACGAACACCGTCGGCGCGATCTTGCTGAGCTGGTCGTAGAGGTCCTCGTGGCGCACCGTCGCCGACACGATGAGGTCCGGCTTGAGGGCGGCGATAGCCTCCAGGTTCGGGCTGTCGAGCGGGCCGACGTCCTTCGTGTCCTTCACCGCGTCACCGAGGTACGGAGGGAAGCCCTTCTGGTCGCGGTACGAGCCGATGCCGCCCACGAGCGGGGCGTCCAGGGCGACGACGGCCTCGACGAGGCTGTTGTCCAGCGCCACGACACGCTGGGGCTTCGTCTTGATCTCGGTCTTGCCCTTGTCGTGGGTGACGGTCCGGGGGAAGCCCGCGTCGGACGCCGCGGCCGGCTTGTCGGCGGCGGACTTGTCGTCGGCGCTCCCGCCGCCGCAGGCGGCGACGGAGAAGGCCAGGGCCGCGGTCAGCAGGGCAGCGGCGAACCGGCGGGGCCGACGGCGCTGGGTGAGGGTGTTCATGGGTCTCCCAATACACGGACTATCACTTAGGTAAGGCTTACCTGAGTGGGCGCTGTGAGGATAGCGCCTCTCCGTGACCGGATCCATACGGTGGGGTAGTCGTACACTCAACCGTTAGGCATGCCTTACCTTATGCAGGTGTCTGTGAAGCCCGTCGCCGAAGGGGCGGCCACCGCGCCCCCGCCTGCCCCACCACGCCCCGATCCCCCACGAGTTGCGGCGCGCGCCGTCGTCGCGATCCTTCTCGTCGCCGCGCTGGTCGCGGCGGCCTGCGCCTCGCTCGCCATCGGCACCAAGTCCGTGCCGCTCTCCGACGTCCTGCACGCGATCGGCGGCGGGACGGACGGCGACGCGGTCATCGTCCGCGAACTGCGCATGCCCCGAACGTTTCTGGGCCTGCTCGTCGGTCTCGCGCTGGGCGCGGCCGGAGCCGTCGCTCAGGACATCACCCGCAACCCGCTGGGAGACCCCGGTCTCATCGGGATCAGCGCGGGCGGCTCGTTCGCCGTCGCGGCCGGAATCGGCGCGTTCGGGCTGACCAGTTCCTACCAGTACATCTGGTTCGCCTTCCTCGGCGGGGCGCTGGCCGGGCTGCTCGCCTACGCGGTCGGCGGCACCGGGTACGGCGGCGCGACCCCCGCCAAACTCGCCCTGGCCGGGGCGGCGGTGACCGTCCTCCTCGACGCCGGCACCAACACCCTGGTCCTCCTTGACGTCCGCACCCTGGACCAGTACCGCTTCTGGGCCGTCGGATCACTCGCCGGACGCGATGCCCATCTCGGCCTGGAGCTCCTGCCGTTCATCGTCATCGGCCTGCTGCTGGCCCTCGGGCTGAGCGGCCGGCTCAACGCCCTCGCCCTCGGCGACGACCTCGCCACCACCCTCGGCACCAAGGTCCGCACCACCCGCCTCCTCGGCGCCGTCGCCGTGATCCTGCTGACCGGTGCCGCCGTCGCAGCGGCCGGGCCCGTCAGCTTCGTCGGTCTGGTCGTCCCGCATGTCGTCCGGGCGTTCACCGGGCCCGACGCCCGCTGGCTGGTGCCCTGTTCGGCACTCGGCGGCGCCACACTGATGCTCAGCGCCGACGTCGTCGGGCGCATGGTCGCCCGCCCCGGCGAGCTGGAGGCGGGCGTGGTCACCGCGATGCTCGGCGCCCCGTTCCTCGCCCTCCTGGTCAAGCGCGGCAAGCTCAAGGAGCACACCCGATGAGCCTGCCCCGTACGACCACCCCGCGCACGACCACCCCGCGCACGACCACCCTGCGCCTGGAAGTCGGCCCGTTCGGCGCGGCTCTGCGCCTCCGAGTGGCCCTCACCGTCGTGGCCCTGGTCCTGATCGGCTTCGCGGGCCTGGTCACCTCGGTGTCGCTCGGCACGTACGCCATCCCCGTCGGCGACGTCCTGGACGCCGTCCTCGGCACCGGCGACGGCGCCGCGGACCTGATCATCCACGAACTGCGCCTGCCGCGCGCCCTCACGGCCCTCCTGGTCGGGGCCGCGTTCGGCCTCGCCGGGGCCGTCTACCAGGCCGTCACCCGGAACCCGCTCGCCAGCCCCGACCTCATCGGCATCGCGGCGGGCGCCGGCGCCGGCGCGGTCGGCGCCATCCTCGTCGGCGGCGTCACCGCGGCCGGCGCGGCAACGTTCGGGGCGGTGCCCTTCGGCGCCCTGGCCGGCGCGTTGCTCACCTCCACCGTCATCTACCTGCTGGCCTTCCGGGACGGCACCATCACCGGCTACCGCTTCGTCCTCGTCGGTATCGCCGCCAACGGCGCACTGCTCGCCCTCACCCGCTGGATGATCGCCCGCGCCGACATCGACCAGGCGTCCCGGGCCATGGTGTGGCTCACCGGCAGCCTCAACGGACGCGGCTACGAGCACGTCCAGTGGGCGGGGCTCGCCCTCGCGGTCCTGCTGCCGCTGACGGTGGCGTCGGCCCGCCCGTACCAACTGCTCCAGTACGACGACGACACCGCGCGCAGCCTCGGCGTACCGCTCCGCCACGCCCGCATCGCGCTGCTCGTCCTCGCCACCTGCCTGACCGCGCTCGCCACCTCGGCGGCCGGCCCGATCGCCTTCGTGGCCCTCGGCGCACCGCAGATCGCCCGCCGGCTCGCCGGCACCCCCGGCGTCCCGATGGTGTGCAGCGCGCTCACCGGGGCCGTTCTGCTCATCCTGGCCGATCTCGCCGCCCGGACCGTCCTCGCCCCGACGGAACTGCCCGTCGGCGTGCTCACCGGCGCCGTCGGCGCCCCGTACCTGCTGCTGCTCCTCGCCCGCACCAACCGGGCCGGAAAGGGAGGCTGACATGACCTCACAGCTCACCGAAGCCACGTCCTCCGCCCTGACCGGCACCGGCCTGCGCCTCGGCTACGGCGACCGCCTCGTCGCCGAGGACCTCGACCTGACCATCCCCGCGGGGAAGGTCACCGCGCTCGT
Source organism: Streptomyces sp. NPDC051909 (assembly GCF_040681095.1). Lineage (NCBI taxonomy): Bacteria > Bacillati > Actinomycetota > Actinomycetes > Kitasatosporales > Streptomycetaceae > Streptomyces > Streptomyces sp. NPDC051909. The sequence goes on along the minus strand of NZ_JBFAYA010000009.1, from coordinate 129,401 downwards.
CGGCCCCAACGCCTGCGGCAAGTCCACCGCCCTGCGCGCCCTCGCCCGGCTCCTGAAGCCGGCCGGCGGCACCGTCCACCTGGACGGCGAGGACATCGCCGGCCTGTCCGCCCGCGACTTCGCGCTGTGCCTCGCCCTGCTCCCCCAGACACCCAGCGCGCCCGACGGCATCACCGTCCGCGACCTGGTGGCCCGTGGCCGTACCCCGCACCAGCGCTGGTGGCGTCAGTGGTCCTCCGCCGACGAGGCCGCCGTGGACACCGCCCTGGCGGCGACCGGGGCGGCTGAGCTGGCCGCCCGCTCCATCGACGAACTCTCCGGCGGCCAGCGCCAGCGCGTCTGGATCGCCATGGCCCTCGCCCAGGACACCCCCGTCCTGCTCCTCGACGAGCCGACGACCTACCTCGACCTGGCCCACCAGGTCGACGTCCTCGAACTCGTCGCGCAACTCAACCGCGTGGACGGGCGAACGGTCGTGATGGTCCTGCACGAGCTGAACCTCGCCTGCCGCTACGCCGACCACCTCATCGCCATGCGCGACGGACAGGTCATCGCCGCCGGCGCCCCCTCGGACATCGTCACCCCGGGCCTCGTCCAGGACGTCTTCGGCCTGCGCGCGGCCGTCATCGACTGCCCCGTGGCGGGCACCCCGCTCGTCATCCCCGAGGGAGGACACCGAAACGCACGGTGACCCCCGCCCGGTCCTCGCCGCTGCGGGGCGGCCCGTCGCAGGGCGGCCAGCAGCACCACGGCGAGGACCTGGACGGCGACGACCACGGTGATCAGCGCGGGGATCGAGGAGCCGTACAGGCCGCCGACGAGCGCGCCGCCGGCCAGGTAAGCCAGCCGTTTTCGCCACGGACCAGAATGCCGCCACCGGGCGGCACATAGGTCGCGCACAACTCGGCGGCGCACAGAGCGCCGTACCTATTGCTGGCCGCCACCCCCGTCACCCTCCCCGAGTAATCCGGTGCGCCGCCACAGTAACTGGTTCTACCGGCACCGCATCCTTCGAGGAAGGGGAGGGGGAACGGGGGCTCTGGGACGCCGGCTTCGAGGGTGAAGTAGAAGCCGAGCTCGCGGCTTGGCGTGGACCGCTGCGTGACCGAGCGAGCGCACTCTTGGCTGTGACGTGGGAACGGCAGCGGAGGTCCTCAACACTACGAATCGCTCCCGGGGCCACCCTGATGACTCCGTAGGCGGTCGGAGAAGGAAGACGGCGATGAGCAGGACGCCGAGGTCGGCCCAGATGCCGAGCAGGACGCCGAGTCCCCGATGAGGATGAGCAGTCCGCTGCCGAGGGGCGCCGCCGTGGCGGCGGGGCCGGGGTGGCGGTGCGCGTCAGCCGGCGTGGTCGGCGATTCGTTCGGCGTCGAGCACGGTGATGCGCACCCGGCCCTTCTTGAGGATGAAGAGGACCTCGGAGGGCTGGGCGGGGGAGTGGAGGAGTTCGCCGGCGCCGTAGGTCTTCATCGGGGCCGCGGCGGCGATGGCGTCCATCTCGGTCGCGGACAGGTCGCGGAGGATGCCGACCTCGGAGATGCACCAGGTCCGCTCGGAGTCGTCTCCGGAGTGGGTCATGCGGTGGGTCTCCTCGCGTCGTCCCGGCGCCCAGGTGGGGGTGCGGCGCCCCAGACCGGGTTGGCGATCGCGTCCGCGCTGTCGGCCAGACGGTAGGCGCCCGGGGCGCCGGAGAGGGCGATGGCACCCGGAGGCGGTGCGTCGGGACCGGGTGTTGACGCCGCTGGTATCCGTGTCACCTGGTCGTCCGGTCGGTCCGCCTGCCCGCCGTCAGGGCGATGCAGGAGAAGGCTGCTCCGGCCAGTAGGCCGAAGACGAGGTGGGCGCCGAGGCTGGAGGCGGTGACCTCGTTCCAGTCGAAGACGGGCATGCCCATGTTGGCGGGCATGATCCACAGTGCGCCGAGAAGCCACCAGGCGGCGCCGTAGGCCAGGCCGAGAACGAGCGCGGGCGCGAGCCGCTGGGCGAACTGGCCGAACAGGACCCCGAAGGTCGTTCCGGCGAACACGGCGATGGACAGGTGGATGAGCCAGCCGGCGAAGGCGTTGGTGGTGCCCAGGAGTCCGGCGACCATGGTGATCATGGCGGTGTCCGCCATCGGCCGGGACACGGACATCCAGATGCCCATGCCGACGCCGCCGACGAGGCCGGCCGCGGCGCCCCATATCGCGTGGACGGGAATGACGGCGATTCTGGGAGATACGTGCATGGCGGTGGTCATGGTGAGCGTCCTCTCCGTTCGGCCGCGTCGGCGGCCTTCCGTTCTTGTCGACGACGCTAGGACTCATGGAATGCACGCGTATGTGAGGGCGCTTACGTACTAGGCAGTGGGGGCTTCTCGGCAATCGGGGGCGGTGACACGCGGCAGGTTCAGCCGGGCCTCGATCTGGTCGATCATGCGGAGCGTCGCCTGCGTCGAGGCATCCACGTCTTCGCCACCAGGTTGCGCACACTCTGAGCGAACGGTGGTCCGCGGCTCGATTCCGTAAGCCTTTGGTCATCGGCCCGGGCTTTCCGCCTGAGCTCCCGGTCGCGTTGGATGGCCTGGAGAAGACGTGAAGTTCGAAGGGGGTGCGCCGTGGGGCGCGTCACGAAGAAGCAGTGGTGGGCGGGCGCGGCGGTCGTTACCGCGGTGATCGTGGTGGCGGGGCTGGTCTGGTTCAAGCCCTGGGCGCTGTGGGTGGATGAGACCGTCAAGGAGGCGCTGCCCTCCGCGGCCACGCCGACGGCGACGCGGGCGGAGCCCACGGGCCCGTCCTCCTCCGCGGCCGCGACACCGTCCGCGCCCGCCGGCCCGACCATCGTGGCGCAGGGCTCGTTCATCAGCCACGAACACCCGACGACCGGCACGGTGAAGATCGTCCGGCTCGCGGACGGCACCCACACCCTCCGCCTCGAAGGCCTCGATACGAGCAACGGCCCCGACCTGAGGGTGTGGTTGAGCGACGCGCCGGTGAAGGAGGGGAAGGCCGGCTGGGACGTCTTCGACGACGGGAAGTACGTCAATCTCGCCAAGCTCAAGGGGAACAAGGGCGACCAGAACTATCCGCTGCCGGCGGACCTCGACCTGTCGGCATATGCGAGCGTGAGCATCTGGTGCGACCGTTTCGACGTCTCGTTCGGTGCTGCGGAGATCGTCCGTACCTGACACCGCACGAGCAGCGTGTTCGGGATGTCCCCGGCCAACATCCGTGAGCAGCGGCGGAGTTCCCGGTTCCGCCGCCGACATCGCGCCTGGCAGGCTGCCGCGCAAAGGACTTGCGGACCTGGAGCTGAAGAGGCAGTTCCTTCCCGGACCGAGCCCGGCCGACCGCGCACTCAGTCGCTAGGCGCTCGGCGTCTCCGGTGGTGAACCGGGCCCGGTCGGCGAGGCCGGCGGCCTGGGCGGCGCCTTGGGCGAGGGTGGTGTTCGCGGGGGCGTAGTCGATGCCGTCCACCCGTGCGCCGTACGCGTCGGGGCCGGCACCCCGGCGGCGACGGACCCGGCATCGCAGGGCATAGCCGGCGCCGACCAGGAGGACGACCACGCCGGCGGTGATCAGCCACGCGTTGGCGAGGACCCCGCCGACAGAGCCGAGTACTCCGCCGGCCACGAGCAACGGGCCCGCGCAGCACACCACCATCAGCAGTGCGGCGCCCACGGCCGCCGCCACGCCACCGAGACGCGCATGTTCACGGGATGCCGGCACGGTCCCTCCCCTCCGATCGGTCTGCCGGCGAGGGGACGGGCGTGGTGCGGGCGGAGCGGAACAGCAGGGCGGCATAGAAGAGGGTCAGGGCGTCCTGGAGCAGGACGAACCAGCTCAGCCGCTGCGTGAGGTAGATCCCGAAGCAGCCGCAGTTCGCCACGGTCAGGCCCCGCGCGTACGCCTGCGCGGCAAGCACCGTCCACACCACCGACACGCCGGTGTAGACCCAGACCGGGGCCAGGGCCTTCGACCGCGGTCGGGCCACGAACCAGATCCCGCTCACCAGCTCACCCGCGATCAGCGCCAGGGCCAGAGCGGTCGCGGCGCCGCCGGTCACCAGCCCGTACGCGGAGAGAATCCCGGACATGTGCGGCAGGGAGGCGAGCTGGGCGACGGCCATCGCCGAGTACACCGTCCCGAGAACGATCCTGAGCACCATGATCCGAACGTAGGCCGCCAGGCAGGGCGAGAACTGTGAGCGCCCTCACCGAACCCCCTCCTTCGTCCCGGCACGATCGAAGGGTGCGAAAGGGGGCCGCCCCCGCGCGAGCCGGCTCAAGGGGTTCGCATTGGCGGGGCGCGGCTGGTCCGGTGGGTGTTCCTGGCCGAGGCCGGGCGAGCGCGGTGGCCCGCTCAGGGGCAGGTCGAAGACGTCCTTGAGGACGACGGCGGCAGGCTCCTGAGGTGCGAGCAGCGTGGCCACCTCGGCGAGCGCGTCGCGGACCTCGGGGGGATCGACGGCAGGCGGGCAGCGCGATCAGCCGGTTCCACAGGAAGCGGAGCCGGACGGCGGACCTGGTCGAGGTAGGCGTTCGTCGCGATCCGCACCAGCCACGCCACCGGGCGCTCGACGGGCTGGTGGGTCTGCGCGGCCCGGGCGGCCTCCAGCAAGGGCTGGGGCAGACCGCCGACCAGGGGCGACGGATGGGGCTGAGGCATCGCTTCACGACTCCTTGCACGGTGAACGGCTGTACACCCTCGTACGACGTGACGGCCTGACGGCCTGACGGCCTGACAGCCGGATACGTAGCCGGGACGGTGAGCCCGGTCACTCCTCCGCCCAAGTCAGCCCCGTGTCCCGCCGAATGCAGTGCCCGGGTCAGGCGGTCTTCGCTCGTCGTTCGGCCTCCTGGCGGATCGCGGCCAGGGACGTGGCGACGGTGGCCTCCCACCGGGGCGCGACCAGGCCGCCCCACCACTGGCCGGCCCGCCACAGGTCCGTGGCGAGCTCGCCCTCGTACACCAGCCGCGTGCCCGGCCCGTGTTCGGTGAGGACGAACGACTCGGTGACGGTGGGCACCGGCCCGCGCACGAGGCGGAAGTCGACCCTTTCCGGGCGGGTGAAGCGCACCGTCTCCGTCGTCGTCGCGGTCAGCCGCCCGCCCGCGACCGGCGTGCGATGGGCGGCGAGCACCATGTCGGTGCCCCGCTCGAGGACCTGGACCTTCTCCCGCATGGCCCGTGTGGTCCGGCCCAGATACGGCTGGGCGACGACGTCGAACACCACCTCGCGCGGGGCTGCGACGTCAACGGTCTGCGGCCCCAGCGGCCGGGTCCGCCGGCCGACACCCACGTCCAGGGGCACAGCCCCGGTCACCAGCCCCAGATACCCGGCCGCTGCGCCCGCACCCGCCACCGCCGCCGTCGTCAGAGCACCGATCCACACCATCGCCGAGACCTCTCCACGCGTCCGTCGCCTCACCCCTCCGACGCTAGGGCCGGCAGCCCCGGCGATCAGTGAGCGCGCTCACCGTCCTCCCCGCGCGTCGGCCCCTAACCTGAGCGCCATCACGGTCTGGAGAAGGAGAAGCGTGCAGCCCGTAGCCGAGATGACCGACAGCCGCGCCGCCACGAACGCGCTGCTGCGCGAGCTTCGCGAAGGGCGCCTCGCCCCGGCAGCGCTCGTACGGTTCCTCGACCAGGCTGCCCGTCGGTCGGTGCACCAGGCCGTAGGCCACCCGCGGGCGCTGGTCGAGCTCACCGCCCTGCACGCGGGCCTCTACGCGCTGGCTGCCGGCAGGCGGCCCGGACGGCGCTGGGTGGCGACCAGCTGGGGACTTTCCGTCCTGCACCTGGGACTCCTGGAGCACCGCACCCGCTTGGCCGTCGCGGATGTCCTCACGCTGCTGCGCGCCAACCTCCCCGCCCTGCCCGGCGGAGCCGGGCGCGCCTCCGGGATGCTGGCGATCGGGCTCGACCTTGCCGACGGCCGCCTGGCCCGCCGCCAGGGCACGGTCTCTCCGTTCGGGGACTACGCCGACACCTTCGCCGACGCCGCCTTCTGGATGTGGCTCACCTGGCGCCACGAGCCCAGCCGCACCGTACGGACGGCGGCCATCGCCGCCTGGGCGTTCCCCGTCGTCACCCTCACCGGCGTCGCCGTGCGGCGCGGTGCGATGCCCGAGCGGCCACGCCCCGTCCTGCTGCGGCCGGCCGCAGCCCTCCAGGCCGTCGTGGCTGTCCGGCACCTCACCCGCCGCTGACCGTGTCTTCGTCCGCCGTCACGTCCCGCCGTCTGCGGGACGGTCGGGCTCCGGCGTTCCCTCCACGCGCACGCCCTGCCAGAACGCCACGTGGTCCTTGATCTTCCGGGCCAGCGGGCTCGGTTTCGGGTAGTACCAGGCGGCGTTCGGATTCGTCCGTCCGTCGACCTCAAGGCTGTAGTAGTGGGCCACCCCCTTCCAGAAACACAGCGACCTGGACTTGCTCGCCCTGATGTACCGCCGGTCGAGCGACTCGGGAGGGAAGTAGTGGTTGCCCTCCACGATCACCGTGCGCGGGGCCTCCGCGATCACCCTGCCGTTCCACACCGCACGCAGCATCGCCCTGCTCCTCACCGTGAACGGGGCGGGATGCCCCAGGTGGCTTCACGCTAGGCAGGCTCGGCTCGCCGTTCAGTGAGGACGCTCACCATCGACCCGGCTCTTCGGCCGCGTGAGGATCCGGCACACCTCGGCGTCGGTGCAGTCGGCCGGGTCGGTCGCGGCGGCCCGCTCCGCCACACCGTGCAGCACCCGCGGAACGACAGGCTCGCCACTGTCCTGCTGGACGGCGTCGACCACAGGGCGATGCCAGGCCCAGCCCTCCTGCCGGCTGTACGCACATCCCGACGGCGCGATCGGTTCACGCTCGGCTTCCCGACGGATGCGGACCGGGGCGCACCCGGTCGCTCTCGCGGCCGCCGTGAACAGGAGACGGGGTGACGTGTTCGCGGGGCGTGCGGCCTGGCCCGGTGGGAAAATGATCGTGGGGCGTGGGGCTGAGGAGTGCCGATGCGGGACCGGCTTCGACTGGCTGACCTGCTGGCCGCCCTGTCGGTCGCCACCGATCTGGGAATGGGGCAGCCGCCGGAGAAGGCCGTCCGCTCGTGCCTGATCGCGACCGGCCTCGCGCGGGCGCTCGGGCTGCCCGAGGAGCAGGTACGGGACGTGTACCTCGCCTCGCTGCTGCGGCACCTCGGCTGCACCGCCACCGCTTCCGTCGAGGCCCGTCTCTACGGGGGCGACGAGCTGGTGTCACGGGCGGCCGCCGAGCCGGCGGACTTCGGTAGCGCCCAGGAGATGCTGGAGTTGACGCTCGCCACCGGCCACGGGGCGGGTCTGCGCAGGCCCCTGCTGATCGTGCGGGGCGCGGTGGGCGACCTGAGGCACGGAAGGATGGTCCTTCAGTCCATCTGTGAAGCCGGTTCGCTGCTCGCACGGCGGCTGGGACTGGGGCAGGAGGTGGAGAGCTGCCTGTACCAGCAGTTCGAGCGGTGGGACGGCAGAGGGGCGCCGCGGCGGCTGTCGAAGGAGGAGATCTCACTGCCGACGAGGATCAGTGAAGTCGCCACGCAGGCCGTCCTGTTCCATCGCGCGGGCGGTGCGGACGCCGCACTGGCCATGGTGGAGCGGCGTGCCGGGGGATGGTTCGACCCGTCGGTCGCCGAGGCGTTCCGCAGTCACGGTGCCGAGTTGCTGGCGGAGATCGACGCCGGGGACCCGTGGGCGGCCGTCCTGGAAGCCGAGTCGCCGCCCGTGCGGTACATCGCCCGCGAGGATTTGGACCGGGTGGCGCGGGCCTTCGGGGACATGGTCGATCTCAAGGCCCCGTACACCCTGGGACATTCGGCCGGGGTGGCCGAGCTGGCCGACCGAGCGGCGCGGATGTTGGGCCTGCCCGACCGTGCCGTCGCGGACCTGCGGGTGGCCGCCCTCCTGCACGACCTGGGCCGCGTCGGCGTCTCGAGCGGGATCTGGGGCAAGACCGGGCCCCTGACCCGGCACGACCACGAGCAGATCCGGCTCCACCCGTACCACACCGAGCGGATCCTGGCCTGCTCACCCGTCCTCGAACCGCTGGGGCGGACGGCGGGACTCCATCACGAGCGCCTGGACGGCAGCGGCTACCACCACGGCCTCGCCGGACCCGCACTGCCCATGCCCGCCCGTGTGCTCGCCGCCGCCGACACGTTCCAGAGCGTCACCCAGGACCGCCCCCACCGGCCCGCCCGCAGCCCGGCGGAGGCGGCGGACCTGCTCACCCGGGAAGCCTCAGCCGGCCGCCTCGACGCCGACTGCGTGAGCGCCGTCGTCGCCGCGGCGGGGCAGACACCGGGACGGGTCAGACCCGGGCGGCCCGCCGGCCTGACCGAAAGGGAGGTCGACGTCATCCGGCTCCTTGCCCACGGCCTGTCCAACAAGGAGATCGCGAGTCGCCTCGTCATCTCGCGCCGCACCGCCGAGCACCACGTCCAGCACATCTACGACAAGATCGGCCACTCCACTCGCGCCGCCGCCGCGCTCTTCGCCATGGAACACGACCTGCTGCGCGGGTGAGCCGCCCCAGTCACAGGAGTCACAGGGCCATGAGCTTCCGGACGAGGGCCGCCACCATCGTGGGGTCGGTCCGGTGCGCGACGTGCGCGTGCCCGTCGAGGACGTGGACCCGGGCCCCGGGAATCGCTTCCGCCGCCGCCTTCGTCGCCCGCTTCAGCGACGGCGGGCTCTCGGACCCCGACAACAGTGTCGTCTCCGCCGGGACCCCGTCGAACCGCCCGGGCCGGTAGACCCAGCCCTCCTCAGCCCGCGCCTCCCGGGCCACGGTCGGCGCCACGGCCACGCGGAGCGCCCACTCCGGGCCGGACCGCATCGCGTCGATCTCCTCGTCGGTGAACCCGAGAACGTCCTGGAGCGTCAGGACGATCGCCGCCTCGTCGTCGCCGTCGGCGAGCGCCTTCTCGACCTTCTCGATCCAGCCCTCGGGGTAGACGAGGCCGAGACTCGGCTCGTAGAGGATCAGGCGATCCACTTTGTCCGTGAGAGTGGCCGCGCCCATGGCGAGGCTCGCCCCGTACGAGTGGCCCCAGAGCGCCACCGGTCCGCCGGCACGCGCGGCGACCGCGTCGACCACCGTGGCCACGTCCGCGAACTCGCGCTCGATCGTGTAAGCGCCGTCGCCGTCGCCGTCGCCGTCGCCGTCGCCGTCGCCGCTGGCGCCGAAACCCCTGCGATCCATGGCGAACGTGGTGACATCCGCGCGCAGCTCCGCCACCAGCGCCGCGGAGATCGTGTGGTCCTGCAGTGACCCGTGCACCATGACGAGTGGCGGCCCCTCGCCCTCGACCCACACGGCGATCCGTGTTCCGTCGGGTGCCCGGACGTCGAAACGCTCGACGGCCCTGTCTGCGTCGTGCCGTGCCGTGAACGCCGTGAGCTCCTTCACGTACGCCTCCGGATGCGTCACGTGCGGAATGTGGCCCGCACCGTGGAAGACGACCCGCTCGGCCTGCGGCAGCAGCTCCGCCAGCCGTGTCAGTACTGGTTCGAAGAGGGTCGGACTGCGATCCCCGGACGTGATCAGCACCGGCCCGTCGTACCGGGCCAGCGCGCCCTCGTCGACGGTCCAGGCGTCGGGGGAGCGCAGCTCGTCGAGGTACGTCGGCGCGTTCGCGACGAGCGTCCGCCGCATGGCCTCGGGCAGCCCGGCCCAGCCGTCCGGCCCGAGCGCCACCGCGTCCACGAACAGCTCCGCCGCGCCCGCGTGGTCCCCGGCCGCGATCAGGTGTCCGACCTCGGCCAGCGGTCCGTGCTCGACGGCCCGGTACGCGGCCTCCGCCGGGCTGCCCGGCGGGATCAGGGAGAACAGCGGCGGTTCGTGGACGATGATCCCGCGCAGCAGCTCGGGGTGGGCCGCGGCCAGCCGCAGCGTGACGAACGCGCCGGCGGAGTTCCCCGCGACCCACGCGGGGCCCGGCCCGAGCCGCTCGACCAGCGCGGCCAGATCGTCCACGTCCTGCGCGAACGTGCCCTGACCCGGGCCGTCCTCGCTGTCACTGTGTCCTCTGCGGTCGTACGTGATGACACGGAACCCCGCTGCCAGGCCGGGGGCGACCGCGTCCCAGTTGTGGTGCGACCCCCAGCTGCCGTGCACGAGCACAAGCGGAACACCGCCCCCGCCCGTCGCCTCGTAGGCGATCCGCACCCCGTTGACCTCGGTGTACTCCATCGGACTCGCCGTGGTGGCGGCATCCTCGTCGTTGTGTGACATCTCGCCGCTCCCCTCTTCGCATCAGGTCATCAGCATCGTCCGCGGAGCACGCGCGAGACATCGGCAGACCTACCCATCCGGGGGCGAGAGCGCGTCGAGGATGTCAGGCCGCCGAAGTCGCCTTGGGACGGGAGACCGGGGTGATGTGGGCGAAGGCGCTGCGGGCGTTCCAGGTGGGGAACGCTCGGACGAGCCAGGCGGGGCCGTGGAGTTGAATGCGGTGGTCGCTGACGGCGTCGGCCCAGGTCTGCTGGCCGGCGTGCCATTTGACGAAGGCTTCGGCTTCCGCCGTGATGTAGAGGTCCTCGTCGACACCGGGGTACGACTTGCAGATCTCGGTGTCTCCATGGTCGATCAGCAGCCAGTACCGCTCGGGGTGCGGGCGGCCGGTGAAGTCGAAGCGGATGACGACGCGCCGGTCCGGGAGGCGGTCTTGGCGGAGCACGTTGCACATCGACCACAGCGCCACAAAGGGATCGAGGTGCTCGGGGGCCATCTCCAGCCAGGCCGCACCCCACTCACCCAGCGACACGCACACCTTGAACAGCTCGTTCCCCGCGGCGGTGAGCTCGTAGAGGCTTCCACGCCCGTCGGGCTTGCGCACGGACCTGACGATGCCGAGGCGTTCGAGCTGCTTCAGCCGCTGCGAGAGCAGCGTGCGGGAGAGCCCGGGGGCGCCCTCCAGGATCTCACCGAAGCTTCCGCAGCCCAGGTACAGGTTGCGGATGATCAGCGGCGTCCAGCGCTCGGCGAAGATCTCGGCACCGCGGGCGATCGGGCAGTACTGGCCGTAGCTCCGCACACCATCAGTCTCGCCCTGCTACGCCAGACCCGCAGTCCAGATTCTTGACTTCACAACCGCGGCCTTCAGAGGTGCGATGGAGTCGAGGGCAAGGACAGGGCGACAGCGACGCCCGAGCAGGCCGGCCATCCCGGCGAGGAGGCGACCGTCATGAGGATCGACGGGTTCCGGGGCCGGCTGGTCACCGGTGACGACCTCGACTACGACACCGCCCGAGCGGTGTGGAACCGCTCCGTGAACCGGCGGCCCCGGCTGATCGCCCGCTGCACCGGCACCGCCGACGTCGCCGAGGCCGTACGGTTCGCCCGCGGTCACGACCTGGAGATCGCCGTACGGGGCGGCGGCCACAACGTGGCCGGCACCGCGGTCTGCGACGACGGGATCGTCATCGATCTGTCCGCGATGCGGGCCGTGTCCGTCGACCCCGCCGACCGTACGGCCCAGGTCCAGGGCGGCGCGCTGTGGGGCGACGTCGACCACGAGACGCAGGCCCACGGACTGGCCACGACCGGTGGCATCGTGAGCCACACCGGTGTCGCCGGGCTGACCCTCGGCGGCGGCATCGGCTTCCTCATGCGCAAGTGCGGGCTCACCGTCGACAACCTGCTGGCCGCCGAGGTGGTCACCGCCGACGGCAGCGTCGTCCGCGCCTCCGCCGACGACCACCCCGATCTGTTCTGGGCGCTGCGGGGCGGCGGGGGCAACTTCGGAGTCGTCACGACCTTCCGCTTCGCGCTGCACCCCGTCGGCCCGGGCGTCCTGGCCGGCCCCGTCTTCTGGTCGGCCGACGACACCACCGACGTGCTGCGCTTCTACCGCGACTTCGCCGCCGACGCACCCGACGAGCTCGGCACCGTGGTCAGGCTCGGGACCATCCCCCCGCTGCCCGTCATCCCCGGCGAACTGCACGGGCGGCCCGCCATCGCCGTCATCTGCTGCTACGCCGGCCCGATCGCCGACGGCAAGCGCGCGGTGGAACCCCTCCGCCGACTGCGGACCCCGCTGGCGGACCTGCTCACACCCAAACCGTACGCCGCGCACCAGAGCGCCACAGACGCCACCGTGCCGCACGGCTGGCACTACCACTGGAAGGCCGCGGACCTCACCGGCCTGTCCGACGACGCCGTCTCCGTCATCGCCGATCACGCCTACCGCGCCCGGTCGCCCCGCTCGTACACGGTGATGTTCCACATGGGCGGCGCCGTCACCAGGGTTCCCCACGCTGACACCCCCTACGCCGGCCGCGACGTCGCCCACAACATCAACATCGACGCCGTGTGGCTGCCCGGCGAGTCGGACGAGTACGCCGCGACCGAGACCGCGTGGGCCCGGCGGTTCTTCGACGCCCTCAAGCCGCACCGCGCCGACAGCGTCTACGTCAACTTCCTCGACTCCGACGACGACGCCGCCGGCCGCGTCTGGGAAGCGTATGGCGATCGCGTGTACCGGCGGCTGGCCGAGGTCAAGACCAAGTACGACCCCGACAACGCCTTCCACCTCAACAAGAACATCCGCCCCGGTTGAACCCGCAACGGCAGTCGGCAACTGCCACACCACGACTTCCGAATACAGTGGATTTGCCCCACCTGCCGGTCTGGGTGGCTCGGCTGTTTCGGTGCCGCCGGCCCGGAGGGTGACGGGGAAGTCGCGGCGCGATGACGTACGGACGGTCGCAGCCGGGCCGTCCCACTGCCTCAGGCGAACTCAGCCGCCGATGGCGTCGAGCACCGCCTGGGTGATCTGCTGGGGGTCGTCGGACATGGGCGAGTGGCCGCAGCCGTCGAGTGCGATGTGCCGGGCGCCGGGAAGCAGGCGTGCTGCCCTGAGTGCCTGGTGGGGTGGGGTCAGCGGGTCCCGGGTGCCCCAGTCGACGGTGACCGGGACGGGCCCTCGGGGGTGAAGGCCCGCAGTCGGTAGGCGCGGGCAGCGCGCCGCGTCGGCTCGAAGCCGGGCGAGCGGGCCCGAGCGAAGACGGTGACGCGCTCGCGCCGGGCGGCTCCAGCGCCGCCGCCGCGTCGAAGCGCGGCAGCAGCACGATGGTCGCGCCCACGGCGAAACCGGCGTTGAGCTGGACGGTCTGGCCGACCGTGCGCCGTGAGCGCCGCCGCGACCCGGTTCGCCTCGGCGTCGACCTGCGCGTACGTCAGCCGGGTGTCGCCCAGGACCGCGGCGTCCCGCTCGGGCAGGTCGCGCGCGGTGTTTTCGAGCAGTACAGCGGGCTGAGCATGGTTGATCTCCAGGAAGGGGCCGGCGGAGTGCCGGCCCCCGGGTGGTGGGCCGGGGTCAGCCGCGCAGGGCGGAGGCGAAGATTCCCGGCAGGGCGGACCAGCGGGGCGCCGCGGCGAAGTCGGCGAGGAGACGGCCCGTGGTGGCGGCGGTGCGGTTGCTGACGAACCACGGGGGCTTGGGCGACAGGGCGAGTTCGCCGTGCAGGACCGAGCGCGGCGCGGGCCGGAACGGGCCGCGGACGACGGTGCGTTCCGGCGCGTCGAGCAGCAGCGCGTTGTGCACGACGCCGATCCCGCTCTGTACGTCGGCGAGGCTGTGCCCGGGGAAGGCGCCCCACGTGGCGGTCGCCGTCAGGTAGCCGACACCCGTCCACGCGTTCAACGCCACGGTGCCGTACCGGAGTTCGGCGATCGCGTCGTCGAGTGAAGGGCCTAGCCGCGCGATCGTGCGCGGGTGCGCGATGAGGTTCACGCCGAGCGTTCCCGTGAACTGCTCGTTCGCGGTTCGGACGGCATTCCCCAGGAACTCCGATGTCTCGCCCGGGAGTTCCAGGACCGCCAGGACCGGAGCGAAGTACTCGGCGGTCAGTGCCGGGCCCGGATCGGCCGCGTCCAGGCCCGTGATCAGCACTCGTCCCCGACCGATGCGCTCGGAGCCGGCGTACGAATCGACGGCACCCTCCACCCGGCCGTCGCTGCCCGGGTAGTACGCGGGCCGGGCCGGGGCCTCGGCCAGCGCCCGGCGCACATGCGCCAGGAAGCGGTCCTTCTGCGGCCAGTCGGAGCTGACCACGACGACCTGGCTCGCCACGCAGTTGTAGCCGCCGTTGTGCAGCTTCTGGGTGGCGATGTGCTCGGCCTGGTAGCGCAGGTCCGCCTCGGACCAGTCGCCCGGCAGCACGATCGTGGGCGACACTCCGCCCAGTTCACTGGTGACCGGCTTGTCCAGGAGCGGCGTCCCCGCCTTCTTCCGGGCCGCCCCCTCCGCGCCCGTGCCGAAGACGATCGCGTCGTGCGTCGCCGCGCTGCCGGTCATGTGGACATGGCCGACCTTCGGGTGGTGCACGAGGTACGTGCCGACGTCGGCGCCACCGGTCAGGATCCGTACCGCGCCCAGCTCGATCAGCGGGGCCAGGACCCGGCTGAAGACTTCGAACAGGCCGTCCGTGACCGGGTTCAGCTTCAGGGCCACCACCCGGTTGTGCGCGTACAGCTCGTACAGCACGTCCAGGACCGGGATCGAGGTGATGTTGCCCGCGCCGAGCACCACGCCGACGCCGCCGGTCTCGGTCGGGCGGCGCTGGCCCAGGCCCGCCCGGCTGCGGACCGCCCGCTTCGTGATGCCCGGCCGCATCCAGACCTCGGCGCTGAAACCGCTCAGCAGCAGCCGGTCCCAGACGCTGTGCGGCAGCACCCGGACGGCCACCCGACCGCCGGGCGCCGGCTTGACGGAGAACCCGTCGACGGGGCTGCGGCCCGCCTCCAGGGCGCCGATGGTCGCGGCCAGCGTGCCCGCGGAGGTCAGCACCGGGTACGGTCCGCTGATCCACTCCTCGCCGAGCAGCGGGCTGTCCTCCGGCAGCCGCTTGTACGCGGCGGCGGCACGCACCCACGCCTCCGCCTGCGCGGCGGTGGCCGCGTGCACCCGCTCGATCAGTTCGCGCCGCCTCGCGAGGCCGCAGGCGGCCCAGGCGGCCTCGCCGCGGACCAGGTCCTCGACGGCCCGGTCGATCTCCCACACCTGCTCGACAGGCGGCTGAAGAGTCGTCATCACACGGCTCCCTTGATGAGGTCCGCGGCCTTCTCCGCGGCCATGACCGTGGGCGCGTTGGTGTTGCCGCGCGGGACCGTCGGGAAGACGGAGGCGTCGACGACCCGCAGGCCGTCCACGTCGTACACGCGCAGCTCGGGGTCGACCACCGCGCCGATGGCGCAGGTCGAGGTGGGGTGGTAGAGCGTCTGCCCGATCCGCTGCGCCCAGGTGAGGATGTCGGCCTCGGAGTCGGAGGCCGGCACCTCGTACGGCCCCGTGACCAGATCGGTCACCGCCTGCTGAGCCGCGACCTCCAGGGCGATCCGCACGCCGGCGACGATGCACTCCTGGTCCTCGCGTGACACCAGGTAGTTGTGCACGATCCGAGGCGCGGCGTGCGGCAGCGGGGAACGCAGGGTCACCGCGCCGCGGCTCGTCGGGGCGAGCACGAGGGGGCCGAAGGCGAAGCCGTGCTCGGTGGCCGCGCCGAGCCCCTCCTGATGGAAGAGCACGGGAGCGGCGTGGAACTGGATGTCCGGGGCGGCAAGACCGTCCCGGCTGCGGAAGAAGCCGCCGGCCTCGCCGATGTTGGAGGTCAGCGGGCCGCGTCCCTCGCTCTGCAGCAGCGCCGCGTTCTCCGGCGACGCCGCGCTGATCAGCGACTCGGCGTCCGTGCGGAAGTTCAGCATCGCCATGTAGTGGTCCTGGAGGCCCTGACCGACCGGCAGGTCGCGCACGACCTCGATGCCGAAGGCCGACAGCTGGGCGGCGGGCCCGATCCCTGAGAGCATCAGCAGCTTCGGGGACTCGTAGGCGCCCGCGGACACGATCACCTCGCGTTCGGCTCGGACGACCTCCACCTCGCTGCCGCGCTCGACCTCCACGCCCGTGGCCCGGCCGTCCTCGACCACCACGCGGCGGGCGGTGGCGGACGACAGCACGGTGAGGTTCGGCCGGTCCAGGGCGGGGTGGAGATAGGCGACGGCCGCGCTGCAGCGCAGGCCGCCGCGCTGGGTCAGCTGGTAGCGGCCGACGCCGAACTGGTCCTCGCCGTTGAAGTCGTCGTTCGCCTTGTACCCGGCCTGCTGGGCGGCCTGTACGAACGCCGAGGACAGCGGGTGCCCGGAGCGCCCGTCGCTGACGGTCAGCGGACCGCCCACGCCGTGGTAGGCGTCCTCGCCGCGCTCGTTGTCCTCCGCGCGCCTGAAGTACGGCAGGACGTCGTCGTAGCCCCAGCCGGTGGCGCCGTTCGCGGCCCAGCCGTCGTAGTCGGCGCGGGCGCCGCGGATGTAGATCATGGCGTTGATCGAGCTGCAGCCGCCGAACACCTTGCCCCGGGGCAGGTACGCCCGCCGTCCGCCGATGCCCGGCTCCGGGTCGGTGTCGAGGTCCCAGTCCAGCGCGGACTTGAACAGCTGCGGGAAGGCGGCCGGGATGTGGATCTCCTGCGCGGTGTCGGCGCCGCCCGCCTCGATGAGGGCCACCCTGACCTCGGGGTCCTCGGACAGTCGCGCCGCCAGGACGCAGCCCGCGGATCCGGCACCGACGATGACGTAGTCGTACATGTTCATTCCGTCCCTTGAATGAAGAGTGCGTGGTTACGAAGCGCTGTGCCGCGGTGAACGCGACGGGCCGAGGCAGCGCGTCAGGAAGTCGAGCTGGTCGGAGAGCGCCCGCTTCTGCCACTCGCCGTCGTAGACGTCGAAGTGGTCGACGGGGTACTCGCGGATCTCCGCCCACGACCCGGCCTTCCGGGCGGCCTGACGGGCGGCGTCCGGCGGAGCCACGTGGTCGTCGCTGCCGATCTGCAGCAGGATCGGACAGTCCACGCGGCGGGCGTAGGTGGTGGGCCGGTTGAGTCCGACCGCAAGGGCAGCCCGTGCGCAGACCTCGTTGCGCCAGGTCGGGCCGGCCATCGTGACGGCGATCCGGTCCGCGAGGGGCGTCGTCATCATCGCCGCCGCCCCGGGGTGAGCCACGACCGGCAGGTGGTGCGGGGCCCGCCCGGTGACGGCCCGGGCGGCGTCCCTGAGGCCGTGTCCGGTCAGCCGCAGCAGTCGGCCGACCCCGGCGTGGCGTAGCACGTGGCCCAGCGTGGCGAGTCCGTCGACCGCCGGCGTCAGCGAGACGACCGCCGCGATGCGCCCGTCCTGTGCGGCGACGGGGAGGACATGACCGCCGGCGTACGACGTTCCCCACAGCGCGATCCGGTCCGGGTCGACGCCGGGCAGGCGGCGGGCGGCCGCGAGGGCGGCGTGGTAGTCCTCCCGCTGGCGCAGGACCGAGACGTTCTGACGAGGCGTGCCCTCGGAGGAGCCGAAGCCGCGGTAGTCGAAGACGAACGCGTCGATTCCGGCTTCGGCGAAGCCCTCGGCGTAGGCGAGGAGACCGCTGTCGCGGGTGCCGCCGAAGCCGTGGGCCATGACCACGCAGGGCCGGCCGCCGGGCCCGGCCAGGGCGTCGCTCGTGGCCGGCAGGTGCCAGGCGGCGCACCGCACGCCGTGGCTGGTGAAGGTCAGGTCCCTCTTCATCGTGATCCCTCCGGGCGGGCGGCCGACAGCACGGCGCCCGCGGTGCCGAACCTGAGCCCGCAGTCCTCGACCGGCCCCTCGCGCAGCCGCTCGACGTCCTTCTCGTACGCCATCTCGACCGTCCACGGTCCGCGCGTGCCCGCCCACGGGAACCGGGCGATGCCGCGCTGGACGTAGTTCGACTTCAGGTCGAGGTACGGCACCCGCTCCAGATACCGGTCGTCGAGGACCGGCTCGACGGTGCTGTAGCCGTGAAGGTCCATGTGGTCGAGCAGGCGACAGAAGTGCTCGCAGACCAGGTCGACCTTGAGCGTCCAGGAGAGGTTCGTGTACCCCAGCGCGAACACCAGGTTCGGCACGCCGGAGAGCATCATCGCCTTGTACGCCGTCGTGTCCGACGGATCCACCGGGCGGCCGTCGACGCTCAGCCGGATCTTGCCGAACGGCAGCATGTTGAGCCCGGTCGCGGTCACGATGACGTCGGCGGCCAGCTCCTGACCGGACTCGAGCAGGATGCCCGTCTTCGTGAACCGGTCGATCCGGTCCGTGACGACCGAGGCCCGACCGGCGGAGATGGCCTTGAACATGTCGCCGTCGGGCACCACGCACAGCCGCTCGTCCCACGGGTCGTACCGCGGGGTGAAGTGGGTGTCGACGTCGAAGTTCTTCGGCAGCTGCCGGCGCACGTTGGCGATCAGCAGCTTGCGCATCAGCCTCGGCGCCCGGCGGCACACCTTGTACATCCCGCGGGTCACCGCGATGTTCTTGCGCCGGACGATCGGCTGCGCGCGCTTGTGGCCGAGCAGGGCGTTGAGCGCGTTCGTGACCGGGTCCGCGGCGGGCGCCGAGAAGATGTAGCTCGGCGAGCGCTGCAGCATGGTGACGTGGCCCGCCGTGCGCGCCATCGACGGGATGAGCGTGACGGCCGTGGCGCCGCTGCCGATCACGACCACGCGCTTGCCCGTGTAGTCGAGACCCTCCGGCCACTGCTGCGGGTGGACGACCTGCCCCTGGAAGTCCTCGACGCCGTCGAACACGGGGGTGAAGCCCTGGTCGTGGTCGTACATGCCGGTGCCCAGGAACAGGAAGCGCGCCGTGAACCTCGCCTTCTTGCGGGTGTGCGCATGCTGTGCGGTGACGGTCCACCGTCCCTGCACGGACGAGAACTCCGCGCCGACCACCCGGTATCCGTAACGGATGTGTTCGGCGAGCCCGTTCTCGGCGACGGTCTGCTTCAGATAGTCCAGGATGATGTGCCCGTCGGCGATGGACTTGCGGTGTGTCCAGGGCTTGAAGCCGAAGCCGTACGTCGGCATGTCCGAGTCCGACCGGATGCCGGGGTACCGGAACAGGCTCCAGGTGCCGCCGAGGGTGTCACGCGCCTCCAGGACCGTGAACGAGGTCCCCGGGCGGCGGGCTTTGAGGTGGGAGGCCGCGCCGATGCCGGAGATTCCCGCGCCGATGATCAGCACATCGACGTGCACGGGCTTCGTCTGGTGGGTGGTCGTGTCTGTCACTGGTGTCTCCTGAACCGTCAACTCGATCCCTCGCCGAGGCGCATCGACCTGGGCGGCGCGGAGTGACAAGGGGGTGTGGCATGGCAACTGCTACGATCTGGAATCGTGTTCGAGCAAAACCCGGTGACTCAGGCGTCGAGCCGTCCGGCACAGCGCCGCGGAGTGGAGCGCAGACGGGCGATCGTCGACGCCGCCGAGGCCCTGCTCGTCGAGCAGGGCTACGAGGGGGCGACCCTCAAGGCGGTCAGCGAGCGGGTCGGCATCCCGATCACCTCCGTGTACCACTACTTCTCCGATCGCCATCAGGTCGAGGCCGCGCTTCTGCAGCGGCACATCGGCGAGCTCGACGCGATCGTCGCCGCCCTGCTCGACGAGCCCGGGCCACCCACGCTGCGCGAGGCCGTGGACGGCGTCGTCGACGCGCTCCTCGACTACTTCCGCCGTCACCGGGACTGCGCCGAGGTGTGGTTCAACGGACGGAGCGAGCGGCTCGACGAACTGGTCCTCGACTTCGACCGGGTGCAGGGGGAGCGGGTGCGTGCCTTCCTCGTGGAGCACCGGCTCCTCACCGAGGACACGCCGTCGATCGTTCTGCAGCTCGCCTTCGAGGCCGGCAACAGGCTCTTCGACGTCGCCTTCCGCACCGTGCCGACCGGTGACGACGTGACGATCGGCGAGGCGAAGCGCTTCATCACCGCCTACCTCGAGACGTACTCCGTGCCGCCGGAGGCGCACGACTGACGGTCCGCCGTCCGTCAGACCGACTCGACGATCTCCTTGCGAGGGGTGCCCACGCGCTCGAGGGCGGTGTAGAAGGCCTGGGGATCGGCCCAGTCCTCGGGGGCGAAGGCGCCGGTGCGCTTTCCGGCCTCGTCCAGGGCCAGGAGCATGAAGGCGGCGCAGGCGGTGCCGGTGAGGCCGCCCATGCTGTTGACCAGGTAGAGGTCGGGTCCGCTGATGGGGGTGCGGCGAATGACGACGGCAGGGATGCCGTCGCGGGTGCCGGTGACCCGGGCGAGGAGGCCTCCGCGCCACGGGTAGCGCTGACGGAGGGTGGACTTGGCGAGGAACCTGATCATCTCGCCGGTCTCCATCTCGCCGCGCTTGATCTGCCCCTTCATGCCCTTGAGGGTGTGGCGCAGGCCGGTGACGTCGGTGAAGCGGTTGTGGAGGACTTCCTGGATGTAGTCCACCGCCTCCTTCACGGTCATCTTGTCGTTCTGGATGGCGAGTCCGAGGCCGCGGGCGAGACCGTTGAAGGGCATGGGGTCCAGGCCGCCGAGACAGCGGATGCGCTTGGCCTGGGGGTACTTGCGCGGCAGGGTGACGGGCTCGGGGTGGGCCGTCTCGTAGAGGAGGGTGTCGCCCAAGCCGCCGCCCATCGGCATGATGGCGGTCTCGACGTAGGAGTCGTGGACGACGGGGCCGCCGTTCTCCCAGGTGAGGCACTCGCCGGCGGCGATGTGCATGAGGTGTTCGAGGACGGCGCGGCCGACGTTGGGGCGTTCGTCGCCGACGACCCAGCCGAGTTCGATGTTCTCGACGGTGTCGAGCTCGCTCGCGGCGTCGACGGCGAGGACGTTGCTCATGCCGGGGGAGGCGCCGCAGCCGACGTAGATCGGGATGCCGGCCTCCTTGGCCTTGTCGGCCAGCGACAGGGCGTGGGTGGTGCTCTCGACGTCGTCGTCGAAGTCGAGGTAGGGCACGCGGGCCTCGAGACACGCCTCGATCACCGGTTCCGAGGTGCGGATGTAGGGGCCCGCGCCCAGGACGACCAGGGCGGCGCCGCTGATCACGTCGAGCAGGTTCTCGCGGTTGTACAGGTCGAGGCGGCGGACGGTGGCGAGGCCGGCGGGGAGCTTCTTCGCCAGCGGCTCCAGGAGCTCGGGCCGGATGTCGCAGAGGGTCAGGCTCCAGTCACCTCCGGCCTTCGCGAAGCGCTCGATGGCCAGCCGGCACATCTCACCCGCGGCTCCGATGAAGACGACTCGCTGCGTCATGGCATCTCCCTTCTCATGGCCGCCGCTGGACGGCGCGGCGGCATACGTGTGGCTGATGGCTGCCGCTGTACCGCGGCAGAGGCGTCTCTCTGAGGAATCTCGCCGGACGATGCGGCGGTGTGCTTGTCGCGGGTCTCGTCGGCTCTGGCCGAGGGCGCGAGATGCAAACTCGAATTGATTCGAGTTTAGCTGTGAGTGGGGTGCCGTCAAGGTCTCGTCGTGGGCGAGGCCAACTCTTTACAGACGGGTGTGGGGGCTTGGGCGTGGCGTCAGAGCGCCGCGCCGGCCTCCCTCGCGGCGCGCTCGCCGGCCTGGATCGCTCCCTCGATGTACCCCTGGTACGCGGTCGCGGACTCGGTGCCCGCCCAGTGGATCCGGCCCACCGGCTTGCGCAGGGCATCCGTGTACTGGGTGAGCAGCCCCGGCGGGGTCGTGCTCACGCAGCCGTCGATCCAGGGCTCGTGGGCCCAGTCCTGCTCCAGGAAGCGGAGGGGATGCGCCGCTTCGGGGCCGAACAGCGTCACCATGTCGGCGAGGAACGCGGCCCGGCGCTCGCGGGGGTCGTCGAGCACCTTGTCGCTCCAGGTGTGGCCGGGGCCGGAGCCCGCGGTGCCCATGAACGTCAGGAGGATGCCGACACCGCCGTCGGGCGGCGAGTTGTCGACGACGAAGCGCGCGAACGGCAGGTCGGTCATGGCCGACCCGTTGAGCCCCTTGGCCCGCCAGAACGGCTTCTCGTAGACCAGGAACAGCTTGCTCTCCGTGCCGTTGTGCCACTTGCGCTGCAGTGACGTGCGACGGGCGGGAAGGTGCGGGGTGAAGCTGATGCGTTCGGCGTCCGCCGGCGACATGGCGACGATCACCTGCTTGCAGTGCACGTCGGCCTTCGCCGACCGGACGAGGACGTCCCCGTCCCGTCGGCGGATCTCGCCGACCGGCGAGCCGAGCACCACCCGGTCGCCGAGCTGCTCGGCCATCTTCAGGGAGATCCGCTGCGTGCCGCCGACCACGCGTGACTCCTGGGCGCCCCCGGTCGTGGAGATCATGTGCTCGATCCCGGCGGCACCCGCGATGTGGAAGAGAGTCATGAGGAGCGAGGTGTTGTGCGGGTCCTCCCCTTGGATGACCGTGAACGCGAGCGTGAACAGCCACTTGGACTCTTCCGTGGCGGCGTTCGCGTCGAGCCAGTGCCCGAAGGTCGTGGCGTCCCATTCGAGGGCGCTCTTCGCGTTCCACGGCGCGTCCACGGGGACGGTCGCGGCCATCTTCTCCAGGGTCGCCGCCAAGCGGCCGAAGTCCTCGAGCGCCTTCGCCGGCAGGGCGGGGACCGACCCGGTGAACTCCTGTCGCACGCCCTTGCGGTGGAGCAGCGACCTGCCGTCGACGTAGGTCTTGAAGGTCTTCAGACCGAGCTCGTCGAGGAGCGAGAAGAGACGGTCCTGCCCCGGGCCGACCCACTGCCCGCCGCCCTCGGTGATGACACCCTTGCCGACGCTGAGGTTGAGGGTCCGGCCCCCCACCCGGTCGTCGGCCTCCAGGACGGTCACCGAGCGGCCGGCCTGGACCAGGCGTCGGGCCGCGGTGAGGCCGGAGACACCGGCCCCGACGACCACGACGTCCGCGCCGGCCTGCTCGACGGGCCCCGGGGGCGTCGCGGAGGCGGGAGAGACACGTCCGAGCGCGAATCCCGCGCCGATGGCCGCGGCCCCGCCGCCCGCCAGCACGGCGCGTCGTGGGATACCGCCCTTGTCCTGCCTTGTCGTCTCTGTCACGGGTGCTCTTCTCCTTGTTGCGAGTTTCCGGGGAGGGGAAGGAGGTACGTGCGGCAGTCGGAGCGCTAGCGCAGCGGGGCGCCCCATCGGACCTGCTCGCGCAGGCGGTTCTTCAGAAGCTTGCCGCCCGCGTTGCGCGGCAGTGCCTCGGCGACGACCGTCGCGTACTGGGGGATCTTGAAGTCGGCGAGGTGGTCCCGGCAGTGGGCGATCACGGCGTCGACGTCGATCCGGTCCTGGTCGGCGAAGAGGACGGCGCCGACCTTCTCGCCCATCACGTCGTCGGGCACGGCGAGGACGGCGGCGTCGGTGACGCCCGGGGCGGACAGCAGGACGGCCTCGACCTCCACGCTGGAGATGTTCTCGCCGCCGCGGTTGATGATGTCCTTGCTGCGGTCGACGATGTGGACGCGGCCGGCGCCGTCGACGCGGACGATGTCGCCGGTGCGCAGCCATCCCCCGCCGGCTACGCCCTCACGGGCGGGGGCGCCCCCACTGTCGACGATCGTCTCCTCGGTGGCCTCCGGCCGGTTCCAGTACCCCGTGGTCACGGTGGCACCGCGCACCACCAGCTCGCCGACGCTCGGGTCGTCCCCGACCGGTACGACGCCGATGTCCACCGAGGGCACCGCGTACCCCACGGAATCCGCGTGCCCGACCGCGTCCTCGTGCGGCAGGACGGTGATCAGAGAAGCGGTCTCGGTCATGCCGTAGCCGTTGACCAGCCGGGTCCGCGGGAAGGCGGCCTGTAGGGCCTTCACCAGCGACGGCGCGATCGGAGCGCCGCCGTACGCCGCCCAGCGCACCCCGGACACGTCGGCCTCGGCGAAGCTCGGATGCCGCAGCAGGAGGGAGTACACGGCAGGTACGGTCACCACGAAGGAGATCCGCTCCGCGGTCAACGCCTCCGTCAGGCGCGGCAGGTGGAGCGCGGGCATGATCACCGATGTTCCGCCGAGGTACGCCGCGACGATGAACTGCGAGTTGCAGGCGGTGACATGGAACAGCGGCACGGAGATCAGGGTGCGCAGGTCCGCACCGATCTCGCCCGGGATGCCGAGACATCGGATCAGGTTCTCGGCGTTGGTGAGGAACGCGCGGTGCGTGGTCGGCACGCCCTTGGGGCGCCCCGTCGTACCCGAGGTGTAGAACAGCGCGGCCACATGGGAGGGTTCGACGCCCTCCGCGACGTAGGGATCGCCGTCCGACAGCGGAGTGTGCGCCGGCAGATCGACCTTCACACCGGCGTCGCCGAGCACGAAGTCCACCTCCGGCTCGGCCGACCGGGTGTTCACCGCCACGGCGATGCCGCCGGCCAGGACCGTGCCCCAGAAGGCGAGCGCCCAGTCGGTTCCCGCCGGGTACCGAACGGCCACCCGGTCGCCGGGCTGCAGTCCGGCGGCTCGCAGACCGCCGGCCACCCGCGAAGCGCGCTCCCACAGCTGGGCGTAGGTCAGGCGTTCCCCGCCGAGTTCGACGACCGCTTCGACGTCCGGACGCGCGTCGACATGGGCCCGGAGCATGTCCAGAAGCGTCGCTGGCAGATCAAGGTAACCGGGGACGCCGTCGGCGTCCCTCACGACGCCCTCCCGCGGGAAGGGGTTGTCCGAGCGTGGAATCTCGCTGACTGCAAGGGCCATGGGGGCTCTCCAAGGAGTGTGCGGGGGCGGCGAGTGCCGTGTGCCGACGCGACCGGAGCGTCGCCCCGACCGCGGGGGTGGCCGTCTCCGTACCCGTGCCGCGGAACGCGCCTCGTGGGCGCGGTGTGCCGAGGGCCGGGGGGCGCGGAATTCAAACTCGAATTGATTCGAGTTTACTTGTCGGCGAGGCGCCGTCAAGGTCTCTCGGGTCCGGAGCGGGCTTGCGGGGAGTCGGTTCGGCGCGAGCCGGGTGTCACGTCGTCGCCGTCTCGTCCCGTATCGAGGAGTGGGCGGGATCTTGGCGGCTTCTCGCGGAGAGGCCTAAAAGTCGAATGCGTTCGATTTTGGATCGAGCTCGCGCACGCCGCCCCTGCGGCCCTTCACCGACACGAGGTTCCGTGCCCTTCTCGCCCCTCCCGCCCCTCCCGCCCCCGCCGACGGGAGCGCGTCGCCCCACGGTTGCCTGAAGCCCGGGCTATGGACGCACACGGCGGGTCTCGGTCCGCTCGACACGCTCAGCGACCACATGATCGTCATCCTCGGAACGGCCTTGATGCCCCACCTGGTCCTGCGCGTGGGCGCCGCCCGCTCCGGAACCTCGGCGCGGCGCTCCATGGGCATCGCCGCGGGGCTGGTGAGCGTCCTCTTCCTCCTGCTGATCGCGGCCGGCTTCTCGGCGGCCGCCGTGGTGTGCGGCCGGGACATCGCCGGGGTCGACCCCAACGGGCAGGCCGCCCCGATCCTGCTGGCCTCTGAGCTGCTCGGGGAGGGCTCGGACCTGCGCGTCACGCTCATCACCGTCATGGCGTGCGTCGCCTTCCTGGCGGTGCTCACGGCCGTGACCAGCGTGACCTTCGCAGCCGCCGTCTCCATGGCCCGCGACGTGTTCGCGCGGTCCCGGCACGGAGTACGCGCTCCGGCCGCGGGCGAGTTTCGACCGGTACCCGCCCCACACCCCGGGCCTGGTCTCCGGCCCGCGGCCTTCCTGCTCGGCAGGCTCGGCAGCCGGTACCGGCCGGGAGCGCCTGAGGCGGGCGTGGTGGGGTGAGTCGCCCGGCAGGTCGACGGGGTCACAACGGCAGGAGTGAGCCGATAGAGTGATTCGGTGACACAGAGTGCCGAACCTTCACCTGTGGGTGCCGATCTTGCCCGCCTGATCCCGTCCGTCGTACCGGTAGAGGGCGCCGATCCCGAGCTGGTCGCCATCGGCGAGCGCTACTGGGCCCTGGCCGGCTTCATGCCGGAGCTGGGAACGCCGGTCTGGTGCGAAAAGGTCCGAGACATTCCGGTCGCAGGATGGGGCAGACAGCTGTACGCGGAGTCCTGGCCCGATGGCTCCCCGGCCCGCGGTTCCGTCGAGCGCTGTCACGCCTACGCCGAGTAGCCTGACGAGGGGGAGCCGTCCGTCGGGAGGCCGCCATGAGTACGCCCGGGGCAGGGGAGCAGTACCTCGGTACTCCGTTCGGCCCGGGGGCCATGGCCACCGCCGTGCTCGACCACCGGGGCGACATCATCGGCTGGGACACCGCGGCCCAGGACCTCTACGGGTACATGGCCGAGGACGTCCTCGGAAAGCCGGCCCACAGGTGTTTCGTCCCCGTCGAAGGACCTCCCCTCTTCGCCCCGGACCAACCCGTCGACTCGTGGGGCGAGCGGTGGGCCCTCCGCAGGCGCGACGGGAGCGTCGTGCAGGTGGTGCTGTACGTCCTGCGGCTCGGGCCCGCCGAGGCGCGGCCGACCACCGCGGCCTGGGGCGTCGTGTCCGTCGAGGCCGAGCGGATGGAACGCTGGGCGACCGACCAGGCCATGCTGGCCGGGCTGTCCACCCAGTCGCCGATCTCACTGACCGTCATGGACGAGGGCGCCCGCGTGCAATGGGTCAACCCCGCGATGGAAACCGCGTTCGGCGTCAGACGCGACGACTACTACGGCCTGCGGGTGCGGGAGATCCTCCCCGAGGGGGAGATCGTCTCCCCGGGATGGCGAGGCCGCTCGCTCGAATCGGTGATTCAGCACGTCTTCCGCACCGGCGAATCCGTCATCGACCTCCACTTCCGGAGCGCCCTGCCGGGCGACCCACCCACCCGCCGGCACGTCTGGTCCTGCTCCTACTTCCGCCTGCAGGACGCCACCGGCCACCACCTGGGCGTCTGCGAATCGGCCTTCGACATCACCGAGCGCTACGAGGCCCAACGACGTCTCGAGCTGCTGAGCCGTTCCTCCAGCATCGGTACGACACTGGACGGGGTCCGGACCTGCGAGGAACTCGTCGCCGTGGTCGCCCCCGATCTCACGGACGTGGCACGGGTCGAC
This sequence comes from Streptomyces sp. NPDC051909, assembly GCF_040681095.1. Classification (NCBI taxonomy): domain Bacteria; kingdom Bacillati; phylum Actinomycetota; class Actinomycetes; order Kitasatosporales; family Streptomycetaceae; genus Streptomyces; species Streptomyces sp. NPDC051909. The sequence continues at coordinate 102,607 of NZ_JBFAYA010000009.1, read as the reverse complement.
CTGGCGGAGTCCGTATGCACCGGTGAGGAACCCGCTCCCTGGGGCCAGTCGACGCCTTCCCGCCGGGTCACCGGCGGTGTCGGCGCAGGTCACGACGGTGCGCTCGCGGGGGAGCTCCCTGCCGACGGCAGGCGGCTCGTCCTTCCCCTGACCGCCGGAGCCGCCGGGCTCGGGACGGTCACCCTTCTGCGTACCGCCGAAAGGGCCCCCTTCAGCGACGCCGACCGCGCCCTGGCCGCCGAGCTCGTCGCTCACACGGCGGTCTGCCTCGACAACGGACGGCGCTACGCCAGGGAACGCGCCACCGCCCTGCTGTTCCAGCGCAATCTGCTTCCGCAGGAGCTGCCCGGGCACACCGCCGTGGAGACCGCCCACCACTACGCCCCCGGTAAGGGGCTCACCGGGGTCGGCGGCGACTGGTACGACGTGATCCCGCTGTCCGGCGCCCGCGTCGGGCTCGTGGTGGGTGACGTGGTGGGGCACGGGCTGCATGCCGCGGTCACGATGGGGCGGCTGCGGACGACCGTACGCGCCCTGGCCGCGCTCGACCTCGCGCCCGAGGAACTCCTCAGCCGGCTCGACGACCTGGTCGGGCAGGCCCGTATCGGCATCGATCCGAAGGAGGCGAACGGCATGGACCCGGCGGTGGGCGCGCGATGTCTTTACCTCGTGTACGACGCCGTACACGGGCGGTGCGCCGCGGCCGGGGCCGGTCATCTGCCCCCGGTCCTCGTCGCTCCCGGCGGGACGGCCGCGCCCCTGGAGATGCCCGTGGGGCTGCCCCTGGGCGTCGGCGGCCTGCCGTTCGAGTCCGCCGAGTTCGAGATCGCGGAGAACAGCCTGCTCGCGCTGTTCACCGACGGGCTGGTGACGGGTTCCGACCACGATCCCGACGCAGGGATCGGCGTTCTGTGCCGGACGCTGCGCGAGTCCTCCGGTCTTCCGCCGGCCGGGCTCCGGGACCGGATCCTCGCGTCCGGGCTCCCCGCCGACGCGACGGACGACGCCGCGCTCCTGCTGGTCCGGGTCCACGCCCTGGCCGAGGACCACATGGCCGGCTGGCGCATCGACCCCGACCCGTCCGAGGTGGCCGGAGCCCGGGCGCTCACGAACGCCCAGCTGGAGCACTGGGGCCTCGACGCCGTCGGCTTCGCCGTCGAGCTGATCGTCAGCGAACTCGTCACCAACGCGATCCGGTACGGGGCCCCGCCGGTGGACCTGAGGCTTCTGCGGGACAAGGACCGTGCCCTGATCTGCGAGGTGTCGGACAGCCGCGAGACCTCGCCCCGCCTGCGGAGGGCACGGCCGGACGAAGAGGGCGGCCGCGGCCTGTTCCTGGTCGCCCAGCTCGCCGATCGGTGGGGAACTCGCTACACACGCGAGGGAAAGACGATCTGGGCCGAGGTCCCGATCGGCGCGGACGCCGGGGGCCCCGACCTCCTCGGAGACGTCTTCGGAGACACCTTCGGCGACGTCCTCGGCGACTGACCTCCGGCCTGGCCTCCCGCCGCGTCAGAAGCCTGTGCCCGACCTGCCGGAAGTCGACTTCGGGCACGCCCTGTGGCCGCCGCCCTCGGATCGCTCATCCGATGATCTTGTGCGATCCGACTGATATTCTCGACTCATGGTCGAGAAAGCGGTGATGTCGCAGCCGGCATCCCGCCCGGCGCCCGTGCAGCGCCACGGCCGACAGATCGCCGTGCAGGTCGCCGTGCAGGTCGCCGTGCAGGTCGCCTACGAGGACGCCGACCGGGTCTTCGGCGTCGCCTTCAGAGATTCCCGGACCGGTGACGAGGCCACGATCGACGAGGCGCGCCGCCTGATGACCGCGTACCTCGAGACGTACGCCCCGAAGACTCCGCGGCGACGCCGCTAGGGATCGGGCTTGTCCATGGAACAGGGGCGTCGCAAGGGCCGGCCGCCCGCGACCGTCAACGGCCGAACGGCCCCCGAAAGGCTGCTGGACGCGGCCCTGCAGCTCTTCGCGGAGAAGGGCTTCGACGGGACGTCGGTGGCGGACGTGGTACGCGCCGCCGGGGTCACCAAGGGTGCCATGTACCACTACTTCCCCTCCAAGGACGACCTGCTCCACGAGATCTACCTCCGGGTTCTGCGGATGCAGACCGAGCACCTCGACGCCGTGGTGGCGATGGACCTGCCGGTGGCGGAACGCGTCCACGCGGCGGTCGTGGATGTCGTGGTGACGACGATCGAGAACATCGAGAGCGCCACGATCTTCTTCCGCTCGCTGCACCAGCTCGCCGAGGAGAACCGGCGGCAGGTGCGGCGCGAGCGCCGGCGCTACCACGAGACCTTCCGCGCGCTCATCGTCGAGGGGCAGCGCGAGGGCGTGTTCCGTGACGACGTCAGCGCGGAGCTGGCCGTCGACTACTGCTTCGGGTCGGTCCACCACCTTCCGATGTGGTGGCGTTCCGAGGGCGACGCCTCGGCCGACGAGGTCGCCCGTACGTTCGCCGACCTGTTCATCGCGGGCATCGCGGCCCGCTGACCACGACCGGGGCCTCGTCGGCCTCCGCTGTCGACATGACATAAGTCATGCCGCTCCACCTCCGGTTGCCCGTTGACGGCCGTCCGTCGCCCGTTGCACAGTGACCTCATCGCGAGTAAGCAACCGCTTAGCATGTAAATGGAGTCCACATGCCCGAAGCAGTGATCGTCTCGATGGCCCGGTCCCCGATCGGGCGTGCCGGCAAGGGGTCCCTGAAGGACCTGCGCGCAGACGAGCTGGCCGTCCAGATGGTTCGGGCAGCGCTCGCCAAGGTGCCCGAGCTCGACCCGCGCGAGATCACCGACCTGATGCTGGGCTGCGGCCTGCCCGGTGGTGAGCAGGGCTGGAACATGGGCCGCAACGTCGCCGTGCTCCTGGGGTACGACCACCTCCCCGGAACGACCATCACGCGCTACTGCTCGTCCTCGCTGCAGACCACCCGGATGGCGTTCCACGCGATCAAGGCCGGCGAGGGCCACGCGTACATCTCCGCCGGCGTGGAGTCGGTCAGCCACTTCGACAACGGCACCAGCGACTTCATCCCGGGCCACGACATCCTCAACCCGGCCTTCGGCGACGCCGGCCGGCGCACCCACGAGCGCACGCAGGGCGGCGGGGACGCCTGGACGGACCCCCGCGAGAGCGGCGCGCTGCCGGACGTCTACATCACCATGGGTCAGACCGCCGAGAACGTGCAGCAGGTCCTGGGCATGTCGCGTCAGGAGCAGGACGCGTTCGCCGTCCGCAGCCAGAACCTCGCCGTCCAGCGGATCGAGGAGGGCTTCTGGGCCCGCGAGATCACCCCGGTCACGCTCCACGACGGCAGCGTCGTCACCGCCGACGACGGCCCGCGCCCCGGCACCACGCTCGAAGGCGTCAGCGGGCTCAAGCCGGTCTTCCGCCCCGACGGCACCGTGACCGCCGGCAACGCCTGCCCGCTCAACGACGGCGCCGCCGCCCTGGTGGTCATGAGCGACACCCGGGCCCGGGACCTGGGCCTCACCCCGCTCGCCCGGATCGTCTCGACGGCCGTCACCGGCCTCTCCCCGGAGATCATGGGCCTCGGCCCGGTCGAGGCGATCCCGGCCGCGCTGAAGAGCGCCGGCCTCGGCATCGACGACATCGACCTCTTCGAGATCAACGAGGCGTTCGCCGTGCAGGCGCTGGGCTCCGCGCAGCAGCTCGGCATCCCGCTGGAGAAGCTCAACGTCAACGGCGGCGCCATCGCCGTCGGCCACCCCTTCGGCATGACCGGCGCGCGCATCACCGCCACCCTCGTCAACTCCCTGCAGTGGCACGACAAGCAGTTCGGCGTCGAGTCCATGTGCGTCGGCGGCGGCATGGGCATGGCCATGGTCATCGAGCGACTCAGCTGAGAAGGAGCACCCCGAAAAAATGAAGCGTTTCGAAGGAAAGACCGCGATCGTCACCGGTGCCAGCCGCGGCATCGGCCTGGCCATCGCCGAGCGACTCGTCTCCGAAGGAGCCAGGGTCGTCATCACCGGCCGCACCAAGGAGACACTCGACCAGGCGGTCGCCGGCCTCGGAGGCCCCGCGCACGCGCTCGGCGTCCCCGGAAAGGCCGACGACCTCGCCCATCAGGCCGACACCGTCCGCCGGGCGATCGAGGCATACGGCAGCGTGGACCTGCTGGTGAACAACACCGGCATCAACCCGGTGTACGGCCCGATGATCGAGCTCGACCTGGCGGCCGCCCGCAAGATCGTCGAGATCAACTGCCTCGCCGCGCTCTCCTGGACCCAGCAGGTCCACGGCGCGTGGATGAAGGAGCACGGCGGCGCGGTCGTCAACGTCTCCTCGGTCTCCGGCGTCCAGCCGGCACCCATGATCGGCATGTACGGCGCCAGCAAGGCGATGCTGATCTCGATGACCGAGCTCCTGGCCGTCGAACTGGGCCCGGACATCCGGGTCAACGCGATCGCGCCGGCCGTCGTCAGGACGAAGTTCGCCACCGCCCTGTACGAGGGACGCGAGGAGAAGCTCGCGTCCCGCTACCCGCTCAAGCGGCTGGGCGAGCCCGAGGACATCGGCGGAGTCGTCGCCTTCCTGCTCTCCGATGACGCCGCCTGGCTCACCGGCCAGACCGTCGTCGTCGACGGCGGCGTCACGCGCGTCGGAGCGGCGGAGTGACTGCGACCGGACTGACGGACGCCCCCGTCGAAGCCGTGGTCTTCGACTACGGCGGCGTGCTCACCCTGCCCGTGAAGCAGTCGATCGCGGCCTGGCTCGCGGCCGACGGCATCGAGCCGGACTCCTTCTCCCGGACCCTCAGGGCCTGGATGTCCCGCGACGCGCCGACCGGCACCCCCGTCCACCGCCTGGAGACCGGCGAGCTGACCGTCGAGGAGTTCGACGCCCTCCTCGCCGCGGAACTCACCACGACTGACGGCCACCCGGTCGACCCGGTCGGCGTGCTCTCCCGGCTCTTCGCCGGGATGCGCCCCGACCCGGAGATGTTCACGCTCGTCGAGGAGCTGCGCGGGCTCGGCATCCGGGTCGGCCTGCTCTCCAACAGCTGGGGCGACACCTATCCGCGCGAGCGGATCGACGCCCTGCTCGACCCCGTCGTCATCTCCGGCGAGGTCGGCCTTCGCAAGCCGGACGCCCCGATCTACGAGCTGACCCTCGCGCGCCTCGGCGTCGCCGCCGACCGCGCGCTCTTCCTCGACGACGCCGAGCCCAACGTGCTCGGCGCGCGGGCCGTCGGGATGCGGGCCCACCTGCACGTCGACGCCCCCTCCACCCGCGCCGCACTCGCCGCCCTCGTCCCGGGCCTGCGCCCCACGCCGAACGGAGCCCACGAATGACCACCCCACGACAAGCCGGTGTGCGTGGCCGACACCGTCACCGTGGTGGTGCCGTGATGACCGGCCGCTCCGCGTCCACGCCGGGACTCGACCCGGCCAGGCTCGGCAGTTGGCTGCGCGCGCACGTTCCCGGCGCCGGCTCCGACGTGTCCGCGACGCTGATCGCCGGTGGCAGGTCCAACCTGACCTACCGGGTCACCGACGGCACCACCACCTGGATCGTCCGCCGGCCACCCCTGGGCCACGTCCTCGCGACCGCCCACGACATGGGTCGCGAGTACCGCGTGATGAGCGCGCTGCGCGACACCTCGGTCCCGGTGCCGCACATGTCCGGGCTCTGCGAGGACCCCGAGGTCCTAGGCGCGCCGTTCTACGTGATGGCGCAGTGCGCCGGGACCCCGTACCGGCTCGCGGCCGAGCTCGCCGCCCTCGGCGAGGAGCGCACCCGGCTGATCTCGGAGCGGCTCGTCGACACCCTCGTCACGCTGCACCAGGTCGACCCGGCGGCGGTCGGACTCGCCGACTTCGGGCGCCCCGAGGGCTACCTGGAGCGGCAGGTCCACCGCTGGAAGAAGCAGCTCGACGCCTCGTACAGCCGCGACCTCCCGGCAGCCGAGGAGCTCCACCGCCGACTGGCCGCCGACGTCCCCACGGAGTCGTCGAGCGGCATCGTCCACGGCGACTACCGGCTCGACAACGTCCTCGTCGACGACGACGACCGCCCGACGGCGGTCCTCGACTGGGAGATGGCCACGCTCGGCGACCCGCTGTCCGACCTCGCGCTGATGGTCGTCTACAACCGGCTCGGCGAGGTCGTCGGCGACCACGCCGGCGTCACCACCGTCGCGGGCGCCCCCGGCTACCTCACCGAGGCCGAGACGATCGAGCGGTACGCCGCGGGCAGCGGCCGGGACCTCTCCCGGTTCGGCTTCCACCTGGGCCTGGCCGCTTTCAAGCTCGCCGTGATCCTCGAGGGGATCCACTACCGCCACCTCAACGGCCAGACGGTCGGGGAGGGCTTCGAGACCCTCGGCGAGGCCGTCGACCCGCTGCTCGACGCCGGCCTTTCCGCACTGAAGGAGACTCACTGATGGAATTCGGGTTCGACACCAGGACCGAGGAACTGCGCGCGTCCCTGCTCGAGTTCATGGACCGGCACGTGTACCCGGCCGAGGCGGTCTTCCACGACCAGCTCTCGGCGCTCAAGGACCCCTGGGCCTGGGACTCGGTCCCGGTCCTCCAGGAACTGCGGACCGAGGCGCGCAGGCGGGGCCTGTGGAACCTCTTCCTGCCGGGGGAGGAGGGCGCGGGCCTGACGAACCTCCAGTACGCCCCGCTGGCGGAGATCAGCGGGCGCAGCCTGTACCTCGCGCCCCCGGCGATGAACTGCGCGGCGCCGGACACGGGCAACATGGAGGTGCTGCACATGTTCGGCACCCCGGAGCAGAAGGAGCGGTGGCTGGAGCCGCTGCTCGCCGGCGAGATCCGGTCGGCGTTCGCCATGACCGAGCCGAACGTCGCCTCCTCCGACGCCACCAACATCGGCACGTCGATCGTCCGTGACGGCGACTCGTACGTGATCAACGGCAGCAAGTGGTGGATCACCGGCGCGATGAACCCCAACGCCCGGATCTTCGTCGTCATGGGCAAGACCGACCCGGACGCCGAGCGGCACCGCCAGCAGTCGATGATCCTCGTCGAGCGGGACACTCCCGGTGTCGAGATCCACCGTGGCATGGAGGTCTTCGGCTACGACGACCGCGAGCACGGCGGTCACGCCGAGCTCACCTTCACCGACGTACGGGTGCCCGCGGCGAACCTGATCGGCGGCGAGGGCGACGGCTTCGCCATCGCCCAGGCGCGCCTCGGCCCGGGCCGCATCCACCACTGCATGCGCTCGATCGGCATCGCCGAGCGGGCCGTCGAGCTGATGTGCGCCCGCGCCGAGGAGCGCGTCGCCTTCGGCCGGCCGCTCGCCGAGCAGGGGGTCGTGCGGGACTGGATCGCCGAATCCCGGGTGCGCATCGAGCAGCTGAGACTGCTCGTGCTCAAGACCGCGTGGCTGATGGACACCGTCGGGAACAAGGGCGCGCACGCCGAGATCCAGGCGATCAAGATCGCGACCCCGGCGGCGGTGCAGTGGATCCTCGACAAGGCGATCCAGGTCCACGGGGCAGGCGGGCTGTCCCAGGACTTCGTGCTGGCCAATATGTACGCCGCCGTCCGCACCCTGCGGTTCGCCGACGGCCCGGACGAGGTCCACAAGAACGCCCTGGCGAAGAGCGAGCTGCGGGATCAGGCCAAGGCGCGCGCGGCGCGTGCCTGACGTGATGGATGCCGCATCACCGCCGAACTCCTCGCCTCGGCCCGGTCCGTGGTCGTCACCCTCGGCTACGTCCGCCCCGACGCCCGGGGCCGCCGCGCGGAGACCCGCTGGACGAGGCGGGTGACCGCCGCCGCGTAGCCGATGCCGAAGGCCAGGGAGACCACGAGGGCCAGGTGCTTCGACAGGCCGTCGAAGATCGGGTAGATCTGCCAGTGGGTCAGATAGATGGCGAGCGAGCTGCCGGCGAGCAGGCCGGCCAGCTGGTTGACGCGGTGGACGCTCGGCAGGGTCGGGAACCACACGAGGAGGCAGAAGCCCGCCACGACGAACAGCTCCCGGCGCGGCTCGCCCGGGAAGAAGCCCGGGACGGTGGCCAGGGCGGCGATCGTCACGAGGAGCCGCTGTGGCACCGTGCGGGACCGGGCCGCGGCCCAGCCGAGGGCGAAGAGCCAGAACACGGTGACCGCGTCGGTGATCTGGGCGCGGGCCGGCAGTCCCACCAGCTCGTAGCGGGTGAGCAGGCCGAGGCCCGCCAGGGCCGTCGGCAGTCCGTACGGGAAGCGGCGCTCCAGGCGGTGGACGGCGGGGACGGCGAGCAGCGCCGTCAGGGCGAGCAGGATGTAGACGAGGGCCTCGACGAACCAGAGGTGGATCCCGGAGCCCATGTCCTCCGGCCAGAGCGCGTTGTGGAGCAGGAGCAGATTGGACAGGTCGTAGTCGTCGCTGACGAGCAGCGCGAAGGCGGTCCAGGCCATGGTGGGGACGGCGATCCGCGCGATGCTGCGGAGCGAGCGGCGGGTCCGCACCCGGCGTTCGGACGAGGAGAGCAGGAAGCGGGCGAAGTTGAACCCCGCGACGGCGAGCAGCAGATGGGCTCCGCCCCGGATCTCGAAGAGCCGGATGTGCGAGCCGACGACGCACACGATGGCCACCGCGCGCAGCATGACGCTCGTCTCCACACTGCGCCGCCGCCCCCGCTGCGATCGCTGCGACCGGTCGGCCGGAGCCCGGTTCTCCAGGTCACGGATCGGCGTCGTGTGCCAGTCGAGCGGCAACCGGCCTAGGCGCCCTTCGAGCTGGAGCGACATCTCGACGTACGACAGGGAGTCGCCGCCGAGGGAGACGAAGGAGCTGTCCGGCGTCACGTCCGTGCGGTCCAGGATCCGGGCGTAGAGCGCGCACAGGTCGTCCGGGACCCCGTCCGGGTCCCCGCCGGGCAGTGGCAGTGGCGTACCGGCCGGGCCGCTCAGCTCGCGTACGGCCCGGTAGTCGGGCTTTCCCGTGGGCAGTCGGGGGAGTTCGGGCAGCAGGTGGACGTGGACGGCGCGGGCGGGCAGGCCGCACTCGTCCACCACACGTCTTCGGATCCGCCGCTGGTCCCAGCCCGGCCTGCGTACGACGGCGATGGTGACGTTCTCGTCGTCGCCCGCGCACAGCGCGTCCAGGCCGTGTCGTTCGAGCAGGGTCTCGATCCGCTGGGGGTCGATGCGCAGGCCGAGGATCTTGAGGAAGCGGCTGCGCCGGCCGACGATCTCGTACAGACCGTTCTCGGTGCGGCGGGCGAGGTCGCCGGTGTGCAGGGCGCCGACCGTACGGCCGAGGGCGAGGTCGTCGGGGGTGTGGGCGTAGCCGAGCATCACGTTCGGGCCCGTGTAGACGAGTTCGCCGACGCCCTCCGGGCCCGGGGCCTCGTCCACCGGCTCCAGACGGAAGGCGCCGCCCGGCACCGGGACGCCGATCGCCGACGGGTGCTCGGCGGCCAGGGCGGGCGGCAGGTACGCCATGCGGGCGGTCGCCTCGGTCTGGCCGTACATCACGAAGAGGTCCCAGCCGCGCCGCTGTCCGAGCTCGGCGTAGCGCGCGACCCGCTCGGGGGCGAGCCGCCCGCCCGCCTGGGTGACGTACCGCAGGCGGGGGAGGTCCATCTCGGCGAAGCCGACCCGGTCGAGCAGGTCGAAGGTGTACGGGACGCCGGCGAGGGCGGTGCCGCCGGCCGTACGGAAGAGCTCCCAGAAGCAGGCGTCGGCCACCGAGAGGCCGGTCAGGACGAGTCCGGCGCCGCGCAGCAGATGACTGTGGATCACGGAGAGGCCGTAGCAGTAGTGCATCGGCAGGGTGGTCGCGGCCCGGTCGGTGTCGCGGATGCCGAGGTACGTGGCGATCGACTCGGCGTTGGCCTGGAGGTTCTCGTACGAGAGCCGGACCAGCTTCGGCGAGCCGGTGGAGCCGGACGTGCTCAGCAGCAGCGCGAGGTCGGGATGGAGGGCGTGGCGGGAGCCCGGGCGCCGTTCCTCGATCCGCCACTCCCGGTCCGCCGCCTCGGGGTCGGCCTCGGGGTGGACGACGACGTCGGGGTCGTACGCGGCGGTGAGCGCGGCGACGGCCTCGGGGTGGTCCCCGGGGACGAGCAGCACCGCGTGGCCCGCCGACAGCGCGGCCAGGTGGACGACGAGCGTCTCGACGGTGTTGGCGCCGGGCAGCAGGACCAGGCGCCGCTCCGGGCCGAGTCGCCGGGCCGCGTCCTCGACCCGTCCGGCGAGCGTGCGGTACGAGAGCTCGCCGCCGTCGGAGGTCACGAGGGCGGTGCGGTCGCCGTGCAGCGCGAGGTCGCGGGCGAGGGGGAGGGCGTGGCCGCCGACGGGCGGGGCGGGGAGGAGCGTCACGGGCGCATAGTAGGTAAGGCTTTCCTAATCGAAAAGAGGGGGAGGGGGTTCCGGATGTCCGATCGCGACCGCCGCGTTATCAAATCCTGACTTGACGCTTAGGTTAGCATTACCTTATTAATGCCGTATTCACAGGTTCTCTCGATATGACGAACGACGGCAGGAAGGCCCCACCCGTATGCGCCGCCCCTTGGCCCGCACCCTCACCGCACTCGCCGCGGCCGCACTGCTCGGCCCCCTGCTCTCGGCCTGCGGCAGCGACGAGCCGGCCGACCTCGTCATCTACTCCGGGCGCAACGAGAACCTCGTGAAGCCGCTCATCGAGAAGCTGGAGAAGCAGCTCGGCGGCCACGTCGAGGTGCGCTACGGCGACAGCGCCGAACTGTCCGCCCAGCTCCTGGAGGAGGGCGACAAGACCGAGGCCGGGCTGTTCCTCTCCCAGGACGCCGGCGCCCTCGGCGCGCTCTCCAAGGAGCAGCGCCTCGCCCCGCTTCCCCAGGCCACCCTCGACAAGGTCGACCCCGCCTACCGCGGTTCCGCGGGCGACTGGGCCGGCGTCAGCGGGCGCGTGCGCGTCATCGCCTACAACCCGGCCCAGGTGCCGACGCCCCCGAACAGCGTGCACGAGCTGGTCAAGCCGGAGTGGAAGGGCAAGATCGGGTACGTCCCGACCAACGCCTCCTTCCAGGCCTTCGTCACCGGCATGCGCGTCCTGGAGGGCGACGACGCCACCCGCACCTGGCTCAAGGGCCTGAAGGCCAACCAGCCCAAGACGTACGAGAACAACCTCAAGGTCCTCGAAGCCGTCGACAAGGGCGAGGTCTCGCTCGGCCTGATCAACCACTACTACTGGTACGAGCAGGCCGCCGAGAAGGGCGCCGACAAGCTCAAGGCCAAGATCCACTACCTGCCCAAGGGCGACCCGGGCGGCCTGGTCAACGTGGCCGGCGTCGGCATCCTCAAGGGCGCCGACAAGAAGCAGGCCGCGTTCGCGCAGAAGGCCGTCGACTACTTCCTCTCCGCCGAGGCCCAGAGCTACTTCGCCGAGCAGACCAAGGAGTACCCGCTGGCCGCCGGAGTGAAGAGCGCCGACGGCGTGCCGCCCCTGGAGACCCTGCAGCCGCCGAAGATCGACCTCGGCAGGCTGGCCTCCCTCAAGGAGACGCTGGCCATGCTCCAGGACGTCGGACTGGTCTGACATGACCGCACCGGAGCACTCCGCCCCGGCCCGTCGCGACCCCCGCCCGGCGGGTGCCCCGGCACCCGCCGGGCGGGGGCGCGCCGTCGGCCGGCCGTCCTGGATCCTGATCGTCCCCGCCGTGCTCGCGGCCGCCCTCGCCGTGCTGCCGCTCGGCTACCTCGGCGTGCGCGCCCTCGAACGCGGCCCCGCCTTCGCCTGGGACGTCGTCGCCGACGCCCGCACCGGCGAACTCCTGCTGCGCAGCCTCGGCCTGACGGCCGTCGTCGTCACCGCCTGTCTGCTCATCGGTGTCTCCCTGGCCTGGCTGACCGTGCGCACCGCGCTGCCCGGAGCCCGCGCGTGGTCGGTGCTCGTCACCCTCCCGCTCGCGGTGCCCAGCTATGTCACCGCGTTCGCCTGGCTGTCCGCCGTACCGTCCCTGGCCGGCTTCACCGGCTCGGCGATCGCGCTGACCCTGGCGAGCTTCCCGTACGTGTACCTGCCGGTCGCCGCCGCACTGCGCGGCACCGACCCCGGACACGAGGAGGTGGCCCGCTCCCTCGGCCACGGCCCGCTGCGCACCTTCCTGCGGGTCACCCTGCCCCAGCTGCGCCCCGCCGCGGCCGGCGGTGGACTGCTCGTCGCCCTCTACGTGCTCTCCGACTTCGGCGCCGTCTCGCTCATGCGCTACGACACCTTCACCCGCGGCATCTACACCTCCTACCGGGCCAGCTTCGACCGCACCCCGGCCGCCGCGCTCAGCGCCGTGCTCGTCGTCATGACCGTGCTGCTCGTCGCCGCCGAGACCCGCACCCGCGGCCGCGCCGACTACGCCCGTACGGGAACGGGCACCGCCCGCAAGGCCGTTCCCGCCGCCCTCGGCCGGCTTCGGCCGCTCGCCCTCGCCTGGTGCGGGGCGGTCGTCGCCGCGGCGGTCGGCTTCCCGCTCGCCACCCTCGGCTACTGGCTGGCCGTCGGCTCCTCCGCGACCTGGGACCCGGCCACCCTCACCGGCACCGCGCTCACCACCCTCGGCGTCGCCGCCGGCGGAGCCGCGCTCACCACGCTTCTCGCGCTGCCCGTCGGCGTCATCGCCGCCCGCCACCGCGGCCGGCTCGCCCACCTCCTCGAACAGGCCGCGTACGCGGGCCACGCCGTCCCCGGCATCACCGTGGCCCTCGCCCTCGTGTTCTTCGCCGTCCGCTACGCCCGCCCGCTCTACCAGGAGACCCCGCTGCTGATCTGCGCGTACGCGGTGCTCTTCCTGCCCGTCGCGGTGGGCGCCACCCGGGCCGCCGTGCTCCAGGCGCCGCCCGTCCTCGACGACGTGGCCCGCTCGCTCGGCCGCGGCCCGTTCGGGGTGCTCCGCGAGGTCACCGTGCCGCTCGCGGCCCCCGGCATCGCGGCCGGGGCCGCCCTCACCTTCGTGGTCTGCATGAAGGAACTCCCCGCCACCCTGCTCCTGCGCCCCACCGGCATGGACACCCTCGCCACCCGGCTCTGGACGGAGACCGGCTCCGGATCGTTCGCCGCGGCCGCCCCGTACGCGGCCGCGCTGATCCTGCTCGCCGCCGTCCCCTCGTACCTCCTCGGAAGGCACCGCACATGACAGACAGTGCTACGAACGAGCTCCAGGTCAGCGGTGTCCGCAAGGCGTACGGACCCGGGGCGCCGGTCCTCGACGGGCTCGACCTCACCGTCCCCGGCGGCGCGCTCGCCGCCGTGCTCGGCCCCTCCGGCTGCGGCAAGACCACCCTCCTCCGGGTCGTGGCCGGCTTCCTGAAGGCCGACGCGGGCAGCGTGACCGTCGCCGGCCGGCTCCTCGGCGGGCCCGGCGTCCATCTGCCGCCCGAGCGGCGCCGGATCGGCATCGTCCCGCAGGAGGGCGCCCTCTTCCCGCACCTGAGCGTGGCCCGGAACGTCGCCTTCGGCCTCGCCGGGCGCGACCGCGCGGCCAAGCGCACCCGGGTGGGCGAGATGCTGGAGCTCGTCGGACTCCCCGGCTACGGCGACCGCATGCCGCACGAGCTCTCCGGCGGCCAGCAGCAGCGCGTGGCGCTCGCGCGCGCCCTCGCCCCCGAACCCCATCTCGTGCTGCTCGACGAGCCGTTCAGCGCACTCGACAGCGCGCTGCGCGGGGCCGTACGGGCGGAGGTGCGCGCGGCCCTGCGGGAGAGCGGCGCCACCGGCCTGCTCGTCACCCACGACCAGCAGGAGGCCCTCTCCACCGCCGACCTCGTCGCCGTCCTCCGCGACGGCCGCGTGGCCCAGTGCGCCACCCCGCAGGACCTCTACCACCGGCCCGTCGACCCCTGGCTGGCCTCGTTCGTCGGCGACGCCGTCCTCGTCCCGGGCACCGCCGAGAAGAACACGGCCACCACCGCCCTCGGCCGTGTCCCCCTCGCCGCCGCCCCGCAGGGACTCCGCGAGGGGCTGGTCCTGCTGCGCCCGGAACAGCTCGAACTGGCCGAGCCGGACACGGCCGGCGCCTCCGCCGAAGGCGTGGTGACCGACGTGCGCTTCTTCGGCCACGACGCCATGGTCACCGTGCGGGTCGACGGCCTCGACCAGCCGGTCGACATCCGCACCCTCGGCCCGCTCCGCCAGGAGCCGGGCCGAAGGGTCGGCATCCGCCTGACCGGCGAGGCGACCCTGCACCCGCGCGGCGCCTGAGGGCTGCCACTCGGCCCGGGGCGCAGGGAGGCCTGGGCCGTGTCTTTCGGATCAGGCCGGGCGTCGGGAGCCCGGCAAGATCCGGACACCCCCTAGAGCACGGCGGGCGTTCCGCGGCCCGGCCAGGCGAGGTCGTCGACGGCGAGGAAGGGCTCGGCCGCCACGGTCGTGGGGGTCGAGCCGGTCAACTCCATGAGGTCCCGGTGCAGATGGGACTGGTCGGCGTAGCCGGTGTCGGCCGCGACACGGGCCGCGGCCTCGCCGGCCACCAGGCGGTGGGCGGCGTGGTCGAAGCGGACGAGCTTGCCGGCGCGCTTGGGCGGCACACCGAGCTGGGCGCGGAATCGGGACCAGAGGCGCTTGCGGCTCCAGCCGACCTCGGCCGCGAGTGCGTCGACGCGGGCCAGGCCGTGCCCGGCGACGATCCGGTGCCAGGCCCAGGCCACCTCCGGGTCCACCGGGGGCCCGGCCGCGTGGCGGCGGGCGAGCAACGCGTCCGTCAGCGCGAAGCGGTCCCGCCACGACGGGAGGCCGGTGAGGCGTTCGCGGATACGGGAGGCCTCCCGGCCCCACAGGTCGTCCAGCGGCACGACGGCGCCGTCGAGGTCGGCGGGGGAGACGCCGAGGACCGCGCGCGCGATCACCGGGGAGAGGCGCACCTGCACGCACGCGACGTTCTCGCCCCGCGCGCGGACCGCACCGCCGGACCCGAGCCCGGGGCCGGCGACGAGGCTGCCCCGCTGCTGCCGGCCCGGGGCGCAGTCGAGGACGGGGGAGCCGTCGCCGAAGTCCAGGAGGAGCGTCACGGCCGGGTGCGGGACGACCCGGAGGGCGTCCAGGTCGTGGATACGGAACCCGGCCATGCTGACACCGGCCACCCGGCTGGGCTGCCGCGGGCACGCGACCTCCCACCGGGCGGCGCCGTGCGCGAACGTCTGCATCGTTCCATGGTGCTACGTGAACGAACGGTCCGGCGGGAACATTCGTCCAAGCCGGCGGCGGGTGGCGGCGAGGACAGTGCTCGTATGACTCCTTCCGAAGACCTCATCCACGTGTGCCAGGACGGCCCCCGCGACGCCCCCGCACTTCTGCTCATCCACGGGACGGCGTCCTCGGTCCGCTCCTGGGAGCCGATGGTCCCGCTGCTGACCGGGTCCCATCGGGTCGTCCGGCTCGACCTGCTCGGGCACGGCCGCTCCGCCAAGCCGGCCGACGGCGGTTACGCGGTGCCGGACCAGGCGCGCAGGGTCGGCGCGACACTCGACCGGCTCGGCGTCGAGCACGCGGTGGTCGTCGGGCATTCCAGCGGCGGCGCGGTCGCCACCTCGCTCGCCGAGGAGCGGCCCGACCTGGTGACCGCGCTCGCGCTGATCAACACCGGCCCCGGCCTGGCCGCCTTCATCGCGCCGGAGCCCGCCGCGGCCGGCCCGGCGCAGTGGCCGCCGACCGACGAGGAGCTGCGCCGCTTCGCGAGCACCGCGGTCAGCCGTCCGGGCTACCGGATCCCGGACGAACTCCTGGACGAGGTACGGGAGATGACACTGCACACGTTCAGGGCGACGATGCTCGCCACCCGCTCGTACCTGGAGGACGAGGCGCTGCCGGAGCGCCTCGCGCTCCTGGGCAAGCCGCTCCTGGTGCTGTTCGGCGAGGACGACCGGCGCTGGCGGTCCTCGTCCGCCGCCGACTACCGCGTCGTTCCCGGCGCGCGGGTCGAGCTGCTGCCCGGCCTCGGGCACTCGCCCCTGCTGGAGGATCCGGCGCGTACCGCCGCCGCCCTGCTGGCCTTCACGGAATGAAGAGGAGCGGTGTCATGCGGATTCTCGTCTCCGGCGCCGGCATCGCCGGTCCGGTCCTCGCCTACTGGCTCACCCGGCACGGCTTCTCGGTGACCGTCGTCGAGCGCGCGCCGGCGCTGCGCAGTACCGGCGGGCACGCCGTCGATCTGTTCCGCCCCGCCGTGGAGATCTCGGAGCGGATGGGCGTACTGCCGCACATCGAGCAACGAGCCACCGGAACCAGCAGGATGACGATCCATCAGGAGGGATCCCGCCATCCCGTCCCGGTGGACCTCTCCAAGATCTTCGGCGGCACCTCCGACCGCCATGTCGAGGTGATGCGCGACGACCTGAGCGAGATCTACCACGACGCGGCGCGCGACCACGTCGAGTACCTCTTCGGCGACTCGATCACCGAGATCTCGCCCGACGGCGAGGTGCGGTTCGAGAACGCCGCTCCACGCCGCTTCGACCTCGTCGTCGGCGCGGACGGGCTGCACTCCCAGGTGCGCCGTCTCGTCTTCGGTGAGGAGTCCCGCTTCAGCGCCTTCATCGGTGCCTACTTCGGGGTGCTGACCCTGCCGAACGGCTCCGACCTCGACGGCGAGCTCCGGATGCACGTCGGCGTCGGCCGCACCGCCGGGATGTACGGTGCCCGGCACATCGGGGACGCGCGGGCGCTGTTCCTGTTCCGGAGCGAGCGTGAACTCGACTGCCACCACCATGACGTGGAGCGGCAGAAGGAGCTGCTGCGCGGCGCGTTCGCCGGGATGCACCCCGAGGTGGACGGCTGGCTGGACGCGCTCGACCGTACGCCGGGGCACGGGCCGGAGTCGGAGTCGGGGTCGGAGTGGGGGTCGGGGGCGGGGTCGGGCTTCTACTTCGACTCGATCGCCCAGCTCCGTATGGACACCTGGTCGCGGGGGAGGGTGACGCTCGTCGGCGACGCGGGCTACTGTCCCGGTCCGGCCGTCGGCGGCAGCACCAGCCTGGCCGTCGTCGGCGCGTACGTCCTGGCCGGGGAGCTGGCGCGGGCGGGTGGCGACCACGAGCGCGCGTTCCCCGCGTACGAGCGTGTGATGGCGGAGCACGTACGGGGCAGCCGGGCGGTCGCGCTGAGCGCGGCGAAGACACTGGTCCCGACATCCCGCCTCGGGGTGCGGGGTCTCGCCCATGGCGCCCGGCTGATCTCCGCCCTGCCGGCGGGCCCCGGTCGCGCGCTCCTCCGGCTCACCACCAAGAGCGCGCGCTTCCACGACTCCGTCACCGTGGACGTCTACGAGGCATCGCCCACCACGGCGGGAGACCGGATCGACTTGCGCCGCTGAACCCCCTGTTCGCCGCCCGCGCGGCCGAGCCGGGCCCACGACGTTACGTGAGGGAGGGCACCCGGGCCCATGTTGCGTACACCTCACTTGTGGGAGCTGTTCAAGGAGAGCCCTCGGCGGTCAAGCTGAGCGGCGTGCTCCGGATCATCACGGGCACACTTCTGATTTCTCGTTTCTGATTCGCAGCGAAACGGAGAACACTCGTGATTGTCGGAGTCCTCAAGGAAGCGCGGGCAGGTGAGAGTCGCGTTTCGGCCACACCGGCCACGATCGAACAGATCCGCAAACTGGGGTACGAGGTCGTCGTCGACCCGGACGCGGGCAACGCGGCCGGTTTCACCCGCAGCGCCTACGAGGCCGCCGGTGCGACCATCGGCGACGCGGCGGCCGCGGACGTGGTCCTCGGTGTGAACGCCCCGACCCCGGCCCAGTTGGACCGGGTGCGGCCGGAGGCGACGGTGATCGCCCTGTTCGCGCCGGCCTTCGACCCGGCGATGGTCGAGGACCTGGGGCGCCGGCCGTTCACGGCGCTCTCGATGGACGCGGTGCCGCGGATCAGCCGCGCCCAGTCCATGGACGTGTTGTCGTCGATGGCGAACATCGCCGGTTATCGGGCGGTGGTGGAGGCGGCGCACGAGTTCGGTCGCTTCTTCACCGGCCAGGTGACGGCCGCGGGCAAGGTGCCGCCGGCGAAGGTGCTGGTCGCGGGCGCGGGCGTCGCCGGTCTGGCGGCCATCGGCGCGTCCGGCTCGCTCGGCGCGATCGTGCGCGCGACCGACCCACGGCCCGAAGTCGCCGACCAGGTACGGTCGTTGGGCGGCGAGTACCTGTCGATCGAGTCGCCGGAGGTGGAGGTCTCGAAGACGGGTTACGCCAAGGAGATGGGCGACGACTACAAGGCGCGCGAGGCCGAGCTGTACGCCGCCCAGTGCCGCGACGTCGACATCGTCATCACCACCGCGCTGATCCCGGGGCGTCCGGCGCCGACGCTGATCACCGCGGAGATGGTCGCGAGCATGAAGCCGGGCTCGGTGATCGTGGACATGGCGGCCGCCAACGGCGGCAACGTGGTCGGCACGGTGAAGGGCGAGAAGACCGTCACCGGGAACGGCGTGACGATCATCGGCTACACCGATCTCGCCGGGCGACTCCCGGCCCAGGCGTCCCAGCTCTACGGCACCAATCTGGTGAACCTGCTGAAGCTGATGACGCCCGACAAGGACGGCCGGCTGGACCTGGACTGGGACGACCCCGTACAGCGCTCGATCACCGTCGTGCGCAAGGGCGAGTCCGCGTGGCCGCCCCCGCCCGTGCAGGTCTCGGCGGCCCCGGCCCCGGCGGCCCCCGCGGCTGCGACGGCGCCCGCGCCGAAGAAGGCGCCGATGACGACGGGGCAGAAGTTCGGCGGGGTGGCCCTCGGCGCCCTGGCGCTCTTCCTGCTCGCGGCCTTCGCGCCGGCGGCCCTGCTGCCGCACGTGACGGTCTTCGTCCTTGCGATCGTGATCGGCTACTACGTGATCGGGCACGTCCACCATGCCCTGCACACGCCGTTGATGTCGGTGACCAACGCGATCTCCGGGATCATCGTCGTCGGCGCACTCCTGCAGATCGGCCACACGAGCACGACCGTGACCGTCCTGTCCTGCGTGGCGATCCTGCTGGCCAGTATCAACGTCTTCGGCGGCTTCGCGGTGACGCGTCGCATGCTCGCCATGTTCAACCGGAGCTGACTGACATGACTGCGACCATCGCCGCACAGGCGGCCTACCTCGTTGCCGCGCTGCTCTTCATCCTGGCCCTCGCCGGGCTCTCCAAGCACGAGTCGGCCCGGCTCGGCAACGCCTTCGGCATGCTCGGCATGGGCGTCGCGCTCGTCGCGACGATCGTGCTCGCGATCGACGGCGACATCAGCACCACGGGCCTCGGCCTCATGGCCGTCGCGATGCTGATCGGCGCGCTGATCGGCATCCAGCGCGCCCGCGGTGTCGAGATGACCGGCATGCCCGAACTCATCGCGCTGCTCCACTCCTTCGTCGGCCTCGCCGCCGTACTCGTCAGCTGGAACGGCTTCCTCAACGTCGAGCACGACTCCGAGGGCCACGAGGCGAAGGCACTGGACGCGCTCGGCACGCTCGGCATCCACCACGCCGAGGTGTTCATCGGCCTGTTCATCGGCGCCGTCACCTTCACCGGCTCGATCGTGGCGTACCTCAAGCTCTCCGCGAAGATCAGCTCCAAGCCGCTGGTGCTGCCCGGCAAGAACGCGCTCAACCTCGGCTCGCTCGGCCTGTTCGTCGCCCTGACCGTGTGGTTCGTGATCACGCCCGAGCTGTGGCTGCTGGTCGTCGTCACGGTCCTGGCGCTGGCCCTCGGCTGGCACCTGGTGGCCTCGATCGGCGGCGGTGACATGCCGGTCGTGGTCTCGATGCTCAACAGCTACTCCGGCTGGGCCGCCGCGGCCTCCGGCTTCCTGCTCGGCAACGACCTGCTGATCGTCACCGGCGCCCTGGTCGGTTCCTCCGGCGCCTACCTCAGCTACATCATGTGCAAGGCGATGAACCGCTCGTTCTTCTCGGTGATCGCCGGCGGTTTCGGCATCGAGGCGCCCTCGGGCTCCGACGTCGACTACGGCGAGCACCAGGAGATCACCGCCGAGAGCGCCGCCGAGATGCTGTCCTCCGCCCGGTCCGTGGTCATCACCCCCGGCTACGGCATGGCCGTCGCCCAGGCCCAGTACCCGGTCGCCGAGCTCACCTCGAAGCTGCGCGCGAAGGGCGTCGACGTGCGCTTCGGCATCCACCCCGTCGCCGGCCGACTGCCCGGACACATGAACGTCCTCCTGGCCGAGGCGAAGGTGCCGTACGACATCGTCCTCGAAATGGACGAGATCAACGAGGACTTCTCCGACACCGACGTCGTCCTCGTCATCGGCGCCAACGACACCGTCAACCCGGCCGGCGCCGAGGACCCGTCCAGCCCGCTCGCCGGCATGCCGGTCCTCACCGTGTGGGAGGCAGGCAAGGTCATCGTCTTCAAGCGCTCGATGGCCTCCGGCTACGCGGGCGTGCAGAACCCGCTCTTCTTCAAGGACAACACGGCGATGCTCTTCGGCGACGCGAAGGCCCGGGTCGAGGACATCGTCGGCGCGCTCTGATCCGTACAGCGCCTCCTGACCAGGTACGGCCGGGCCCCCTCCGTGCCGATGTCAGGAGGCGCCGCGCGCTGCCGACCCGTCATCGGGGTCTTGTCGTCCAGCGTGGCGGCTTCGCGGTCTTGCCATGGCCCATGGGCCGTGTGGAAGCCTCTCCGTGCGCGGTGTGTCCGTGCCCGCATGCCGGTGGTGCGGCACCGGCGTGGCCATGATCGTGGCGGGCGCACTTCTGGTCGAGTGGGAACTGGCCGATGACGGCAAGAGAAGCGAACGGAGAGCATTCGTGATTGTCGGAGTCCTCAAGGAAGCGCGGGCGGGCGAGAAGCGCGTGTCGGCCACGCCGGCCACGGTCGAACCCCTCCGCAAGCTGGGGTACGAGATCGTCGTCGACCCGGGCGCCGGCGCCGCCGCGGGCTTCGCCGACACCGCCTACGAGGCCGCCGGCGCCCGCATCGGCGAGGCCACGGCCGCGGACGTGGTCCTCGGGGTGAACGCCCCGAGCCCGGCGCAGCTCGACCGGCTGAGGGAAGGCGCCACGGTCGTCGCCCTGTTCGCGCCGGCCTTCGACCCGGCGATGGTCGAGGAGCTCGGCCGCCGCCCCGTGACGGCCCTGTCGATGGACGCCGTGCCGCGCATCAGCCGGGCCCAGTCGATGGACGTGCTGTCGTCGATGGCGAACATCGCCGGTTATCGGGCGGTGGTGGAGGCGGCGCACGAGTTCGGGCGCTTCTTCACCGGCCAGGTGACGGCCGCGGGCAAGGTGCCGCCGGCGAAGGTGCTGGTCGCGGGCGCGGGCGTCGCCGGGCTCTCCGCGATCGGCACGGCCGGAGCGCTCGGCGCGATCGTACGGGCGACGGACCCGCGGCCGGAGGTCGCCGAACAGGTGCGCTCACTGGGCGGCGAGTACCTGTCGATCGAGTCGCCGGAGGTCGAGGTCTCGGCCACCGGTTACGCCAAGGAGATGAGCGACGCGTACAAGGCGCGCGAGGTCGAGCTCTACACGGCGCAGACCCGCGAGGCGGACATCGTCATCACCACGGCGCTGATCCCGGGGCGTCCCGCCCCGACGCTGATCACCGCGGAGATGGTGGCCGGAATGCGACCCGGCTCGGTGATCGTGGACATGGCCGCCGCCAACGGCGGCAACGTGGTCGGCACGGTCAAGGGCGAGAAGACCGTCACCGGGAACGGCGTGACGATCATCGGCTACACCGATCTCGCCGGCCGGCTCCCCGCCCAGGCGTCCCAGCTCTACGGCACCAATCTGGTGAACCTGCTGAAGCTGATGACCCCCGGCAAGGACGGCTGCCCCGTCCTGGACTGGGACGACCCGGTGCTGCGCTCGATCACCGTCGTACGGGAAGGAGAGCCGGCGTGGCCGCCGCCACCCGTCCAGGTCTCCGCGGCTCCCAAGCCCGTGGCGGCGGCCGGAACCCCGGGCGCAGAGGCCGAGACGGCAGGGGCCGTCGTGCCGGTCTCGCCCGTGAAACAGCCCGCGTCCCCGGCCCGCCGGTTCGGCGTGGTAGCGACGGCGGCCCTCGCCCTGTTCCTGCTCGCGGCCTTCGCGCCCGCCGCGCTGCTGCCGCACGTCACGGTCTTCGTCCTGGCGATCGTCATCGGTTACTACGTGATCGGGCATGTGCACCATGCCCTGCACACGCCGTTGATGTCGGTGACCAACGCGATCTCCGGGATCATCGTCGTCGGCGCGCTCCTCCAGATCGGACACGGCAACACCGCGGTCACCGTGCTGTCCTGCGTGGCGATCCTGCTGGCCAGTATCAACGTCTTCGGTGGCTTCGCGGTGACGCGTCGCATGCTCGCGATGTTCAAGAGGAGCTGAGATGACCGCGACCCTCGCCGCGCAGGCGGCCTACCTCGTTGCCGCGCTGCTCTTCATCCTGGCCCTCGCCGGGCTCTCCAAGCACGAGTCGGCCCGCCTGGGGAACGGCTTCGGGATCCTCGGCATGGGCGTCGCCCTGGTCGCGACCGTGGTCCTCGCCGCCGACGGCGACATCAGCGGCGGGGGTGCCGCGCTGCTGGCCCTCGCCATGCTGGTCGGCGCACTCGTCGGCCTGTGGCGCGCCCGCGGTGTCGAGATGACCGGCATGCCCGAACTCATCGCGCTGCTCCACTCGTTCGTCGGTCTCGCCGCCGTACTCGTCAGCTGGAACGGCTTCCTCACCGTCGAGCACGAGCCCGGCGGAGCCGAGGCCGCCGACCTCGACGCGCTCGGGACCCTGGGCATCCACCACGCCGAGGTCTTCATCGGTGTGTTCATCGGCGCCGTGACCTTCACCGGCTCGATCGTCGCCAACCTGAAGCTGTCGGCCCGGATGGCCTCCAGGCCGCTGATGCTGCCGGGCAAGAACGCCCTGAACCTCGGCGCGCTGGGCCTCTTCGTGGCGCTCACGGTGTGGTTCGTGATCGCGCCTGAGCTGTGGCTGCTGGTCGTCGTCACGGTCCTGGCCCTCGCCCTCGGCTGGCACCTCGTCGCCTCGATCGGCGGCGGCGACATGCCGGTCGTCGTCTCCATGCTCAACAGCTACTCGGGCTGGGCGGCGGCCGCCTCGGGCTTCCTGCTCGGCAACGACCTGCTGATCGTCACCGGCGCGCTGGTCGGCTCCTCCGGTGCGTATCTGTCGTACCTGATGTGCAAGGCGATGAACCGCTCGTTCCTGTCGGTGATCGCCGGCGGCTTCGGCATCGAGGCGCCCACCGAGTCCGATGTCGACTACGGCGAGCACCAGGAGATCACCGCCGAAGGCGTCGCCGAACTCCTGGAGGCGGCCCGCTCGGTCATCATCACTCCGGGTTACGGCATGGCCGTCGCCCAGGCCCAGTACCCGGTCGCCGAGCTGACCTCGAAGCTGCGCGCGAAGGGCATCGAGGTCAGGTTCGGCATCCACCCGGTGGCCGGCCGGCTGCCGGGTCACATGAACGTCCTCCTGGCGGAGGCGAAGGTGCCGTACGACATCGTCCTCGAAATGGACGAGATCAACGAGGACTTCGCCGACACCGACGTCGTCCTCGTCATCGGCGCCAACGACACCGTCAACCCGGCCGGTACCGAGGACCCGTCCAGCCCGCTCGCCGGCATGCCGGTCCTCACGGTCTGGGAGGCGGACAAGGTCATCGTCTTCAAGCGGTCGATGGCCTCCGGCTACGCGGGGGTCCAGAACCCGCTGTTCTTCCGCGAGAACACGGCGATGCTCTTCGGCGACGCGAAACAGCGGGTGGAGGACATCGTCACCGAGCTCTGACGCGGAGTCCGTGGTGCGGGTCAGCGCTTGGCCGTACGGCCGAAGGCCGAGCGCGCCCACAGGTAGCCGACGATGCTCAGCCCGGCGCACCAGGCGAGGGCGATCCAGCCGCTGTCGCCGATCGCGGTGCCCATCAGCAGACCGCGCAGGGTCTCGATGGCCGGGGTGAAGGGCTGGTACTCGGCGAACCAGCGCAGCCCGGTCGGCATCGAGTCGGTCGGCACGATGGCGCTGCCGAGGAAGGGCAGGAAGGTCAGCGGCAGCGGCGTGTTGCTCGCCGACTCCGGCGTCTTCGACACCAGGCCGATGCCGGCCGAGAGCCAGGTCAGCGCGAGAGTGAGGAGGGTGAGGAGGCCGGCCGCGGCGAGCCACTCGACGAACGTCGCGTCCGGCCGGAAGCCGATGGCGAGCGCCACACCGACGACCAGCGCGATGGCGACCAGGGTCTGCAGGACGCTGCCGACGACGTGCCCGGTCAGGAACGCGGCCCGCGAGATCGACATCGTACGGAAGCGGTTGACGATGCCCTCCGTCATGTCGACGCACACGCCGACCGCCGTGGCGACCGCGCCGGCGGTCGCCGTCATCAGGATGATGCCGGGGGCCACGTAGTCGATGTACTTCCCGCCGCCGGTCGGTGCGCCCTCGATGCCCGCGCCGATGGCGCCGCCGAAGGCGTAGTTGAAGAGCAGCAGCATCATCACCGGCATCAGGACCACGGACACGGTCATCGCCGGGTAGCGCAGGGCGTGCTTGATGTTGCGCCGGAGCATGGTCAGCGAGTCGCTGACGGCGTAGCCGAGGGTGCTCATCGGGTCATCTCCACGGTGGTGTTCGGGGCGCCGGCACCGGTGCCGGTCAGGGTCAGGAAGACGTCGTCCAGGTCGGGCGTGTGCATGGTCAGCGACTCGGGGTGGAGCGCCGCGCCGTCCAGGACGTCGAGGACGGCCCGCAGGGTCGGGATGCTGCCGTCGCTCGGGACGCGCAGGGTGAGTTCCTCGGCGTCGCGCGCGGCGGCGCCGAAGTGGCGGGCGGCCAGGTCGAGGGCGGCCGGGTCGGCGAACCGCAGCCGGATGTGTCCGCCCGGGACGATCCGCTTCAGTTCGTCGGCGGTGCCCTCGGCGACGATCCGGCCCCGGTCGAGGACCGCGATCCGGTCGGCGAGGTGGTCCGCCTCCTCCAGGTACTGCGTGGTGAGGAAGATGGTCACGCCCTCGCCGTCGACGAGGCCGCGGATGATCTCCCACAGGGTGCGGCGGCTGCGCGGGTCGAGCCCGGTGGTCGGCTCGTCGAGGAAGATGATCCGCGGCTTCCCGACCAGCGTCATCGCCAGGTCGAGCTTGCGCCGCATGCCGCCGGAGAGGGTGGACACCGGCTTGCGGGCGGCCTCGGTGAGCTCAAGGCGTTCGAGGAGTTCGGCGGTCCTGCGCCGGCCCTCGGGCCGGGGCAGGTGCCGCAGCGCGGCCATCAGAAGCAGGTTCTCCTCGGCCGTGAGCAGCCCGTCGACGGCCGCGAACTGCCCGGTGACGCCGATCGCCCCGCGCACCCCGTCGGGCCGCTCGGCCAGGTCGTGCCCGGCGATCCGGGCCCGGCCGCCGTCCGGGACGATCAGGGTGGAGAGGATCTCGACCGTCGTGGTCTTCCCGGCGCCGTTGGGGCCGAGCAGGGCGAAGACCGAGCCCTCGGGGATGGTCAGGTCGACGCCGTCGAGCACGACCTTGGCGCCGTAGGACTTGCGCAGCCCCTGGGCGGCGATCGCGGGTACGGGGGAGGCGTCGACGGCGTCGGGGGCGGTGGACGTGGTGGTCATGAGGGCTCCTGGGAGGCCTGGGGCGTGTGATGGGCGTGATGAACGTGATGTGTGTGATGTGACATGGCACTGGAGCGTCCGAGGGCACGCCGAAGGCGCGCCCGGCGGTGCGTGGCGGTCTGGGAGCGGTGATTCGTTACGGGCGGGAGGGGCAGGGCCTGCGAGCTGCCGGGCCCGAGGGGTCTCGGGCCCGGCCTCGCTCAGGCGCGGCGGATCACGATGTCGCCGGCGCCGGTGCCGGCGTGCACCTCGACGGTCTCGGCGGCGTCGCCGGGGCCCTCCGCGGCGCCGAGGGAGTTGCGGACGACGCCGACCTTGGCGGTGACGTCCAGCCAGGCCGCGGTGGACTCGCGGATGCCGACCTCGACGGCGCCGAGCGAGGTCCTGAGCTCGGCCCTGCCGCGCGCCACCTCGTTGACCTGGATGGATCCCTGGGAGGTGCGGATGTCGACGGAGGACTCGGCGACGCCGACCGTCACCCGGCCCATGGACACCTTCGCCCGCAGCTCGCCGACGACCGTCCCGATGGTGGTGTCGCCGATGCCGTTCTTGA
The DNA here is from genome assembly GCF_040681095.1 of Streptomyces sp. NPDC051909. Lineage (NCBI taxonomy): Bacteria > Bacillati > Actinomycetota > Actinomycetes > Kitasatosporales > Streptomycetaceae > Streptomyces > Streptomyces sp. NPDC051909. The sequence continues at coordinate 76,545 of NZ_JBFAYA010000009.1, read as the reverse complement.
GGGTCAGCTCGCCGGTGACCTCGCCGAGGTCGATCCGGCCCTGGCCGTTGATGTCGGCGTCGCCGACGACGCGGTCCACGCGTACGTCGCCGTGGTCGGTGCGCACCACGACCGGACCGGTCTCGTCGAGCCGGATGTCGCCGAGGCCGGACCTGAACCGGCTCTCGCCGAGCGGCCCCTGGCAGCTGAAGTCGCCCATGGAGCTGTGGGCCTGGAGCTGCGAACCGGCCGGCAGCTCGACGGTGACGTCGACCGAGCCGACCCTGCCGAACACCGAACGCTTACGGGGGCCCTTGAGCGTCAGCGTGCCGTTGGCGTACGTGACCTTCGTCTGCTGCGCCGCGCGGTTGTCGTTGTCGTCGGAGGGGTTGCTCGGTACGACCTCGACGACCGTGTCGGTGCGCTTGCCCGCGGCCAGCCGGACGTGGGCGATGTCGAACTCGAGGATCGCGGTGATGGGCTCGGGAGTCTCGTACGTGGGCATGGCTGTGCCGTCCTCGTGACTGTGAAGGATGAATGCGCAGGTGGGAGGGGTGGGAGCGGCCGGGTGCCGGAGGGGTCCGGCCGGCGGCTAGCGGGCCCAGCCCTGGTAGGTCTGGCCCTGGCGCGGGGAGCGGGGGGCGGGCGACAGCGGGGCCGCCGGCCGGGGTGCCGCGCCCGGATCCAGGGCGGTGGCCACCGCCCGTACCAGCCAGGCGTTGACGGAGAGGCCCTCCTGGCCGGCCGCGTCCTCGACGCGGGCCTTGAGGTGGGCGGGAAGCCGGAAGTTGATACGGGCCGTGCCGCCGTCGTCCGCGTCCGCCGGGGCCGACGACGGAGCCGGGGCCGATGGCGCCACGGGCGGTGCCATCGGTGGTGCCATCTCGGTGGTGCCGGGGCCGGTCACCTCCGGTGCCGGCGGCGCCGCCACCACGAACTCGGGGTCGAGCCCCCGCAGCCGGACGTCCACCGAGCCGGGCGCCAGCTCGCGGGTGATCTCCTCCGAGGCCGCGGACAGCGCGTTCAGGAGGGTGAGCCGCGCGGCCGACTCCAGCGGGGCGGTCAGCCGCTCCGCCAGGGCGCGCGCGTCCTCCCCGCCCGCCTCGGCGGCGACCGCGAGCTCGTGCCGGAGGTGTTCGACGTAGGGGGTCAGGTCCATGGGAACCATCATGGCGCCAAAATGGCGCCATGGCAAGTCTCAGTGGCGCCATGTGGTGTCATGTGGCGCCACCTGGTGTATCGGGTGGCGCCAGGTAGTGGGCCGGATGGTGCCGCATGGGGCCACGTGTGGCGCCTGTGGCCTGCCGGAGGCCTCCGCCTGCGAGGATGTGGCTCCTGTCAGAAAATGTCGCATACGTCCCCGCTGCTGCGAGTCGCCGTGATTGCTCTGCTCGTCCTGTTGTCCCTGCTGTTCCTGTGGGTCCTGGTGTCGGACCGCCTGGCGCGCTGGAGCATCACCGCGCCGATCACCTTCGCCGTCGCCGGCATGCTGCTCAGCGGCGGCGACGATCCGGTCGTCGCGATCGACATGGACACCCACACCTTCCAGCGGGGCCTCGAACTCGTCCTCGCGGTCATGCTGTTCACGGACGCCACCGAGGCCCGCGACTACGCGCCGCGGCTGCGCGGCTCGGTCGGCATGGGGCGGCTGCTCGGGATCGCGCTGCCCGTCTCCCTGGTCCTCGCCGCGTCCGCCGGGGCCCTGGTCTTCCCCGGTACGAGCTGGTGGCTGCTGGCCGTCGCCGCGCTCGTCGTCATGCCGATGGACCTGGCCCCGGTCCTGATGTTCCTGCGCGACACGCGCATCCCGCTGCGGGTGCGGGCCGCGCTCAACATCGAGGGCGGCTTCAACGACGGACTGATCTCGCCCCTCTTCGTCTTCTGCGTCGCCAACATCGTCTCCGCCGACGGCGACACCTTCGCCGACCTCGTCCTCAACGCCCTCAAGGGAGCGGTGTTCGCGACGATCGTCGGCAGCGTCATCGGCTACCTGGCCTCGGTGGCCGTGCGCTGGTCCTTCGAGCACCGCTGGGCCAAGACCGCCAACCTCCGCTTCGCCGCCCTCGCCCTGCCGTTCCTCGCCTATTCGGCCTCCGTCCTCGTCGGCGGCAACGGCTTCGTCGCCGCCTTCGTCGCGGGCCTGTGGTACGCGAACACCGTGCTCGTCGTGGGTGGCGAATCGCTCGTCCTGGTGGAGGACGTCAGCCATCTCCTGGCCCTGTCCGCCTGGTACGCCTTCGGCGCGCTCACCACCCAGGCCTTCAACGGCGGGCACGTCCCCCAGCTCCTCGCGTACGCCGTCCTCGTGCTCATCGTGGCCCGCTTCGTGCCGGTGGTCGCCTCGCTGGCCGGCTCCGACTTCACCCGGCCCGAACGCGCCGCGATCGGCTGGCTCGGCCCACGTGGCGTCACCTCGATCGTCTTCGCCGTCCTCGCCTACGTTCAACTGCCCGCCGACGAGGCCGACTTCATCCTCAACGTGACCGCCGCGACCGTGCTGCTCAGCGTGATCGTGCACGGCGTGACGGCGGAACCCCTCGCCCGCTGGTTCGCGAGGCACCCGCAACCCGAGGGGGAGCCGGACCGGCCCGGCCCGTGAGGAGCGACGCGAGACCGCGCCGGGCGGCGACCCCGACGACCGGCTGCTGCCGGCTGCCGCAGGGAGCGGGCGTCAGATCACCCGGTCCGGCCAGCCGAAGAGGCGCGCCCCGATCACCGCGGTCTGCAGGGTGTAGCGCTGTGTCGGATCGGCCGGATCCGACCCCGTCAGCCGGTGGATCCGGTCCAGCCGGTACGTCACCGCCCGCACGCTCAGCGAGAGCCGCCGGGCCGCCTCCGTGGTCACACAGCCCGAGTCGAAGTACACGGTCAGCGTCTCCAGGAGCGGCCGGGGCCCGCCGCGGGCCGTCCGCAGCGGCCCGAGCACGGTGTTCACCAGGTCGACCATGGCCTGCCGGTCGCGCGCGAGCACCGGATAGACCAGCAGGTCCGCCGCGTGCAGGACCGGCCCGTCGAGCTCCATCCGGTCGGCGATGTCGAGGGCGTTCAGTGCCTCCTCGTACGAGTGGACGACGCCGCCCGCGCCGGAGTGCGGGCGCCCGATCGCCACCCGGCCGCCGTCGGTCGCCGCGTACGCCTGCTTGGCGAAGAAGGTCAGCACGTCCGGCTGGTCGCCGGGCGCGACGCAGATCAGCCGCCCGTCCTTGGTGGTGAGCAGGATCCGGCGGGAGCCGAACCGGGCGAGCAGCGAGGACTCGACGGCCCGGGACACCGGATACCCGTCGGCGTACGGCTCCGGGCCCTGCGCCACGGCCACCGTGTGCGAGTGCGACAGGAGGAGCCCGAACCGCTCGGCCCGCTGGGCGAGCCGGCCCAGGTCGCTCCGCCCGTACAGCAGGTCGTCGATGAACTCCCGCCGCGCCGCCTCCTCCTGACGCACCGCCAGGCGTTGTGCCTGCTCGTGCCCCTCCGCGAACGCGTCCACGGCCTGTTCGACCGCCGCGAGCAGCCGGTCGTGCTCGGCCCTCGGCAGCTCGGTCAGCGCCGTGCGCGCCGCGGCGAGATGCGCCCGTACGAGCGAGCGCAGTCCGAGTCCCGCCTCCGCGGCCCGCTCCCCGCGGGCGCGCAGCGCGGCCAGCTCCTCGCGGCTCGCGCGCCGGCCGGTGGCGCAGATCCCGGCCAGGACCTCCGCGTACCCCTCCAGATAGGCGTCATGGCTCTCGTACGCCTCGTGTTCCCCGCCCGTCGGCCGCTCCGCCATGTGCCCTCCCCGTGCCCGGACCGTCCCGGGCCCGCCCCTGACGCGTTCTTCCTGACGCGTTCTTGACGCGCGGTGACCAGGGTGCCACGGATGTCGGTGCAGGTCGGAGCCGGGTGGGCAGGCAGGGCCGGCGGTCGGGGCCGGGGCGGATCCGCCGCACCTCGTCGTCGCGCCGCCGGACGGCTCCCGGGGAGGCGGGCACGGTGGAGGTCTGCCCCGCGCCGGGCTCGCGGAGTCTGGTGCGCCCCAGGGGTGCCGGCCCCGGCCCCGAGGGACGGTCGGGTCACTGCGGAGCGGGCACCCCAGGTCGCGTCGAGAGTCGACCATGGGCCCGTAAGGTCCGGACAGGGCCGTTCGGCCCTGGGGGACCGGGGCCGAAGGACCTGCGGGGCCGGTTGCCATACTGACGCCGTTCCGCGTGCGGCCCGGCCGAACGGCCCGGCCGTCCCCGCCCCGCCACCTGTTCAGGAGCACCCGGTGAACCCCCGACCCACCCTCCCGACCGGCCGCCCCGCCGAGCCCGGCGCGCCCGTGCGGGTCTTCCTGCTCGACGACCACGAGGTGGTCCGCCGGGGCGTGCGCGACCTCCTGGAGGCCGAGCCCGACATCGTCGTGGTCGGCGAGGCGTCGAACGCCCGCGAGGCCCTCGCCCGGGTCCCCGCCGTCCGCCCCGACGTGGCCGTCCTCGACGTGCGCCTCGGCAACGCGACCGGCGGCGACCACGAGGGCGTCGAGGTCTGCCGCGAACTGCGCGCCGAGCTGCCGGACCTTGCGTGTCTGATGCTGACCTCGTTCGACGACGACGAGGCCCTCTTCGACGCGATCATGGCGGGCGCCGCCGGGTACGTGCTCAAGCAGATCGGCGGCTCCGACCTCATCACCGCCGTCCGTACGGTCGCCACCGGCCGTTCCCTGCTCGACCCGCGCATGACCAGCCGCGTGATGGCCCGCATCCGCGAACCCGAACCCGACCCGGCCCCCTCGGCGCTCGGCGATCTCGACCGCCTCTCGCCGCGCGAACTCGAGATCCTCGACCTCATCGGCGTCGGTCTGACCAACCGCCAGATCGCCGACCGGCTCTTCCTCGCGGAGAAGACCGTGAAGAACCGCGTCTCCGCGATCCTCGGCAAACTCGGCGTCGGCCGCCGCGTCCAGGCCGCGGTGATCGCCGGCCGTCTGCGGGAGACCCGGGGGCGCGCCGACGGGGTGTGACCGGTCGGGGTGTCCCAGGCCATCCTTCGATGACGATGACGATGACGATGACGACGACACCGGGCGGGCGGCTTTCCGCCCGCCCGGTGTCGTCGTTCCGCGTTCCGTGGCGCGTCCGAGGGGGCCGGGCCCGGTGGCAGGGGCCGTTCGGCCCTCCCCGGGTCGGCCCGGCCGGGACTGTACGGCCCTGCCCGAGCCGCGACGCGCGGACGAGCATGTGGGGCGGCCGGAGGCTGGGTCGTACCCATCCCCCGTGTGGGGCCCGACCTCCGGCCGTCCCCAGCAGCACGGAAGGAAGGTCGCCGTCCAGTGGACGAGGCACGCAGCATTCAGGTGAGGACCGTGGAGCCGCAGCTCCCGGACCGCCCGGCCACCGGGGAGGGTGCGCCGCAACGCCCCTCGTGGGTGTCCTGGCTCACCACCACCGATCACAAGCAGATCGGGACGCTCTATCTCTGCTCGGCACTGCTCTTCTTCGTCATCGGCGGTGTCATGGCCCTGCTGATGCGTGCGGAACTGGCCCGCCCGGGCACCCAGATCATGTCGAACGAGCAGTTCAACCAGGCGTTCACGATGCACGGCTCGGTCATGCTGCTGCTCTTCGCGATGCCGCTCTTCTCCGGCTTCGCCAACTGGATCATGCCGCTGCAGATCGGCGCGCCCGATGTGGCCTTCCCCCGGCTGAACATGCTGGCGTTCTGGCTGTTCCTGTTCGGCTCGCTCATCGCCGCCTCGGGCTTCCTCACCCCCGGTGGTGCCGCGGACTTCGGCTGGTTCCTGTACGCGCCGCTGTCGGACGCCGTCCATTCGCCCGGCGTCGGCGCGGACCTGTGGATCACCGGTGTCACGCTCTCCGGCTTCGGTTCCATCCTCGGCGCGGTCAACTTCATCACCACGGTCATCTGCATGCGTGCCCCCGGCATGACGATGTTCCGCATGCCGGTCTTCACCTGGAACGTGCTGCTCGCCTCCATCCTCGTGCTGATGATCTTCCCGGTGCTCGCGGCGGCGCTCTTCGCCCTCGAGTGCGACCGGAAGTTCGGCTCGCACGTCTTCGACGCCGCCAACGGCGGCGCGCTGCTGTGGCAGCACCTGTTCTGGTTCTTCGGCCACCCCGAGGTCTACGTCCTCGCGCTGCCGTTCTTCGGCATCATCTCCGAGGTCATCCCGGTCTTCAGCCGCAAGCCGATGTTCGGCTACATCGGGCTGATCGGGGCCACCATCGCGATCGCCGGTCTGTCCGTGACCGTGTGGGCCCACCACATGTACGTCACGGGCGGCGTGATGCTCCCGTTCTTCTCCTTCATGACGATGCTCATCGCCGTACCGACCGGTGTGAAGTTCTTCAACTGGATCGGGACGATGTGGAAGGGCTCGCTGTCCTTCGAGACGCCGATGCTCTGGGCCGTCGGCTTCCTGGTCACCTTCACCTTCGGCGGAGTCACCGGCATCATCCTGGCGGCGCCACCGCTGGACTTCCACGTCTCCGACTCGTACTTCGTCGTGGCGCACTTCCACTACACGCTGTTCGGCACGGTGGTGTACGCGATGTTCGCCGGCTTCCACTTCTGGTGGCCGAAGTTCACCGGCAAGATGCTCGACGAACGGCTGGGCAAGATCACGTTCTGGACTCTGACGGTCGGCTTCAACGGCACCTTCCTGGTGCAGCACTGGCTGGGCGTGGAAGGCATGCCGCGCCGATACGCGGACTACCTGGAGGCCGACGGCTTCACGGCCCTCAACACCGTCTCCACCATCGGTTCGTTCCTGCTCGGCATGGCGTTCCTGCCGTTCTTCTACAACGTCTGGAAGACCGCCAAGTACGGCAAGAAGGTCGAGGTCGACGACCCGTGGGGCTACGGGCGTTCGCTGGAGTGGGCGACCTCCTGCCCGCCGCCGCGGCACAACTACCTGGTCCTGCCGAGGATCCGCTCCGAATCCCCGGCGTTCGACCTGCACCACCCCGAGATCGCGGAGATCGACAGGCTCGAGAACAACCCCCACCTGCCGGTGAGCCACTGATGCCGGGGACCGTCCTCGCCGTGGGCATCGGGGCCGTGACGGCCTCCGGCTGCGTCTGGTACGTGCCCGCCCTCGCCGACCTGCGGGCGGGCGCCGACCGGCCGGCCTCCCGGCGCCTCGGCGCGGCCGCCTGCGTCACCGCCTGGGCCACCGTGGCGGCCGCCGCCCTGCTCCTGCTCGGCGGCCTCCCCGCCCACCTGCCGGCCGCCGTCACGGCGGCCGGCGCGGGCGCGGCCCTCGCCCTCCGCATCAGGGCGACCCTCCGCCACCGCCAGGAACAACACGAGGCCGCCACCTACTGGCACACCCTCGCCGCACCCCCACCCCCGTCCCGCCGCCCCCGCCTCCGCGCCGTCTTCGCCACCACCCTGGCCACCGGCCTCGCGACCGGTCTGGCCCTGGCAGCGGCCCTGCTGTCGGTCCGTACGGGCTGACACCGGCGCCGAAACCGCGTGGCACGGGCCCGGCGCTCAGGCGCCGGGCTGGGGGCGGACCGTGAGGATCTGTTCGGCGTGGCCGACCGGGCCGGTGAGGTCGTGGAGGACGGTGCTGGTGAGGCCCTGGCCGGTGGGGCCGAAGGTGACCGTGGTGTCGAGGCCGGTCCAGGGGCCGTGGGGCCGGCGGTGGAGATGGATCGTCAGGTCGAGGTTGGGGAACATCCAGGCGGCCGGATCCTGCTGCACGGCGATCCCGTTCGCGGTGTCCACGAGGGCGACGTACGAGGCGAGGGCGCTGCTCGGTTCGCCCGCGACCAGGTCGACGCGGGAGGAGATCCAGGCCGACGAGCGGCCCTTGCGGACGGCCGGGGTGCGGCGCACGTCGATCGACGCGATGTAGCCGCCGTGCCAGGCCTCCGCCATCCGCCACGGGTCCAGCTCGTCGGGGCCGGGCAGCGGATCGTGCGGGCTGTCCGCCACCGCCGAGGTGTCGTGCGAGGCGAGCAGCCACGCGCGGGCGCGCACCACCGGGCGCTCCCCGATCACCACCGTCGCCTCAAGGAGCTCGATCGTGCGCCCGGGGCGTACGGTCTCCACCGTGATCTCGCACTCGTCGAGCGCGATCCGGCCCAGGATGTCGTAACTGATCCGGGCGAGTGCCGCGTCGCCCGGCCGCCCCGCGAGGTGCTCGTCGAGCGCGTGGACCACCAGGCCGGCCAGCGGGCTGAAGTGCATCTCGTCGGCGCTCCACGCACCGCCCGCGTGCGCCGTCGGCTTGTAGCGATGCTCGCCGGTGCGCTCGAAGTAGCTCTCACGGTCGCTGTCGCGCTCGACGCCGGTGGTGCTCACGGATCCGTCTCCCTCGGGTGCTGTGGGGCACGGGACACGTGGTACGTGTATCCCTCAAGCATCGTAGGCGCGGAAACCGGCCCGCCCCGAGTGATCCACCGCACACCCATGCCCGCCGGTGAGCTCCGGGTGACATGCGAGGACGTTCCGGGGGCGCCGTGGACCTGCGGTGAACGTCCGGGGAATCGAAGCCGGTTGGGCTTCCCCGACCGGGTCTACGCGCGTCAGCATCGCCGTCATGCGAATCCCCCCACGAATCGGCCTCGCCGCCGGTGTCACCGCTGCCCTGATCTCCTCTCTCCTGCTCGGCGCCCCCGCGTCGGCCGCGCCGGCTCCCGCCACGACCTCCGCCGTGTCGGTCGGCCTCGGCCGCGAGCGTCGGCGACATCTGCTACTCCGCCCTGCCGTCCCAGGCCTACACGACCCTGCGCCTGGTCGACGCGGGCGGCCCGTTCCCCTATTCGCAGGACGGCTCCGTCTTCCAGAACCGCGAGGGTGTCCTCCCGGCCCACTCCGCCGGCTACTACCACGAGTACACGGTCAAGACGCCGGGCGTCACCACCCGCGGTGCCCGCCGGATCGTGACCGGTCGGGCCTCGCAGGAGGACTACTACACGGCCGACCACTACGCGACGTTCGACCTGATCGACTACGCCTGCTGACGCGGGATCATCGCCGGCTGCCGGCCGTTCAGGCCGGCAGCCGGTGGTGCGAGCAGCGCCGCGCCGCGGTCAGCAGGGCGTGGATCTGCAGGCCGGCCTGGTCGACCTCGGTCATCGGGGTCGGGAAGGACAGTCGGACGTCCTCGTGCCCGGCGCGCCGTTCGAGCCGCAGGGTGATCCCGTAGCGGTCCAGGGCCAGCGGCAGCGCGCGCACAAGCCCCCGCTTGACCCCCGGCGCGACGAGCCGCAGCAGCAGCGGGACCAGCTCCGGATGGCCCGCGACCAGGTGGTGCAGCATGGGCGCCTCACAGGTCGCCAGCGGGTCGACCGCCGCCTCCTGGATCTGCGCCGGCGTCACGTACGTGCGCCCGCGCGCGTCCTGGAGCACGGCCTGCCCCAGTTCCATGCAGGTGCTCGCCCCGGAGTCGGCGCGGTACGGGGCGGCCACAAGGCCCGAAAGCGTGACCCGGGCGCGCACCCGCTCGCGTACCGGCACGGGGGAGACGTCCGTGAGCTCCAGGCGGATCGGGATCCGCGGGACGCGGTGGTCGTGGGACTCGGAGGGGTCGTGCAGGTGGACGCGGCCCAACGGGTCGTCGCCGTCCAGGCCGTGGACCTCCTCGGACCGGCCGTCCGTCACCACGGTCATGGAGTGCGCGGCCGCGATGATCGACCGCAGCCGCTCGGCGGGGGTGGGCTCGGAGGCGGTGTGGGGCTGCATGCGTGATCTCCCAACTTAGGTTTGCCTAACCTAACCTACTTTCGTGGTCGTGTCGACGGAACCCGGCGCCGAAAAACGCTTGGACGGCGCCGACCCGCGCACGGGACACTGCCAACTCCTTGGGGGTCCGACAAAGCAGGGTTGGTATGGATTCGCCTGAATCACACAAAGGTTCGCCGGGCCGAGGCCCGGTGCTCCTCGCACTTCGCTACTACGGAAAGGAGCTGGCCCGGCTCCGCCGGGTGACCGTCCCCGCGATGCTGCTCCCGGCACTGGGAAACATCGGCATCGCCTACCTCGCACCGCTCATCGTCGCCAAGCTCGTCGGCCGTCTCGCCGGAGACGGCGAAGGCAGCGGCGGCGAAGGCGGCGGCGTCACCCACCTCGACGGCGTACTGCCGTACGTCATCGGCTTCGGCGCCGTCCTCCTCCTCTCGGAGGGGCTCTGGCGGCTCGGACTGCACTGCCTCAACCGGCTCGACGCCCTCGGCATCGAGCGCCTCTACGTCATCGGCATGGACGAACTCTTCGCCAAGGACGCGGCGTTCTTCCACGACAACTTCGCCGGATCCCTCACCAAGCGGGTACTGAGCTTCGCCTCCCGCTTCGAGGAGTTCGTCGACACCCTCACCTTCAACATCATGGGCAGCTTCGTGCCGCTGCTGTTCGCGTCCGTGGTGCTCTGGCAGTACGAGCCGCTGCTCGTGGCCGGACTGCTCCTGATGATCGCGATCACCGCCGGCTGCGTGGTGCCGCTCATCCGGCGCCGCCAGAAGCTCGTCGCCCAGCGCGAGGAGGCCATCGCCCGGGTCTCCGGCCATGTCGCCGACAGCCTGATGAACATGGACACCGTACGGGCCTTCGCCGCCGAGGACCGCGAGGCGGCCGAACACCGCACCCGCGTCGCCGAGTCGCGCCGGCTCACGCTCCGCTCCTGGGACTACGGCAATCTGCGCATCGACACCGTGGTCGCGCCCATGTCGGTGCTGACCAACGTGCTCGGCCTGGTCGTGGCCCTGCTGCTCGGCGCCGGGCAGCACGGCGTCGAGGCCGTCATCGTCGCCTTCACGTACTACTCCAACGCGACCCGCATCATGTTCGAGTTCAACCAGATCTACCGGCGGCTCGAAAGCTCCATGACCGAGGCGGCGCAGTTCACCGAACTGCTGCTCACCCCGCCGACCGTCGTCGACCCGGAGTGCCCCGAGCCGCTGCGCTCCCGGGCCGGCGACGTGCGCTTCGACAAGGTCACCTTCACCCACGGCGGCGGCCGCGGAGACGCCAAGCCGCTCTTCGAGGACCTCGACCTCGACGTGCCCGCCGGCACGAAGATCGGCCTGGTCGGGCGCTCCGGCGGCGGCAAGACCACGCTCACGAGGCTGCTGCTCCGCATGACGGACGTCGACGCGGGCCGGATCCTCGTCGCCGGACAGGACATCAGCCGGATGAGCCAGGCCGACCTGCGCGGCCTCATCGCGTACGTCCCGCAGGAACCCGCCATGTTCCACCGCACCCTGCGCGACAACATCGCCTTCGCCCGCCCGGAGGCCACCGAGGCCGAGATCCGGCGGGCGGCGGAGGCGGCGCACGTCACCGAGTTCGCCGACGCGCTGCCGGACGGCTTCGACACGATGGTCGGCGAGCGCGGCGTGAAGCTCTCCGGCGGCCAGCGCCAGCGGGTCGCGCTCGCCCGGGCGATCCTCCGCGACGCGCCGATCCTGCTCCTGGACGAGGCCACCAGCGCCCTCGACTCCGAGAGCGAGATCCTCGTCCAGGACGCCCTGTGGCGCCTGATGGAGGGCCGCACCGCCCTGGTCGTCGCCCACCGGCTCAGCACGGTCGCCGGAATGGACCGGCTGGTGGTCCTCGACCGGGGCCGGGTCGTCGAACAGGGCACGCATCAGCAACTCCTGCACGCGGAGGGCCCGTACGCCAAGCTGTGGCAGCACCAGTCGGGCGGCTTCCTCGACGACACGCCGGTGGCCGGAGCCGACGTGTCCGGGTGAGCCTTGTCCGGGTGAGCCGTGCCGTGGCCGGGACCCACCCGGGTCCCGGCCCCCGGCACGGTCTCCGGCATACTCCGAGACCGGGACCGGAGGCAACTGGGAACAGGGGAGCGGGGCCATGACGACGCGACACACGGCCGACGACAGCGGGACGGGCGCGCCCGGCGCCTTCCCGGGCGGCGCCGGGCTGTTCCGGCTCGGGCCGGACGTGGCGCACCTCAACCACGGCTCCTTCGGCGCCGTACCGCTCCCCGTCTCCGAGGCCCGCCGGACCCTGATCGAGGAGGCGGACGCCGACCCCGACGCCTTCTTCCTCTCCGTGCCCGAACGGCTCGCCGCCGCCCGCTGGCGGATCGCCGCCCACCTGGACGCCGACCCCGAGGGCATCGCCCTCGTCCACAACGCCACCGAGGCCGCGAACCTCGCCCTCGACGCGCTCGGCCTCGGCCCCGAGGACGAGGTCCTGGTCACCGACCACGGCTACGGCACCGTCACCGACGCCGCCGCCCGCCGGGCCCGGGTCACCACCGTGGCCCTCGACCCGGAACTGCCGGACGAGGAGGCCGTCGCGGAGGCGGTGCTCGGCGCGCTCACGCCCCGTACCACGGTCGCCGTCCTCGACCAGATCAGCTCGCCCACCGCCCGGATCGTCGCCGGACCGGGACTCGTCGCGGCCCTCCGCGACCGCGGGGTCCGCACCGTCGTCGACGGCGCGCACGCACCCGGCATGCTCGCCCGGCCGCTCGCCGCGGCGCCCGACCTCTGGTTCGGCAACCTGCACAAGTGGGCCTACGCGCCGGCCGGCAGCGCCGTCCTCGCGGTCGCCGCGCCGTACCGCGCCCGGGTCCCCGCGCCCGTACCGTCCTGGGAACACGCCCACGGCTTCCCGCGCGCCGTCGAGAACCGCGCCACCGCCGACTACACCGGCCTGCTCGCCGCACCAGAGGGCCTCGACCTGCTGGCCTCGCTCGGCGCGGCGACCGTCCGCCGCCACAACGCCGAACTCGTCGCGTACGGTACGGAGCTGCTGTCCGCCCTCCCGGGCCTCACGCCCCTCCCGTACGGCCCCGAGCTGGCCATGCGCTCACTGCGGCTGCCGCGCCGCCTGGCCCGCACCTACGAGGAGGCCGCCGCCCTCCGCGAGGAGATCGCGGCCCGGCTGGGCTGCCGGGTGCTCGTCTGGCCCTGGCCGACCGGCGGCGGCATCCGGCTCAGCGCACAGATCTACAACCGCGCCGAGGAGTACGAGCGCCTCGCGGCGGGCCTGAAGGACCTGCTGGACGGCCGCTGAGGCCCGCCGCCCGACCGGGAGTTCAGCCCAGCCACTCCTGCAACAGGGCCTCGCGCTCCGCGCGGCGGGGCGTGCCGCCCTCCCGGCCGCGGCCCCACTCCGCCATCGCGGCCAGCGTCGTCTCCATCGTCGCCGCGCCCTCGGTGAGGCGGGACAGGAGCGAGAGGGAGAGGTCGACCTCGCTCTGCGGATAGCCGGCCGCCGCGGCGACATACGCCGAGAGCGAGCGGGTGCCGCTCGCGGTCTCCAGCTCCACCGTGAGTCGCGGCGGCGCATCGCCCGCCCGCGGGCCGAAGACCGGCAGCACCAGCTCGCCCACGACGTTCAGGGCAGCGTCCCCGACCACCCCGACCTGACGCATCAGCGTCTTCTCGGGGACGTCCGTCACCGAGAGGGCGCTGACGTCCTCCCACAGGAACAGCTGGGACTGCCCGTCACCGAGACCCACCACGCCCTCGGACGTCAGCCGCACTCCGGGCCCGTGCCCCGTCGGCTTCGCCCCCACGTACACGTCACCCTCGGTGATCCAGAACAGGCCCACCATGGCCATGGTTGCTCACATCTCCCCGACGACGGCGGAGCCGTCGCTTCACACACAGAACGATCAGGTCGCCCGCGCAACGCGCGAACCCCGGGGAAAGTTCCCAGGCCGGAGGCGGGTGGCGGGTGGTGGCCGGCGACATGCCGTCAGGCGTAGAAGCGGGAGAGGCTGCGCAGCACGCAGGCCGGCTTCGGCGCGTTCTCGATCTCGATCGTGCCGTCGACCGCGATCTGCACGCCGCCCGGCACGTCCTCGACCTCGGCGAGGCGGGCGGAGAGCCGGAGCCGGGAGCCGGCCGGGACCGGGGCCGGGAAACGGACCTTGTCCAGACCGTAGTTGACCTTCGTCCGCACGCCCCGGACGTCGAGGAGGCCGGTGAAGAGCGGGATGAAGAGGGACAGCGTCAGATAGCCGTGCGCGATGGGCGCGCCGAACGGGCCCTCCTTCGCGCGCCGCACGTCCACGTGGATCCACTGGTGGTCGCCGGTCGCGTCCGCGAAGCCGTCGATACGGGTCTGGGTGACGTCGATCCAGTCGCTGGTGCCCAGTTCGGTACCGGCCAGGCTCTTCAGTTCGGCGATGCCGTCGACGGTGATGCTCATGGGGGTTCCCTTCTCGATGTTCATGCGGAGGTTCCATCGGTCGTGCCTTCGCCGGTCCCGTAGCGGGAGCGGAGCGCGTGCTTGAGGAGCTTCCCGGAGGCCGTGCGGGGCAGCGCGTCGGCCAGGACGAGGGATTTCGGGATCTTGTAGCGGGCCAGCCGGCCGTCCAGGGACGCGAGGAGCGCGGCCGGATCGGGAGCGGTGCCCGCCCGGGCGACGACGATCGCGCGGGCCGTCTCGCCCCACTTCGCGTCCGGTACGCCGATCACCGCGCACTCGGCGACGTCGGGGTGCGCGAGCAGCGCGTCCTCGACCTCGGCCGGGTAGACGTTCTCGCCGCCCGAGATGATCATGTCCTTGAAGCGGTCGACGATGGTGACATAGCCGTCCGCGTCGACCCGGGCCGCGTCCCCGGTGCGGAACCAGCCGTCCATGAAGGCCGCTTCGCTCTCCTCCGGCAGGCCCCAGTAGCCGTTCATGACGTGCGGGCCGCGGACCAGCACCTCGCCGGTCTCGCCCACCTCCGCCGGTGTCAGATCGGGCCGCACCACCCGTACGTCCGTGAAGAAGTGCGGCACCCCGGCCGAGCCGGCCTTCGCGACCGCGTGCTCCGCGTCCAGGAACAGCGCCCCGGGGGACGCCTCCGTCATGCCGTACCCCTGGAGGAAGGTCAGACCGCGCTCCTGGTACGTGGCGATCAGTGCGGTCGGTACGGGCGCGCCGCCGCAGTTGAGCAGGCGCAGGCTCGACAGGTCGGCCGTGGCCCAGCGCGGGTGCCGCGCGACCTGGTCGAACATCGTCGGCACCCCGAACATGAAGGTGACACCGTGCCGTTCGATCAGATCGAGCGTGTCGCCGGGGTCGAAGGACTCGACGAGCACGCACGCCCCGCCCTTGAGCAGCACCGGCAGCGTCAGCATGTTCAGCCCGCCGGTGTGGAACAGCGGGGCGGACACCAGCGCGGTCTCGTCGGCGGCCAGGTCGTGGTCGACGAGGACGTTGACGGCGTTCCAGACGACGTTGCCGTGGGTGAGCATGGCGCCCTTGGGGCGGCCCGTCGTCCCCGAGGTGTACATGATGACGCAGATCTCGTCGGGCGAGACCGGCTCGTCGATCGGCGCCGCGGAGGCGCCGGCGAGCAGCTCCTCGTACGCCGCTCCGCCCACCTCGACGACGGTCCGCGCCCCGCCCGACTCGGCCACGACGGTGGCGAGTTCGGGGGAGTGGAGCAGCGTGCGGCTGCCGGAGTCCTGCAACTGGTACGCGATCTCGGGCCCCGTGAGCCGGGCGTTGAGCGGCACGAACACCGCGCCGAGCAATCCGGCGGCGAACAGCGTCTCCAGGAAGGCCGGATGGTTGCGGCCGAGGTAGGCGACGCGGTCGCCGCGCCGGACGCCGGCGGAGCGCAGCGCGTGGGCGAGCCGGGTGGTGCGCTCGTGCAGTTCGGCGTAGGTGAGAGCGTCCGCCTGGTGGATCAGGGCGGTGCGGTGCGGGGTCTTACGGGCCCGGCGGGCGGGCCACGACCCCAGTCCCTCGTTGCGCATCAGGGGCCCTTTCACACAGGGGATTCGGTGAGGCCGAGCAGCCGGGCGGCGTTGTCCTTGAGGATCCCGGGACGGACCTCGTCCCTGATCGGCAGCCGGGCGAAGTCGGCCAGCCAGCGGTCCGGGCTGAGCACCGGGTAGTCGGAGCCGAAGAGGACCTTGTCCTTGAGCAGCGTGTCGGCGTAGCGCACCAGCTGCGGCGGGAAGTACTTCGGCGACCAGCCCGACAGGTCGATGTGCACCCCGGGTTTGTGGGTGGCCACGGCCAGCGCCTCGTCCTGCCAGGGGAAGGAGGGGTGGGCGAGGACGATCTTCATGTGCGGGAAGTCGGCGGCGACGTCGTCCACCCGCATCGGGTCGGAGTACTTCAGCCGGATGCCGCCCCCGCCGGGCACGCCGGCGCCGATCCCGGTCTGCCCGCTGTGGAAGAGCGCGACGGTGCCGGTCTCCTCGATGAGCTCGTACAGGCCGTAGGCGAGGCGGTCGTCGGGGAAGAACCCCTGGATGCTGGGGTGGAACTTGAAGCCCCTGACCCCGTACTCCTCGACGAGGCGGCGCGCCGCCCGTACCCCGGCCCGGCCCCGGAAGGGGTCGATGGAGGCGAAGGGGATGAGCACGTCGGGATGGGCGGCGGCGGTCTCGGCGATCTCCTCGTTGGGGATCGGCTCGGTGCCGGTGGCGTGTTCGGCGTCCACCGTGAAGACCACGGCGGCCATCCGCCGCTCCCGGTAGTACGCGGCCATCTCCTCCAGAGTCGGCTTCCGGTCGCCCTCGACCTTGAAGTACGCGCCGGAGGCGGAGTGCAGCTCGTCGGAGAGCGAGGACCGGCCGCTCGCGGAGACCTCGCAGTGGGTGTGGACGTCGATGGCGACGAGCTCGTCCACGGCGATCGCGCTCATCACGCTCATCACGCCTCCGGGAGGCGCGGCGCGGGGATGCCGACGGTCTGCGGGACCCGGCCGACCGAGGTGTGCCAGGCGGCGGCGATGGTCTGAGGGCTCCAGCCGCCGTCCGCGTAGGCGGTGGCGATCTCCTCGGGGTGCGACCACAGGGCGAGCCGGTCGCCGCCGATGCCCACGCACTGGCCGGTGACGCCGACGGCGGCGTCGGAGGCGAGGAAGGGCACGAGCGCCGCGCAGTCCTCGACGGTGCCGAAGCCCTCGCCCTTGCGCAGGAAGTCGGGGAGCGGTGCTCCGCCGCGCATCGCCTCCACGTACGGGGCGAAGGCCGGGATGGTCTCGGTCATGGCGGTGGCGGCCACCGGCACCACGGCGTTGACGGTGATCCCGGCCTTGGCCAGCTCCATCGACCAGGTACGGGCCATGGCGGCGACACCGGCCTTGGCGGCGGCGTAGTTGGTCTGGCCGAAGTTGCCGCGCTGCCCGGCGGGGGAGCCGACCAGGATCAGCCGGCCGCCCTCGCCCTGCTCGCGCATCCGGACGGCGGCGGCGCGGGCGCAGGTGAAGGTGCCCCGGAGGTGGGTGCCGACGACGGCGTCGAAGTCCTCGTCGGTCATCTTCCACAGCACGCGGTCGCGCAGGATGCCCGCGTTGGTGACGAGGACGTCGAGCCGCCCGAAGGCGCTCACGGCCCGCTCGACGAGCCGGTCCGCCGCCTCGGCGGTGCCGACGGCGACGGCTTCGGCGACGGCCCGGCCGCCCGCCTCGACGATGCCGGCGGCGGCCTTCTCGGCGACCTCGGCGTCGAGGTCGTTGACGACGACGGAGGCGCCGGCGGCGGCGAGCGCGGAGGCGTAGGCGAGTCCGAGGCCCCGGCCCGAGCCGGTCACGATCGCGACCTTGCCGGTCAGGTCGACGGTGGGTGTGGGTGTGGGTGTGGGCGTGGGTGACATGAGGGTCCCTTCGGGCAGGGGGGAGACGCGGACGGGAGAGCGTGTGCTCGATCGGCTTCGATCCGCTGAAAGGAAGCTAGAACCAATAGTTGTTGACGTCAATGGTTGTGATCGACATTGGTTCTGCGGCATGCTGGTGCCATGAACGACAGAGACGCCAGAGACGCCGAGGACCGCGCGGACGACCCCTGGATGCTCGGGCTGCACTCCGACACCGGATATCTGCTCTACCGGCTCGGCCAGCGCTCCGGGCAGCTCTTCAACGCCGCCCTCCAGGAATCCGGCCTGCGGCTGCGCCACTACGCGGTGCTCCGCTACCTCGCCACCGTCGAGGGCGCCCTCCAGCGCGAGTTGAGCACCCGCCTCGGCTACGACCCCAGCGCCATCGTCGGCCTCGTCGACGACCTCGAACGCCTCAACCTCGTGGAGCGCCGCCCCGCGCCCGGCGACCGGCGCAGCCGCATCGTGGTCCTCACCGGCGCCGGCCGCGCCTACCTCAAGGACACCGACCGCAGCAGCCGCCGCGTCACCGACGGCCTGCTCGCCCCCCTGTCCGAGGAGGAACGCGCCCTGCTGCACGCCCTGTTGCGCCGGGTCGCCGAACCCTCGGCCGAACCCGCCGCGGACTGAGTGCTGTCGCCCCGCCCCGAGTGTCCTGAGGGGAACAGAGGCCCAGCCCGGTCGTGATCGGCTTCGGGTTCAAGGTCGCCACGGCGCAGGCCTGACCAGCCGCGCGTTACGAGCCCCAGGCCTCGAACTCGTAGATCCGGGCCGCCGGATCCGTGGTCTGCGTCGGCCTGGTGACCACCAGGCGCACATAGCGGGCGGTCACGGCCACCGGGTGGGTGGTGGTCGCCGCCGTGTTGCCCGCGGCGGTCACCGCCGTGGTCCAGGCGGCGGAGGCGCTGTCCCGGACCTCCACCCGGAAGTCCCGGGTGTTCCAGGTCGCGCTCTCGCCGCCCGCCGCCGCGTGCTTCACCACGAAACGGTTCAGCGCACGCGGTGAACCGAGGTCCACCTCCAGCCACTTGTCCGTCGTCAGGGTGCACCACTTGTCGGTGGTGCCGCCGGACACGCTGCCGTTGACCGCCTTCGCCGGGGTCTCCGAGGAGTTGCACTGGCCGGAGGCGGTCGCCGGCCGGTTCAGCGCGAGGTTCGTCTCGGTCGGCGCCGACCAGGTGACCGTGGTGCTCGCGGCGGGCGAGCGGCCCCACTCCGTCGACACCGCCTCGACGTCGAGCGTCGTCGAGGTCTCCGTACCGGCCCGGTCGAGCCTCGGCACGAAGTAGCTGTCGTTCGGGGTGGCACCCAGGAAGGTGCGCCCGCCGCCCGCGTCGCGCCGGTACACCTCGTAGTGGTGCACGTCGCCCGTGGCCGGCGCGGTCCACGCGAGCCGCAGCGACCTGCTGCCGGCACCGGTGTCGGTGCTGCCGAGCACGGTCGGCGCTCCCGGCGCCGCCGTCGCGTCCACCGACCCGTCGTACACGCCGAGTTGGCCGACCTTGATGTCGTACGAGGCGGCCGTCCCGGTCGTCTGGAGGCCGAGCTGGGCGATCGTCCGTCCGGCGTACGGGGAGAGGTCGAGCGTCCTGCGCTCCCAGCCGGCCGTCGTGGTGGAGCCGAGGTCGAGCGTGGTGAAGGCGGTGGGAGAGTCGGTGAAGGACACGGCGGCCTTCAGGCGCGTCGGTCCGGCCGCCGGGGTCTTCAGGACCACCGACAGCCTGGTGTCGGCGGCGACCGGAAGGCGGGTCTGGTAGAGCCGTACGGTGTTCACGGCGTCCAGGGCGCCGGTCAGGCGCAGCGCGGAGCCGCCCTCGTAGGCGTCGGTGAAGTCGTACGAGGCCTTCAGCTTCGTCCCGGTGGACCGCACCAGCCAGCGGTAGGTGGGCGGCACGTCCTGGAGGGAGAGGTTGTTCCAGCCGGTGGTCGAGACCCGGGTGCCGCCGGAGTGGTAGAAGTCGCCCTGCCCGGCGTCGAACGAGGTCACGAAGGGCTTGGCGGTGACCGGCGACGACTCGGCGACGTAGTGCGCGAGGCCCTTCCAGCTCGACGTCGTGGTGGTGTCGGAGGGGTCGCCGTTGGCGCCGTCCCAGTAGCGGGCCTCCCGCGCGTACGAATCGGCGCGGTCCGTCGAGGAGTTGTGGGTCCACTCGGGGCGGTAGAGGCCGAGCGAGGTGGTGTGCGGCCGGCCGTCCGGGAAGACGGCGCTCCACGGCGCGCTCGTGTTGTAGCCGTTGGCCTCGGTGTCGACGCCCGCGAACAGCTCGTACTCGCTGCGCCCGAGGGAGCGGGCCAGGCTGCGGGAGGAGTCGAGCGCCGAGGCGCCCCAGCCGAAGTCGAGGAACATCGAGTCGCTGGTGCGCTGCGAACCCTCCTGCAGGAAGGCGTCGTTGGCGGTGGTGAGCGCGTCCTGCCAGCTGACCGCGCCGGACTCGGTCATCGCGTCGTACCACATGAACTCGACCGGGCCGAGCGAGCGCGCGTAGCGCAGGGTGTCGCGCATCTCGGTGGCGAGGGTGCTGTCGCCGCCCGCCGTCTCCTGGTTGATGAACCAGCCGTCGAAGCCGTAGTACCGGGCGGCCTGGGCGAGTTTGTCGGCGACCGGGTAGCGCGTGCCGGACTTCCGCACGAAGTCCCGGACCCACTGGATCTGGCCGCCGTAGGCGGTGGGCGGGAAGAACACCGTGCCGTAGACCTTCACGCCGTTGCGGTGGGCCGCGTCGATCACGGTGGGGTTGGGCGCGAGGATCAGCCCCTCACCGGCCGAACCGCCCCAGAAGACCAGCTTGTCGACGTACTGCCAGTGCCCGAAGGCGTAGTAGCGCGGATCGGGCGAACCCTGGGACGGATTGTTCGAGGTGGGGGCGAAGGACACCAGGGACGCCACTTCGCCCTCGCCGGCCCGGGCGTTGGCGTTCGCCTTCAGGGCGGGGTCGGAGACCCGCGGCTTGAGGGGGACGCGCGAGCGGTTGAAGCGGGCGTCGGGGTCGGTGGCCGGGTCCCAGTCCAGGATCGTGTTCGGGTACCAGTAGGAGGCGTACGGCTGGTCGCCGGCGGTGGCGACAACGTTGTCGGGCGCCGCCGCGGATCCCGACGCCGAGGCGACGGGGGTGGCGGCGAGGCCGAGAAGGGCCGCCGACAGGGCGGCGGCCAGCAGGCGGGGAAGTCGTCTCATCGATGCTCCGGTCCAGCAGGAGGGGGGAATGGAAGCTGGTGGTGCCGGTGGCGCGATGGTGCGGGGGATGGATCGGGACGGCGCCGGGCCGCCCGGTCCGGGAGGCTAAAGGGCTTTAGCAGAGGGGTCAAGAGGGCCGGTCGTCATCCGGCGGCGGGCGCCGCGGTGCTCTCGCGGACCGTGAGCCGGGGTGTCGGGTTCCGGACGTCACGGCCCGCGGCCGGGTCGTCGACCACGGCGAGCAGGGCGGTCGCGACCTGCTCGCCGAGCGCGAAGGTGTCACGGGACAGCGCGGTCAGGGAGGGGTGCACGATCCGGGCGAGCGCGGAGTCGTCGAAGGAGACCAGGGACAGCTCGCCCGGCACCGGCACGCCCATCTCGGCGGCGACCCCGAGTCCGGCGACCGCCATCACGTCGCTGTCGTACACGATCGCCGTCGGCCGCTGCCCGGCCGGCCGGGCGAGCAGCGCGCGGGTGGCCGCGGCGCCCTCGGCGTCGCTGAAGTCGGTCGGCACGGAGACGGCGTCGGCGAGTCCGAGGCGGCGCGCCGCGTCCCGTACCGCCCGGATCCGGCGCTGGGTGTGCTGGAAGGCGGGCAGTCCGGCGAGGTGCGCGATCCGGCGGTGGCCGAGCGCCGCCAGGTACTCGACGATCGAGGTCATCGCCTCGCGGTCGTCGGCCCAGACGGCGGGCAGCCCGCCGTGCCGGCCGGGACCGCCGAGCACCACGGTGGGCACCCCGAGCACCTCCAGGACGGGGATCCGCGGGTCGCGCACCTGGAGGTCGACGAGTACGAAGCCGTCCACCCGGTGCTCGGAGGTCCACCGCCGGTAGACCTCGATCTCGGCGGCGGTGTCCTCGACGACGAGCAGCTGGAGCGCGGTGCCGCGGGTGGACAGCGCCGCCTGGAGGCCGGAGAGCAGCTGGCCGAAGAAGGGTTCCAGCCCGATGGTGCGGGCGGGCCGGGCGAGGACCAGGCCGACCGCCCCGGCGCGCGCCCCGCCGAGGGCGCGGGCGGCGCTGTGCGGGCGCCAGTTCATCCGCTCGGCGACCCGCAGGATGCGGTCCCGGGTGGCCTCGCTGACGCCCGGGCGTCCGTTGAGCGCGAAGGAGACGGCGCCCTTGGAGACACCGGCCTCCCTGGCGATGTCGGCGATGGTCGGTCTGGCCAACGGACGCCCCCTTCCCGGCCGTTGCAAGTCGGCCGATTCCGCACGGTCCCTTGACACCGGAGTCTAGCCACGAGCATAGTCCCGCATCGCTAGACCGGTTTAGTAGATGCCGTTCAGGAGATGAGCACCGAGCAAGCCGAGCGTCAGAGACACCGAGCAAGGCCCGCGCACACCCCCGCGACGTCCGAGCAAGGAGACACCCTCGTGCGACACATCCGGAGAAGCCCACTGGCCCGCTGGACCGCCACTGCCGCCGCCACCGCCCTCGCGGCCGTGACCCTCGCCGGCTGCGGACTCGGCGACAGCGGGGACTCGGCGGCACCCGGCCCCGTCGGTACCGGCGGCGAGGTCAAGGGCAAGGTCTCGCTGCAGACCTGGGCCCTCAAGCCGAAGTTCACCGCCTACATGGAGAAGGTGATCGACGGCTTCGAGAAGAAGTACCCGGGCACCACGGTCGAGTGGCTCGACCAGCCGGGCGAGGGCTACTCGGAGAAGGTGCTCAGCCAGTCCGCCGGCGGCACCCTGCCCGACGTCGTCAACCTTCCCCCGGACTTCGCCCTCCCGCTCGTCAGGCAGAATCTGCTGCTCGACATCGGCAAGGCAGACGCCGCCTCCGCGAAGGACTACGTCAAGGGCGGCCTCGACGCCTACCGCTTCCCCGGCCACGACGGCACCTACGGCTACCCCTGGTACCTCAACACCGACGTCAACTACTGGAACGGCGAGCTGTTCGCGCAGTACGGCCTCGACCCGAAGAAGCCGCCGGCCTCGCTCGACGAGCTCGTCAGGGCCGCCCGCACGGTCAAGGAGAAGTCCGGCGGCCAGACCTATCTGATGAGCCGCAAGCCCAACCTCATCGACCTCGCCAACGCCGGCGTGCCGATCATGAACGCGGAGGGCACCCGCTTCACCTTCAACACCCCCGAGGCCGCCGCCGTCCTCGACACCTACCGGGCCGCCTACCAGGAGGGCCTGCTGCCGAAGGACGTGCTCACCGAGACCTACGCGGGCAACACCAAGCTCTTCGCCTCCGGCACCGCCGCCTGGACCACCGCCGGAGCCAACTACATCACCAGCCTCGCCACCGACAACCCGACCCTCGCCCCCAAGGTGGTCTCCTCGCCGGCCATGGGCACCCCGCCGCTGTACGTACAGGGTCTGTCCATTCCGAGGAACACCGAGAACCCGGCAGCGGCCCTCGCCCTCGCCCGCTGGGTCACCAACGCCGAGAACCAGGCCGCCTTCGCCCACGAGACCAGCATCTTCCCCTCCACCACCGCCTCGGCCGCCGACCCGTACTTCGCGAAGAGCGACGGCAGCAACGCCGGCGACGCCAAGGTCACCGCCTTCCGCTCGCTCGCCTCCGCCGAGGTCCTCGAACCGGTCCAGGCCAACGACGCCGTCAAGACCCTGATCAACCAGCAGATCGCGCTCGCCATCAGCGGCCAGGCCGGTTCGAAGGAAGCCCTCGACACGGCGGTCGCCCGCGCCGACCAGCTCATCAAGGACTGAGGCGGCGTCCGAGATGACCCACCGACGCTGGTTCGCCCCCTGGCTGCTCGCCGGGCCCGCGCTGCTCTGGCTCGCCGTCTTCAACCTGTGGCCCGCCGTCAACACCGTGGTCCTGTCCTTCACCGACGCCAAGCCGCTCGGCGGAGGACACTTCACCGGCCTGGCGAACTACCGGCGCGCCCTGGACGACGCCCAGCTGACCGACGCCCTGGTGAACAGCGTCGTCTACCTCCTGGTGTGCCTGCCCCTGCTCACCCTGCTGCCCCTGCTGCTCGCCCTGCTCGTCGAGAGGAGACTGCCCGGCATCACCTTCTTCCGCACCGCCTTCTACAGCCCGGTCGTCGCCTCCGCCGTCGTCGTCGGCATCATCTGGGGCTGGGTGCTCGACGACCGGGGCCTGCTCAACGGGATGCTCCACCAGCTGGGCCTGGCCGACCGGCCCGTCTCCTTCCTCACCGACCGCTGGCTGCTGCTGTTCAGCGCCATCGCGCTCACCGTGTGGAAGGGCCTCGGCTACTACATGGTCATCTACCTGTCCGCGCTCGGGAACGTCGGGCGCGAACTCCACGAGGCCGCCGCCGTGGACGGCGCCTCCGCCGTCCGCCGCTTCTGGCACGTCACCCTGCCCGGCGTCCGCCCCGCCATGCTCCTCGTCTCCGTGCTCATCTCGGTCTCCGCGCTGCGGATCTTCTCCGAGCTGTACGTGCTCTCCAACGGCACCGGCGGACCCGGCGGGCGCGACATGTCCGTGGTCATGCTCATCCAGATGTACAGCCGGGGCTTCACCGGGCACATCGGCTACGCCTCCGCCCTCAGCATCCTGCTCTTCGTCCTCACCGTCGGGCCGATGACCGTCCTCGCCCGGCTCGACCGGAAGGGGGCCTGACGGCATGACAGCCCCGGGCCGTGCCCCGTCCACCGCCGAGAAGACGGTCCGCTACCTGCTCCTCCTGCTCGTCCTGCTGCTCACGGTCGGGCCCTTCCTGTGGCAGCTGTCCACCTCGCTCAAGGGGCCCGCCGAGGACGTCTACTCCCGCACCCCGGGCTTCCTGCCCGACGCCCCGACCCTCGCCAACTACGCCAAGGTCGCCGACACCATCCCGGTGTGGACCTACGCCGCCAACTCGCTGGTCGTGGCCGGCATCGCGGTCCTCGGGAACATCGTCGGCGCCACCCTCGCCGGCTACGCGCTCGCCCGGCTGCGCTTCCGCGGCGCCCGCCTCGCGCTCGGCCTCTTCGTCGCCACGCTCGTCCTGCCCGGCGAGGTCACCATCGTCTCCCAGTACGTGACCGTGCGCAGCCTGGGCCTCACCGACACGCTCCTCGGTGTCGCCCTGCCCGGCGCCATCGCGATGCTGAACGTGCTCCTCATGTACACGGCCTTCCGGTCCGTGCCGCCCGAGCTCGACGCCGCCGCCCTCGTGGACGGCGCCAACGCCTGGCAGCGGCTGGTGTACGTGAGTCTGCCGAACGTACGGGGCATGCTGAGCGTCGTGGTGATCTTCACCTTCATCGGCGCCTGGGACGACTTCCTGTGGCCGCTGATCGTGCTCAACGACCCCGGCCGTTACACCCTCACGGTCGGCCTGCAGTACCTCGACGGCACCTTCACCGCCAACCCCCGGCTGATCGCCGCCGGCACCATGATCGCCTTCCTGCCGATCGTGGCCGTGTTCGCGGCGCTCCAGCGTTTCTTCTTCAAGGGCGTCGAGGAGGGCGCGCTCAAGGGCTGACCGAGGCCACCGTTCGCCGTCTCACGAAGGACACCGCACCGCACATGACGCACCCTCCTTCCGCCGCCCCGCGCTTCGGCGTCAACTACACGCCCAGCCAGGGCTGGTTCCACCATTGGCTCGACTTCGACCTCGACGCCGTCCGCGCCGACCTGGACTCGATCGCCGCCCTCGGCCTCGACCACGTCCGGGTCTTCCCGCTGTGGCCGCTCTTCCAGCCCAACCGCACCCTGATCCGGCCGCGCGCCGTCGGGCAGCTCGCCGCGCTCGTCGACGCCGCCGCCGAACGCGGCCTCGACGTCGCCGTCGACGGCCTCCAGGGCCATCTGTCCAGCTTCGACTTCCTGCCTGCCTGGACCCGGACCTGGCACCGGCGCAACCTCTTCACCGACCCGGACGTCCTCGACGGCCAGGCCGCCTATCTGCGCACCCTCGCCGCCGCGCTGGCCGACCGGCCGAACTTCCTCGGCATGACCCTCGGCAACGAGATCGACCAGTTCTCCGGCGACCCCCACCCGGACCCCGACCGGATCACCCCCGACCAGGCCGCGGACTGGCTGCGGCGCATGCTCGCCGCCTGCGAGGACGGCGCGCCAGGCCGGCTCCACCTGCACGCCGCGTACGACGCCGCCTGGTACCTCGACGACCACCCTTTCACCCCCGGCCACGCCGCCCGTGTCGGCGCGGCCACCGCCGTCCACTCCTGGGTGTTCAACGGCACCGCACAGCGCTACGGCACCGACTCCGTCGCCGTCGCCCAGCACGCCGCCTACCTCGTCGAACTCTCCAAGGCCTGGGCCGACGACCCGCGCCGCCCGGTCTGGCTCCAGGAGGTCGGCGCGCCCGCCCCGCACATCCCCGCCGACCGGGCGGCCGAATTCACCCGGACGACCGTCGCCGCCGCGCTCGACTGCCCCGATCTGTGGGGTATCACGTGGTGGTGCTCCCACGACGTCGACCGCGCGCTCGCCGACTTCCCCGAACTGGAATACAGCCTGGGCCTGTTGACCAACGACCGGAAGGCCAAGCCGGCCGGGCGGGCCCTCGCGGACGCCGTCGACGAGGCCCGTACGACCTGGGCCGCGCCGGCACCGAGGAGCACCGCGCTCGTCGTCGACCTCCCGGAGGAGGTCACCGCGCGCTCCTCCTGCGGCCCCGGCGGCGTGTACTACGAGGCCTTCATGCGGCTCGCCGCGGAAGGGGCCCGCCCGGCCGTCGTCCTCGCGGCCCGCGCCACCGACCCCGCGCACCTGGCCGCCCGCGGCATCACCGAGCTGGTCACGCCGGACGACCTCGGCGCCGCCCGTCGCGGCTGACCCCGCCCCGTACCCTCGCCCTTGGGAGTGCTCCGCATGCATGACGACCGCAGCCTCGTCGAGTCCCGGCTCAAGCGGGTCCTCGACGAACGCATCCGCCCCGCCGTCCACCCCGTCTCCGTGCCCCTCACCGCGGGCATCTGGACCGCCCCCGGCGAGCCCGTCCCGGTCGCCGAGGGCCTGGCCGCACCCCGTACCCCCATCGCCGCGGGCGAGCCCTGGGGCGCGCCCTGGTCCACCAGCTGGCTCACCGTCACCGGCACCGTCCCCGAGGAGTGGGCCGGCCGGACGGTCGAGGCGCTGATCGACCTCGGCTTCGACGCCAACATGCCGGGCTTCCAGTGCGAGGGCCTGGTCTACCGCCCGGACGGCAGCCCGGTGAAGGGCCTCCACCCGCGCAACCAGTGGGTGCGGATCGCCGCGCCCGCGGCCGGCGGCGAGGAGGTGCTGCTGCATGTCGAGGCCGCCGCCAACCCGGTGATCCTGGACTACCACCCCTTCCTGCCCACCGGACTCGGCGAGAAGGAGACGGCCGGCGACCGTCCGCAGTACCGCATCGCCCGGCTCGACCTCGCGGTGTTCGACCAGACCGTCTGGGAGCTCGTCATCGACCTGGAGGTGCTCGGCGAGCTGATGGCCGAACTGCCCGTCGAGGGCGCCCGCCGCTGGGACATCCTGCGCGCCGTCGAGCGCGCGCTCGACGTCCTCGACCTCCAGGACGTCGGCGGCACCGCCGCCGCGGCCCGCGCCGAACTCGCCGGCGTCCTCGCCTCGCCCGCCGAGCCCTCCGCCCACCGCATCAGCGCCGTCGGGCACGCCCACATCGACTCCGCCTGGCTCTGGCCGCTGCGCGAGACCGTGCGCAAGGTGGCCCGCACCACGGCCAACATGACCGCGCTCCTGGAGGACCAGCCCGACTTCGTCTACACCATGTCCCAGGCCCAGCAGTACGCCTGGATCAAGGAGCACCGGCCCGAGGTGTACGCCCGGGTGAAGAAGGCCGTCGCCGAGGGGCGCTTCGTCCCGGCCGGCGGCATGTGGGTCGAGTCCGACACCAACATGCCCTCCTCCGAGGCGATGGCCCGTCAGTTCGTGCACGGCAAACGCTTCTTCCTCGACGAGTTCGGCGTCGAGAACCACGAGGCGTGGCTCCCCGACACCTTCGGCTTCGCCGGCGGACTCCCGCAGATCATCCGGCAGGCCGGCTCGAAGTGGCTGCTCACCCAGAAGATCTCCTGGAGCCAGGTCAACTCCTTCCCGCACCACACCTTCTGGTGGGAGGGCATCGACGGCACCCGGATCTTCACCCACTTCCCGCCCATCGACACCTACAACTGCTCCATGCGGGGCAAGGAGATCGCCCACGCCGTCCGCAACTTCAAGGACAAGGGCCGCGCCCGGCACTCCCTCGCCCCCACCGGCTGGGGCGACGGAGGCGGCGGCACGACCCGCGAGATGATCGCCAAGGCCGCCCGGATGCGCGACCTGGAGGGCTCCGCGACCGTACGCTGGGAGCGGCCCGCCGAGTTCTTCGCCAAGGCCCAGGCCGAGTACCCCGAACCCCCGGTGTGGGTCGGGGAGTTGTATCTCGAACTGCACCGCGCCACCCTCACCAGCCAGGCCCGCACGAAGCAGGGCAACCGGGCGAGCGAGAACCTGCTGCGCGAGGCCGAGCTGTGGGCCGCCACCGCCGCCGTGCGGACCGGATTCCCCTATCCGTACGAGGAGTTGGACCGGATCTGGAAGACGGTGCTGCTCCACCAGTTCCACGACATCCTGCCCGGCTCGTCCATCGCCTGGGTGCACCGCGAGGCGGAGGCCACGTACGCCGCCGTCGCCGAGGAGCTCACCGCGATCGTCGACCGCGCCCAGCGCGCCCTGGCGGGGGAGGGGGACGCGGAGGTGGTCTTCAACGCCGCCCCGCACGCCCGCGGCGGCGTTCCCGCAGGCGGCGCCCGACCCGCCGGGGCCCTGCCGGCCGCACCCGGCCGCTGCACCGCCGCACCGCGCCCCGAGGGCGGCTTCGTCCTCGACAACGGACTGCTGCGGGTCACCGTCGACGCCCGCGGCCTGATCGTCTCCCTCGTCGACCTTGATGCCGGACGTGAGACCATCGCGCCCGGGGCCGCCGCCAACCTGCTCCAACTCCACCCCGACTTCCCCAACATGTGGGACGCCTGGGACGTCGACCGCTTCTACCGCAACACCGTCACCGACCTGACGGACGTCGACGAGCTCGCGCCGGCCGACGCGGGGCCGGGCGCCGTGTCCGTCCGTGTCACCCGCTCCTTCGGCGCCTCCACCGCCGTCCAGACTCTCGCCCTCCGAGCGGGAGAGAAGCGTCTCGACCTCGACACGGAGGTCGACTGGCACGAGACCGAGAAGTTCCTCAAGACCGCCTTCCCCCTCGACCTGCACACCGACCGCTACGCCGCCGAGACCCAGTTCGGGCACCTGTACCGGCCCACCCACACCAACACCAGCTGGGAAGCGGCCAAGTTCGAGGCCTGCAACCACCGCTTCGTGCACTTCGAGGAGCCCGGCTGGGGCGTCGCCCTCGTCACCGCCTCCACGTACGGACACGATGTCACCCGCACCGTGCGCCCGGACGACCACGGCACGACCACCACCGTCCGCGCCTCCCTGCTGCGCGCCCCGCGCTTCCCCGACCCCCACACCGACCAGGGCCCGCACCGCTTCCGGCACGCGCTGGTGCCCGGCGCGCGGATCGGCGACGCCGTCCGCGAAGGCCACCGGATCAACCAGTCCGAGCGGCGTGTCCCCGGTGGCCCCGCGGCCGAGGTGGCGCCGCTCGTGAGCGTGGCCGACGAGGCCGTCGTCGTGAGCGCGCTGAAGCTCGCCGACGACGGCAGCGGCGATGTCGTGGTCCGCGTCTACGAGTCACGCGGCGGGCGCGCCCGCACCCGCCTCACCGCCGGCTTCCCGCTCGCCGGCGCCCGGGTCTGCGACCTGCTCGAACGCCCCTGGCCGGGGGAGGAGGGCGAGGCCGAGACGGACGGCGACGACGTCCTGATCGGCCTGCGCCCCTTCCAGCTCCTCACCCTCCGGCTCACCCGGGCGTGAGCCGTTCGTGACCGAGACGGACGGCCCCGGCCCTGGGCAGCGGCCGGGGCCGCCCCCGACACCTCCGCCCCCGTGCCCCGCTCCACCTGGGGCCTGTCCGGCGGATCAGGGCCGAAGAGTTCGGTCACTGAACCGTCGTGCGCGGACCGAGTCGTTCCGCCGCCCGCCGGTTAGGCTCTGCGCACCATGAACAGGCGCAAGGACACCCCGGAGCCCAAGGCCGACAAGGCGGGCGTACGCCGGCACAACCTCAGCCTCGTGCTGCGCACCGTGCACGAGAGCGGCGAGACCACGCGGGCGGCCGTCGCCGCCCGCGTCGGCCTCACCCGCGCCGCGGTGTCCTCGCTCGTCGAACAGCTCCTGGAGCTCGGCCTGCTCGTCGAGTCCGGAAAGACCTTCAGCGGCCAGGCCGGCCGCCCCGGCACCGTCCTCAAGCCGGCCGTCACCGGCCCCGCCGGGCTCGGCGTCGAGCTCAACGTCGACTACGTCAGCGTGTGCGTCGCCGACCTCGGCGGCACCGGCCGGGTCCGCCGCACCGTCCCGCTCGACAACCGCGCCCTCGCCCCCGTCGAGGTGCTGCGCCGGGCCGCCGACGTCGCCGCCGACGTGCTCGCCGAGGCCGCGGCCCGGGACCTGCGGCCCACCGGCGTCCGGCTCGCGCTGCCCGGCCTGGTCTCCCACGGCACCGTCCAGCAGGCCCCCAACCTCGGCTGGAACCGGGTCGACGCGGACGCCCTGTTCGCCCGTGCCCTCGTCGCCGCCCGCCCGCCCGGCGCCCCCGCCCTGCCCGTCGCCTCCGACAACGAGGCCAATGTCGCGGCCCTCGCCGAGCTGTGGTTCGGCGACCTCGGAGACGTACGCACGTTCCTGCATGTCACCGGCGAGATCGGGGTCGGCGGCGCGATCGTGCTCGACGGCGAACTGCTGCGCGGCGCCCACGGCTTCGCCGGCGAGATCGGCCACCTCACCGTCCTGCCCGACGGGCCGCGCTGCCGCTGCGGCTCGCACGGCTGCCTGGAGCGGTACGCCGGCCAGGCCGCCCTGCTGCGCGCCGCCGGGGTCCGCGGCGTCGACGCCCTGGTGCGCCGCGCGGAGGAGGCCGAACCCCGCGCGCTCGCCGCCCTGGAGGAGGCCGGCCGGATGCTCGGCGTCGCCGTGTCCGGCGCCGTCAACCTGCTCGACCCGCAGGCCGTGGTCCTCGGCGGGATCTACCCGCGCCTGATGCCCTGGCTGGCCCCCGCCGCCGAGTCCGAACTCGCCCGCCGCGTCGTCTCCGGCCTCTGGACCCCCGCCAAGGGCCGCCTGCGCGCCGCGACCACCACCGCCGACGCCGCCCGCGGCGCCGCCGCCCTCGTGATCCAGGACATCCTGGCCGACCCCCTGGCGTACGGCGGCTGAACCTCCGGGCCTGTCCGGCGGACCACCGCCGACCCGCGCGGCCCGGCCTCGCCCGGCCCCCGGCCGATCCCGGGTCCCACCCCGGCCCGCGGCCGGCTCGGCCGCCCCCGCCGCGGACTCTCATCCCGCTCTCACGCGCGCCTTATCCCGCCATCACAAGGCGCCCCTACCTTCGCGCCCATGTTCTTCACCTACCTCCGGCGCGAACTGCGCCGCCGCAGAAAGGCGGCGCTCGTCGTCGCCTCCGGGCTCGCGCTCGGCATCGCACTGGTCATCGTCGTCAACTCCGTGTCGTCCGGAATGAAGCAGGCCCAGGGCGAGGTCCTGGAATCGCTCTACGGCCTCGGCACGGACCTCACGGTCACCAAGGCGCAGGAGCAGCCCAAGGCGGGCGGGCAGGCGCAGCGGCCGCGCTTCGAGTTCCAGGGGCGCGAGGAGGGCGAGGAGCAGAGCAGCGACCGGCTGATGGTGCAGGGGTTCCAGACCCTCCCCGACACCACGGTCGGCACCGTCGCGAAGCAGGACGGCGTCGCCAAGGCGGTCGGCGGCCTCAGCCTGGTCAACCTCAAGATCAACGGCGAGTTCAAGCGCGGCGCCGTCCAGCGCGGCCAGGGCGGTCAGGGAACGGAGGGCGGCGGCCCGGCCACCGGCCCCGGCGGCGCGGGCGGCTCCGGCCCCGGCGACACCGTGGTCGGCGGCGGCGCCGCCTTCGACGTCAACTCCTTCACCCTCTACGGCACCGACGTCACCACCCCCGACCTCGGCCCCCTCACCACCTCCACCATCACCTCCGGGCGCACCTTCAAGACCACCGAGACCGACGCCGCGGTCGCCGTCCTCGACAGCGCCTACGCCCAGCAGGAGGGCCTCACCGTCGGCGAGACCCTCACCGTCAAGGGAGTGAAGCTCACCGTCATCGGCATCGCCACCGCCGACAGCGGCCAGTCCGCCGCCCAGGTCTACCTGCCGCTCCAGCGGGCCCAGACCCTCGCCGACGCCAAGGCCGAGATCACCACCGTCTACGTCAAGGCCACCGACTCCAAGGAGATCGACGCGGTCAAGGCCGCCATCCAGAAGAACGTCACCGGCACCACCGTCACCACCTCGGCCGACCTCGCGCAGACCGTCTCCGGCTCCCTCGACACCGCCGCCGGCCTCGCCACCACCGTCGGCCGCTGGCTCTCGTACGCGGTGCTGATCGCCGCCGTCCTGGTCGCGGGGCTGCTCACCTCCTCCGCGGTCAGCCGCCGGGTCCGCGAGTTCGGCACCCTCAAGGCGCTCGGCTGGAAGAGCGGCCGGGTCACCCGGCAGGTCGTCGGCGAGGCCCTGGTCAACGGCCTCATCGGCGGTGTGCTCGGCATCGCCGTCGGCCTCGGCGGCGCCTGGCTCGTCACCGCCGTCAGCCCCACCCTCACCGCCCGACTCGGCGGCGCGGCCGGCGGAGGCTTCGGCGGCCCCGGCGGCGGCCGGATGCTGATGGGCGGCGGACCGGGCGCCACCGGCGCCGGCCGGTCCCTCGACATCGCGCTGACCGCCCCGGTCAGCCTCACCACCGTCGGCCTCGCCGTGCTGCTCGCCCTCGGCGGCGGCCTCGTCGCGGGCGGCTTCGGCGCCTGGCGCGCCGCCCGCCTCCGCCCGGCCGACGCGCTGCGCCGCGTCGAGTAGCCCCCGCCTCACCCGTACCGCACAGGAGAACACCATGTACGAACTCACCGGCGTCACCAAGCAGTACCGGCGCGGCCAGGAGAGAGTGGACGCCCTCGCCGGCGTCGACCTGACCGTCCGGGAGGGCGACCGCCTCGTCATCCAGGGCCCCACCGGCGGCGGCAAGTCGACCCTCCTCCAGATGCTCGGCGGCCTCGACCGGCCCACCTCGGGCAGCGTCCTGCTCGACGGCACCGACCTGGCGACGGTCTCCGAGCGCCGTCTCACCGACCTGCGCAGCCGGCTCATCGGCTTCGTCTTCCAGAGCTTCAACCTCATCCCCACGCTCACCGCCCAGGAGAACGTGGAGACCGCGCTCGTCCCGCTCGGCGTCCGCACCGCCGAACGCCGCCGGCGCGCCGCCGAGGCCCTGGAGTCCGTCGGACTCGGCGAGCGCGCGGGCCACCTGCCCTCCGAACTGTCCGGCGGCCAGCAGCAGCGCGTGGCCATCGCCCGGGCGCTGGTGAAGCAGCCCAAGGTGCTGCTGGCCGACGAACCGACCGGCAACCTCGACGAGTCGATGCGCGACGAGATCGTCGACCTGCTCGAAGGGCTCTGGAAGGAGCACGGGCTGACCTTCGTGATGGTCACCCACGACAGCGCCGTCGCCCGCCGGGCCCCGCGCCTGGCGACCCTGCGCAAGGGCCGGATCACCCTCAAGGAGAACCGGCAGGCGGCGGAGGCGGTCTGAGCCCGGCGGCGGTCCGCACCTCGAAGTGGAGGTGCGGGCCGGTCACCCGGCCCGTGACACCCGTCCGGGACCGACCGCGCGGACCGCGGTCTGCGAGGAGAGTTCTGAATCGCGCGGACTCTGGTCCCGGCCGATCGGGTCGGGCTGCCTGGCCGTCGGGGCGTTGTCAGTGGCTGCCCGTAGCGTTCTGGGCATGACGACGAAGACCTATCTGGAGCTGTCGCAGGACGGCGGCGGCGCGCACAAGTTCTACGAAGTGACGGTCGACGGCACCGTGGTGTCGGTCCGTTACGGACGGATCGGCGCGGCCGGCCAGACGCAGACCTCGACCTTCGCCACGCCCCAGAAGGCGCAGGCCGCCGCGGCGAAGAAGATAGGGGAGAAGGTGCGCAAGGGATACGCGCCGGCGGTGCAGGGGCAGCGCGCGCCGCGCTCGGTGACCCGCCGTGCCGTGACCTCCGCGCCGTCCACGGCCCGCGCCGTGGCGCCCGTCCTGTGGCGCTTCCGCACCGGCTCCGCCGCCTTCGGCATCCATGTCGACGACGAGCGCCTGTGGGTGGGCAACCAGGCGGGCGAGGTCTTCACCCTCGGCCACACCGGCGAGGTCCTGGCCCGCTACAGCCTGCCCGACGGCGTGAAGTGCCTGGTCGCCGACGACTTCTGGATCTACGCGGGCTGCGACGACGGCCGGGTCTACGACCTGTCGTCCAAGCTGCCCTTCGCGGCCTACGACATCGCGGCCGACGTCGACATCTTCTGGCTGGACATCCACGAGGGCGTGCTCAACGTGGCCGACCGCTCGGGCCGGCTGACGGTCATCGACCACGAGGACGAGTACCAGTGGGCGCAGGGCGGGCGCGGCGAGCACGCGTGGATGGTGCGCGCGGACGGTGACGCGGTCTACTACGGCGACAGCCGCGGCGTCGCGGCCCACGCCCCCGAGGGCGGGCGGGAACTCTGGCACACGCCGCTGGAGGGAGGGGTGCTCTTCGGCTGGCAGGAGCACACCTCGGTGTACGCGGGCACGGGCCGCCGCAAGGTGCACCGCCTGTCGAAGCGCGACGGCCGGACCGAGGCGGTCTACAGCTGCGACAGCGTGGTGTACTCGTGCGCCACCTCGCCCGGCGGGCGGTTCGTCTTCGCCGGTGACAGCGCCTCGTCGGTCTACTGCTTCGCGGAGGACGGCACCCGGCTGTGGAAGCTGGGCACCGGCGGCGGTTCGGCACTGTCGATGCAGTACCGCGACGAGCGGCTGTATCTGGTCACCACGGACGGCTCGCTGCTGTGCGTGGACGCGAGCGAGGCGGCCATCGCCGCCGCGAAGGAGGGCGACGTCCCGGTCGCCCAGGACGTGAAGCTCGCCGCGGCCCTGCCCACGTACGCGCCGGCCACCACGGTCGCCGCCGTCGACGCGGTGAGCAGCGCCCCGGCCGGCTCGATCGTCGTGGAGTGCGTCCAGGAGGGCGGCCGGACCCGGGTCCGGGTGCTGACCGAGGGCTACGACCGCGGGTGGAACGTGCAGTTCCCGCGCGCCATCCGTGAGCCGGGCGCCCGGTACGTGGTCGACGCGCTGCACTCCGCGTCCGGCGGCTTCTACCGGGTGCGCGGCGACATCCGGCGGCTGCTGTGAGCGGCGCCTTCGCGGCGGCCACGGGGGACGGGCCGCCGCTGCCGGAGGCCGATGCGGAGCAGCGCTCGCGCGAGGTGCGGGCCGCGTTCGAAGGGCTGCTGCAGATCCGGCGCCTGACCGGCCGCCGGGGCGGCGATCCGGCCGCCCGGCCCGCCGCGTGGGAGCGGCACCAGCCGGTACGGGCGGTGGCGCTGGCCCTGGAGGCGGCGAAGCAGCCGCCGTCGGCGGTCGACGCGACGGGCGCCCGCGTGGCCACCGGCTACCGGGTCACGCCGGGCGAGCGGCCCGGCACCGCCGTCGTGGAGTGGCTGGGCCCGCCGGGATCCGGCGCGGCCCAGGGGGAGGAGGCGGCCCTGACCGCCTGCGCGACCGCCCTCGACCGCCTCGGCTGGGACGCCCTCCTCTACCGGGGCCCGCGCCGCCATCGCCACCTGGAGGTGGAGCCGGCGGACCGGGACCCGCGGGCCTAGGGGGTGTCTCGCCGATCAGGCCGGATCAGCGAGACACCCCCTAGCGCCTGTGCGTCAGGCGATCGAGGCCGAGACGATCGCCGCCACGGCGAGGTTGCAGGAGGCCGTCACCCAGACCGCGGGGTGGGGCTCCGGGTCGACCAGGGTCGCGCCGAGCTTGCCGGGGGTGACCAGGTCGACGACGAGGAAGGCGACGCCCATCAGGACGAGGCCGAGCAGACCGAACACGGCCGTGGAGACCAGGCCCTTGGCGAAGTCGTCGTAGGTGGTCCAGATGGCGGTGAAGACGATGCCGCCTATGCCGAGCAGCGCGGAGCTGAGCAGGATCGACGCGTTGCGGTTGCGGTCCTCCCAGATCTGCCGGCCGAGCTTGCCGGGGGTCAGGATGTCGACCAGGACGATGCCGAGGATCAGCAGCACGACGCCGAGGGCGCCGTAGGCGGTGGTCCGGCCGAGGCCGTTGACGATGTCGCTCATGAAATGCCGGGCTCCGGAGGGAAGTGATCGTGAACGATCGCGGTCAAGGACCGGCAAAATGTAGCGCAGGCCCACCCGGCGGGGGCCGGGTGGGCCTGACAGTCACGCGATTCGGGGCTCCGGACCTGTGCGGCGGACCCGACCAAGATCCGGAGGAGACAGCCTAGACGCCCGGCGGCAGCAGCTTGGCCCGCGACCGCACCATGAAGGCGGTCACGATCTCGACCAGGCCGACCGCGACCAGCCAGATGCCGGCGAGCACGATCAGGACCTCCGCCGAGTTCAGCGGCGAGACGATCAGCACCACACCGGCGAGCGCGCTGATGACGCCCAGGAAGATCTGCCAGCCGCGGGCCGGCATGGTCGGATCCGAGGCCGCCGCCACGGTCTGCGTGATGCCGTGGAAGAGCCAGCCGATGCCGATCCACAGGGCGAGCAGCAGTACCGACTGCATCGCTCCCCGGAAGCAGAAGAGACCGAGGAGGATCGACAGGGCGCCGCTGATGAAGGCCATCACCCGCAGTGAGGTGCGCATATGGGTGCCGAAGCCCGCGATCAGATGCAGCACACCGCTGATCAGCAGATACAGACCGAACAGCACACCGGCGACGGTCAGCGACTGCCCCGGCCACACCAGGACGAGGACGCCGACGGCGAGGGCGACGAGACCGGCGATCAGCAGGGCCTGCCAGGCCAGGCCGGCCAGCAGGCCGAGGGGCCCGGGCACGTCCTCCGGCGACGACCGTCCGAACGGTGAGTCGTCCTGCGTCTGTTGCGTCATGGCGGTACTCCCTTCTTCTTCCCCGTGACTCCTGCTTCTCGGCGCGTCCGCACCCGGGCGTCGGGGCGGCCCGCTGCGGGCCGTCACAGCGCTTTCACTCAAGCAGCACCGGACCGACGCCGCAAAAGATGACCTGTATGGACGAGTGGGGTATCCGGTCCACCGGCGGTCCGGGGCGGACCGGCGCACAGTGGACAGGGAGAGTGCAGGGCGCGCGCACCCGCCGCACCCGAGTCACACCGGGAGACGACATGACCGCTTTCAACCGACGCGACCTCGGGCTCCTCGTGCTGCGGGTCGGCACCGGCGCCGTTCTCGCCGCGCACGGCACCCAGAAGCTGCTCGGCTGGTTCGGCGGCGGCGGGATCGAGGGCACCACCAAGGCCATGGAGGCCATGGGCTTCCATCCCGGCCGGGAGAGCGCCGTCGCCGCCGGGCTCGGCGAGGCCGGCGGCGGACTGATGCTCGCCCTCGGACTCGCCACCCCGGCGGCCGGCGCCGCCGCGGCGGGCGCCATGGCAGGTGCCGTCGCCGTGCACTACCCGGCCGGTTTCTTCGCCATGGGCGGCGGCTACGAGTACCCCGCCTTCCTCGGCTTCACCGCGGCCGCCATCGGCGTCACCGGCGCCGGCCGGCTCTCCCTCGACCACGCCACCCACCATGTCCTCGACCGGCCCTGGGTCGTCGCCACCGCCTTCCTCGGTACGGCGCTCGCCGCCGCCGCCGTCGTCAACCGCCGGGCCGAGGCCATCTCCGCCCCCGCGCCGGACGAGCCCGCCCCGGCCGCCCCGGCTGCCGCGGGCTCGGCGACCGAGGAACCCGAACCCGAGCACGGCAACGCCCGCGAGACGGAGAACTGAGCCCATGAAGGCCATGGCCATGCCGGAGTACGGCGGCACCGACGCGCTCACCCTGATGGAACTCCCCGACCCCAAGGTCGCCCCCGGCGAGGTCCTGGTCCAGGTCCGCGCCGCCGGGGTCAACCCGGTCGACTGGAAGCTCGCCGCCGGCGGCCTCGACCCGATCATGGTGAGCCGCTTCCCGATGATCCCCGGCTGGGACGTCGCCGGAGTCGTCGCGGGCAACGGCCTCGACGCGACCGAGTTCGCCCCCGGCGACGAGGTCATCGGCTACATCCGCAAGGACAGCGCCGAGCACGGCGCCTACGCCGAACAGGTCGCCGTCCCCGTCCGCATGCTCGCCCGCAAACCCCGCGCCCTGAGCTGGGCCCAGGCCGGCGGCCTCCCGCTCGCCGGGCTCACCGCCCTCCAGGCCGCCGACCGGGTCGGCTGCGCCGCCGGCGACACCGTCCTCGTGCACGCCGCCGCCGGGGGAGTGGGCTCGCTCGCCGTGCAGATCCTGACCGCCCGCGGCGCCCGCGTCATCGGCACCGCGAGCCCCGCCAACCACGGCTTCCTGCTCGACCTGGGCGCCGAACCCGTCGCGTACGGCCCCGGACTCGCCGACCGGGTCCGCGACGTGACCCCGAACGGCATCGACGCCGCCCTCGACTTCGTCGGCGGCGAGTCCGTCGACGTTTCCGCCGAACTCCTGCGCGACCCCGCCCGGCTGGCCTCCATCACCGACCACCGGGCCGCCACCCTCGGCGGGCACTACGTCTGGGTTCGGCCCGACGGCGCCGGACTCGCCACCCTGGCCGATCTCGCCGACGAGGGCCGGCTCACCGTCTTCGTGGAGAAGGAACTGCCGCTGCACGAGGCGGCCGAGGCCTGGCGGCTGAGCAGCGGAGGCCACACCCGGGGCAAACTGGTGCTGACAGTCTGAGGACTCGGAGGACTCCGAGGACTCCGAGGAGTCCGAAGACCGAGGAGTCCGACGACTCCGAGGACCGTACCCGGGAAGATCCGGAGCCGATCCGGTGCTACGGGGAGAGCAGGGGGAGAGCCGCGCATGCGGGCACGTGACGGAAGGGACCGGTGCCGGTCATGAAGATCGATCTCACGGACACCAACGCCAGCAGGATCAACAAGGCGATCCTGGAGGCCCGGCGCGCCGTCGGCACCCCCGCCGTCGGCATGGTCCTCACCCTGGTCATCGTCACCGACGAGGAACACGCCTACGACTCCGTGAAGGCCGCCAACGAGGCCTCCCGCGAGCACCCCTCACGCACCCTCGCCGTCATCAAGCGGCGCACCCGCGGCCCGCGCGCCCGCAACGAGCCCCGGCTCGACGCCGAGATCCGCGTCGGCACCGACGCCGGGGCCGGTGAGACGGTGCACCTGCGGATGCACGGCGAGGTGGCCGAGCGCGCCGACTCCGTGGTGCTGCCGCTGCTCCTGCCCGACGCGCCGGTCGTGGTCTGGTGGCCGGTCGACGCCCCCGAGGTCCCCTCCCTCGACCCGCTGGGCGCGCTCGCGCAGCGCCGGGTCACCGACACCTACGCCGTCGAGGACCCGCTCGGCGCGCTCGCCGCCCGCGCCGCCTCGTACGCCCCGGGCGACACCGACCTCGCCTGGACCCGCCTCACCCCCTGGCGCTCCCTGCTCGCCGCCGCGCTCGACCAGGCGCGTACGACGGTGACCTCGGCCGCCGTCGAGAGCGAGGCGGAGAACCCCAGCGCCGAACTCCTCGCCCGCTGGTTCGGCGACCGGCTGAACGTCCCTGTCGAGCGGGTCGTCACCGCGGGCCCCGTCGTCACGGCGGTCCGTCTCGGCACACCCGACGGCGAGATCGTCATCGACCGCCCCGAGGGCCCGGTCGCCCACCTCGCCATCCCCGGCCAGCCCAACCGCGTGATGGCCCTCAAGGTCCGCACCACCGCCGAACTGATCGCCGAGGAACTCCGCCGCCTCGACCCCGACGAGGCCTACGCCTCGGCCCTGCGCCACGGCCGGTGACGGCCGGGGCCGGTCCTTGCGCCGCAGGGCGATCAACGGCCCGTAGAACTCGGTGAGTTCGGCCCGCACCCGGGCCTCCACGCCCCCGTGGCGCGGGGGCCGCGGCCCGTCGAGCCCGGCGCCTACCCGGGAAGCAGCCGCACCCGCCCGGCCGGGAGCTTCGCCCACCAGTGGCCGTACCGCCGCGCGTACAGCTCCGGATCACGCCCGGCGAGCAGCCCGCACAGCGACCGCGCCTCCTCGGCCAGCTCCTCCCACGCCCGCCCGGGCAGCTCCTCGAAGGCCGTCGCCTCGATCCCGCCCTCGGCCGGCCGCCACACGCCCGCCACCCGCCCGTCGACGAGCAGCGTCGGCAGCACGTCCCCGTTCACCCGGACCACCGTCCGTCGCAGCTCCGGCGGCACCACCCGGCTCCGGTCCGCGTACGCCAGGAGCACGCTGTCCCACATCCCGAGCAGCCGCGCCGGCGCCGGCGTCGCCCCGTCCGGCCGCACCGCCCCCACCAGGTCGAACAACTCCTCCCCGGCCGGCCCCACGAGCCGCTCCACCGCGCCGTCCAGCTCGGCGAGCGCCCGCCGCACCGGCGCCCGCCGGAGCATGCCGAACTGCGCCACGTCCGCCACCGACGCCGGACCGAAGCCCTCCAGATACCGCACCACCAGCCGGCGCAGCGCCTCCGGCGCCCCCTCCGGGCCCTCCGGCAGCGGACCGCTCCCGGCCGCCACGTAGGACGGCCGGTCGTTGAACGACCACGGGCCGCCGGTCGGATGGTGATGCAGCGGCGCGTATCCCTTCAGCCCCCACCACGCCCCGTCCCGCGCCGCCGCCCCCACCCGCTCCTCCAGCCAGCCCCGCATCTCCGCGCTGCCCCGCGGCACGGCCGCGAACTCGAGCAGCCCCGGCACCAGCGCCCGCACCTCCGCGGGCGGCAGCCCCGTCCGGCTGCCGAGCTTGGCGGCGTACAGCGTCGGCTGCAGCGCCTCCCGGAAGACCGGATAGTCCTCCGCGTGGACCGCGTGCAGCGTGATCCGCATCAACGTCGCCTTCACCACCTCCCGCCCCGCGAACGCCGCGTCGAGTCCGGCCGGATCGAACCCCACGAGCCGGTTCCACAACGCCACATACGGCGACCCGGGCAGCTGCGCCTGCAGAGCCACCACGCGCCGCACCCCTTCGGCGACATCCAGCGGGGCGCGCTCCAGGAGCAGTTGACGGTGCAGGGTGGACCGGTTGAGTTCCCTCGCGGTGATCTTCACGACAGGCATTCTCCCCGGCGCGGGCCCCGCCGGATGAAAGGGTGGGGATGCCGGTACGCGCACGGACGCGGTACGAACGGGGGTACGGAGTGGAGCTCGACGAGTTCGTCAGGGAGGAGCTGGCCCGGCACGACTGGGCGGCGCTGCGCTGCGGCTGCGGCGACACCGCCGACCACCTGCCGCTGCTCTTCGAGTCGATCCTCACCGCCGAGACGCCGGCGCAGCTGCGGGGGTATTCTCTGGTCGGGCATGTCGAGTGGGACAACGAACTCTTCGCCTGCACCCCGGCGGCCGTCGGCGTCATCGTCTGCGCACTCTCCGCGCGCTGCGGACCCTTCGGACGCCCCGGATTCCCCGGCGAGCTCTCCGCGCACGCCCGCGAAGAACTCCTCGGCACCCTGTGGAGCATCGTCACCTCCGAGTTCGTGCCGGCGGAGCCGGCCGGGATCGAGGAGCGGATCCGGGAAGCCGTCGTCGAAGGCTTCTGGCCGCTGGTACGGATCGGGCTCGTCGGACGCGCACCGGAGGCCGAGACCGTCCTGGAGATCTTCCGGTACCTCGGCCTCGACGGGGAGCGCACCGCGCACTACCGCCGACAGCTCGAAGCACGCGTCGCCGCGCGGGGGCGGCACTGGAAGTCCCGTACCTGAGGCGGCCGACGCGCCGCGCCCGCCCAACCCTTCGCAAGCCCGTTTCACCAGCTCGTACGCTCGCTCCGCGCGCCGCACCGGCGCACGGCCGCACCACACACCCAGGGGGATCGCCGTCATGACCAAGGTTCTGGTCGCCGCCACACCCGTCTCCGGGCATCACGGCCCGCTGCTCCGCATCGCGAGCCATCTCGGCGCCGCCGGCCACGAGGTCGTCTTCCTCGGCGGCTCCCGCTTCGCCGAGGAAGTGCGGGCCGCCGGGCCGGAGTTCCGGGCGTTGCCGGCCGAGGCGGACTACGACGACCGGGACTTCTCCGCACGGTTCCCCGAGCGGGCTCACGTCCCCGCCGGTCCGGCGCAGACCATGTGGGACGTCATGCATGTCTTCGGCGATCCGACGCCCCATCAGTACCGCGCCCTGCGGGAGGTCCTGGCCGGGTTCCCGGCCACCGCCGTCCTCTACGACAACCTCTTCTTCGGCGGCGTCGCGCTGTCGCTCGGCTCCCGCGCCGACCTGCCGGGCGGCCGTCCCACCACATACAGCGTCGGCATCTCCCCGCTCGGCGTGGAGAGCCGGGACACCGCGCCGCACGTGCTCGGGCTGCTGCCGCCCGTCGACGACGCCCAGCGGGCCGAGTACGCGGCGATCGCCGCCCGGATGGCCGAGCAGCGGGCGCCGCTCGTCACCCATCTGCGGACCTGCTTCACCGCGGCCGGGGCGCCGCTGCCCGAAGGGCCGCTCGGGCGGACGCTGACCGACTCGGCCGATGTATTCCTGCAGCTGACCGTGCCCGGCTTCGAGTACCCGCGCAGCGACCAGCCCGCCGGCGTCCGTCACGTCGGCGCGATCCCGATCCCCGCCGCCGACGGGCAGCGCCCGCCCGCCTGGTGGCCCGACCTCGTGCGGGCCCGAGCGGCCGGGAAGCGGATCGTCGTCACCACCCAGGGCACCCTCGCCAACACCGAGTTGAACCGGCTCGTCGTCCCCACCGTGCGCGCTCTCGCCGACCGCGAGGACGTCCTCGTCGTCGCCGCCACCGGCCGCCCCGACGCCGTCGAACGGTGCGCCGCCGCCCTCGCCCCCGCAGCCGTGCCCGGCAACGCGATCGTCGCCGGCTTCGTTCCCTTCGCCGAACTCCTCCCGCTCGCCGACCTGTTGGTCACCAACGGCGGCTACGGCGGCACTCAGGCCGCCCTCGCCCACGGCGTCCCGCTCGTCGTGGCCGGCGACAGCGAGGACAAGCCCGAGGTCGCCGCCCGCGTCGAATGGACCGGCACCGGCGTCAACCTGCGGACCGCCGACCCCACCGACGCCGTCCTGCGCGAGGCCGTCGACACCGTCCTCGGCACACCGTCCTACCGGGAGCGGGCCGCCGCCCTCGCCAAGGAGTACGCGGC
Source organism: Streptomyces sp. NPDC051909 (assembly GCF_040681095.1). Lineage (NCBI taxonomy): Bacteria > Bacillati > Actinomycetota > Actinomycetes > Kitasatosporales > Streptomycetaceae > Streptomyces > Streptomyces sp. NPDC051909. The sequence goes on along the minus strand of NZ_JBFAYA010000009.1, from coordinate 33,762 downwards.
ACACGACGCCCTCGGCCTGATCGAGGAGCTGGTCAGCGCCCCCGACCGCAGCTGAGAGCCCCCGCACACCAGGCCCAGTCCGCCGGGGGAGTTGGCCGAGATCGTACGGTCCGCCCCCGGGCGGCTTGCCCGCGCCCGCCGCACCGGACAGGATCACCCGGAACACCACGTCGAACGGGGGAGCAATGAAGCCTCGCCTGGTCTTCGTCCACGGCATCGGCGCGCCCCGCGACGCCGCCGCCGAGCTGGACGAATGGCTGCGCGCGGTCGCCGCGGGCGCCCGCGCCGCCGGCCACTCCGCGCAGGTCTCCGCCCTCACCGGCGGCTGGGCGGCCGACGCCCGCTTCGCCTCCTACGGCGACCTGTTCCACACCGCCGGAGCCCAGGGCGGCGGCGCACCCGCCGTCCCCGGCCCGGCGGAGTCCCCCGACGACGCACTGCTCGCCGCCCTGCTCCTCGAAGCCGTCGAGGAACGCCTCGCCGACCCGGGCCCGCTCGCCCCCGCCGAGGCCGCCGCGCTGCGTGCCGCCCGCATCCGGCTCGCCCCGCCCGCCGGGGCGCAGGGCGCGGGCGCGTCCGCCCGGCGCGTCGTCAACGCCGTCACCAGCCTGCTCGCCGTCCCCGGACTGCGCGCCCTCGGCGGCTGGCTCAGCGCCCGCGTCACCGCGGGCATGCTCGGCCAGGTCGCCCGCTACCTCAACCGGGGCGAGTCCGACGGCACCACCACCCTCGACCAGCGCGTGCGCGCCCGCGTCGCCGACTGCCTCGACCCGCACGGCCCGAACATCGTCGTCGCCCACTCCCTCGGCACCGTCGTCGCCCTGGAGACCCTGCACGAACAGGCCTCGCACGAGCACGGCGTGCGCGAACACCCGGTCGCCGTACCGCTGTTCATCACACTCGGCTCGCCCCTCGGCGTCCGCACCGCCGTCGGCCCCCGGGTCCGCCCGCACCTCGGCACCCCCGACAACGTCGGCCGCTGGCTCAACTTCTGGGACCGCGACGACCTCGTCGCCGCCCGGCCCCGCCTGGAGGACTTCGTCAAGCCGAACGCCGCCTCCGTCGCCCCCGTCAGCCACCGGGTCGACTCCGACGGCGCATGGGTGCACCCCGCCGCCAAGTACCTGGCGCAGCCCGCCGTCGCCGGCCCCCTCGTCGAAGCGCTCACCACCCTCGCGGAGCGATGACCGGACCGCGCCATCTGCTGGTGATCGGGGCCCAGTGCCCCGGCCTCGGCCTGCTCGCCGAACTGGAGACCGCCGCCCGCGCCCTGCACGACACCCTCGTCACCCCGTGGGCGGGCGCCTGCCGCGATGCCCCGGAGGCCGGCACGACCCTGCTGTACGGCCCCGGGCTCACCCGCGAGACCGTCGAGAAGGAGGTACGGCGGGCCGGCCGCGCCGCCGCCGAGGCGGGCGCCGTCCTCGTACTCGCCCTCCTCGGCCACGGCATGGCCACCGGCACCCGGCTCCACTACATGGTCGAGGACTCGCGTGACGAGGACCCGCTCAGCGCCGTCGACGTCGGCTCGCTGCTCGGCGACCTCCTCGACACCACCGGACTCGACGGGCTCGTCGTCCTCGTGGACACCTGCCACGCCGGCAACGCCGTGCCCGACCTGCCCTCGCTCGCCCACGGCATCCGCCGCGGCGACACCCGCCTCTCCCTCCTCATGGCCGCCGGAGCCGACGAGGAGGCGTACGCGCTCCGCTTCAGCAGCACCGTCGTCAAGGTGCTGAAGGAAGGGATCGCGGACGCCGGCGAGACCCTGACCGGCGGGGCCGTCGTCCGGGCCGTCCGCCAGGACGGCGGCGCGCTCGGCCAGAACGTCCACTCGGCCGACTACGACGGCGCCGCCTTCGCCACCACCCCGCTGTGGCTCGCCCGCAACGCCCGGCACGCCGTCCACGGCGGCTCCCCGTTCGGTCCGCTCGCCCGCGCCGAACTCGCCCAGGCGCTGGGCTCGTTGAAGCGGCAGGGAAGCGGCGGCGGTACGGGGGAGAGGTGCGGCGCTCCCGTCGACCTGGCCGACACGGTGCGCCACCCGCGCGACCTGGCGGCCCTGCGGGACCGGCTGCCGGAACTCGCCGGGGCCGCACGCCAGTGGGCCACCGGTGTCCTCGACGCCCTGCGGAACGCCGGCCGCACCCTCGCCCTCCTGGAGGCCTGGCCCGGCACCGACCTGACCACCGTGCTCCTGCGCCGTACCCTCGCCGCCGTCGAGGCCGGCTCCGGCCCCGGTACCGGCAGCGCCCTCGGCACCGGACCCACGCCCGCGCCCGCGGTCGCCGAGCCCCTGCCGGACTCCACGGGCACCGAATTCCTCCGTGACGCCGTCGAACACCTCCTGCTGCGCGCCCCGCGCGCCGGCCGGAGCCGCACCGCGCCCCTCGCCGGATTCCTCGCCCGGCTCGCCCGCGCCACCGGCGTCGACCCGCAGGACCCGGCCCTGCGCGCCTGGGCCAGGGACACCGGCGCCGTCATCGACCTCAACGACGCCTTCGCCCGGCTCGCCGAGGACACCGCCGAACTGCGCCTCCGGCTCGTCGTCAGCCTGCACTCCGCCATCGGCGACGAATGGCCGGAGACCCTGGAGGCCTGGCTCCTCGACGGCGGAACCGTCCGCCACCGCGAGGAGTTCCCCTGCACCGACCAGGACCGCACCGGCACCGAACGCGCCCTCTTCGGCGCCCTGCGCTGGGCCGGCAAGCACGCCCGGCGGCTCGAAGCGCCGCTGCGCCGCGTCGAGATCGCCGCCCCCGCACCACTGCTCGCCACCTGGCGGCCCGAGGAGGCCGAGATCGGCCGCCGCCTCGGCACCCTCTACGAGGTCGTACTGCGCTGGAGCGAGCGGATCCAGCCACCCGACCACCTGTTCTGGATCAACGACCACGCCCGGGGCATCCTCAAGACCCTCGACGAGAGCCCCGACGGCCACCGCGTCGAATGGCTCGGCGAGGGCGACACCCGCCGCGCCCCCGACCTGTGCGCCCGCCTCATGGACGCCCCGCCCACCCGCGCCGTCGCCCTCGCCCACCGTCCCGCCCAGCTCAGCGGCCTGATGGAGACGCTGCTCGCCTCCTCGCCGATCCTGCTGTGGCCCGACGAGGACCCCGAGGCCCCGCCGGCACCCGCCGCCGTACGCCGCTCCGTCGACGCCCACTGGCACCAGCTGCCCGGCGCCTTCAGCCACGCCTACCGCGAGAAGTGGAGCGCCCGTACGAGCGGCGCGGACAGGCCGCCGCCCGCGCCCGACGGCCCCGGCGCCCTGCACCACCTCGCCGGCCTGCGCACCGTCTGGGACGGCGCCGAATGGCTCGACTTCTGCGACTGGTTCGAGCAGTACGCCTACACCAGTGACCCGCACGACGATCACGACTGGGGTCGGACCGCGGCGGCCCCGCCGGGGCCGCGACACCCGACGGACCGGGAGGAACACGCATGACCTGGCAGCCCTTCTACGCGGGCCACGGCACCCCGCCCGCGAGCGCCGAGGACCGGGTCGCCCTGCCGCCCGCCCCGCCCTGGCGGGAGTTCCCGCGCCGTTCCCTGCACCGCCAGTTCGTGCCGCCCGCTGGCCTCGTCGAGGCCGTCAACGCCGCGCTCGCGCTGCGCCGCCCGCTGCTCGTCACCGGACCCGCCGGCTCCGGCAAGTCCACCGTGATCGAGCAGGTCGCCGCCGAGCTCGACCTCGGCACCGTCCTGCGCTGGCACATCACCTCCCGCAGCGGCCTCGCCGACGCCCTCTACCGCTACGACGCCCTCGGCCGCATCCACGCCCAGCGCCTCCAGAGCCCCGACGGCGCGGCCCCGGGCGGCGACGACATCGCCCCCTTCCTGCGCATGGGCCCGCTCGGCACCGCCCTGCTCCCCGCCGAGCGGCCCCGCGCCCTCCTCATCGACGAGATCGACAAGAGCGACCTCGACCTGCCCAGCGACCTCCTCGACGTCCTGGAACGCGGCGAGTTCGAGATCCCCGAACTCGCCCGCTACGGCACCGACGTCGTCGCCGTACGCGAATGGCAGGGCGATGCCCACCACGAGGTCCGGCGCGGCCGGGTCCAGTGCACCGAATTCCCCTTCATCGTCATGACCAGCAACGGCGAACGCGACTTCCCCGCCGCCTTCCTGCGCCGCTGCATCCGCTACACCATGCCCCTGCCCACTCCTGAGACCCTGCTGCGCATCGTCGAGGCCCACATGGGCGGCGAGCGGGCCGGAACCGACGAGGCCGGCCGGCTCGTCGCCGCCTTCCTCGAACGGCTAGGCGCCGGCGAGAGCCTCGCCGTCGACCAGCTCCTCAACGCCGTCCACCTCCTCGCCGGCACCGACGCCCCCGACGAGGCCCGCCGCCAGGCCGTCGAGGACCTCATCCTGCGCGAGCTCTCCCATGCCTGACCCACTGCCCCGGCTGCTCGCCGCCCTGCGCACCGCCACCCCCGAACTGGACGGCACCGCGCTGGCGGAAGCGCTGTGGCTGGCCGCCCACCGGGCGGCCACCGAGGACGAGGGCGCCGGCCCCCGGCCCGTACGCGATCCGTCCACGGACGACGAAGCCGGGCGTACGGGCCGGGCCGCGCGGCAGCGTCCCGTACCGCCCGCCGCCGACCCCGGCCGCACCCCCGGCCGACCCGGCGGCACCACCCCGCCGCCCCGCACCGCCTCCGACGAGGCCGGCACCCGGCGCCTGCACGAACGGCTCCCCGGCAGCGCCACCCCCGTCCGCGGGCAGGCCGTCGCCGCACCCCACTCCGGCGGCCTGCCCCGCGCCCTGGAACTCACCCGCGCCCTGCGCCCCTGGAAACGGCGCTGGCCCGAAGGGCGTGGCAGCGCCCTGGACATCGACGCCACCGTCGACGGCTACGCCCGCAGCGGCGAGCTGATCCCGGTGCTGAAAGCCGCGCCCGAGCGCTGGTTCGACCTCGTCCTCGTCGTCGACCGCTCGCCCGGCATGCGGGTCTGGACCGAGACCGTCGCCGAGTTCACCGCCGTGCTCGACCGCCTCGGCGCCTTCCGCACCCTCCAGGTCACCGACCTCACCTTCGACGAGGACGGCGCGCCCCGCGCCCCCGGTCCGCTGCGCGCCGCCGACGGCCGCCGCCTGGTCGTGGTCGTCTCCGACTGCATGGCCGAGGCCTGGCGCCGCCCCGGGATCTGGCACCTCCTGCGCGACTGGGCCGGCGCCCAACCCACCGCACTGCTCAACCCGCTCCCCACCAAACTCTGGCGGCGCGGCGGCCTCAACCTCCCCACCACCCGCTTCACCCCCGCCACCCCCGGCAGCCACCGCAGTCGCGTTCCCGTCGAGCCACCCGTCCTCGTCCCCGGCGGCGCCGCCGACGAGGACGGCGCGTGGCTGCCCGTTCCCGTCCTCTCCCTCACCCCGCACTCCCTCGGCCGCTGGTCCCACACCCTCATGCGCGCCGACCCGGACGGCTGCACCGCCGTTCTCGTCCCTCCGACCGGCCGCCCCACCGCCCTCGGCCCGCCCCGGCCCCCGGCGACCCCGCTCCCACCCGCCGAACGCGCCCGCCGCTTCCTCCGCACCGCCTCCCCCCGCGCCGCCCGGTTGGCCGTTCTCTGCTCCCCGTTCGACCGGTTCAGCCTCCGCCTGCTGCACCTCGTGCGCGCGCGGCTGGTGCCGGACGCGGCGCTCGGGGATGTGGCCGAGGTCGTCACCAGCGGTGTCTTCGACGTCGTCGACGAGGGCGGAGTCGTCGAACTCGTCCTCCGGCCCGAGGCCCAGGACGTCCTGCGCGAACAGCTCCCCACCCACGAGGTCTGGGCCCTCCACCAGGCCCTCGACCAGCACCTCGCGAACCGGGGGACCGGACGTACGAGGCTGCCCTCGGTCGCTCAGGGCGGCGAGGGCGTGCAGTCGCTCGCGGCGGAGCGGGCCGCGTTCGCGCGGGCGTCGCGCCGGACGCTGGAGCTGCTGGGGCTGGCGGAGCCGGAGGCGGCCGGGAGCGCCGAGGGCGCGGTCGTGGTGGACCTGCCGCCTGCGCCGGAGCCGTACGTGAAGTACGACAAGGCCGTGGAGGAGATGGCCCGGAGTCTCGGGAGCAACCCCCTACACCAGGCCGTATGGATCACCGCGCAGGAGGCCGCTCCCGGCGCCGGACGGACGGCGCTGGCCCTGGCGCTGGCCCACCGTGCGGCCGCCGACTTCCCTGACGGCGTGTTCTTCGCGCCGCTACGGGCCTCCGGCCGCCGCCCAGTGGATCCGCTGGCGGCCCTGCTCGGGCTGCTCGCCGACATGGGCGGCGAGGCGGGGGAGGGCTCGATCGCGACCCTCAGGGAGGGTGTTGACGCCGTCCGCGCCCTGCTGCGGGGGCGTCGCGTACTCCTGCTCCTGGATGACGTGGGCGGCGACGACCTCGCCGCCCTGCTCGCGGCCGAACTGCCGAAAGGCTGCGCCGTCCTGGCGACGAGCCGACGACGGCTCGCCCCGAGCGCGTCCTACCGGATGATGGCCGACCTGTCGCCACTGACGGGCGAGGACGCGAGCCGGCTGCTTGGGGATGGGCCAGTTACGGAAGGTGACTGGTGGCCGCTCAGTCTCCGCGTGATGGGGGCGGCGCTCCGCTCCTCCGAGGACGACGTCGTCTTGCACGCCCGCCATCTGCTTGCCGACGCCATGGCCGACGGCACGGCCGTCGCCCCCGAGATCGCCGTCCGCAACGCCCTCGACGATTCGGTCAGCAGCCGCGTCCTCGTGCGCCTCGCGGAGATCACGGCCGACGAGTTCACGGCCGAGGAGGCCGCCGCCGTCCTGGACACCGGCCCCGACCGGATCACCCAGCACCTCGACGGTCTCGTGGCCGAGGGACTGCTCGAACCCGCCTGGCGGGGACGCTATGTCTTCCCCTCCGTCGTGTACGAGGAGATCGCACGGATAGCGGGATACGACGAGCGGCGCGAGTTGTCCCGGGCCCGCATCCGTGAGTTCCACCGCCGTGCCGCCGCAGGGCTCTATCGCGAACACCACCCTGACAGCATCCTCCCGGAACTCCTCGGCATCGAGCCCCTGGCCGCCCCCCACCGCGAGGTCTGGGTGCCCAACGCCCTCCTGTCCCCGGCCGTCGACCCCGACACCTTGCTCCTGCTCCAGGACGTGGGCTCCACGCCCGTCTACCGCGTCCGCTTCGCCCATGCCGCCCTGCGCCATGTCGACGGCGACCGCCCGGGCCCGGCCACCGCCCGCGCCCTGCTCGCTCTCGCGAGCTCCCTCTACCGGGTCGGACTGCACGAGGAGGCATGGGACACGCTGCACCAGGTCAGTTCCACCGTGCTCCGGGCCGACGCCGAGACCTACGGCCATGCCGCACTCCTCCAGGCCCAACTCGCCCTCGCCATCCGGCCGAACCGCGCCCACGACGCGCCGACCAAGGCCAGGGCCGCACTGGCCCGCTTCGAGCGGACCACCTCCGCGGAGCTCCTCGACTCCCTCCGCTGCCTCGAACAGGCCCTGGCCCTGACGGGCGAGGACCACGAACGCCTCGCGGTCCAGTGGAAGTTGATCAGGCGGCTCCAGGACCGCGGACACCGCGCCGAGGAGGCCCAGGTCCTCGTCCGGATCGCCGACACCCAACTGCGCCTCGGCCGCCCCGCCGAGGTCGAGGCGGCGGTCGACCAGGCCCTGGTGCTGCTCGACGGCGCCGACGGACCCGACGACACGGCCACCCGCGAGGCCGCCCTCCGCCTGCGCCGAGAGGCGGGCGCCCCGCCGCGCGAGCCGATCGTCATCGCGCTGCGCGCCGCCACCCCCACCCGTCTGCTCGCCCCCACCGTCCGCGCCCTGCTCGCCGACCTCTCCTTCCTCGGTCCGCTCGGCGCCCAGGCCTACACCCTCGACGACGACCTCGTCCTGATCGTCGACGGCGCCACCCCCCTCGCCCGTCTCCTCCTCGCCCTCGCCGAGCATCTTGTGCTCCCGTCCAACCCCGCCGCCGTACGCCTCGCGGTCCACAAGGGGCCGGTGTTCGGCGACCCGGGGGACGACGTGGGCGTCGAGTACACCCGTACGATGCTGCGCTCCGCCGAGTTCGGGCGGGTCCGCGCCAACTACCCGGACGACGTGGTGCTGTGCGTGTCTCCGGAGGCGTACGACATCCTGTCCCGCGAGGCCGCGGACGGGGAAGGCGACCTGGCGAGGGCCTACAGCCCGCGCGAGGTGCGCAGTGCCTCCGGCGACGTGGTGTGCGTGATCCTCACGCCGCGTGTGGACCTCTCCGCGTTCGATGCCCAACTCATGGATCTGGCACGGGTGTTCAACGAGCTCGACCCGGACGGGACGACCCTGTCCGGGCTGGTCAGGGACGCCCTCGACACCGTGCTCGATCCCCGCACCACGGGCCGCTTCGACCCGGAACAGCTGACGGACACCGAACGCGTGCGGGTGGCGGAGGAGCTGGCCCGGGCCTTCGACCGGGGGGTGTTCCCGTTCCGGGCGGCCGGACCGGCCACGCTGCTCTGGGAGCGGCCGCAGGGATCCGTATCACTGATCACCAGGGTGCTGCCGCACGCGCCGCGCGCGGTCGAGGCGTCGGCGCCGGTCGGAACCGAGGTCGGCATGCCGTACCTCGTCGTGTACGCGGAAGACGCGCGCGCCCGCTGGTCGGTCGGCCTCCTCCGGGCCCGCGACAGACGCCTGGATCCGAGCACCGCCCTGTGGCTCCACCGCAACGCGCCGTTCCCCGAGAACGTGCTGCTCTCCCAGGCCGAGCGGACCCGTGAGGCCGTTCTCCGCCCGTCCGACGACGTGGGCCGGGTCGCCGAGGTCTTCCGCCGGGTCCGCCACCGTGCCGTCCCCCTCAGCGCGCTTCGCCCGCTCGTCGCCGCGCAGGACCGGGAGCGGGACCGTGACAGGGGCCGGGACCGCGCCCTGGAGCGGGTCGTGCGTCTCGCCGGGCGCGCGCTGCGCGACGAGGGCGTGCTGCTGCTTGCCGGAAACCCGCGCGGTCGGGCCATGGCCGAGGCCCTGCGGCTGCCCGTACCGCCGCCCGGCAGCTGTCTCAGCGTGTCCCTCACGCGTCAGCTGCCCAGCCACGCAGGCCGTCCCGCGGTCGTCGTCGACGGCACGTCATGGGTGGTCGCCCAGGCCGAGGACACCCTCGCGCCTCTGCCAACCGGCTTCCCGGGCCTGCGCCTGCGCTGAGTTCCGCCCGCCGGAGTCGCGCCCCGGCGTCGGACACCTCAGCTGTGCAAACGTTCCTCGGGCAGATCTTCACCAGAACCGCGCGCTCTTGTCGCGCGTCCTGTTCTACGGTCCAATCAGGCCACCAGAGGGCCGGCGGAGAACAGGGCCGGAGTACAGGGAGGGACCGTGGAGCGGATCGGTGCCGTGCTCGCAGAGCGCATCGCGGAGCGCAGAAGGGGCGGCGACGACGCCCGCGCGCTCGTCGGCGAGATGCGCCGCTCGGTGCTGCTCGTCCCCGTGGCCGACGGCGGACTCTGGTCGGTTCGGGCGGGCGGCGTGCGGTGGATCTGCGGATTCACCGACGAGGCAGCGCTCGCCCGGTTCGCCCTCCGTCACCAGCCCGGCGACGAGCCGATGGACTACGCGGCGCTGCTCGGCGCCCGCATCGTGGACGAGATCGTGCCTTCTCTGGGCGAACCCGCCGGACTGGCCGTCGACATCGCGACCGAGGACGGGTCGATGTTCTTCCCGCCGGTCACCGGCATCGTCCCGGACGAGGTGGCGGTGGCCACGACGGACACCACCGGCGTGACGACGGGGGAGGAGCACGGCCATGAGCGGCGGTGACGGGGACGAGCTCCATCTCGACAAGGCGTCGGTCGCGAAGTTCACCAAGGGCGTGGGCACGACGATCGACGAGCTCGGCGACCTGGGCGGCGCGACCGGCTCGGTCATGGGCAAGGGTTTCTCCGAGCTGTCCATGACGGGGATGGAGGCCGGTCACCACGGCCTCTCCGTGGACTTCGAGGACTTCTGCGAGCGCTGGGAGTGGGGCGTGCGTGCCCTGGTGCGCGACGCGAGCCAGCTGGCGAACCGCCTCGGTCTGGCGGCGGGCACCCAGTGGGAGCACGACCAGTACGTCGCCGGCGCGCTCAAGGTGGGCGCGAACTCGCTCATGGGCGGCAGTCCGCACGCGAGCGAGGACGAGATCGTCAAGCAGGGCTGGGGCGACATCCTCACCCCGGACTATCTGAACCCGGACTACAGCGCCGAGTCCTTCCAGAAGGCCGGCGACGAGATGGCGCAGACCTGGAAGGACACCGGGCGCACCGTCCTGACGGAAGGTCAGGGCGGGCAGCGCTCGCGCATTCTCAACGAACTGCTCGGCGTGGACGAGAACGAGTGGAACCAGGCGCTCGACGACACCTTCGGCCCTTCGCCGGAGGAACGGGCGAAGCAACAGGGCCAGTAGGACGTCTTCCGGGGGTGATCGACGATGGGCATCGGGGACTTCATCAGTGACATCACGCCGGACGTGGTGGAGGACGCGGTCGAGGACGGCGTCGAGTGGGTCGGCAACCGGGTCGAGGACGCGGGCGACTGGACCGCCGACCGCCTTGAGGACGTCGGCTGGGAGTCCGGCGCCGACTGGGTGCGCGAACAGTCCCGTTCGGTCGCCAACCGGCTTGGCGCAGAGGTCGACGAGATGGACCTCGGGCAGACCGAGGACAAGACCAAGCTGATCTACGGCAGTGCTGAGAAGATCAACGCGACGGCGACCAGGCTCCGCGCCTTCCAGAAGGCCTTCGACGACGCCGGCGGCGGCCTCAAGGGCCTGGACGCGGGGGAGATGAAGGGCGCGACGGCCGACGCGCTGCGCACCGCCGTCGGCACCCAGCCGCCGAAGTGGTTCACCGCCTCCGACGCGTGCGAGAAGGCCGCAGGCGCGGTCGAGTCCTTCGCGGACACCGTGACCTGGGCCCAGGGCCAGGCACAGACCGCGATCGACAAGTGGAAGCAGGGCACCAAGGCGTCGGAGGACGCCGCCGACGCGCACAGGAAGAAGGTCGACGACTACAACAAGGCCGTCGAGCGGTTCAACAGCCAACCCGCCGACAAGCAGGACCGGTCGACCCTTCCGCCCCGGCCCGGCGAGATCTTCGACGATCCGGGCAAGAAACTGATGAAGGACGCCCAGGACATCCTCGCCGAGGCCCGCAAACAGCGGAACTCGGGCGCCGAGACCGCGCGTTCGGCGGTCCGGGCGGCACGCGACATGGCGCCGGAGAAGCCCTCGTACGCGGAGCAGGTGCGCGACGGGGCCGAGGAGCTGCAGATCATGGGCGACCATGTCGGCGGCGGCATCGTCAAGGGCACCGCGGGCATCGTGAACTTCGTCCGCTCGGTCAACCCGATGGACCCGTACAACCTCACCCATCCCGCCGAGTACGCGACGTCCCTGAACAGCCTCGCCGCCGGACTGGTCGTCGCCGCGAACGACCCGGTCGGCACCGGCACGCAGATGGTCAAGGACTTCATGAAGGACCCGGCCGAGGGCTTCGGCCGGCTGATCCCCGACCTGGCGCTGACCGCCGCCACCGGAGGCGGCGGTGCGGCCGTGAAGGGCATCCGGCTCGCGGAGGACGCGGCCGACGCCGCCCGGCTGCGCAAGCTCGTCGACGACGCCCCCGACGGCACCCACAAGCGCCCCGACGGCGAGCGCTGCACCGACGGCACCGACCCGGTCGACCTCGCCACCGGCCGGATGTTCCTGCCGCAGACCGATGTCGAGATCCCCGGCATCCTGCCGCTGGTGTTCTCCCGGCACACCGAGTCCGGCACCGCGACCGGCCGGTTCCTGGGCCCCGCCTGGTCGTCCACGGTCGACGAACGCCTGGAGATCGACGCGGTCGGCGTCCTCCACGTCACCGCCGACGGTCTGCTCGTGCCGTATCCGCACCCCGTCCCGGGCGGTGTCCCGACCCACCCGGGCCGGGGCCGGGTCCGCCGCGCCCTCGCCCGCGAGACCGACGGCGACTACACGCTCGCCGACCCCGACACCGGCCTCGTGCGCCGCTTCGCCGCCCCGGCGGGCGCCGCACCCGGCGGCGACGGCACCGCCTGGCTGGTCGGCCTCGGCGAGCGCAACGGCCACACCGTCACCGTCGACCGCGCCGACGACGGCCTGCCGCTGTCCCTCGCCCACTCCGCGGGCCACCGCGTGACGCTGACCACCGCCGACGGCCGGATCACCGCGCTCGCCCTCGCCGGCGCGGGCGCGGGCGGCACGGACCTGCCCCTCATGGCGTACGGCTACGAGGACGGCGAACTGACCACCGTCACCCGCCCGTCCGGCGCCGCCACCACCTTCCGGTACGACGAACGCCGCCGCGTCATCGCCTGGACCGACTCCAACGGGCACCGCTACGACTACGTCTACGACGACCGGGACCGCGTCGTCGCCGAGGGCGGCGCCGCCGGACACGCCCAGCTCACCCTCGCCTACACCGAGCCCGACGCCGCCACCGGCCACCGCACCACGACCCTGACCACCGCGGGCGGCGCCGTCACCCGGCACCTCGTCGGCCCCGGCTGCCAGATCCTCGCCACCGTCGACGCCCTCGGCCACACCACCCGCTACCGCCACGACCCCGACGGCAACGTCCTCTCCCGCACCGACCCGCTCGGTGCCACCACCACCTTCGGCTACGACGACGAGGGCCGGCTGGTCTCCGCGGTGCGCGCCGACGGGGCCGAACTGCGCTTCATGCGGGGACCGTTCGGCCTTCCCGTCGAGGTCGTCGCCGCCGACGGGGCCAGGACGAGGTACGCGTACGACGAGCGCGGCAACCGTACGTCCGTCACCGACCCCACCGAGAACACCACCCACTCCGCCTACGACGCCGCCGGCCGGCTCACTGCCGTCACCGACGCCCTCGGCCGCACGACCCGCGTGGTCTGCGACGCGGCCGGCCGGGTCGTGGCCGTGACCGAACCGACCGGGGCGGCCACCCGCACCGAACGGGACGGCCTGGGACGGCAGTTGCGTGTCACCGATCCCGCCGGCGGCGTCACCGAGCTCGAATGGACGGCCGACGGACAGCTCGCCCGGCGCACCGACCCCGGCGGCGCCACCTGGACCTGGACCTACGACGGCGAGGGAAACCGCCTCACCGAGACAGACCCGTCGGGCGCCGTCACCCGCCACGAGTACGGCCCCATGGACCTCCCGGTGGCCACCACCCGCTCGGACGGCACCCGCCACACCTTCGGGCACGACCGCGACATGCGACTCACCCAGGTCACCAACCCCCAGGGGCTGACCTGGAGTTACGCCTACGACGCGGTCGGCAACATCCTCTCCGAGACCGACTTCGACGGCCGCACCCTCACCTACCGCACCGACGCCGCCGGCCGCCTCGCCGAGCGCGTCGACGCGCTCGGCGGCACCATCGCCTTCACCCGCGACCCGCTCGGCCAGGTGCTGCGCAAGAACGTCGACGGCCGGACGACCACGTACACGTACGACCGGGCCGGACGCCTCCTCGAAGCGACCGGACCCGACACCGAGCTGCGCTACCAGTACGACCGCGCCGGACGGGTCAAGACGGAACTGGTCGACGGCCGTCCCGTCGTCTACGCCTACGACGACCTGGGCCGCCGCATCCGCCGCACCACCCCGACCGGCCACGTCACCTCGTACTCCTTCGACGAGGACGGACTTCCGCTGCGGCTCACCACCGGCGGCCGGACGGTCGACTTCACCCACGACGCCGACGGACGGGAACTGTCCCGCGCCTTCGGCGGCGGCCTCACCCTGGCCTCCGCCTGGGACGAGCACGGCCGCCTCGCCGCCCAGCACGTCACCGCCGGCACCCGCGCCGTCAACAGCCGCGCCTACGCCTACCGGGCCGACGGGCGCCTGGTGGGCATCACCGACGGCCTGTCGGGCTCCCGCCGCTTCGACCTCGACCCGCTCGGCCGGATCACCGCCGTGCACGCCGCCGGGTGGACCGAGCGGTACGCGTACGACGAGGCCGGCAACCAGACGACCGCCCACTGGCCGGAATCCCACCCCGGCCACGAGGCCACCGGCCCGCGCGCCTACTCCGGCACCACCGTCACCCGGGCCGGCGGCGTCCGCTTCGAGCACGACGCCCTCGGCCGCATCACCCTGCGCCAGAAGACCCGCCTCTCCCGGAAACCCGACACCTGGCGCTACACCTGGGACACCGAGAACCGCCTCACCGCCGTCACCACACCCGACGGCACCCGCTGGCGCTACCGCTACGACCCGCTGGGCCGCCGCACGGCCAAGCAGCGCCTCGCCGCCGACGGCGACACAGACACGGTCGTCGAGGAGGTCCGCTTCACCTGGGACGGCCTCACCCTCTGCGAGCAGACCACCCACCACCCCGACGCCCCCCACACCGTCGCGCTGACCTGGGACCACCGCGACGTCGTCCCGCTCGCCCAGACCGAACGCATCCTCACCGCCGACGAGCGGCAGGACGAGATCGACCGCCGCTTCTTCGCCATCGCCACCGACCTGGTGGGCACCCCCACCGAACTCGTCGACGAGACCGGCGCCGTCGCCTGGCACACCCGCAGCACCCTGTGGGGCACCACCGCCTGGTCCCGCGACAGCAGCGCCTACACCCCGCTGCGCTTCCCCGGCCAGTACTACGACCCCGAGACCGGCCTCCACTACAACCTCTTCCGCCACTACGACCCCGAGACCGGCCGCTACACCTCCCCGGACCCCCTCGGCCTCGCCCCGGCCCCCAATCCCGTCGGCTACGTGGACAACCCGTACGCCGGCTGCGACCCGCTGGGCCTGGCACCCGACTGCAAGGAGGAGAAGGCCAAGAAGCGGGCGATCAAGGCAGCCGACGGCGTCATCGACCGGGCCGACGGGGGCAAGTTCCGCAAGCACCCCGACTACCACGGCGACACCATGCACGGCTTCACCGACGAACGGGTCCTGGAGATCCTCAAGAAGCCGGACGCCGTGTACCAGTCGACGGGCGGCTCCGGAAACCTGATCTTCCGGCAGGGCGACGACGTCGTCGTCACCAAGGGCGTCGGCTCCGAGGCCGGCCAGGCCATCACGGCCTACGGACCCTCCGGCGTCCTCGGCGAGTCCGGTGCGACGGCCGTCGGCAACGGCGCCAAGGCCACCGACGCCGGCCGGCCCATCACCCACGAGGACATCGTGGAGGGCAGGATTCCCGGCAAGAACGGCAACATGCCCCCGGCGGTACAGATCAAATGACGAGGCACCCCATGCACGTGACCCACGTGACCCTGAACGACGGCTGGACCGCGACGGTGACGGACACCCCGCTGTCTCCGACCCCCCGCCTGTCGGTCGACTCCTTGGTCGTCGCCCCGTACACAGAGCGGGAGGAACGCGAGCGGTTCTTCTCGGCCACCTTCGGCAGCATGCACTTCCTCTGGGACACCCCCGACATCCTCCGCTTCGACAAGGAGAGCCGGGACCTGGTCGCGGTGGAGCTCCGACTCCCGTACACCTCGGCGAACGCGGACGTCACGACGCGTCTCCCCGTCCTGCCCGAGGTCCGCCCCGGTGGACTGCGCGCGGACGAGGTGAAGGACTGCCACCTGGAGATGTGCATGGCCCTCTGCCGCACCCCCGGAGACGCCGAGCTGATCTGCCTGCGGGACCTCGACGTCATCGACGCACCGCTGGACGCCCGGATCGGCATCGCCCCCGACCTCACGCTCCTCCTCCAGCAGGGCACCGTCGTCGGCTGGACCCTGGCCGACCCGGCCCGCCACCTGACCACCGGCTACGCCGCCCCCGACCCGGCCGCGCCGGCCGAATCCACCCGCCGCCTCCTCCGCGACTGCATCGACCTGGTCACCCAGCCCCTCTTCGACGACATCACCGACGGCGAACCGGCGGCCCTGTCCCGCCTCCGGGCCGCCGACGAGGCCCTGCGCGCCCAGACCGAGGACCGGGCCCGGGCCGACGCCCTGCTTGAGCTGATCTCGAACACGGTGGACCTCTACGGCGACTGGCACGAGGACCACTGACCCGGCGCGGTGACGGCGGGCCGGCGGGGGGTGTGCCGCCGGCCCCAGGCAGGTCCGTCCCTCAGCGAAAGAGGCTCATCGGGTTGGTGATGAAGTCGACCAGCGGCGAGAAGGTGTCGTGAGCCACGTCCGAGGCCTT
Organism: Streptomyces sp. NPDC051909; assembly: GCF_040681095.1. Lineage (NCBI taxonomy): Bacteria > Bacillati > Actinomycetota > Actinomycetes > Kitasatosporales > Streptomycetaceae > Streptomyces > Streptomyces sp. NPDC051909. Next base: position 17,644 of record NZ_JBFAYA010000009.1, on the reverse strand, counting down.
GTCGACGAGATGGGAGCCCGCCTTGATCCCCTTCGCCGCGTAGCGGACCACCGAGGGCCCACTGACCGAGGCGACGCTCAGCGCCGCGTTTCCCAACTGCTTGACGAACGGGCGGCTCGTCCAGCCGTAACCGATCCCGTAGAGGACCGCACTGGCCGAGTCGAGCACGGCGCTGCCGATGCCGAACCCGGCACCCACGGCCAAGAGGAGTCCACCGATGGGCGGGAAGAAGATACCGACACCGAATCCGACGAGTCCGAAGCCGAGCCCCACATACCTGGTAAGCGTGGCGGCCTTGTGCAGGTACTCGGCCCACCACTTCACGGAGCCGATCGCGGGCTCGTCGCTCGGGACGGTGTCGGAGGCCGTCGTGTCGCACTGGTTGGTACCGGCCGCCTTGGCCGCCTCGGCCTCCGCGGCCGCCTGCCTGGCCGCTTCCGCGACCTCGGCCCGCCGCTTCTCGCCCTCGATCTGCCACGCCTGGCTGGCGGCGGCCGCGGCGGCGTTCTTGCTCTGGTTGGCCTGCAGCGCCGAGGCCCGGGCCGAAGTGGCGGAGTTCTGCGCGGCGTTGGCCGAGGCGACGGCGCGCTGCGCCGACTGGACGGCGCGGTTGGCCGAGTAGTTCGCCGACCGCTCGGCGAGGCGGGCGTTGGCGGCCGCCGCGGCGGCCTGGTCGGCGGAGGCCTGCGCGTCCTTGGCCGACTGCTCGGCGCCGGCCGCCAGGGTGTTCGCCTGCTGGGCGTAGCCGGCGGCCTGCTCGGCCGACGCCGTCGCCCGGTCCGCCCACTGGAGTGCCTCGGCGGCCGCGCCGCGTGCGTGGGCCGCGGCTTCCTGGGCGCGGGCGGCGTCTTCCTGCGCCTTGTGGGCGATCTTCGCGGCCGCGGCGATCGCGCCCTGCATGGCGGCGATGTGGGTGGCCGAGTCGAAGTCGAGCTGCGCGCTCTTGTACTGCACCGCGGCGATGAAGTTGCGGCGGATCCACGTGGGGGCCTCCATCGCGACCTGCGCGTGCGCCCTGGCGTAGCGGCCCCCGGTCCTGAGGAGGGTCGCGGTGGCCACCGCGTCGTCCTCCTCCACCGCCTTCTGGAAGCCGGCGGTGAGGAACTCGTACACCGCCTCCGCGGTCCCGGCGTCCAGGGCCGCGTTCGCGGCCTGCCGCACCGCGGGGCCGGGGTTCTCGTCGAGTACGCGGGCGACCGCGACGCGGTTGTCCGCGGCGGCGGCCTGGACGGCACCCGTGCCCAGGAACGTGCCGGCCGCGTCCGGGTCGGCGCTGTCGAGGGCCGCGGCCGCGGCGCGGGCGACGGCGGGGGTGGTGATCCGGGCGAGGTAGAGGGCGGACTCCCGGTCGTCCTGTCGCTGGGCGATCTGCCGGTCGACGTCGATCCAGGTGTGGATCTCGGACTCGGTTCCGGCCAGTGCGTACCGGGCGGCCTGGTGGGACCAGCCGCCCTTGGACTCCATGAGGGCGAGGGCCGCCTTGCGGCCGAGGTCGGTGGCGCTCGCCGTGTCCCCGGCCCTGAGGGCCGATTCGGCCTGGGCGACGAGCTGCTTCGTGGCCTCGGCGGTCTGCTCGGCCTGGGTCCGCTTACGGTCGTACTCGGCCCGTTCCTCCGCTTCGACCTGCGCGAGCAGGCGCATCTCCGCGACCGCCCGCTGCGTGTCCTCGTCCAGGCGCTGCCACTCCGCCTCGCGGGCCGCCCTCTCCACCTCGACGGCCCGGGCGACCGCGTCGGTGGCGTTGTTCGCGGCGTTGGTGGCCTCGTTGGCGAACTCGGTGGACTTGTTCGCGTGGTCCACCGCCTGGCCGGCGTACTGTGCGGCCCATTCCGCGGCCTCGGCGGCCTTGTCCGCGTGCCCGGCGGCGCTGTCGGCGGCGTCCCGGGCGGTGCGCGCGGCCGCGGTGGAGGCGTCCGCCAGCGCCTGTGCGGTCCCGGCGGCGTTGGTGGCCAGCGTGGCGTTGGTGCCGGCGATCTGGGCCTGGCGGGTGGCCTCGGCGGCGTCGGCCTTCGCCACGGCGGCCGAGGTCGCGGCCTTGGCGGAGGCGCTCGCGGCGGCGGAGGCGTTGCGCGCCGCGGACGCGGCGGCGGCACCGGCGCTGGCGGCCTGGGCGGAGGCGTTGGCGGCGTAGTCCGCGGCCTGGGCCGCGCTCCGGGCGTTCGCCGCGGCGTTGCGGGCGGCGACGGCGGCGTTCTTGGCGGCGGACGCCTGGGCGGCGTCCTTGGACGCGGCGATCGCGGCCCGGTACGCCGCCGCCGCGGCCGAGCCCGCGCCGGCCGCCGCCTGGCTCGCGGCCGCGGCGGCGTAGGAGGCGCGGCGGGAGGCCTCGACGGCCGCGTTGGAGGCGTTCATCGCGACGCGCGACGCGTCCGCCGCGCCCTTCGCGGCATCGCCGGCCTTGCGGGCCGCGCTGCCTGCGGCGGCCACGTCGTCCTGGGCCGCCTGCGCCTCGGCCGCGGCCTTCTCCGCCGCCTCCTTGGCGTTGGCCGCCGCCGCCACGGCGCGGGCGGCCGACTCCTCCGCCTGCTGCGTCTTCGCCTCGGCGTTCCTGCCCTCGCGCTGGACGACGGCGACGAGTTCCTCGATCTTCACGCGCTCCTGGTCACGCGCGCGGGCGATGTGCTGCCCGGTCTCCAGGAACCACACGATGTCCTCGCCGGTGCCTGACAGGGCCCGGTCGGCGTACTTCTGCACCTCCGGGCCCGCCTGGAGCAGCATCTTGGAGGTCTCGACGCGCAGGTCCTCAAGCCGCGCCGTGTACTGGCCGTCCACCAGGAAGGCCTCGAGCACCGGCTGGGTGCCGTCGGTCAGTGCGGCGTTGCCGTCCCGCTTCACGGCCTTGCCGCCCACGCTCATCACGGTGGCCGTGGCCACCCGCAGGTCCTCCAGGACGGCGGCCTGGAAGCCGCCGCCGAGGAACGTGGCGATGGCCGAGTCCCCGTCGCCGAGTGCGGCGGTGGCGTCACGGCGGACGCCCCGGCCGGCCGACACCAGACCGCGCGCGACCGCGAAGCGGTTGTCCTGCGCCGTCGCGGGCGCCAGCTGTGTGCCGAGGAAGTACTGGACGGCGGCATCGGATCCGGTGAGCGCGACCGCCGCGGCGGCGCGGACGGCCCTGCCGCCCAGCAGCCAGGCCTTGACGACCTGCGCCCGCTCGGTGTCCGGGAGCAGGAACGGGTCGCCGTCGGACGGCGGGGTGTCGTCGGCCAGGGCGGTCAGCGGGTTGAGGACGAGGCTGGAGGCGGTGGCGGCGACGACCGTGGTGGCCGCGATGGCCCCCAGCACACGACGCCGACTCCAATAGGTGGTGTCCATAACGGTCCTTCGGGTTCAGGGGGAACGGAGGCCGCGCCCGGCACCCGCCGAGTGCGGCCTCCGTCGTTCCGGTGTCTCGGGACGTCTTCCGGTAGGTCAGGACGTCTTGCGGCAGGTCAGGACGTTCAGATCTTCCAGACCTGGTCGACGTACTGGGAGTCGCAGCCGACCTGGCGGAGCGGCGCGCCCCATTCCGGTGTGGACCACGGGACGTACATGCACTTGTCGGTCACGGAGTTGCGGATGGAGTAGCCGCCGCCGGGGACCGGCTCCAGCTTCCAGACCTGGTCGGCGTACTCCGGGTGGCAGTCGTACTGGGTGACCGGGGCACCGTCCTCCGGAGTGGCCCACGAGACCACGAGACAACGGCCGGAGAGGTGGTTGCGGATCTGGTACCCGCCCTGGACCGGCTCCAGCTTCCACAACTGGTCGACGTACTGCGGGTCGCAGTCCACCTGCTGCGCCGGCGCCCCGTTCTCGGGGGTGCGCCAGTCGACGTACGCGCAGCGGTTGCTCAGCGCGTTGCGGATCGAGGCGGTCGTGAAGCGGACTCCGCGCAGCCAGTCGGCGAGGTCGTCGGTGCGGGCGGAGAGGGCGCCCGTACGGGTCTCGGTCGCGGGGGCGCCGAGGCAACCACCCTGCCAGGAGCGGGAGTTGACCGCGACGATCTGGCCGGAGGCGTTCAGGAGCGGGGATCCGGTGTCGCCCTTGCAGATCGCGGCGCCGCTCTGGCCGGTGACGGCGAGGGTGGTGGTCGTGGCGGAGTCGAGGGTGAAGGTGCCGGTGTGGAGCTTGTCCGGCACCCACTCGGTCTTCGTACGGCCGAACCCGGCGGCGGTCAGCTCGGCACCGGTCGCCGGGGCCGCGGTGGCGAGAGCGGCGGGAGTGATCCCGGCGGCCGGGGTGGCGAGTCGTACGAGCGCCGCGTCCCGGTCCGCGCGCGGTGCGACCTCGGTGACCTCGATCGCCCTGCCGTCGCTGAGCGTCGCGGTGGTCGCGAGGGCCGGCTTGCCGGCCGCGACCGTGGTGCCCGGGGTGGCGGCGAAGCAGCTCGCGGCGGTCAGGACCCAGTAGGGGTCGACGAGGGTGCCCGTGCAGGCACGGGAGTTCGCCTCGTCGCCGAGGGCGAGCCGGACGGCGTACGGGTGCGTGCCGGCGGCGGCCTCGGGTCCGGAGACCGCGGCGGCGGGGGTGGCGGAGATCAGAGCCGTCGACAGCAGGGCGGAGGTGGCCAGCAGGCCGGAGATCCGCGCGGTACGCGGGCGGAGTGCAGACACGTGGGTTCCTTCGATGGCAGGGCGCGGGCGCGGGGGCATGGCCTGGCGGGCGCCGTCGCGCGGGTCGGCTCGTCGGCCGACGGGTTCAAGGAGTGGTGCGGGAGAGCGTCGTACGGGCGCCCGACGGCGTCATCGGGACGTGCGGATCTCCATGAGCATGAAGTCGCGGCCCTGTTCGTCCGCGCTCTCGCCGACCGGCGTCCAGGTGTTCTTCGTCACCTCGAAGGTCTTCTCCTCGGTGCCCGTGGTCATGTCCACCTGCGTCGTGTAGCTGTTGCCCTTGATCACGAAGACCGAGGGGATCTCCAGGGTCAGGTAGCCGGTGGTGCCGGTGACGCGGAAGCAGATCTTGTCGTTCGCGCGGGACCAGACCTCCAGCAGATCGGTCGCGCTCGCACAGTCGGCGAGCGTGATGTGCCCGTCTCCGCGCTTCAGCGTGATGCCCCGCTCCGCGAGGATCCTGTCGGCGTTCGGGTAACCGAAGTCCTCGATCGCGTAGCCGGGTCCCTCGTCGGCGACCGCCACCATCGCGGACGGGGACACCTCGCCGGGGGCGGGGGAGCTGCCGCCGCCGATCGCGAGCCATGCCAGGGCGCCCGCGCCCAGGGTCGCGCCGGCACTGCGGAGTATGTTCTTGTGCGTCTTCAAGGCTGTCCTCGATGTCGGTTCGGACCGATGCGCCGAAACGGGCGTCAATATGGATGCCAAGCTGCCGCTTGATCCGCCGCTCACTCTTCCAATTCCCGGCGGGCAGGGCATTGGCCTGCGGTGCACAGTTTCTTGACGGACAGTCGACGCCGGGCTGCGCCCGCGGTCGGTCTGATGTCGTCCGCGGACCATACGGGAAGGTTGAATTCCGGATTAGTGGCCGGGTGGAGGCCGCTCGGGGAGAAAAGTGTCCGGATTGCTCTTCCTCGCCGGCCGGCCGGCGGCCAACGCGCACGGAAATCCTTGCGGCGGCCGCATCGGCCCGTGTAGACCCGTGAGCATGCTGCCTGAGAGGACGTTCCACAGTTCCGAATTACCGCCCGCCGACCGGTTCGAATGCTGGCGGACCCTCATGGCGGAGACGCACGCCCCCATGGAACTGCGGAGCGATCACGTAGACATGTTCTGGGCCAGGCAACGGAATATCTCACTGGGCGAGGTGACCGTCTACCCGCTGGAATGCAATCCCGTCACCTTCAGCCGCACGCCGAAGCTGATAAGGAATTCGGACCCCGAGGCCTATCACCTGTCGCTTGTCAAACGAGGGGCGGGAGTGGTCACCATGGGAAGGGAAGTGCGGGTGCACAGCGCGTTCGAGTACCACACCAGTGATACCTCGCGCCCGTTCGAAGTCAGTTCCGCACGAGAGCCGATCGAGCTCATCGGAGTCGAGATACCCAAGGCTCTCCTCCCGCTGCCCCCGCGCATCGCCGGTCAGGTCATCCACCAGCGGATCTCGTCCCGGGACGGCATGGGGGCCCTGCTGGCCACGTTCCTCGACCAGGTGACGAGAGACAGCCACACCTACCAGCCGGCCGACGGCCCGCGTCTGAGCGGTGTGCTCGCCGACCTCGTCGCCTCGCTCTTCGCGGGCGTCCTCGACGCCGACCGGTCCTTGCCCCCGGAGACGCATCGACGCGCCTTGACGCTCCGCATCATGGCCTTCATACGGAGCAACGCGGACGACCCGCGGCTGGACATCCCCGCGATCGCCGCCGCGCACCACATCTCCACCAGCTACCTCCACCGCCTGTTCCAACGGGAAGGCGGCGGAGAGACGGCCGCGGGCTACCTGCAGCGGCAACGACTCTCGCGAGCTCGCCGGGACCTGGCCGACCCGCAGTACGAGGGGCTGCCCGTGCACTGCATCGCCGCCCAGCGCGGCTTCAGCCACGCGTCCGCGTTCAGCAGGGCGTTCCGTGACGCTTACGGCATGCCTCCCGCGGCGTTCCGCAGACAGTCTCTCGGCCGCCGCGGTGCCTACGCGAGCCCGGCATGATCGGCGAGCCACTCCCTAGGGGAGGGTCTGCGCGCACCAGATCGTCTTGCCGTTGCCGGTGTGCCGGGTTCCCCACCCCTGGGTGAGCTGGGCGACGAGCAACAGGCCCCGGCCGCCCTCGTCGAAGAAGCGGGACCGGCGCAGGTGCGGAGCGGTGTTGCTGGCGTCGGAGACCTCGCAGATCAGGGAGGCATCGCGAATCAGCCGTAGTCTGATCGGCGGCTCGCCGTATCTGATGGCGTTGGTGACCAGCTCGCTGACGACCAGTTCGGTGACGAACGACGCCTCCTCCAGGCCCCAGGCGTCCACCTGGCCGACGGCGAACTTCCTGGCGCGCGGCACCTGCGCCGGGTCGGGCTCGACGTCCCAGTCGGCGACGTGGTGGGGATCCAGCGCGTGGGTGCGAGCGAGCAGCAGGGCGGCGTCGTCGGTGCGGCGTTCGGGGAGCATGACGTCCAGCACCGTGTCGCACAGGGCCTCCAGTGAGGGGGCCGAGTGGGTCAGGACCCGCAGCAGTTCGGCGACCCCCTGGTCGACGTCGCGCTCGCGGCTCTCCACCAGTCCGTCGGTGTAGAGAGCGAGCAGACTGCCCTCGGGAAGCTCGAGCTCGGTGACCTCGAAAGGCAGCCCACCGATGCCGAGCGGCGGTCCCGGCTGTGCCTCCAGCGGCGTCCTGGTGCCGTCCGGAGAGATGATCAGCGGCAGCGGATGGCCGGCGCTCGCCAGCGCGAAGCGCCGGGAGACCGGGTCGTAGACGGTGTACAGGCAGGTGGCCCCGGACTCGCCGGTCGGCTGGAGGTGGCCGGCCGGCCGGAGTTCGCCGGCGAGGTGGAGGACCAGGTCGTCCAGGTGGGTCAGCAGCTCGTCCGGCGGCAGGTCGACGTCGGCGAGGGTGCGGACCGCCGTGCGCAGCCGGCCCATGCCGGCCGAGGCGTGCAGGCCGTGGCCGACGACATCGCCGACGACCAGGGCGACCCGGGCGCCCGACAGCGGAACGACGTCGAACCAGTCACCGCCCACTTCCGCGCCGGCGCCGCCGGGCAGGTAGCGGGACGCCACCTCGACCGCATCCTGGTTAGGCAGCCCCTGCGGCAGCAGGCTGCGTTGCAGGGTCAGCGCGGTCGTGCGCTCACGCGAGTACCTGCGGGCGTTGTCGATGGCGACGGCTGCCTTGGCGGCCAGCTCTTCGGCGAGGATCAGGTCGTCGGCGGTGAAGGCCTCGGGCCGGTCGCGACGGGAGAAGGCGACGACGCCGAGCAGCGCGCCGCGCGCCCGGAGGGGCACGGTGATCCGGCCGGTGAGCCCGGCCGCGGCGATGGTCGCGTTGATCAACGGGGCGCCCGGTGGCCAGTGGGCCGGGTCGGCGGCGAGTCCGGGCCCGAAGGCCCATTCGCCGCCCTGGCCGGGATCGGCGGCGAGCTCGACCGTGGACCTGCCTGTGGCCATGCAGCGGGCGGCGACGGAACCGGGAGCGTGACTGACGGGTGTCGTGGGCCCGGGCGCCCGGTCGTTGTCCTCCTTCGCGCTGTGCTGGGCGGCACGGCTGAGCGCGATGGTCCCGCCGGGAGTGAACGCGGACGCGGAGGGCGGTTCCTCTCCCCGCAGCACCTCGTCGAAGAGATCCACGCTGACGAGGTCGGCGAATCCCGGCACCGGGGTTCTGGCCAGTTCCTGGGCCGTGCCGATCACGTCGAGTGTCCGGCCGATGCCGCCGCTGGCCTCGTTGAGGATGAGCAGGCGTTGCCGAGCCCAGTACTCGGCGCTCATGTCGAACCCCCAGTTGGCGACCGCGCGGATCCTGCCCTCGGCATCTCGGACGGGCCACATGCTGGTGGCCCAGGCGTTGGCGTAGTTGCTGCCGAGCGGGCGGAAGACGGTGATGAGACGTGCGGGCTCGCCCGTCCTCGCCACCTCGGAGAGCCGGTTGGTGTAGGCCATGTCGTCCAGTTCGGGGAACAGTTCGCGGTACCTCTCACCGAGCACCTGCTCCTCGGAGTGCGCCATCACCCGGCACGCGGAGGCGTTCACCCACAGGAACCGCAGCTCAGGGTCGTAGACGCCGAGGGCGAAGGGGCACTGCTCGAAGGCCCGATCGGCGATCACCGGGCGGCGTCCCCACGGCTGGGCGGTCACCACGTGGCCCAGTGTCCGGCCGTCCGCGCCGCGCAGCGGATGAGCCGTCAGCACGGTGTCCACCGTGGAGCCGTCCCGGTGGCGCAGCGGGACGAGCCCTGTGAGGCCTGAGCCGGTGCCGTGGTTCTCGGGGGAGTCGGGTGGGCGATCGACCAACAGGTCGGTCACGGGCCGCCCCACGGTCTCCTCCGCCGTCCAGCCCAGGAGCCGCCGCCCGCCCTCGCTCCAGCCGCTCACTGTGCCGTCCGGGTCGACCACGACAGCGGCAGTCGGGGCATCCTGCTCGGCAGCCATGTCCACGCGCCCCGCTTCCGTCCGGACAGCGTTGCCCGCCAGGACCGGTGTCCTGGGGCTGCTTCCAGCCTAGGTCCGCTCCGTCCGGTGCGCCGCCCCGGTCGCGGTGCGTATCGCGGCCGGGCACATGGTGTGACCCCCGTTCTGCCCGGCCTCCGAGGGGGCGCCCGTCGAATGCCCGGACGGCCGGGGACGCCGGTGGGATCAGCGCGGGGCGAACTGGACGCGGGTCGGCTGGGCGACATCCGGCTTCAGCGCGATCCCGTCGACCGTCAGCCGTTCCCCGTAGATGTCGGTGACCCTGATCGAGCTGCCGCATCCGCTGCCGTCAGCGGAGAGGAAGTAGTTGTATTCGGTACGGGGCAACTGTCGCCAGCCCTGGGCGGTGCGGACCTCCAGCCGCTCGACCGGATTGCGATGGTCGATCACTTGGATCCCGCACCAGTAGGGGGTGGACCCGGTCTTGTACCGGATGGAGAGCGGGCCGAGGGTGCCGGGGCTCAGCAGGCTCCAGGTGATACGGAGCCGACCGACCTTGAGGTCCGCCAGTCTGGCGAATGCCTGCTCACTGAGGTCGAGTTGTCCGGGCGCGCAGGGGAGCGGGCATTCGTTGGTGATCCGGACCGTGATCGAGGCGCCGTTGGAGGCGCGGACGAGCACGTACGCGCCGCACGCCCTGGACGACTCGTAGTCGGTGGTGTTCATCGCCGCGACCATGAGGTCGTCGCTCGGACCGAACAGACAGGCGCCGTTGCCGTCCGCGGCTTTGTAGGCGGTCGCGACCCCCTGGTACGTGTGGTGGGGCTGGATGCGTCCGGTCCGCGGTGCCGCGCGGCCGGGCGTCCGCGAGCCGACCGTCGGAGAGGGCTTCGCCGCCGCGGTGGTCGGGGTCGGGGCCGAGACGGACGCCGGGGGCGTCGGTGTGTGAGAGACGCTGGTCGGGGTCTCGGAACCGGTCGTCGGAGTGATCGTGGGCACCGCCTCGGTGCCGGCTGCGGGGGCTACGGTCGTGGCCGCCCCCGCATCCGCCGTGGGGCCGGGGCGCAGCGCCACCGCCAGGCAGGTGAGGGCGCACGCGGCGGTCAGCATCGCCATCGTGCTCCACATCAGCCCGTGTCTGTGCTTGCGCCTGTGCCTGCGCTGCCGCGTTGTCTGTCGTGCTGTCCGCATGTCCGTCCGTCCGGAAGATCGAGTCGATGGTGCACTGCCTGGTCGCCACCGGAGACGAAAGGGTTGCCGGAGATCTTCGGAGCGGGAGCAGATCGAGTCCTGCGGGAGGCGGAGGCGGGAGGCGGGGGGCGGGCTGCCGACGGTTCTGTCCGGGCCGTCGCGGCTACCACCGCCGGATGAACGGCCCGAACGCTCTGCTCCCGCAGGGGGGAGCAGAGCGATCCGTCACAGGGCGGCCCACACCTCGGGTACCACTACGGGCGCCTGATCACCGCGTTCCTGTGCCGCTTCCGCCGCGCCGTGTCACCCCATCGTCCACTGCTGGTTCGTACCGCCGCTGCAGGACCACAGCTGGACGGGCGTGCCGTCGGTGGTTCCCAGGCCGGCCACGTCCAGGCAGAGCCCCGACTGCACCCCGGTGACGGTACCGTTCGGGTTGAACCTCCACTGCTGGTTGGACTGGCCGTTGCAGGACCAGACGATCACCTTGGTGCCATTGGTGGTCCCCTTGGCGCTGGCGTCCAGGCAGAGCGTGCCGCCACCGACGTTCACGGTCAGCTGGTTCGACGCCGTACGCGTCCAGGTCTGGTTCGCGGCGCCGCCGCAGGCGTAGATCTGCTGCTGGGTGCCCGGCGTCGTGTTCGCGGAGGTCAGGCACCTACCCGCGGCCACCGCACGCAGCGCGCCCGTCGTGCCACCGGAGGAGCCCGCGTCCAGTCCCATGAAGTGGATCGCGTCGGCGGCCATCCGCGTGCCCTGGACCGGCAGTTGGTGTCCCGTCCCAGCGAGGCTGTACGCCTCGACCTGCGTGGCGCCGCCACTGTTGTTGTACCGGGTCCGGGTCCAGTTGGCCGCGGGGGTGTCGGTGGCCGACGGCGTCTGACTCACGCCGAGGACGTCGGTCCACTGCTTGATCTCTTCGCCGAGGTTGTTGTGGCTCAGGATGGTGTCGGCGGTCCCGTGCCACAGCTGCACACGCGGCCGCGGGCCTGTGTAGCCGGGGTATCCGGTGTTCCGCACCAGGCCGCCCCACTGCTGCGGCGTCATGGACACCTGGCCCTGGGCGCAGGCCGAGTTCCAGCCGCGCACCGTGCCGGTGCGGAAGCAGTGGTACGGCACCCCCATGAACGCCGCGCCCGCCTTGAAGACGTCGGGGTACAGGGCGAGCATCACGTTCGTCATCATGGCGCCCGAGGACTGCCCGGTCACGTACACGGCGTTGGGATTGCCGCCGTAGCGCTGCTGCGCGTAGGCGATCATCGACATGAGACCGACCGGGTCGCTGCCGCCGTTGCGGGTCAGCGCCTGGTCCGAGGAGACGTCCCAGCAGCTTCCGCTCGGGCTGGTCGAGGGGTAGATGACGAGGAACCCGTACTTGTCGGCCTGGGAGGCGAAGTCGGTGCTCGAGTACATGTAGGGGCCCGTCCCCTGGCAGCCGTGCAGGGCGAGCAGGATCGGCGGGTTGGACCTGACGTTGTCCGGTACGTACAGGTGCATCAGCAGACCGGTCGGGTTGGTGCCGAAGTTCGTGATCTGGACCAGCGACGCGGCAGCGGCCCGTGGGGCCGCCTGCAGGTTCAGGCCGAGCGCGAGGCCGAGCACGGTGATGATGCCGAGCAGCCGGGACGCTAACGAGCGGGATCGGGACATGGGACCTCTCCGTCGGGATTGCCAAGAGCGTGAGCAGGTTCCGGCGCCACCACGGAGACAACACCACCGATGCTCGTGCCGATCCACCACTTCCGTCAACAGCCGTGCCACGACCTCACATTGGCCGGTCGGGCCCGCTCCGCCCGCCTGCGGATGCGCCGACGACCGGACCAGGAGCCCGCGATACGCGGTGAACGCCGCAGGTGGGCCGGCCGCCGGGAGGGGAGTGCGCGCCCCGGCCACCGCCTCGGAGCGGCCCGTGCGCGGAGTGCTGACAACACGCTTCGCCTGATGGGGATTTCACCGACGCAGCCTTGGAGAGGCTTGCTCCACGGAGAATGTTAGCGCTAACATTTTTTAGTGAGGGGCCCGGCGCCCACCCATTCCCCTCGGTTGTCTCCCGCCCCGCGTGCTCCGCCCGGCAGGAAAGGCCCGGTGGAGCAATGCGACGCTCGCGCGACCGCCAGGACGAGGCTCTGCCCTGCGACCGGCCTGCGGGCATTCCCGATCCAAGGTAAGCGATCCGTCATGCCATGACTCGACGGAAACCCGCCTCTGCAAGGTCCTGACGGCGGCCGCCGGATGGTCTCGATCCAGTCGGTCAGTGCGGCGGCGTCTGGCCCGCCGGTCCGGCAGTGGCACCGCCTCGTCAGGGCTCCAGAACCTCCACATGGTCGCCGATCGCGACCACCAGGACCCGCGAGCCCGGTTCGGCGGTGCGCCAGCGGTGGAGGATGCCGCCGGACAGCAGGAGAGTGTCTCCGCGGCCCAGTCGGTGGATCCGCCCGTCGGCCTCCACCTCCACCGCGCCGTCCGCCACGTACATCAACTCGTCGTTGCGGTGCCGGAACTCGCGGTCCGCCTCGTGCTCGCCGGTGAACTCCAGCCCGTGCAGCTGATGGCGGCCGCGCACCACGGGTCGGACGCGTGCCTCCCGGTCGAGGCCGGTGTCGTCGCCTGCGCGGACCACGTCGACCGTGCGGGTCTCGTCGGAGGCCGCGAGCAGCTGTACCGCCGTGGTCCCGAGGGCGTCCGCGATCCGCTGGAGCGACCGCATGCTGGGGCGCGCCCGGTCGTTCTCGATCTGGCTGAGGAACGGGGAGGAGAGCCCGCTGCGCCCGGCCACCTCGGCGAGCGTCAGGTCGAGTGCCCGGCGCCGGCGACGTACGGCGGCGCCCACCCGCGGTGTGTTCGCGGCTTCCACGGATCCGTCCCGTCCTTCCCCGCCCCGCGGCGCCGTTGTCCCTGGTCGACGGTGCCTGACGGCACCTTACGTGGCCCGCGGCGCGAACACGGAGACGGTTTCGTACTCCTGACATACGTCCGTCACACAACACCCCTACCGTCAAAGTCGGTTGTTCTCATCAAAGAAAGTTTGAAGCGAGGAGCTTCCGACATGCCCCCGATCGACCAGAACTCACGCCGCCGACGCCCCACCGGCCTCATCGCCCTCGACGAGACGGCCGTGTTCGACGGCTACACCCTCTATACGCCGCTCACCGGCAGCGGAGAGGTCTACCTCGTCGACCTCCACGGCCGAACCGTCCACCGCTGGGACCTGCCCTACCGCCCCGGCAGGCACGCCCGGCTGCTCGCCGACGGAACCCTCGCCTACAACGGCGTACTTCCAGGAGAGAAGGCCCTCTTCCCGATGTGGCACAAGTACCGGGGCGGCGTCATGCTTCACGCGGCACCCGACGGAACCGTGCTGCGCGAGCACCGGGACGCCCTCCAGCACCACGACGCCCATCACCTGGACGACGGCCGCATCCTCTACACCGCCCTCGAACCGCTCACGGGCGCGGACGCGGCGGCGGTACGGGGCGGAGTGCCCGGTTCCGAGGCCGCAGGCGGCGTCGTCTGGGCCGACACCATCAAGGAGGCCGGCCCGGACGGCGAACTCCTGTGGACCTGGCGCGCCGCAGACCACCTCGACCGCGAGGAGTTCCCGCTGCACGAGGCGTACGCCCGCGAGCACTGGCCCCTGATCAACAGCGTCGCGCCTCTGCGGGACGGCAACGTCCTCGCCAGCCTGCGCAGCGTCTCGGCCGTCGTCGTCATCAGCCGCGACACGGGCGAGATCCTCTGGCGCAGCCGCCCCGGCACGGTCAGCCAGCAGCACGCGCCCACCGAACTGGACGACGGCCGGCTGCTGGTCTTCGACAACGGCGTCTTCCGGCCCGGCCACGACGTGCCGTACTCCCGCGTCGTCGAGATCGACCGGGCCGGCGGGGACATCATGTGGGAGTACCACGACCCGGCCCGCGAGTTCTTCTTCGCGCCCTTCATGGGCTCCGCGCAGCGCCTGCCGAACGGAAACACCCTTGTCACCGACTCCCCGTCCGGGCGGCTGTTCGAGGTGACGAAGGACGGCTATCTGTGCTGGGAGTACGTCGTCCCGTACTTCGCCGGCTACGCCGAGAGCGAGGTCCGGGGCCTGTTCCCGTCCCAGCCCAACGCCGTCTTCCGCGCCTACCGTTACGCCGCCGCCGACATCCCGTGGCTGGAGGCGACGGCATGACGACCACCCACACCGCTACGGTCGGCCAGGCCCCCGAAGCCGTCGACGCCAGGGTGCCGTTGCGGCGACTCGTGCCGCTGTCGGCCCAGCACGTCCTGGCGATGATCGCCGCCCCGGTCTCCACCGTCTTCCTGGTCGCCGGCACCCTGAAGCTGCCGCCCGGCGCGACGGCCTCGCTGCTCAGCGCCGTCCTCCTGCTGTGCGGAGCGGGCGCCCTGCTCCAGTCCCTCGGAGTCTGGCGGATCGGCGGCCGCCTCCCTTTCGTCATGCTGCCCGGCGGCGCCGCGACCGCGCTCTTCCTCCAGATCGCCCAGGAACACGGGGCGCCGACCGCCGCCGGCTCCGTCCTCCTGGCGGCGGCGCTGCTCCTGGCCGTACTGCCGCTGTACGCCCGTGTCGTACGGCTCTTCCCGCCCCTTGTCATGGGCGTGACCGTGCTTCTCATCGGGATCGCGATGATCCGGGTCGCCGCCCGGCTCGTCACCGGCCCGGACGGCACGGGCGCGCCGCGCGCCGTGCTCCTGGCCGCGCTCACGGTCGCCACCACCGTGGCCGCGTACGTGCTCCTGCGCGGCGTCTGGCGTCAGACGGCCGTCCTCATCGGGATGGCGGTGGGCACCGTCGTGGCGGTGACCACCGGGCTCGGGTCCTTCGCCCCCGCGGCCGGGAGCGGTTTCGCACTGCCCGCGTTCCTGCCCTTCGGGACGCCACGGTTCGACCTGGTGGCCGCCCTTCCGCTGCTTGTGTTCAGCCTCGCCACGCTGGCCGAGATCACCGGACAGACCGTCCTCAACAGCGAGACCGTCGGCCGATCTCCCGCTCCCCAACGGGACGTTCCGCGCGTCGCCCGCGCCGACGCCCTGGTCTCCCTGGCCGGCGGGCTCTTCGGTACGTCCCTGATGGTGACCAGCGCCGAGAACATCGGCATCGGCCGGCTCACCGGAGTCCGCAGCCGCTTCGTGACCGCCGGGGCCGGAGCGCTCCTGATCGCCCTCGGCCTGGCCACGCCCGTGTCCCGGGCGCTGGCAGGCATCCCCGAGGCCGTCGTGGGCGGCTCCGCCCTCGTCGTCTATGCCGTGATCGCGGTGATGGGCGTCGAGATGCTCCGTCGGGCCGACCTGTCCGGTACGGGCACGGGCTCGCTGACTGCCGCGCTCGCGCTCACCGTGGGACTGCTGCCGCTCCTCAGCCCGGACCTGTACGCGGGGTTCCCCGGCTGGGCCCGTACGATCCTGGGCAGCGGCGTCGTCGCGGGCACCCTGACGGCCGTCCTCCTCACGGCTCTGCTCAGCCGGTTCCGTTCCCCGGCCGTGCCCCTGGGCTCGCGGGACGGCGGTTGAAGGGAAGCCGGCCGAGGACCACTGCCATGCCGCAGGTGTCGGTGAGCGCCGAGAACACCAGGCCCCCGGCGATACCCGCCGACAGCAGCTGGAACGCCGGATGCAGGAGCAGCCCGAGAGCCAGGCCGAGCAGCACCAGGACACCGGCGGTGAAGCGCACCTGTCGCTCCATCCCCCAGACGGCGCGTACGGGACCGGGCGGGTGTTCGAGCCGGTGGCCCGCGGCGACCCAGGCGCGGGTGCCGCCGGTGAGGCCGGCCGCCGCGATCCCGTGGGAGGCGAGGACCGCGACGCCCTTCTCGGAGCGGGCGCCGGAGGCGCACACCAGGAGCAGCGGTCCGCTCTCGGCGGCGCTCCGCAGCTCCGCCAGGCTGCCCTCGACGCGCTCCAGGGGAACGTTGACGGCGCCCGGCACGTGACCGGAGGCGAACTCGCCGGGGGTACGGACGTCGACCACGTTCAGCGCGGCCAGCCGTGGCTCTGCCTCATCGACACTGAGGATGCTGGAAATGCTCATGTGGGACCTGCCTTCGGCAGAGATGGGTGACGGCCCCGCACCACCAGCACGGGGCCGTCACCGGATGCTAGGCGTCGCCGAGCGGTTCCGTCGGGAGGCGGACGGTATGGTCACGGGGTTGCCATGAGGCCGCCATGCCACGGCAACAATCCGACCTGCCGCCGCCCGCAGGCTCGGCTAGGCGACCGGGCCGCGCTCGTGCGGGATCTTCTCGCCGGCCTCGATCGCGACGGGCAGCCGGTTCTCGGCCGGCGGCAGCGGGCAGGTCGCGAAGTCGGTATAGGCGCAGGGCAGGTTGGTGGCGCGGTTGAAGTCGAGCACCACCGTGCCGTCGGGCCCGGGCGCGGCCACCCCGAGCTGCCGGTTGGCCGCGTACGTGGTGACGCCCGAGGTCCCGTCGGTGAACAGCACCGTGAGGCTCCCCGGCGCCTGCCCGTTGAACGCGGTGAGGCTCAGCTCCTGCCCGTCCACGTGGAAGACGACGCGGCCCGGAGCGTCGTACACGTGTCGAAGCCCTTCGACGGAGGCGCCGACCGTGGTCGGCCGCGGCTCGTCGAAGGCTTCGTAGCGGCCCGTGACCGCCCAGCGCGGGTCGGGCGCGTACGCGGGCGTGCCGGTGAACGCGACCCGCAGCGGGTGGTCGGGGTGCCGCGGCCGGACGATGTCGTGGCCGCCGCGCTTGGCGACCTCGATCACCGTGTCGCCCCAGGCGGCATCGATGCCGCCGCGCTCCGGGATGACGCCGAAGAGGTGCCGTCCGCGTACCACCACGCCGTCGACGACGAGTTCCGTCCCCTCGTCGAGCTCCACGGTGACCCCTTCGGGTCCGGTCGACCAGGTCCCCGGTACGCCGGGGAGGCTCTGGGGCTCGGCGGAGAGCCAGTGCAGACCGGTGACCGCGAGGAAGCCGTGCTCCGAGGCGAGCCGGGCGTCCTTGGCCCGGTGCCATTCCTCCCATTCCTCGGCGAAGTCCTTCGGATCGGGCACGCCCGCGGTGCTGGTGCTGGTGTGGGCGTCGGGGATGTCATGGACGCTCATGCGTCTCCTCCTGGTGCAGTGGGTGGTGGGGTTGCGCGCGGTTCCCTGTCCCGTGCCCTGAGGTCGGAAGAGCCTTCAAGCGGTGTCGGAGGGCAGGCGGAACGGACCATGGGCCGGAACGAGGCCCTCGGAGGGGCGCGCAGGAGCCCGTCGGGGCGGGTGCATCGGTGTCCGGACGCCGGGACGAGGCCTCTGATGGAAGGTTCAGCCCTTGACCAGCAGTCCGCGGCGGCGCAGTACCGCGCGCTCCAGGGGGCTGAAGATCAGCAGGTCGATGGCGACGCCGACGAGCAGGATCAGGATGATGGCGAGGAAGATGCCGGGCATGTCGAAGTTGTTGCGGCCGTTCTCCAGGAGCTGGCCGAGGCCGAGGCCGAGGTCGGGGGAGGAGGCGATGATCTC